>JBBRMI010000237.1:0-11397 GCA_038230915.1 Polyangiales bacterium | reverse complement strand
TATCCCTAGCGTCGAGCTTACCCGTACCACCCACCCCAATCTGCGGGTTCTCGTCCTTCCCGGCTTCCCGCCTTCCTGTTGTTCCCTGCTCACTCGGGCAAGATGCGATGAGTGGTCAGACGTGAACGTGCCCGTGCCCGAAAAGCGCAACGGGGTGAGCGGCTGGCCGACTCCGTCTGATCGCGCGGCTCCGTAGCCCCATCCAGGACATCGCGTCGCGTTGCGATCGAGCGCGAACAAACAGGGAGCCGGGGAGTGGGGGGAGTCGGGGAGGCGAGAGCGAAAGACCGGGAGCCCCGACGCTCACTGCAGCCTCGAGGCGAGCTGTTCGCCCACACCAAAATCTCCCCACCTCCCCGTCTCGCTGTTTGCTCGCGCCCGCGAGACTTACGGAGTTTGGAAGGATTTTACGAGCTCGAGGAACGCGCTGTCTTCGCCGCCGGCGGGGCGTTCTGCTTTGCGGAAGGTTTGGCCGCGGCCGACGTTGAGCTCGCAGTGAATCGCCGCCGTGTACTTCTTGAGCGACTCTTCGGCGGCGTGATTGGCGACGACTTCTTGACCGACGGTGCGCAGGGCTTCGGCCATGTTGTCGCAGGTCTTCGACGGCTCGGGGAGCTCGAGCGGCTTGGCGTCGGGACAGCAGCCGGCGCGCACGACCGCAAAGGCTGCCATGTCGTACCAACCGATGCGCGCGAAGATCTTCATCGCGTCGGTCGCGACGGCCGTTTTGGGGCCGCTGGCGACGACGGCGACGCGCAGCTTGTCCGCTCCGGCCCGCGGATCCGCTTGGTCGCAAAAGCCGGAAAAATCCGGCGCCGATGTGAACGTGTTCTTCGGCAAGTAGCCCATCACGCACGAGCTCAGCTTGTCGGTCGGTGCGACGGTCTTTTCGCTGTCGCCCGTGACCGGCACTTCGCCCAGCTCGACTGGCTTGTCGCTCGCCGCGACGGCCGGGGCGGCGACGACCTTCTCCGCGACTGGCGCCGGAGGCCTCGGGCGCAGAGCGTTGAAGACCCAACCGCCGAGCAAGCCCACCACGATGCCACCGACGGCCAGCGGCACGATACGGCGCATACCGCCCTTGAGCGGTCCCGCGGGCGGACGGCTGCGGTTTGGCGGCATCGACGACGACGTCGTGCCCTCCAGTGTGCGTTGGTTGGCCGGAAGCGGTGGCGGCGACGACGAATGCGGGCCGGGGGCGATCGGCTCTTCGCCAGCGTGCTCGACGAACCAACGCGCCAGCTCGCGCTTCAGCGGCCGCACGTCGCGGCTGCGCTGCTCCGGATCCTTGTTCAGCGCGTGCGCCATCGCCGAGCTGAGGGCGGCGTCGATCACGCCGGCGTCGCGCAGCTCAGTTTCGGTCGCGTAACCTTCGCGAGGCGGGGCGGTGCCGAGCAGCATCTTGTGCAGCAGCCCGGCGGCCGCCCAAGCGTCGTCCGATTCGGTCGGCGGATCCTCATTGCCACGCTCGGCGGAACGGTAGCTCGTGTCGTTCGACGGAAAGTAACCGAGCACCGGCGGGGCGTGGCCTTCGACCTGGATCAGAATCCCGCGTGGATGGACGGAGCCGTGACAGGCGCCCGCTTCGTGCAGGGACGACAGAGCGTCGGCGATGCGCAGCGAGTAGCGGACGGCGTCGACCGCCTCTTTCTTGCCGATGTTGTCGAGCCGCTCGGCCAAAGTCAGCCCTGGCAGGCGTTCCGCGACGGCGTACTTCTGACCGTCGACGTCGAGCACGTCGAGCAGTCGCGCCAGGTGCATGTGCTCGACACCTTTGGCGCGCTCGATCGCGCTGGCGGCATCGGCGGTGACCTTGAAGATCACGACCGACGTGTGGCCATCCACCGTGTTGCCCGCGAACGCGTCCAAGCCCCCGTCGATGCCCGCATCGACGCGATATTTGGACTCTAAGACCTCACCGGGAGCGACGCTGGTGGCCAATGATCTCCGAGCTCGAAAGTTTAGCGAGCCCGCACCTCTAAGCGAAAATCTTTAGCACGGCTTAGTTGCTGGTTGATCGGTCAGCGTCATTTGGCTCATTTCCAGCTGCAGGAGAACGGGTGAATGGCCGCTCGGCCCAAGGGCCTCGCTCGCTGGTTCTCCTTCTCCTTCTCCTTCTCCTTCTCCTTCTCCTTCTCGTGCGCGTTGAGGCCGCAACCCCAACGCGAGCGACGAGTCGGCGTATTGTCGGCCTGTATGCAGCTGTTCGTTGGGACTAGCGGGTTTTCGTACGCGGAGTGGAAGGGCAGCTTTTATCCGGCGGGCCTGCCGGATGCCGAGATGCTGAAGAGCTATGCGGAACGACTTTCGACGGTCGAAGTCAACAACACCTTCTATCGGATGCCGCAGCCGGCGTTGCTCGAAGGATGGAAGGCCAAGGTGTCGGCGGACTTTCGCTTTGCGCTGAAGGCGCCGCGCAGCATCACCCACAGCTCGCGCCTGAAAGATGCCGCTGACGGAACTGCACATTTTCTTAAGGTCGCAGCGACGCTCGACGTGCGGCTCGGACCGATTCTTTTTCAGCTGCCACCGTTCTTGCGCAAGGACGCCGGGGTGCTGCGCGAGTTCTTGGCGCAGCTGCCGGCCGGGACCTTGGCAGCGTTCGAGTTCCGGCACCCATCGTGGTTCGACGACGAGGTGACGACGCTCTTGTCCGATCGCGGGGCCGCGCTGGTAGGCGGCGACCCGGACGAGGGCGAAGCGTTGCCGCTGATCGCGACGGCGCCGTTCGGCTACTTACGGCTGCGCGCGCCGAGCTATGAGCTTGCGGGCCTGACGGCTTGGCACGCGCGGATCGCGGCGCTACCTTGGAAAGCCGCTTACGTGTACCTGAAGCACGAAGTGCTCGGTCCAGCCTACGCGCAAGGTCTGCAGCAGCTGTTTCGCGGCGAGACGCCGACGCTGCCGGTCGCTACGCCAGCGCAGGCCGCGCCGCCGCGTCAGCGCAAGGCCGCCAAGAAGGTCGCAGTCGAAGCCAAGAAGGCCGCCAAAAAAGCTGCCCCCAAAAACGCCAGAGCCGGAAAGGCTCGAAAACGCAGCCAGGCGGCTAAGGACTAAAGCTCACACGTCGCTGCGAGCCTAGTTGCAGCGACGTGTGAGGTCTGCCGTCACTCCGCGGGCGAGGGCGCCGCGGCCGACGAACTCTCGGTCTCCACGCCGGTGATGCGCATGCCGTAGAACGAGCGCCAGACGAAGAACAGCATCGCTGCGCCAAAGCCGATCGCCAGGCACATCAGCACGCCTTCGTGCCCGCTCTCCTTCAAGTTCACGGCCAGCTCGACGGCGAGCAAGCCGAACAGCGTCGCAAACTTGATGATCGGGTTCATCGCCACCGAGGAGGTGTCCTTGAACGGGTCGCCGACGGTGTCGCCGACGATGGCGGCTGCGTGCAGCTCGGTGCCCCGCTCTTTCAGCTCGACCTCGACGACCTTTTTGGCGTTGTCCCAGGCGCCACCAGCGTTGGCCAGGAACAGGGCCTGGAACAAGCCGAACAGCGCCAGGCCGATCAGGTAGCCGATGAACAAGAAAGGATCGAGGCAGGCGAACGCCAGCGTGCCGAAGAAGATCACCAAGAAGATGTTGATCATGCCCTTCTGCGCGTACTGCGTGCAGATTTGGACGACCTTCTTGCTGTCTTCGATCGACGCGGCAGCGCCATCGAGCTTCATGTTGCGCTTGATGAACTCGACCGCACGGTAAGCGCCGGCCACGACCGCTTGGATCGAAGCGCCGGTGAACCAGAAGATCACCGCGCCGCCCATGATCATGCCCAGCAAGAACGGCGGGTGCAGGATCGAGAGGTTCTCGATGTGGTCGGTCAGGCCGTGCGTGAGCAAGACGACGATCGAGAAGATCATCGTCGTGGCGCCCACGACCGCGGTGCCGATCAGCACCGGCTTTGCCGTTGCCTTGAAGGTGTTGCCGGCGCCGTCGTTCTCTTCGAGCAGGTGCTTGGCCTTCTCGAAGTCGAGCTTGAAGCCGAAAGACTTTTGGATGTCCTCGGAGACACCTTCGATTTCGCTGATCTGCGACAGCTCGAACACCGACTGCGCGTTGTCCGTCACCGGACCGTACGAATCGACGGCGATCGTGACTGGCCCCATGCCCAAGAAACCGAACGCCACCAGGCCGAACGCGAACACCGCGGGGGCGATCATCAAGGATGCCACGCCCTCGCCGCTGAAGTAGTAGGCGGTGGCCATCAGCGTGGTGATCACCACGCCCATCCAGAACGCGCTGAAGTTACCGGCGACGAGGCCGGACAACACGTTCAAGGAGGCGCCGCCTTCACGCGACGAGGTCACCACCTCGGCCACGTGACCCGAAGTCGTCGAGGTGAAGACCTTGATCAGCTCGGGGATGATCGCGCCGGCCAGGGTACCGCAGCTGATGATGCACGAGAGTTTCCACCACAGCGTGCCGTCGCCCAGGTCCTTGATCATCAAGTTGGAGACGACGAACGTCAGCGCCAGCGAGGCCAGCGAAGTGATCCAAACCAGCCAGGTGAGCGGCGATTCGAAGTTGATCTTGGTCGCCTTGGCGATCACGCCCTTCTGCACGGCCTCGTTGATCCAGTACGAGAAGGCGCTGACCACGACCATCACGATGCGCATGGCGAAGATCCACACCAGCAGTTGGACCTGCACGGCCGGCTCTTTGACCGCGACCAAGATGAAGGAAATCAGCGCGACGCCGGTCACGCCGTAGGTCTCGAAGCCGTCGGCGCTGGGGCCGACCGAGTCACCAGCGTTGTCGCCCACGCAGTCGGCGATGACGCCAGGGTTACGTGCGTCGTCTTCTTTGACCTTGAAGACGATCTTCATCAGGTCGGAGCCGATGTCGGCGATCTTGGTGAAGATGCCGCCGGCGATGCGCAGCGCGGATGCGCCGAGCGACTCGCCGATCGCGAAACCGATGAAGCACGAACCGGCGTATTCGCCCGGGATGAACAGCAAGATGCTGAGCATCAGCACCAGCTCGACGCTGATCAAGAGCATGCCGATGCTCATGCCGGCCTTGAGCGGAATCGCATAAACTGGGTAGGGCTTGCCCTCGAGGCTGGCAAACGCGGTTCGCGAGTTGGCGTACGTGTTGATTCGGATGCCGAACCAGGCGACGCCGTAGCTGCCGCCGATGCCGATCAGGCTGAAGGCCAGGATCATCAGCACGCGCCCCGCGCCCAGCCCCTGCAGCACCCCGAAGTACAGGACGATGATGCTGCCGATCAGCACCTCGAGCATCAGGATGAATTTGCCCTGCTGGAACAGATACGTCTTGCACGTCTCCCAGATAATCTGCGAGACGTCGGCCATCGATTTATGGACCGGCAGCGCCTTGATTTGCTTGAGCGCGACCACCCCGAACAAGATGCCGAGAGCCGAGACCAACAAGCCGACCATCAGCAGGCTGTGGCCATCGGTCCCGAGCACCTGAACGCTACTCAAGTCGGGCAGGATCAGGTTGGCTTCACCGCTGCGATGAGGCTGAGCGCCGAAGGCGGCTTTGGGCGCGAGCGCTACGACGCACGCAACGAGCAGTGACAGTAAGGACGCAACGGAAGGTCCTGAGCGACGGTCCAAGATGCTAGCTCCTCGATAAAGCGGGGGTCCCGGGGGTCCCGCATGGCCCCACGCGGGCCTTGCTGCGCTCTAATGCAGAGCGCGCGCGGCTACTAGCACGGGGGTCTCGTGGTGCTCAAGCAATCGGGATTTGGCACGGGTTCCGCGCACTTCTGGGCTGAAAGGCCGACCGTCAGAGGCGCAGCTGCGGCCCGTCGCGCTCCGCCCGCTCTTCTTGATGCAGGACCGAGAAGACCATGATCGCCCCCAGAACCGGCAAGAGCCAGATGAGCTTGGCCTGGTTCAGCTTCTGCGACTTCTCGAACACCCGGGTTCGCCACACGCGGTAGGTCACCCAGCCCTGAAAACCGAGTGCGATGAGCAGGGGGATGGCCGGTCCGACGTCGTGCAGCTTCATGGGGCGAAAAGGCAGGGTAATGCGCCGTGGCAGCTTGGCAAGGGGGCGACGGACGATTGGGCGTGGGAAATCAACAGGAAGGCGGGAAGGCGGGAAGGACGAGAGAAAGCGCATTTTTCGTTCGGGAGACCGAACGAAAAATCGTTGCCTCCAGGGCCTCGCTCGCGAGGTCAGCTCAGGCCGGTAGTGAGACCTCGAGCGCACCCGTCGCCCCCCAAAAATCCTTCCCGCCTTCCCGTCTTCCTGTTCTCTCGCTCTCGCTCGAGACGGCCTGCGCCGTTAGAGCTCGATTTGGGCGCCGATTTCGAAGACCCGGTCGGGGGGGATGTTGAAGAACTTGGTCGCCGGTTCGGCGTTGCGGGTCAGGAAGGCGAACAGGCTGACCCGCCACTTGGCCATGCCGGGCTTGGCGGTAGCGATCAGGTTCTCGCGACCGAGGAAGAACGTGACGTGCTCGACCGAGCCGATCACGCCGGCGTCGTGCAGCAGCTTGGGCGCGTCCGGCTGCTCCATGAAGCCGTAGCGGCCGATCACGCGCACAAATCCGTGCGCCATGTCTTCGAGCCGGAAGCGATCTTCTTCGGCCACGCGCGCAGAATCGCTGGTGATCACCGTCAACAGCACGATGTGCTGGTGGACGACGCGGTTGTGCAGAAAATTGTGCAGCATGGCCGGCGGCGTGCCGTCCTTGGTGCTGGTCATGAACACCGCGGTGCCTGGCACGCGCGCTGGGATGTCGACGTGCATCAGGTCGAAGAAGTCGTCGAGCGGCAAGAGCTGCTCGCGGAAGCGTTGCGCCAAGATTTCGCGGCCACGCTTCCAGCTCAGCATCATCACGTAGATCAGCGCGCCGATCAGCAGCGGGACCCAGCCGCCGTCTTCGACCTTGATCACGTTGGCGCCCATGAACACCAGCTCGGGCAGCAAGAAGACCGCCGATACCGCCAAGGCTCTCGGAATGCTCCAGCCCCACACGTGCCGTACCAGGAAATAAGCCAGGATGGTCGTGATCACCATCGTCAGCGTCACCGCGATGCCGTAGGCCGCGGCCAGGTTGCTCGAGGTCTTGAAGCCGAGAACGAGGCCGATCGTCGCCAAGAGCAGCGCCCAGTTCACGAACGGCACGTAGATCTGCCCGCGTTCGTCGGCGGAGGTGTGCTTGATACTGACGCGTGGCAATAGGCCGAGCATCGTTGCCTGCGAAGTCAGCGAGAAGACGCCGGAGATCAGCGCTTGCGACGCGATCACGGTGGCGGCGGTCGACAGCAGTACCATCGGGTAGAGCACGAGGCTCGGCATCATGCGGAAGAACGGATTTTCGACTGCCTTCGGATCCGCAATCAATAGCGCGCCTTGGCCGAAATAGTTCATCAGGAGCGCCGGCATGGCCACGCTGTACCAAGCCAGGCGGATCGGGCCGCGACCGAAATGGCCGAGATCGGCGTAGAGCGCTTCCCCGCCGGTGACGACTAGAACGACGGCGCCGAGCACGAGCAAGCCGGTCACGCCGTGTACCTTCAGGAAGCTTGCCGCATAGAACGGATTCACCGACGCCATCACCCCCGGATGCCGGAGCGTCTGCAGGATGCCGAACCCGAGCAGCGAGCCGAACCACAGCAGCATGATCGGCCCGAACACGGCGCCGAGGCCGGCCGTGCCGCGCCGCTGCACGGCGAACAGGCCGATTAAGATCGCGATCGTCAGCGGTAGGATCAGGTGGCTCATGCCCGGCGCCGCGACTTGTAAACCTTCGACGGCCGACAGCACGGAAATGGCCGGCGTAATCATGCCGTCGCCATACAGCAGCGCGGAGCCAAACACGCCGAGCGCGATCAAGATTGGGTACACAGCTTTGCCGCGCATGGCAGTGCTGGCCAGCGCCATCAGCGCCAAGATGCCGCCTTCACCCTTGTTGTCGGCGCGCAACACGTACGCGACGTACTTGAGCGACACGATCAACGTCAGCGCCCAGAAGATCAGCGACAGCACGCCCATGACGTTGGCTTGCGTGACCGCGATGCCGTGCTCCTCGTTGAAGCACTCACGCATGGCGTAGAGCGGGCTGGTGCCGATGTCGCCGTAGACGACGCCGAGCGCGCCCAGGGCCAGTTTCAGCTTGTAGGCGGTGCTGGCGTCGCCATGACCGTGGCCTGGCGCGGCAGCGGCCGAGGAAGGTGAAGACTTGGGCGCTGGATGGTGAGGCGCGCTGCCAGTCCTCGCCGCCGCTGGGAGCTTCAAAGAGCTCGAAGATTCAGGGGCCGACATTCTTTGTGGAGCGACGCTAGCACCGTAGCCAGAAGACGGTGAACGCATCGCCACCCGAATCGGCCTCCGCAGCCTGTGACTGTTCAATGTAGCTGGAAGCTCGGAGGTGTTCGCGCACGGCGGACTTGAGCGCGCCGGTGCCGTGGCCGTGCAACACGAAGCCATGCTGCTCGCCGACGTTCAGCATTCGATCCAGAAAAGCGTCGACCTTGTCGAGCGCCACGTCAACGCGTTCGCCGCGTAGATCGAGCGTGTTGGTACTCGTGCGGACCGCGCTCGGCAAGCTCGGCGAAACGATGCTCGATTTGCGGGCGCGGGCCGCCGGTTGAGGCTTGCGCGGGGCACGCGCCGCCTCGACGTCTTCGCTGCGTAAAATGAGCTTTATGGAGCCGACCTGGATGCGCAATTTATCCGAGTCGGAGTCGAGCACGGTGGCCAGGAGGCCGGACGACTTGATACGCACGGTGTCGCCGCTCTTGTGGGTGACGCTCGGCGCGCGCAAGTCTGCGGCGGTTGGTGTGGGCTCGCGGCTCGGCAACAGTGAGCCACCGAGCGACACGTGCACCGCCGCACGCCCCAAGTCGCGCTCGATGCTGCGCAGCGCCTTCGGATCGTGCGCGCCGTGTTTGAGCCGCTCGCGCGCCGCCAACAGCTCGGCGCGGATTTTGGAGACGTTGGCGCGCAGCGCGACTGTCTCGCGTTGGACCTCCGCTTCCAGCTCCGCGCGCGCGTTGCCGTGCTCCAATTCGAGACGCTCACGGAGTCGGCGCAGCTCTTCGACTTCGTGGGCCAGCGCCTCCCGGTCGTGTTCGAAGGCTTGGCGTTGGCGTTCGAGCCGTTCGACCGCGCGCTCACGCTCGCGCGATTGCTCCGGCAAAAGCGCGGTGGCGCGCGCGATCACGCTGCTCGGCAGGCCGTGACGGGTCGCGACCGTGAGCGCGCTCGAAGCGCCCGGCACGCCCATCGTCAGCCGGAACGTCGGCGCCATGCGCTCGAAGTCATAGCTGACCGAGGCGTTTTGCAGGTGTGACGCGTGAGCCGCGAACTCCTTCAGCTTTTCGTAGTGAGTCGTCACCGCTACGGCGGCGCCGCGGGCAGTGAGCGCCTCCAGTACCGCGGCCGCCAGTGCCGCGCCTTCCTCAGGATCGGTGCCGGACGCGAGCTCGTCGAGCAAAATCAGGGTTTCGCCGTCGGCGCGCTCGAGCAGCGAGCTCAATCGCTGAACGTGGGCGCTGAACGTCGACAGCGAACGGGCGATGCTCTGCTCGTCACCGATGTCGGCCAGCACGCTGCCAAACCAGCCTACGATGGATTCTTCGGCGACTGGCACGGGGATGCCGGCGCGCGCCATCCACGCCACCAAGCCGAGCGTCTTCAGGGCGACGGTCTTGCCGCCGGCGTTCGGCCCTGAAATCACCAACGCGCGCGAGGCTTCGATCGCAATGTCGTTGGCCACGACGGGGTGTGGGGTGAGCGCCAACAACGGGTGGCGCGCGGTGCGTAAATCGAGGCGGGCTTCGGCGACCAGCGGCACGATCAGCGAGCGGGTTTGACGCGCAAACCGCGCCAACGCCCCGAGCACGTCGGCTTCTTCGCAGGCGTGTTGCGCGGCCCGGACCGGCTCGGCGTCGCTCGCCAAATAGCCGGAGAGGACGCCCAGCACCTTGGCCGCCTCGCGCAGCGCTTCGGCCTCTTGGATGCGCAGTTGGTTGCCGAGCCCGGTCAGCTCTTCCGGCTCGACGAACAGCGTCGCACCCGAGGCGCTCGAGCCGAGCACGATGCCGGGCACGCGTAAATGTGCGTCGGAGCGCACCGGCAGCACGTAGCGGCCCTCGCGCTCGGTGTAGTAGTCGGCTTGCACGACGTCGGCGTGGCGTTCGATCAGTTGGCCCAGCTTGCGCTTCAGCTCTTCACGCAGCTCGCGGGTGCGTTTGCGAGCGCGCGCCAAATCGGGCGAGGCGCGATCGGCAACGCTGCCGTCGGGGTCCAGCGAATGGGTGAGATCTTCTTCGAGGCCGGCGAGCTCGGGCGGCGAATCGACGGCTTGGGATAAGGCCGGATGGCTTTCGCGTTGCGCCTTCGCAAACACGCGCAGCTTGGCCGCGACCTCGAGCAGTTCCTTGACTTGCCAGAGCTCGGCCGCGCTCGCCACGCCCCCGCGCGCGGCGCGCTCGAGCGCCTCGTGGACGTCGGGGAAGGCGCGCGCGGTGGGCGCTTTGCCCAAGCGATCGAGGTCGAGCATTTCGCCAACGACTTGGTTGCGGGCGTGGGCCGCGTCGATGCTGGCGGCCGGGTGGAGCGCGAGCGCCCGCGCCTTGCCCGACGAGCTGGTGCAAAAGCCGCCGAGCGCGGTCAATAGCGCGGGCCACTCGAGCGCGGCGCGCGTCTCGGTATCGAGCTCAGACGGGCTCGCTCGTGGGTCGGTTTCGAGTGCGGCCGTGTCGCTCACGCGGGCCGGGATAGCACATCCCGGGCGGTGGTCAGGCGGTCAGGGCGCGCGCTACCGGAATCGACGCGCTCGCCGACGCGGCGCTTTCCAGGCGTAGCTCGACGCGGCTCGCCAACGCGAGCGCCTCGAGGCTCTTCGCGACGGCGGCCAGGTTGCGCTCGGCGCGCAGACCCAAGTAAGCGTCGACGCTGAGCACGAAGCTGCCCCCGCCCGATGCCGCGAGGTGCGCGAGCAGGCCGCGCGCCAGGATCGAGCGCGCGGATGCGGTCGGCGCATCGGTGCGACCGTTCGACACCAGCACCATCGACGACAGCTCCCAGCCGCGCGTCTGCAGCCGCGTCACGCGCATTGCGACTTGCGTGATCAAGTCGGTGGGTGGACCGGCATAGTGTTGCGCTACGACTGCCAAGTCGCCACGGTCACCCGTGGGGTTCAGCCAGCGGGGCCAGCTGCCGCCGAACTCGATCACGACCAGTGTTGCAGGGCGAGCCTTCATCAGAACCTCCGTGGCTTCCCCTGGCATTAAGCCGCCCGCTCGAATCGGGCCAACAAACCGGGCGAAGGGAATCAACAGGAAGGCGGCTGAGCATTCATCGCATCCTGGAGCTGTTTTCCACAGCTAAGACGGCTTCGACGCTTGCCAAAAGCTTTTCGAAGCCACGAGCGATGGTTATCGAGCCGGGAGGACCGCCGGAGTATTTCCCCGT
>JBBRMI010000236.1:0-11476 GCA_038230915.1 Polyangiales bacterium | reverse complement strand
TGGCGCCCCCGGCAAGAATCGAACTTGCGACCTTGGCTTTAGGAACTCAGAAATCACGCGGGGCGTGGCTATCCCGTACAGCAGCAGAACCTTTCGGTTTTCTCGTGCGCCGCTAGGGCTCGCGCACACCGTCGCCAATGCTCGTTTCCACGTTCTCTCCATCGATGCGCGAGATCGCGCTGCGAAGGTCGTTCGCATCGAGATCGGCGTAGCGTTGCGTCGTGGCCAGGTCGGCGTGTCCGGCTAGCTGCTGGATTGCAGCTGCGCCTGCTCCGCTTCGGAATAGCTCCGTAACGAAGAAGTGCCGCAGGTCGTGGAACGACCAGCCTTCGAGCTTGGCGCGAGCCAGCGAGCGTTTGAAGGCCTGGTTCAGGCCGTTCTCGCCCCAAGGCTTGCCGAGCTCCGTGATGGCCACGGGAGCCCACGGACCCTTCTTCCTTACCTCGGCGACCGCAAGCACCGCCCGAAGCCTTGGCCCGATCGGAATCACGCGCTGGTGGTGCGACTTGGGCGTCGTCTCGATGCCGAGAGTGATGCCGCGCCGAACCGTGATGGTTCCGATCGCCAAGTTGATGTCCGACCAGCGCAGCCCGCGGATCTCGGACGCCCGAAGGCCCGAGAACGCGGCGATCTCGTAGGCGAGCCTGCCCGCTTCATTTGTGGCGGCCAGAATGGCTTCGAGGTCGGCTCGCCGCATCGGTCGCGGTACCTTCCGCCCGATCTTTGGTAGCGAGGGCAGGGAAGGCATGTTTTCCAGCATGCCTGCCCGCACTGCGCTTCGAAGGATCGAACGCAGCACCGTTTGCACCTTGGCCCGCGTAGAGGGCGCCAACTTGTCCGCAACTAGCTCGACGTCCAGCTTGGCGAGGGCCATGCCGTTCACCTGTTCGAGCGGCAAGCCGCCGAACTCGGGCATCAAGACGACGTCGATCCGGTTTTGATAGCCGGCTCGCGTCGAGGGCTTGAGCGCCGTTTTCAAGTGCGTCGCTCGAAAATGCCGCACGGCATCGTCGAACGTGTACGCCGGCGCCTTCGCCACGATGGGTGGCTCGAGCGCCTCTAACGAGCCGCGCTGCGCGAGCTCTACGAGCAAGCGTCGCTGCTCCGCCTCGGACGCTGCTTTGGTCTGAACCTGCGCATCACGGCGGTAACGGCGTCGCTTGCCGTCTGCTGTTCTGTACAGGATGTCAATGACCCAGCGAGACTCGCCGTCCCGTTTTTCTTTGCGAATAGTCACTTCGGGGTGCTTCCCCAGCCGTGACCGTCGCTCGTTTGGTGTCCCAATTGTATCACGGCGTCGTGCTCTGTCGCATCACTTGGTCGCGCTTGGTCGTGCTTCGTCGCACCGCTCTGTCCACTGGCGGCCCGGGGCGTCGCTTGGCGGGCCTACTTGGTCCACGGCTCGTCGAACGAAACGCGCCACCGATTCGAAATCTTGCGAGCCCGAATCCCGTCGAGCCGCGCCTCGGTGCCGCCGTCCGGGGCCCGCCGCGCCCGCCGCTCGAGCTGCTTTCGCAGCGCCGCCGGCGTCGTCGAGAGGGCTCGCGCCGCTTCGCGCACGGTGAACCAATACCTGGTGAAACCTTTCATTTCTTCAGTCCTTTCAGATCGTCGTGACTCCAGAACCGCGCTCTCGCGGCCTCGTTCTTCGTGGCGACTGCGATGACGGCGTCGTGGGGGCCGAAACGCGCGACGGCGTCATCGGCGCACAGGTCCGACGCGCCTCGGAAGATGTCGCGATAGGTCTTATGGACCCACTCAACCGCGGCGTCGTGATCTAGGTGCGCCGCGAATTCGGTTGGATCTTCGAACGTTCGGCCGTCCTCCGTGACCAATTGCGGAGGACGTAGCAGGCCGTTCGACGCAAGCGCCGACTGGACGCTCCCGGACACGTGCGAGGGACGGGCGCCGCCTCGAAAGGCTCGACTCCGCTCGATGGGCGCTGCTGCGTGCGAGAACACCGTATCCGTGACCACCTGCCAACGCGGATCCAGAACGCAGCGCGTTCGGCGCGTACTTGAATTCAGGTCGATAAAACGCACCCACCGCACGCCGCGCTGGAATACCGGGTCGAGCTTTTCGGGCAATGCACGTGGGTCGCGGAGGTTGATCTCGTCGAGAAATGCTCCGCGGCCTTGGAACTCTACGCGCGTCACCGGGGCGTTTCCGTCCCACCCGTTTGCCGACCAGATCGCGTGCTCGATCGCCCTCTTCTGCTCGCGCCTGGCCTGCTGCAGCTCGAGGTCCTTGGCGTACACGCGGGCCATGGAGGGGTTGCCAGCGGCGATCGTGATCCCCGTGACCCGGTGCGATGCGCTTCGATGCTCCCTGAGCGCGTCCGGCGTAGCCAACCCGTCGATGTCCTTGTCGTCGATGCGAAATGAGTCCAGCCGGGCTCGTGTCGTCTGAACTCGATCGGCATCAGCGGGGCACAGCTCGAAGCCCGCATAGTCGGCGGCAAGGTCGAACCTCCGTAGGCGGGCTTCGTGCACGACACCAAACGCGTTCACAACGTGGAATAGCAGGTTGAGCGACCGTTCGAGGGGTCGGGTCGCCAGGCAGGTGGCGCGCATCGTCAGCTCCAAGACGAAGCTGCCAGCCGCGCCTTCATCGAAAATACCGCGCAAATCCGCGTTCTCGAATGGGACGCCGCAGAGCGAGCGCCTTCGCTTCACCGCGAAACGGAAGTCGTCAAGCGTGAGCTCGGCCGCGCCTACTTGAGTGGCGAGTTCTTGGCGCTGCCTCACGTTGTCCACGACGTTCCAACCGAGACCGAGCCGAAACGCGACGACGAGCATGTCGACGCGCTGGCCCACGATGCACACACCCTTGCCAAAAGCCACGTCGCGCTCAGTCGTGTTCGACGATGAATTTGAAACGGGTTCGCACGCTTGCTCGACGTGCGCGGACTGATGGCTTTTGGCGGGGGGTGATACTTCACCCCCTGTTGGCGTCTCGCTGTCTGCAGCCTTGGTCGGAGAGACCACCATCCTCGCCCGCTCCCAGCCTTCGGCTGGGTCCCTGGGCGCGCGCTCGCGGGGTTCGCCCGCTCTACCGGGGCGTCCCTGGCTTCCCGGCTCCGCACTTGTTGGCGATTCTGGGCTGGCAGCGGAGCTCGAACGTGCGTCGCTCGGTTGAGCCGAGGGACGCCCCGATCGTACGGTTGCGACGCCGCACGTTCGAGCTTCGGTGCTGTGTGCTAGGTTTCTCGACGCCATCGTTCCCGTGCTCGCGGGAGTGGTGGACAGCGACGCCCCGGCAGGTCACACCGGGGCGTTCGCGTATTTGGCGGGGCCTTTCCAGAAAAGCCGCCCAAAAGCGGTCAGAAAGCGGGCGTAAGAGCCCCGGAAAGTGGATGGAAAGTCGGTGCCGCGTCGGTCGCCTGGCCCAAGTCGACAAGAAGTCGGGTGGAAAGCGGACGTAAACGGGCAGTGCGAGTTTGGGCTCGCAAGTTGGGGCAGTGCGGGCCTAGTGGGACGCGGGTTGCACACCGCTGGCGTTGTCCATAGCGGCGTCGGCGTGTGGATCCGGTGGCGGCGGCAACCCCAGCCGCATTGCCGCTTCTCGAATTCGCAAGCGCGTGCTCTCGCGTACGCGCTCCGGTGCCTTGTACGCCCGCGCGACGCTGCGCTCAGCCGCGAACGCCTCGAGCGCGAGCCGCCGTCGCTGGTTCGGGGTGAGAGTTTTGTCCAAGTTGATGTCCTCAATCCAAGCGCACACAACTCACCCCCTTTTTCACGGACGAGTTGTGTGCAAGGAGTCGCCACCAAGATGTCGCCTTCTTTGGCAGCACTTGACGCCGCGTTCGTCGTACAATCACCGGCATGAGCGACTTCGGCGACGAGGAACGCGACGACTTTGCGCATCAAGGCGGCGTTCAGCAGTACCGGCAGCGGCGAAGCCCTCCGCGTCTGCCAGCCGGGACGCTTCGAATCCACGGAGACGCTCCGGGCGGGTGCATGCCCGTCGTGGCAGCCGATTTCCTTACCGAGCGCGAGAAGGCGATTTTTCGCCTGATGAATGGCGAAGTCCTGAACGTGATCCGCTTTGGGGTAGAGGACAATTGTCCCGTCCCTGACGATTATCGGGAAGCCCTGCAACGCGCCGCTCGGGCACTCTTCGGCTACGAGCCGGATGACGCTTTGTGGCTTGAGCCGCTCCTGGTCGAACTCGAGCTTGGGCGCAGCGAGCGTCTGGCGCTCGAGACTCGTGCCGCTGACCCGAGCAACACCAACCTCCTCGCGCTCGCCGAGGCGGTTCTTGAGCGGACGCGTCGAGGCGTCCAGCGACTCGCTCCGTCCGTCGCGTTGCCGGCATGGCTATCGCCCAGGCTCACCAGCCTTCTGCTGAAGCGTTTCTCTTTTTCGGGTGGCGGGGGCGCGAAGGGCGCGTTGGCGAAAGAATCGATTCGTCAAATGCTTGCTGAACCCTGCCAGCTCTCGCAGTACTTGCGCGACGATCCAGCCCGCCTCGAAGCCTTCGAAGCGGAGCTGAATGCGCTAGACGAAGTGTTGTCGACTCCGAAGGCGTCGGAAATAGCGAAAAAACGGCCGCGGACTGTCATCGACGCTGAACATGCGACCGCGCGGGAGCGACGGGAAGCGCGACAAGCGGCGCGGGAGTGCCGGCCCCGCTTGGCACGAGTCGGAAGTCAAAGGATCATCCTGCTCGAAAGCGGATTCGTCGGTGTTTCGTTCTAGGTGTGCCGCTGTTGTCTCCCGCCAGCCTGGTGGGGTTGATTCCTTCGGATGCTGGGGTGAGGAGATTTGACTGATGTCGTTTGGCCTTTCGATTGACAAGCTTTGTTTCTCGGGTGGTGACGAGGTGGCGCTGCCCGAATCTGGAATGATCCTCATTGTCGGGCCCAACAACGCAGGCAAGTCTCGCCTGCTGAAGGAGCTTGCGGGCGAGGTGGGAGCGACCGATCGGTTGCCGTTGGTCGTGCTCAAAGGATTGTCCGCGCAACGCGAGGGAAGCCACGACGACTTTTGGTCCTGGGTATGCGGCAAGTATCGCGTGGCCGAGAACCCGAACGGCACCATCAACATCAGCGGTATCGGTGTCGGCATGAGCGGCGGGCTCCGCGGCGTCGCCCATGCCGCGTGGGACGAAGCCCCCAGGCTGGGGATCTTCGGCCGGACGGTGCTGAGCTATCTTTCCACCAGCACGCGCCTTTCCGACTCAAGCCCGGCCACTTCCTTCGACGCGATCAGCTCAGGACCATCGGAGCCACTGCAAGCGCTGTATTTGGACTACGAGCTTGAGGAACGGATCAGCGGGGTGTTCCGGTCGGCCTTCAGCGAGGACCTCGTGCTTGATCGGCTTGGCGGCACGCAACTCGCGTTGCGGTGCGGACGGAGACCGCCGGCGGGTCCAGCGGGAGTCGTTTCAATGGAGTACGCGACCGCCGTCCGCGCGCTGCCAACTCTGCATGAGCAAGGCGATGGCATGCGCAGTTTTGTGTCCTGCGTTCTACACACGGAGGTGCTTGAAAGGCCGTTCGTGCTTGTCGACGAGCCTGAGGCATTCCTGCATCCGCCCCAAGCGACGCGATTAGCGCAGCACCTCGCTCGAGCCGCGCGGACTACGGCGCGACAGGTGTTCGTAGCTACCCACAGCGGCGATATTGTTCGTGGCGCTATCGACGCCGGCACGGACTTGGCTGTCATTCGGCTCAGTCGTTCCGAGGAGCGCAACCAGGCCGCATGCCTTAGCGCGGAAGCGATCAAGTTGCTTTGGAAGGACCCGCTGCTTCGCGCGTCGAACCTTCTCGATGGTCTCTTCCACGAGCGCGTGATCGTGTGCGAGGCCGACGGCGATTGCAGGTTCTATGGCGCGGTTGTGGATGCAGTTTGCCTTGCTGAGGGGCACATCAAGCCGGACGTGCTCTTTGCGCACACCGGCGGGAAGCATCGGCTGGCTATTGCTGTCAACGCCCTCAAGGCGGTCGCCGTACCTGTGAGCGTGGTTGCGGATCTCGACGCGCTTTCCGACGAGCAACCCCTTCGCAACATCTGGGAAGCATTAGGTCACGACTGGGACCTAGTCGCCCGCGATCACAAGATCGTAAAGGCGGCTGTCGATCAGACTCTTCGCGCTGCGAAAGTTGACGAACTGCGCGCAAAGATCACCGGAATTCTCGACGCCGTCGCCGGAACCCAGATCGATCAGCGGACCGTAGAAGCGCTTCGAGCCACAATGCGATCAGAGGGGGGCTGGGCTCACGTGAAGCGAGCCGGGATTGCGGCGATACCGAAGGGCGACGCGCGCAAGTCGTGTAACGATCTCCTAGCCCGTCTTGCCAAGGGCGGCCTTCACCTTGTTCCCGTGGGGGAGCTGGAAGGCTTCGCTGCCCAGGTAGCCGGCAAGGGGCCGAAATGGCTGGATGGAGCGCTTCAATTGAACTTGACCTCGGACCTACCAGAGGCGGTGGCCTTCGTTCGTAAGCTTGGCCTCGTAGGGGGAGCGGGACATGAGTCGTGACGAATTCGGCAAGGGTGTGAGGGAGAGTCCGGCCCATCGCGCCGGGTTCCGTTATTCGAAGCCCGACTGCCCAGCGGCCACTGCCGGGCCGAGCGACGATGATGGGAAGCATCCCTCGGACCAGCAAGAGGCGGCGACGAACACCGTCTCGAAGCACGCGGAGCTGCTCTCAGAATTCGGGACGAGCGCGCTACCATGATTCAAGTGCCGATCGACCCGCCGGTATTTCACATCACGCATATCGATAACTTGCCTGGCATCGTCAGCGCGGGGGGATTGTGGTGCGACGCACGGCGTATCGCGCTGGGCCTCGCAACAACAAATATCGGCCACCTTCACATCAAGCAGCGCCGCCTTGTTCGGCCGGTGACGACCCGCGCTGGTGGAATGCTGGGTGACTATGTGCCGTTCAATTTCTGTCCGCGCTCGGTGATGCTGTTTCCAATCTCGCGCGGGCACGGCGACTATGTCGGCGGCCAAGGGGCGATTGTGCATCTCGTGAGCACGGTGAGGACCGCCATCGCTGCTGGGCGGCCTTGGGCGTTTACCGACCGGCATGCGGAGCTCGGCCACGCGCTGCACTACGACGATCTGCGAAACCTCGGCGAGGTGCCGTGGCACGTGATGAACCTGACGTATTGGCAAGAGGTGCGGGAGGAGCGGCAAGCCGAGTTTCTGGTGCAGGGATTCTTTCCCTGGACCTCGATTCTCGAGGTCGCGGCAATGACACAGGGAACGGCGGACAAAGTACGTCAGGTCCTCGGTGGCCAGGCCACGCCCCGCGTGACAATCAGACCCGAATGGTATTATTGAGATGGCTGCCATGACCATCGAGCGAGGCCGCGGTAACCTGCTTGCAGCAGACGCTGACGCCCTGGTGAACACGGTCAACGCCGAGGGCGTCATGGGCAAAGGGCTGGCCCTTCAATTCAAGAAGGCGTTCCCCGAAGCCTTCGCTTCCTACGAGAAGGCGTGCAAGGAGGGCGAGGTTGCCCCCGGGCGCATGCACGTGGTGAAGCGGTTGGCGTCGCCACGATTCATCATCAACTTCCCGACCAAGAACAGGTGGCGCCAGCCCTCGAAGATCGAGTTCATTCGGGATGGGCTCGTCGATCTCGTCAAGCAGGTGCGTGCGCTCGGCATCGAGTCAATCGCTATTCCACCGCTCGGTTGCGGCATGGGCGGACTCTCTTGGTCCGACGTGAAGCCACTCATCCTGCGTGCGTTCGAAGAAGTCCCAGCGGTGCGGGTCGTCTTGTTCGAGCCGACCGGAGCCCCCGCCCCGGCAGAAGTCATCGATCGACGGAAAACGCCACCTATGCGGCCCGGCCGTGCGGCGGTGCTCGCCCTCATGGGACGCTACGCGCAAACCGGATACGACTATCGCCTGTCGCTGGTGGAAGTTCAGAAGCTCGCCTACTTCCTGCAGGAAGCAGGCGAACCTCTGAAGCTCGACTACCAAGCCGGTCGTTTCGGCCCGTACGCGGACAACCTGCGCAAAGCCCTCCGCAACATGGAGGGCCACTACACGCGGGGACTAGGTGACGGCAAGAATAGTCCCGAAACGCCGCTGGACCTGCTGCCAGGGGCCGTCGACGCCGCGGAGCAATTTCTTGCGACCAACACGGACGCTGCCGCGCGGCTCGACAAGGTCAAGACGCTGATCGAGGGCTTCGAGACGCCGTTCGGGATGGAGCTGCTCGGCACCGTTCATTGGGTCATGCACCGGAGCGCAGCTGCAGACGATCTAGCCGACGTGATTGCGAAGGTTCACGCCTGGAGTGACGAGAAGCGATCGAAGATGAAGGACGGCCACATCCAGGCGGCCTGGACTCGGCTTCGAGAGCATGGCTGGTAGTTCCATCGGCGTGGCAAACTAGCCCGTCCACGGACTACGCGTGAGGACAGAGGAAGGGGCAAGCGTTGATGCCGATCTCGATCGATTCGGAATTGCGAAGGCGATGTGCAGCGAGCAGCGACCTTGCTCTACTTCTCGCGCAGTGGGAATACGACCAGCGTCTTCTCGAGCAGGCGCTCGGCACCGTTGGGCACCTGTTCCCGCACTACAGCCAGCATGACGGTAGCCATTCGCGCACCATTCTGGAGCGGATTGCAGCGCTTCTGGGTCCGGACAACCTAGCTAGGCTGAGCGGTACAGATCTGTGGCTACTGCTGGAATCCGCCTATTTCCATGATGCGGGGATGGTCGCATCCTACGCGCGCAAGTTGCAGGACGTAGCGTCGCCAGAGTTCACGCAACACGTCGAACGTTGCGCCAGCGGTGAAGCCTCAGAGCTCATGCACGCGGCCCGACGGCTTCGCGACGATCAGCCGCGTAAAACGCCGGCCGAAATTCTGCACGGAAATTTCGATTTGCTTCTGGTTTATTCGGAGTTCGTGCGGGCTCGGCACCCTCAGCGTGCCGCAGAATTCGCTCTAGACCCCCTTAAGCACCTAGCGATCCCGACTCCACGCACGCACCTACTGCCGGCGCGGTTCTGGCACATTCTCGGCGAGATCTGTCGGTCTCACGGTGAGGACCGTACATACGTGATGGGCCTGCCTCACGAAGAGAGCGGTGTGGCGGGCGAACTCTGTCACCCTCGCTTCGTGGCGTGCATGCTCCGTCTTGGAGATCTCCTTGACCTCGACAGTGGAAGGTTCTGCCCGTCCATCAACGCGATGGTGCCGCGGCTTCCTGACAGCTCCGAGGCACACCGGCTCAAGCACGAAGGCGTTCGTCACTTGGTCGTGAGTCCACGGCGGGTGTCCGTCATTGCTGTGTACACCGACGTCGAAGCGTATCTGGAGGCCGAACGCTGGTTTTCGTGGCTAAAGGTTGAACTCCGAGATCAGCTGCTCAGCTGGGACCAGATCGCGCCTTCGGCGACCTTCGGTTCACTCCCCAGCCTCGGTGACGTTGAGGCTCGCCTCGAGGGTCAGGTCGTTTTCGCGGCCGGTTCCAGGCCGTGCTTTGAGGTCGACAGTGAGAAGATGCTGGAACTGGTGCGCGGCGCCAATTTGTATCGTGGTCCGGAAGACGCAGTTCGTGAGGTCATTCAGAACGCGATCGACGCAAGTCTGCTTCGCTTGGCGTTTGACTCGCAGTGCGCCGGACAAGTAGCTCCAGAATCGCTGGCGGCGTTCAAAAGCGAGCTCGGTCGGTTGCCAATTGCCGTTAGCATCGAGAAGGCTCCAACGCAGCCGAGTACCGGCGACACCGTGCGCTGGGTCGTACAAATTCGCGACCAAGGAATAGGTCTGCGTTTGGAGGACGTGGCCTATTTGTTGAGACTTGGCTCCTCAAGCCGGAACCACGGGCGGCGTGAGCTTGCCGCCTGGCTCCCAGAATGGGCGCGGCCATCGGGCACATTCGGAATCGGTTTTCATAGCCTGTTCGAGTACTGCCAGAAAGTGACGCTGACATCTCGCCATCCCACCGATCCGGAGGGGGTCGAGGTGACGATTCGCGCTCGTCCAGAGGGTGATCGCCCGGCAGTCTTGGTGAAGAGATGGGCTCGGGTCCCCTATCCACCCCCGCCAGGCACCTGTCTTGAGGCGGAGTTCGACTTCCCGCTGGTGCCACAGACGGTCACTTGGGGATCTTCTGCGGGGCGCCAGGCAGAGCACGTGCTGCGCGAGTACGACTTGGTCAACGATGGCGACCTGCCCTACCACGCTGCCAAGATGCGGGACACCGTCGCTGATCTTGCTCGCTCGTCGCTATGCACCATTCAAATGAACGGCGGGTCAACGCATATGGGGGCACTGCCCGAGCCACGCGTAGCCCGCTTCACCTTCGAGCCGGCGGCTGGTGTGGAACTTCGTCTGCGTGGGGTGAACTTGGGCATGTGCCGGGTCGATACGTCGTTTCGCGGCGCCGATGTTGACAATGGGCTCCTCTGGCCGTTGCTGGCACTTGAGTGCAACCTGCACGCGGGCAACGCTCGCGACCTTCTTGAACTCTCGCGAAGCAAGTTCACGAGGAAAGGGAATGCTTTTGCTCGCCAGAAGATCGATGAAGGCCTGACGGCGCTCTTGGGCGGCTGGCTTGCTGAGCTGCGCACAGGCGCTGGCGATCAAGAGGACCGACCATTCCTCTCTCTCTATGCCCATTTGTTTGGTCACCCCGAGATCGCGGGGAGCGAGTGGCGCGAGATTTTTCTCGATCGCGAAACCAAGATTCTGACGCTAGGGCAGCTTGCCGATGCTTCGACGATCGCGCTTCACTTTGCTGAGTCGTCGCATCGGGCTCCACCGGCGACTCTACGCACGGAGCTGGGAAACGGTGATGTGACGCTCATAGATGTGGACTCGAACAACGTCGACCGCGGATGGCTGCCCGAGTTTTTGCTCGCTCACTTCCCAAGCAGATCCTTCCTTGGGGAGTCTGCGCAGACCCGGGGGCGACACTACACGTTCTCGAAGTCCTCGAACGTTGAGGATGTGAGCGACGAAGGACTCCGTTACGAGCTGGTCAAGGTTCGTTCAGCGATAGTTGGCCGCCGAGGCGTCCTGCTCTGCCCGGCGCAGTTTGCCGCTTTGGCTCTGCCCGACGGGACGAGAGGATGGTGGAATATTGAGTCCTCGTTCGTGCATCGCGTGATGGCGGACCCCTTCGTCGGCACCAAGGACGAAGTGACGATTCCAGGCCCCGAGGCTTACGTTCGCTGGCTTGCCAAGCTGCGAGGTCACTCCGAGAAGGTTGTCGCCAGCACTCTGGCGGGCTTTCTAAAGCATGCGGATTTGCTAGTGGCCGACGGGTGGGCGGGGAGGAAAAGATACAACCTCGAGGCAGTGATCGCTGGGTTGCACGGCACCTTCGGCGTCGGGTCCGGTGCACCATAGGCCGAGAGCGTGTCAGAATTTTCGTGTAAGTGGGCGGAAGGGGTCGCGCCGGACGGTCTTTCCTGAGAAAGGAAAGAAGTCCGATGAAGAAGCCGATACGCAAAGAATTGCTCGACGAGCTGCTCGCCGAGTACAGCTCGCCCGA
>JBBRMI010000235.1:0-11537 GCA_038230915.1 Polyangiales bacterium | reverse complement strand
GATCGGGAGGTCGAGCAGAGCGTGATCTTGGGGTTCGCGCTGTCGCCTTTGAGCTGAAAATCTTCTCAAGAGCGCTTGCTGCCGCGCCGCCATGCCGCGGCGATGTGCGCCGCAGGCGCAGCGGCCCCCCCCAAAAACTCCTGATCTCTCGAACTCCCTGTGAAAAAATCTCGCTCGTGTGATTCTGCCTGTTTGTGGCAAGGTAGCTTCTGCGAGGGGGGCTGCGGCGCGGCAGCCAAAGATGTGATGAGTCCTCAGACGTGAACGTGAACGTGCCCGAAAAGCGCAACGGGGTGAGCGGTCGTGCCGATAGGGTGGATGCAGCAGCTGCACGCGGCGCGCGCGGGCCTGGCCCGCGCCAGGAACCCCGGCCTACCAATAAAAGCGCCGACGTCTCCTTACGGACCGTCGGGCACGTTCACGTTCACGTTCACGTTCTCGTAACGTTCACGTTCACGGGGATCAGCAATTTAGGGACACGCCTTACGCGTTCCAGCTCGCGCATTCGCGCTCGCGTCTTATTCTTTCGCAGGGCTACGGGGCGCCCTGCTCGGGCATCGGCGGGTGACCGGGAGGCATTCCGGGCATGCCTGGGATCATGCCGCCAGGCCCGCGCCGCGACAGCTTGGGTGCCAAGGTCTTCAGCTTGCCCTGCAGTGGGTCGTCGTTCTCGGCCATCGCGGCCTCACGCAGCGTGCGGCCGAGCGCCGGCCAGGTCTCCTTGCGGTGACTCAGCGCCTCGAGCTCGGTGAAGGCGGCGTTGCGGGTCGGTAGCGGCCCAAACTGCAAGAACTGGCTCAGGTAGCGCAACGACGCGCGATTGACGCGCGAGTACGCTTGCATGACTTGCATCGCCGGATCCAGCGGCGTCGCTTCGAGCGGCTTCATCTTGTCGATCAGTTTGTCGGCCAGCGCGCTCTTGTTCGAGCCGAGCGGACGCGCTCGCGGCAGAGTGCTGAACGCCGGCATCGGCGGTTTGACGGCCGGCGCAGCGCTACCCGAAGGGGCTGTGGCGGCCTTGTGCTCGTTCTGCATCTTCTCCATCGATGCCGTGCGCAAGACTTCGGAAGCGGCCTCGCTAGCAAAGGCCAGCTCCGCCGCGGCGTGAATTAGCGCGGCCTCGACTTCGGGCTTGGTGGCGGCAGCTTTCATCGTGCTCAGCGCCGTTTGGGCGGTCTTGCACAGCTCGAGCTCGGCCGGCGCCTTCAACAGCGGGTCGCACGCGGGCAGATCGAGCGTATCGGACCAGCGCTTCGTCCAGTCCTTCAGCGCCGCTGCCAAGCGCTGCCCGTCCGCGTAGCGATCGCCTTCGGGCTTCTTCTTCCGCGCGGCTTCGGCTTTCTCCGCCTGCAGCTTGGCGTCCTCTTGCTTCTTCTTGCTGCAACCGACGACGCCGCCCGCCACGCACGTGGCGAGCAGGACCACGCCCGCTCGCACTGCCCAAGATCCGTAAGTCGAAGACCGATAAAACACTTAGAAAACTCCTCGCCAATTCGGTCCGTAGAACCCGAAAGCCCCCGACACCTCTTGCATGAAATCCAAAAGACCCTGGTAGTTTTTCACACGATTCACGTAGCGCTGTGACTTGACCACCGGCTGTCCGTTCGGGGTTTTGTCATAAACCAGCGCGCCCGTCACGGGATCTGTTCCCGTGCTGACATACGCTTCTTGGCTGAGCGTGTTCATCCAATCGAGCATGCGTGCGCCGATACCGCGATCGACGTCGAGGCCATCGAGCGTCTCCGTTCCGTAGCGATGCGCAACGTAGCTTTGACCGCTGAGTGGATCGACCCAGGTCGCTTGCTCGGCAGCCGGGAAGAGCGGCGCGGAGTTGGTACCGAGCCGGAAGATCCGCATCATGTCGATCCAGTCCTCTTTGTAGGTCTCGGGCAAATTGACGAGCGCGGAGTAGACCAGGAACTTTTGCACCTCGAAGCCAATCTCGGGATCGATCGGCAACGACTCTTTTGGCGCGCTGCCGTCGATCACCGTCTCGGTCGGCGACTCCTTGCAAATGACCGCGCCCGAGCGACGCCAGCACACTTCCGGCCCGTCCTTGGGCCAGAATGAGCGGTAGCCCATGCCGGCGTCTGGGGTCTGGTCGCCTTGCAACAGCGCGCGGCCGCCGGTGGATGCCACGCGCCAGCCGAGTGACGTCTGGTCTTCGGTCAGCGCGGCCGCCATCAGGCGTCGCACGCCGTCGGGGTAGATGGTGGCGAAGCTGATGTTGCGGTAGCGGCCGTCGGCAAAATCGTCGCGGCTGGTACTGATGAAGCGATCCTCGGCGTCGGTCAGCAGGTCGGCGACGATCGTCTTGTCGTAGTAGGAGCCGACCCACGCGTCGTACTGCACCGCGTAGTAGCCCTTCGTGCGATCGAGCTGGTTGAACAGCGGGCGGCCACCGAACAAAAGATCGGTCCCGATGCCTTGCGAGCCGTCGGGCACGAGCATCTGCGGTGGCGGATTCTGGCGTGACGGATCGTTGACGGCCAGCTGCTGATCGGTCGAGCGAAACACCTGGAAACCGCGCGGCGTGGCGACGTTGCGCGGGTCGTAGTTGCTGTCCAAAAAGTGCGCGCCGGAGTCGGGTCGCGTCAATATGCGCGTGAAATGGTCGAATACCATCGACGTGCCGATCGCGTTGGCAAGTAACAGGCCGTCCGCGTCCGCACCGGTCGTGTACAGATCGAGATTGTTGGTCGCGCTGAACAGCTCGGTGAACAAGCCAAAGCCTTTGCTGATCTCTTTCAGCTTGGCGTTGTAGCGGGTGTAGCCGCGCATGAACGCGTTCTTCAAGCTGAACGACGAGCGGTTACGCCGGTAGCTGTCCCACAGGTGTGAGTCCTCGTAGCTGTTGATCATGAAGTTGGCGATCTCGAACGCGTCGGCGCCGTTGTCGTCGCGCAACACTGCGAGGTTGCCGATGTCGGCGTATTCGTCGGAGCCGAACATGTACGGGCGGCGGACGCGGCCGCGCGAGTCGAATTTGCGCGGCTCGCCGCCGAAGGCGCCGAACGCCTGCTGGAAGCCGGGCGCGTCGAGCTGCAGCTCCGAGTACGAGACGTAGTCCGTGGGCAGGCCGCTGCATTGCGTGCCGTTGACGATGCGGCCGTCGTAAACCGGGCTGTACGCGCCGTCCTTGCCTTCGTCCCAGCCGCGCGGAGGCGATGTATCGGCGGCGTGGCAGTCGCGCACCAAGTTCAGGCGCTGCCCGAGCTGTGAATAGTGGAAGAAGTTGGAGTTGTCGCGGTACCAGGGCCCGCCGATACCGCCAAAGCTGCTGTTGATTAGCTCGCTTACGGTGCGACCGTTCGGCGAGCAGGCGCGCGTGCCGTCAGCTCTCGGCGGGCAGTTCACGCTGTCGTCGTCGACCACGTCGGTGACGTCGCCGTAGCCGAAGCGAATTGCCGCGCGATCGTAGGCGCCGATGCCGACCGCTTCCTGCGTGAGATCACCCGGGTAGTCCATGACCGAGGTGTGCTCCCACATCCAGATCAGCCCCTGACGCTCGGCGGTGGTGACCGGATCGCGCCAGCGCGGTCCGACGCACTTCGAACCGTCGTCGGTCGGCTTGGTGCAGTACGCGGTCTCGGCGCCGTCTTGCGTGCGCAGCTGCCAGTACTGCGGGTGGAAGTTGAGCGCGTCGAAGCTGCCGGTGAAGACGTGGCGCAACCCCATCGAGTGGCCGAGCTCGTGCAAGATGACGCCGAACGTCAGGTGGCGACGGATATAGTCGTGCCACAGCTGGTTGCGGTTCAGGATGTCCGAGCTGCTCGGCTTAGCCGGCAGCGGGAACTTCTGGTTCATGATCTGCGCCCAGTCGTCGACGCTGATCGGCTCCGGGGCGCTCAACATGCATTGCCCGTCTTGGCCCATCTGGTTCTCGCGTAGGCGATCCAGCTCGGCCTTGAAGGCGACGGCGTTGCCGCGCAACGGGGACGCTAGATCGAGCGTCGCGCTCGACGGCGGTATCGAGGGGTCCACGCCGCCCAACCGCAGGTACGGCACGGTGGTCAGCTCGGTCTCGATCGGCGTGTCGCGCGTCTGCAGCAGTCGGGCCTTGGCGCCGGCGTTGCCGCTGCCGAGCACGTTGTTGCCGAATTGAGCGCGGGCTTGGGCGCTGGCCGCGTCGATCAGATCGCGCTGACTCAGCTGTGGCAGCTTCTTCTCGGTCGGCCCGGTTTGCAGTGTGCGGTCAATGCCGGCGACGCGACGGGCGATCTGCGCGTCGTCGATCAGCGGCGAGCCGACCAAGCGCGGCGTCGGCGGCGTCCCCGAGCGGTTGGCGGCCGACAAGTAGTCGTTCAGGTAACGCCCGCTCGACACGTCATCGTTGGTGATTTCCCCCAGGTACCAGCGCATCTGGTCGACGGCGAGCTGGGTGCGCAGGTCAGTGACGGCGTTCCAGATGTTGACGCTGGCGGCCACGACCTCGCCGGTCAGCGGATCAATCGCGTCGGCCAAGATGCCCCACGGCGAAGGCACCTGCGGGTTTTGGATGACGTTGGTGATGTTGTAACGAAGATCGCCGATGCGCGCCTTGAGGCCGCGTGCGCCGCAGGCGTCCGGGTCGTCCTTGATCACCGGGTTGTGGCAGAACACGAACACCGGCTGCGGCTCGTTCTTGAGGATGTCGTCCTTGTCCTCGCTGGTCGGGTTATCTTTCTTGCAAGCCGCGATTTCGTCGAGGCTTTGCGTCGCGCCGGCCTGCGAAACGCGTAAGCATTCGGTGTAGCGCGAGGTTAGGACCGCGTGGCGCAGCGCGACGTCCCACTGACTGACGGCTTGGCCGACGCTTTCCCACAACGTCGGGTCGCTGTCGGGCCCGTAGTAGAACGGCGTCGTGCGGATCTTTCGCTGGCTGTAGGGCAGGGTGCAGGCGTGCGTGAACTTGTCGCAGCGCGAGCCGCCGCCGACGGCGTCGCATTCGTCAGCGGTGCCGGTGATGGTCGGCGTATCACGGTCGGGATCGGCGCCGGGCGGCGTGGTGGCTTCGGTGTTGCAAGCGACCACGCTGCCGTCTTTGTTGTGGAAGTGCGACGCTTGCCAAATGTTGTGGCGCGAGGCAAAGCGGTACCACTTATCGTCGACGACGCCGTAGTTGCGCTGGTAGCCGCGGCGCTCGGCGGTCGTGAACATGCCGAACATGTCCATGCGTGTGCCGTCCCAGTCGACCGGCTGGTAGTCGCGATCTACGACCTTGCGGAACGAAAGGCGAATCTTCACCTCGACCGGATTGCAGTTGGCGATCGGCGCGCCGCCGCTGAGCACGTCGGGCGAGAAGAAGCAGGCCGGGAATTTGCCGAACGGCGTGTCGAGGATCTGCGGCGAGACGAATACCTTGTTGGTGATGTCGAAGTAGGCCGATTTAGCCTCGAAAACTGGCGCGTCCGGATCACTCGGATCTTTGACCGAATACGCGACCGGTTCGTACACCAGCGGCTGATCGGCGAAGATCTTCAGCTGCGAAAGCGTGTCGAGTTCGTAGGCGTCCGCGATCAGGTTTTGCGACCAGTCGACGCGCATGAACTCGCGCTCGTACCAGGCCCGGTCGGTGTCGTTTTCGACCACCACGTTCAGATTTTCGCCGGTCTGCGGGTTGTAGTCGCGCTTCACGTCGAAGTGCTTCTCGATCTTGAAGGCGGCCGCGATTTGACCGGTCTTGGTCTCGTCGATGCCGTTGCCGGTCGCGCCCTGGATACGCTCGTAAGCCAAGCGCCCGATCAGCTTGTCTTCGGTGATCTCCCAGCGAATGATGTTGGTGGGCTGGGCGTAGCTGGCCGTGAACAGGCCGCTTTGCGACGCGCCGTAGTCGACGTCGGCGACGGTCGCCCGGTAGTAAAACTGCGGGTCGTCTTTGTCGTCGGTCAGCGACGCGCCGACGAAGAAGCTCTTCTCGAGCGCCTCCGGTTGCACGCGGTTGATCGGCGCGCGCTCAGTCGCGCAACCGTTCAGCAACGCCATCAGCGAAAAAGCCACGGACCAGCGGACACATCGGGTCATTCGGGAGCTCCTCGTGCGCGGTTCCCACGTTTGCGGGCTGACCGTGCAGCGGGCAGCTTACCCCGAAGTTTTCGCGGGAGCCGTTACCTTTTGGCCCCGCGGCAGCTGAAATATGGTTGTAGGCGGCGCTTGGCGCGCCCTAACGCTCTAGCCGGACTTCTACCGCGCGAGCGTGGCCGTCGAGACCCTCGGCGCGCGCGAAAGCCGCGATCGACGCCGCTTGGTCGCTGAGCGCGGAGGCTTCATAGCTGATCAGCGAGGTGCGCGACAGGAAGTGGTAAACACCGAGGGGTGAGCCGTAACGCACGGCGCCGCCCGTCGGCAGCACGTGCGAAGGACCAGCCACGTAGTCGCCTGCGGCCTCCGGCGTCATCGGGCCGACGAAGATCGCGCCCGCGCGCAGCACGCCCCGCGCCACCTCGGCCGGCGCTGCGGTGTGCACCGCGACGTGCTCGGCGGCGAGCACGGTCGCGAAGCGTGCCAGCTCGGCCTGCTCGCCAACGACCAGCGCCAGGCCGTTGCTTTCGAGTGACTTCATCGCGATCGCCCGGCGCGGCAGGTCTGACAGCTGGCGCGTGAGCTCAGCGCGCACCTGCTCGACGAACGCCTCGCTCTTGCACAGCAAGAGTGCGTAGGCGGCTTCATCGTGCTCGGCTTGCGAGATCAAGTCGGCGGCGACCCAGCGCGGGTTCGCGGTCTCGTCGGCGATGACCAAGATTTCGCTCGGACCGGCCAGGCTATCGATGTCGACTTCACCGAACACTAGGCGTTTGGCGGCGGTGACGTACAGGTTACCGGGCCCGACGATCTTGTCGACGCGCGGCACACTCTCGGTGCCGAACGCCAGCGCAGCGATGGCTTGCGCTCCGCCCGCGTCCAAGATCGCTGTCACGCCGGCGAGGTGGGCTGCGGCCAGCACCTCGACGCTGACTTGCGGGCACGCCAGGATCACCTCTTCGACTCCGGCCACGCGCGCCGGGATCGCCGTCATCAGCACGCTGGACGGGTAGTTGGCTTTGCCGCCCGGCGCGTACACGCCGGCGCGGCTCACGGGGAGCACGCGGCTTTCGAGCGTGATGCCGCCTTCGGTGTAGGCGAAGCCGAGCAGGTGTTTCTTCTGCTCTTCGTGGTAACGGCGCACACGCGTCGCCGAAAGCTCGAGCGCTTGGCGGACTGCCGACGGAAGCGCCGCGAGCGCGGCGGCGCCGTCGAAGTCCCGCCGAAAAAGCTGAGCCGGACGCCGCTGCTCCAGCTTCTCGACGTAGCCGAGCACGGCTGCATCGCCGCCATTGCGCACCGTGGCCAAGATGTCTTTCACCACGGGCTCGACGCGCTCGAGATCACTCTCGCCACGGCGGGCGAGGCGCGCCAGGGCGGCGGCAAAGTCCGGGCTCTTTGCGTCAACGGAACGGAAGGTATTGCTCATGTCCAGTGCCCGGCCTTGAGGGCGGCCGGATCGTACTCGCGAATTCTGGGGCCGAGTGCCTCACGGAACACCTGCTCGTCGTCGACGTCCAGTCCACGGTCGGGGAAACCCTTCGCGACCTCCATGCCGACCGCCAGAATGCGCAGGAACATCGCGAAGCTGGACGCGCACAGTCGCGGCTTCCAGTTGTCGGTGCCGTTCATCGCGGTGAAAACCTGGCAATCACCTTCGGCGTCCGCGGTCGCGGTGTCGAGGAAGTACGGATCGCCCAAAAGCGTGCTGTGGCCGATGATGACCCAGGTGCTGCGCCAGCCGTTGGGACCGGTCTGGCCTTGGGTGCGCGCCTGACCGTCTTCGTGCAAGGCGAACCCGCACTGCTCGTCGGCCAGCTTGGCCGCTGGGATCAGTCGGACACGCTCGGCCGGGGTCGCGGTCTCGAGGTCGACCGGATCGCACGCCAGCAAGAACTCGCGCAAGCGCCGCGGGATCCGCAGTTTGGTGCGCAGCGCTTCGACCGCAGAGGGCTCCGCCTTGCCGAATTGAGCCGGCACTCGGCGACGCTCGAATGAAGCTCGTAGCGCTGAAATTGACTCAGCCAGATCGCTGTCCAAGGCTTTTCGGAACCCCTATTTAAGGCGTAAGGCCCTGTTCTTACTTGCTCTTTCGGCTAACGCAAGCCAGAAGGCGCCGCCTGGCTCAGCCGGGGGCGACCGGGCGCCCCGAAAGGCGTAGGGATTTTCCGCGCTTAGAACGTGTAACGCAGGCCCGCCCCGCCGAGCCAGGTCATCGGCGGCTTGGATTCCCGATCGCGCAGCAGGGCGCGGGGGTAGTTGCGGACGCCGCCGTGCAGCGTGAGCGCCAGGTGCGGGTTGATTTGGTACCACTCGAGCCCTAGCTCGGCGGCCTGGTACAGCCCCAGCTCATGGGCGTGTCGGTAGCCGTAAAGCCGGAGTACGTCTTCGGTGGCGCGGCCGCCGCCCAAGCTGCCCTGGATGTAGACGCCGAAGCGATCGGTTGGCTTGACGGTCAGGCGGAAGCCGGCACCCACATTCCAGAACGTGAACGAGCGCGGCGGCGGCGGCGGATGCGCGTAGGAGGTGCTGGCCACGAACAGATCCGCGTCGGCGAACACCATCAGCCAGCGCAGCGGCTCGTAGCCGAAGCGCAGGCCGAACCAGGGCGCGTTGGGCGTGATGTTCTTCAGATGTCCGATCTGTCCCATCACGCCGACGCTCGATTCGAGCACGAAGCCCTTTTTGCGCGGCGGCGGTGGTGGCGCCTCGAGGTCGTCGTCGCTGCTGTGACCACCTGGCGACTTGGGCATCGCGCGAGCGTCGAGCCAAGCGTCGATCTCCTCCGGAGTCAGCTGGCGTTCTTTGGGCGGCTCTTCAGCAGCCTGGGCCAACCCGCTCAGCAGCAGCCAGCCGGCTCCGCACGAAAGCGCTGCCAGTCGGCGCGCGCCACGGAACGAAGCTGAAAACCGCATCCAGCCCCCGAACCTAGCCGGAGCGCCAGCGCCTGTCTCGCGCTTTTCACGCGGCGAGAACGAGCAGCGAAACAACAGGAAGGCGGGAAGGCGGGAAGACGAGAGATTTTTTGTTAGGTAGTACGGGCGACGTCGACGCGACAGGGCAGCCATGGTGCCGCCGGCGCACGCTCGAACAAACAAAACCTTCCCGCCTCCCCGCCTTCCTGTTTGCTCGCTGCTCGAGTCGTCAGTCGGTGATGAAGTCGTTACGCGTGGCGAGGGTGACCAAAGGTAGGCCGGCGGCGCGGATCGTTTCGGCGCCGCCCTCGAGGCGATCGACCAGCGCCACGATGCCGACCACTTGGGCGCCGGCTGCTTGGAGCGACTCGACGGCTTTCAGGCTTGAGCCGCCGGTGGTGACGACGTCCTCGAGCAGCGCGACCTTCAGACCGGGCTTCAGTGACTTGTCGCCTTCGACCAGCTTGGTCGTTCCGTGGTCCTTCTTGGCCTTGCGCACGTACAGCGCGTTGAGCGGCTTGCCGCGCTGAAAGCTGACCAGCGAGACTGCGCTCGCCAGGGGGCAGCCGCCGAGCTCGACGCCGCCGACCGCTTCACATGGCGGCAATTCGGCGAGCAAGTCGAACATCAGCTCGCCGATCAGCGCATGACCTTCGGCCGTCAGCATCGTCTGCTTGCAGTCGATGAAGAAATCGCTCTCGCGCCCGGAGGCGAGGATGACGTTGCGGCGCTCGAAGCTACGCTCGGTGAGCAGCTGAACCAGCCGCGCACGTTTGACGCCGTCGGCCATCAGTCACGGCCCTTCTTCTTCTTGGCTTTGGCGCCCTTACCGAGCGACGGCAAGATCGGCGGGGGCGGGCGACGCTCGGGCTCTTTGTCTTTCGGCCGCGCAAGAGCTGCGGCTGCCACGGCGATCGGCTCGACCTCGCGCACCGGCATCGGCTTCGGTTCGACCTTGGCCACAAGCTTGGCGGCAAACGCCGGCGGCTTCACGACGGCGCCGGTCGCACGCTTGTTGGCGGCAGTGACGGCCGGCTCGCCTTCGGTGCGTACGCTGCCGCGGACCAACGCGCCCGTGCCAATGCCGATGCGTGGCGCGCTCAGGTCGCCGACGACCTTGGCGCCGCGTTCGAGCAGCACGGCCTCCGTGCCGCGCAGATCACCCTGGACGGCGCCTTGGACGCTGATTTTGCTGGCCGTGATGTCGCCGCGAACGCTGCCGCCGTCGCCGACGCTAACGTCGCCGCTGACCGTCACGTCGCCTTCGACGCGGCCGAAGATGTCGACCGAGCCTTCGCCCTCCAGATTGCCGTGCACTACCGTGCCGGCGCCGATCACCGAGCTCTGGCTCATGCTCAAACCTCCATGTCCACGGCGCCTTTGAACGAGGCGCCGTCGGCGATGGTGAAGCGCGCGGCTTTGACGTCACCGACCAGGCGACCGCCAGCTTGGATATCGACGCGCTCGGGCGCGGTGATGTCGCCGGTGACCTGCCCGGCGATACTCACGCTCTGCCCGGCGATGTCCGCCTGCACCACGCTGCCCGAGCCGATCGAAACGGCGTCTGACGACGTGAGCTTGCCGCGCAAGTTGCCTTGCACGACGACCTCTTCGTCGCTGGTGATGTCGCCCTCGATGCTGAGCCCTTCTCCGATGACCGTGCCTGCCATGATCTTGTTCGTTCTCTACTTCTGAGGTCTCAGCGGCGCTTGGCTGCGGGGCTCACGGCCGCCGGACCAAGATCCAGGTCGAACTCGGCCGCCACGCGCACCGAAACGCGTGAGCCCGGCTCGATCGAGATTTCACTGCCGCGTAGATCGCCGCGGACGACGGCGCCGCTGCGGATTGCCACTGGGCCGCGCGATGCGACGTCACCTAAGAGCGTGCCGCCGATGTCCAGCGACGCGGCCGAAACGTTGCCTTCGACGCTGGCGCCGGCGGCGATTTCGGTGTCCCCGCTGACTTGGATGTCGCCGTGGACGGAACCTTCGACGCGCAGCGCGCCGTCTCCGGAAACCCGGCCGGTCACCCTGGTGGAGGGACCGAGAACGCTGACGTCGGAGCTGGGGCGTGCCATGCGTGGGGGCGCCGACGGTAGTCTTTCCCGCCCGGCAGGGCTAGGTCATTGTGCTAGCTCGCCAGTCCTGATCCGTTGTCGGGGCCCTGCGCGAGGGCGGCCCCAGGAAGGGGTCCGGCAGCGGGCCAGAGGTGGGGCCGGGCTCGCGCAGGGCCTTTCTCGGACTCGACGCGGAGCCGGGTATTTCGGTATCGGTTGCGGGCTTCGGCCCTGGGTTTCGGTCGTCTCCTTAGCAGACAGGACTTGGTGGCCGCGAAAGCTCTGTGGTGGTGGTCGTGATGAGCGCGAACAAGCAGTCGCTCATCAACGTCTTGCACTGCGTGGCGCGGCGCTCGTCGGAGCGCTGGGTGACGCTGCGGAAGAGCGAAAGCAGTGTGTAAGTAATGCGGCGCAGGATCGCGATGTCTCGACGCCCCAGTGCTTTCGAGCGACCACCCTTGGATCGAAGCCAATCCTCGCGCGGTATCGCGCCGCCGAGCAGAATGCGAGGCTTTTCTTTGGCCCGAGCGGGCCTAGCGGATGAGCCGGCTCAAGAGATTCTTGAG
>JBBRMI010000234.1:0-11567 GCA_038230915.1 Polyangiales bacterium | reverse complement strand
GGCCAACGAGCTGGACGCACGCGAATAGGGCAAGCGCCAGACCGACGAGCGATGCTGCCGACAGCGGCAAACGTCCCAGGCTGCGCTTGTCGGACAGCACACCGATCGTGATCACGCCGACCAGGCCGCCCGCTTCGAAAGTCGCGGCGATCGAGCCGGCTTTGTCGTCGGCGTAGCCGAGCTGTTTGTGCAGGTAATACGGCAGCCACAGCTGTAGCGCGTAGCGGATGAACTTGATGAAAAAATAACAAGCCCCGTAGCTCCACAGCACGCGGTTGCCCAAGACCGCGCGCTGCGCCCGCCGGCGCTCGGCGACTTCTTCGGCGACCGGCACGCCCGCGCCTACTGGAGCGGGCCCAGGCCTCACCAGCAGCAGCACGAGCACGCCGACCAACACCATGATTGCGGCCGGGATACGAAAGCCGGTGCGCCAGCCGTAGGCGTGGACGAGCAGGCTCGCCAGTGGCCCTGCCACGAGTGGCCCGGCTTGGTAGCAGGTCGACCAAAATCCCATCACGGTGCCGCGATTCGCTGGCGTCGTCCATTCGGTCATCGCGCGCGTGACGCCAGGCCAGCCGGTTGCTTGGGCCACGCCGTTCAGTGTGAAGATCACGGTCAGCGCGAGCGCTGTGCTCGAAGACGCGAACGCCGCGCACAAGGCTGCCGACGCGATCAGTCCAAAGCCGACCAAGCGTCGCGCGCCGACGCGATCGCCGAGCGCTCCGTTCATGAATTGTCCGAGCGAGTACGCCGCCAGGTAGCCCGAGTCGATGTAGCCGAGCTGCTTCAGATCCAAGACCTTCGCGGCTTCCAGCGCGTGCTTGGCGGAGCTGAAGGTCTTGCGACCGAAATAGTAGCTGGCGTAGGCGAGCCAGGTGGTGCCCCAGACCAAGTTGCGGCGACGCTTCTCCGAGCTCACGTCGAGACTCTTATCAGACACCGGGCGCGGACGTCGTCACGCGCTCGCCACCCAGCCGTCTACTCGAACGGGCGGCCTTCGGCTTCCTCGATTTGCGCCAGGGCAGCGGCCAGGGCGTCTTTGGCGCGTTCAAGCGAGCTGCGATCTTCGCTCCATTTGCTGCTGGCGCGCTGGAGCTTGGCGCCGGTGTTGCCGAGCTCTGCGCGGGCGTCGTTGGTGTCGCTGTTGGCAGCCGCCAGCGCCGCCTCCAATTGCACGATCTTGGTCTCGCGTGCTTCGACAGTGCTCTTCTCTTGGTCACGCTGCGACGTGCGCTCGGACAAGTCGGCTTCCAGCTGGGCGATGCGCGCGTCCCGCTGCTCTAAGGTCAGCGCGTGGGAGTCGCGCTCGTTGGTTCGTTGTTGCAGCTCACTCGATAGCAGAGCGTTGCGCTCGTTTAGCTGTTCGACGACCCTCTGCGCTTCGTCACGCTCGCCGCTGCGCGCCGCGACGTCGGCTTCCAGCGCCGCGACGCGGGCTGCGCCGTCAGCTTCCAGCGCCGCGACGCGGGCTGCGCCGTCAGCTTCGAGCGCGGCGATGCGCGCGTCGCGTGCCGCTTCGGAGGCTTGCTTTTGGTCGACTAGGGCCAGCAGGGCGGCCGAGTGATCATCGGCTTCCTTGGCTTGCTCCGCCTCGTGCTCGGCGATGATCTCGGCTTCGCGAGCGGCCAGCGCCTGCTCGGCGCTACTAGCGTGCTCGGCCAGTGCTTGCTCATGCTCGGCCCGCAGCTTGCCGAGCGCGTCCTCGTTGGCGCGATGCAAGGACGCCAGCCTGGAGTCGTGCTCACGCTTCAGCTCGGCTTCGCGCGCCGCGACGGCTTCCGCCTTGGCGTTGCCGTGCTGCTCAGTGAGCCGGCCCAGTGCCTGCCGGTGGTCGGCTTGGGCCGCGTCGCGGGCTTCTTGTCGCGCCGCTTCGGTTGCTTCGAGTGCGGCAGCCGCGGCAGCCGCTAGCGCCTGCTGCTTGCCGCGCTCGGCCTCTTGCGCCGCCTGTTGATGTTCGGCGACCAAGCCCGCGAAGCGCTCGTCTTTGTCGTCCAGCGCCGCCTGGTGCGCCGTCGCTAGCCCGGCCAGCTCTGCAACGCGCGCGTCGAGATCAACCTTGGTTTTCTCGGCTTTGCGCTTGAAGTCGTCGGCGCGTTTGACTGCCTGGTCCTTGTCGCTCTTGGCGGCCTCGGTGGTCTTGGCCTGGTCGCTGACCTGCTTCTCGAGCTCGCCGATGCGGTCGGATTGATCGGCCTTTTCGCGCTCGAGGGCGAGGCCGGTGTCGCGCAGGCCGAACAGCTCCTTGTCCTTGTGCGAGAGCTGATCCTTGAAGTCGAGGATCTCCTTGTCCTTCTTGTTCAGCTGCTCGCGCAAATCGAGAAATTCGCGCGCCGAGCCGGCGCTCTTGCCGCTCGATGCTAGCTTAGCTTGGACCTCGGTCAGCTCGCGCTGCAGGCGCTGGACCTCGACGTCTTTGCCCGCGCCGCGCTTGGAGACTTCCTCCAGCCCGTCGACGCGCTCCTTGGAGCGGCGGACCTCGTCTTCGAGCTCCTTGACGCGGGCACGCGATTTTTCCAGCTCTTCTCGGTACTTGCCAACGTCGCCGACCTCGGCCGCGCGCGGCGGCAATGACGAGGGGCGCATCGACTGCAACCTGGCCGGTGTGGGCTGAGCTACCGACGGCGGCAGGGGGAGCGCAGCAGCCGGTTCTGCCGGCAGCGGCGCGATATTCGGCTCGGCGATCTCGACTTCATCGAACTCGATCTCGTCGGCATCCCCGATGTCGAGCGTCTCGTCCAGCGTCTCGTCCACCGAGTCGGCCGCGGGCGCGCTCGCCTCCGCCGGTACGCTCGCGGTAGCGGGCGACTCCGAGCCGGCGATCTCGGCGTCATCCATCGAAATTTCGGCGTCATCCATCGAAATTTCGGCGTCGTCCATCGACACTTCGCCGCTGTCGATGGCTGGCGCTGGCGCTGGCGCGCTCGGCGCCGGTGCGGAACTCTCGGCCGCGGCTGGCTGGATCGAAGGCGGGGCGATCGCGGGCTCGTCGATCATTGCGCCGAACGCTTGCTCGGCAAAGTCCTCCACGTCAGCGTCGACCATGCTGTCGCGCGACGTGCCCACTTGCGCGTCGCCAGCGCCGCCCGATACCTCGGCCTCGGTCGTCTCGACCACCTCGGCGTCTTCAATCTCGATGTCGTCTTCGAGGACGATCGCTTCTTCGCTCGCTGGCGGTAGGTCGTGGGCCGTGTCGACCGCGGGGGCGAGCGAGACGTACGCCTGAGCGCGCCCAATCAAGTCCTCGAAAGAAATGGGCTTGTGGACGTAGTCTTCGGCGCGCGTGCGCAGCCGGCGGTGCTGCTCGAACGTCTCCTCGGTGGACTCGGAGCTCATGATGATGAGCGGCACGTCCTTGAGCGCCGGATCGCGCTTCAGCTTGTTGCAGACGGAGAAGCCGTTCATCCGCGGCAACTCGATCGCCAGCAGGATTAGGTCGGGCTTGTCGCGGGCGGCGGCCTGCAGCCCGTTGTTTGCGTCGTCGACGACCGAAACCTCGCAACCGTACTTGAGCAGCCCCGTGCGGAGCGTCTCTGCAAACGTCGGATCACTCTCGAAGACGAGTACCTTGATGGCCATCCAGGTCCTTGAAATTAGCCTTGAAAGGCCGGAAGCGGACTAGGTTTTTTCAGGCCGTGGACGTATCAGCCTGGCATCGTGTCCCACAATTCGTTTGCTCTCGCGTGCCCGTTCCCGTGCCCGACGCTCCGAGAGGCTCGTCTTTCAGCGTTCCTTGGTGTGTAGGCCTTGTCTGCGCGCCCAGCTGGGCGCGGCGCGCGCGGGCCACGGGCCCGCGCCACGAACCTCGGCCTACCCAAGGGAAACCTTGGAGAAGCCGCGGGCAATTGAGGGCTCGGGCCCGGGCCCCGGTACGCGCACGTTTGCGCCTCGCCATCCGGGCGCCTCGGCCGCGATCAGCGACTGACTGAGCCATTCGCGGACCCTTAGCTAGCGGCTGGCCTTCTCGGCATGACCACTTTGGTGGGTGCGCTTGGCGAGCACTTCGATAACCTGGCGCAGAGTCAGACCGCGCTGCGTGAGGCCAACCATGGCGTGGTACAGCAGATCCGACGCTTCGGAGAGCACGCGCTCGTCGGTCTCGTTTTTGATGGCAAGGGCTAGCTCTTCGGCCTCTTCGCGAATCTTGCTGCCGATCTTGTCCGGCCCGCCCGCGAGCAGTGACTTCGTATAGCTCTTCTCGCTGGTCGAAGCCTTGCGGGACTCCAAAAGCTCACCGAGCTCACTCAAGAAAGGGGCGCTCTCGGCGGGCTGATCCAAAAGCTCGCCGCCACTGGTCACGCGCCTGAAAAAGCAGGCGGGACGACCGGTGTGACACGACGGTCCGACCGGCAGCACACTCAGCAGCAAGGTGTCGCCGTCGCAGTCGGCGACCACAGACAAGACCTGCAGCACGTGACCCGACGTCTCGCCCTTCGTCCACAGTGCGCCGCGCGAACGGCTGAAAAACGTGGCCTTTCCGCTCGACAGCGTGAGGTCGAGCGCGGCTTGGTTCATGTAGGCCATCATCCGCACCTGTCCGGTGAGGTGGTCCTGCGCAATCGCGGGAATCAGCCCGCGTTCATCGAACTTGAGCATGCCGCCCGGGTTTGCCTCACAATGGGTGGCTTGGCGATGCACAATCGTGAGCTCACCCCGTTTTGGGTCCAAGCCGGGCGCCACGGGTAGGGTGCTTTGGGGGCCCCGGACCCGACGAAGCCCCCACTTGGGGGCCGTAAGCCTCGAAGAGTCACGTACAATACACTGAAATCATTGAGTTTATTGCTTGGCGCGGATCGTGCTCTCTCATTCCCCAGCAGTCAGCCCGCTGCCGTCTCTCCAGGAGAAACCCATGGCCCGATTTACTCCCCACCTTTCACTCGGAACCAGCGCCCTCATTGGCGCGCTTGGGGTGCTCTCCGGTTGCTCCGGCAGCTCCTCGACCCTGCCTGATCCGGGTCACAACGGGAGCCCCGGGCAGCAACCGGCGGGCGTCAGCACGATCGTCTACGCGGTCCGCCAGCACACCGTCGTCGAAGGCGGCAAGGTGGCGTCGATCGATGTGGCCGGCGGCATGGGCCAGGTCATGGATTACGGCCGCTTCGTTCCGGGTGGGCGCCTGGAAGTCTTCGATACGCGCACGGGCAAGGCCGAGAACATCCTGGAAGACTACCCGACGGCTGACGTCTCGAGCGTGGACCTGTCGTTCGACGCGACCAAGGTCCTGTTCACGATGAAGAAGGACGGCTCGGATTACTACCACGTCTACTGGTCCGGTCTGTCGCGTGGCTCCGACGGGAAGTACGCGATCACGCAGCTCACGTTTCAGCCCTTCGACGATCAGCAAGCGGTCTGGGCCGCGGGTGATCGCATCGTGTTTACGACCAATCAGGCGTACACCGACATGGGCACGCGCGCTGACGAGTACAACCACTCGCGCGTCGTGACGCAGTTGGCCAGCGTAACGCTCAGCGGTGGCGATGCCGATCGCAAACTATGCTCGCAGAACCTGTCGCACGTCGTCACGCTGTTTTCGATGAACGACGGCCGCGTGGGTTTCTCGCGCTGGGAGCATCTCGAGAACGTCAACGACGTAAAGTTGATGGCGATGAACCCCGACTGCACGCAGATGATCGGGCTCAACGGCCAGTTCGGTAAACCCGGCAACTCGCTGGTGCAGTTCACCGAGAGCAAGACTCCGTACGTGTTTTACGGTGTGGTCACCAATCGCGAGAACACGATTCAAGCCGGCTCGCTCGTCAAGCTCGACGCGCGTTGGGCCGTAGACCCGAGCAAGCTCGACATGGAAAAGACCTCGGCCGAGGCCTACACCATGCTGACGCCGCACGTCCCGACGGGCGACGACGCTTCGCCGGTCGGTCGTTACCGTTCGCCGTCCGTGATGCCTGACGGCCGCCTGCTCGTTACGTGGGCCGCCGGCGACGTGAATGAGCTCAACGAGCTGTCGCTCACGCCGCCCGACTACGGCATCTACATCTACGATCCCGAGACGCGCGCCAACGATCTCGTCGTCAACTACGAGGGCTCGTGGGAGCTGTACGCCAAGCCGGTCGTCGCGCGCGCCACGCCGACGATCATCACTTCGCGCCAAGACGTGACCGACGCCAGCGTTCCGGCGCTGTTCGGGTCGATCGACGTGAAGCAGTCGTCGCTCTACACCCGCCACGGCAACACCGTCGGCGGCGCGCAGTTCATCGACGGCACGACGCTCGACGACGCGCTCAAAGGCGCCGTCAAGGTGCGCATCATCGAAGGTTTCTCGAGCGAAGCCGCCACTGGCGCGACGATGTTCGGCCTGACGATGTCGGAAGGCGCTTCGCTGATCGGCGAGGCCAAGGTCGAAGCCGACGGTTCATGGCTCGCCAACGTGCCACCCTACATTCCGATGCACTTGCAGGCGGTCGACGAGTTCGATCTGGCGATCCGCAACGAGACGACCTGGATTCAAGGCATGCCGGGTGAAGATCGCGTCTGTGGCGGTTGCCACGAGGACCGCACCCAGCCGAGCTTGCCGGGTGGCCAGGCGATCACCAATGCGCGCGGTCGCGGCCCGGAGGATTTCATGATCCCGGTGCTTGAGCGCACCGAATACCCGTGGGCGGCTGCCAACGACGCCACCAATCCGAATCAGATCCAGACGCTGCTCAACGCCAAGTGCGTCTCGTGCCACAATGAGACGAAGAACGGCGATGGCCCGCAGGAGTTCTACACGGTCGCCACGATGAACGCGGCGACCGGCACCGCGGCCAGTTACATGATCCCGCGCCTCGACCTGACCGATCGTTCAATCACCGTCAAATACGATCGTCAGACGCACGCTTGGCCGGCTTCCTACGTCTCGATCTTCTATCCGGCTGCGCTGGAGATGGAGATGGGCAAGGCGGGCACGGAAGTCACGGGAACCATCCCGCCGAAGTGGGGCGTACCGAGCGACGCGCGTCACAGCGCGCTGATCGAGAAGCTGAACGTCACCTCCTCGCTCGATACCAAGACCTACGCTTGGCCGCTGGGTGAGGCGTTCGCTAACGGCGCAATCGCCGGCGGCACCCGCTCGGATCACGCGGCGGTGGCTGGGCTGACTCGTGACGAGGTGCGGATGCTGATCCGAGCCTTCGACATGGGCGGCCAGTACTTCGCCCGTCAAAACACCGGCTTCAAGCCCTTCAACAACGACCCGGTCGCCGGGAAGCAGTACTGAGGAGCTGAGAGGACAAGACCATGACCTTCAAGATTACCACCCTCGTCAAGTCTTCCGTCGTTCTCGGCACGCTGCTGATGGCCTCAGGCGCCAGCGCGGACGAGCCGAACATCCACAGCGGTCGCGCTGAGGTTTACAAGCAAATCTCGCCCGAGTCGCTTGAAACCGTCAGCACGCGGGCTGAAGTCAGCGCGCTGGGCGCGCCGAACATCGCGCCGACCCGCATCTGGAAGGTGCTGGAGCACGGTGAAAAGCTCGAGTGCCTGGGCTGCATCCCGGTCGTCTCGAAGCTGCTCTACAACAACAATCCGAAGACGCGCGAGATCAGCGCGTGGTGGCTGCGTCGCCGTATCTTCGGTGTGTTTGGCCCCGGTCAGGTGTACGAGCAAACGCTGAACACGCTCGCCAACGCGGACGAGACCGAATCGCACCGCGTTTACGCGGCCAACGCGCTCGGTGAGTTCCTGTCGGGTGACGGCGTGCCGGCTCTGTCCAAGGCTGTGCTCGGCGACACGTCGGCTGCAGTTCGCACGGCTGCCGTCGCCGGTCTCGAGCGCCTCAACTCGTCCGGCTCGAACGGCGAGCTGGCAGCGGCCTTCGCCGACGGTGATGTGGGTGTACGCCTGGCTTCGCTGCACGCCGCCACGCGTATCAACTCCTTCACCGACGTGGAAGCCGTCGTGGCGCTGATCAGCGATTCGTCGGCGTTGGTACGTCGGCGTGCCGCCGAGACTTTGGGCGTCATGAAGGCAGCCGACGCCGTGGCTGGGCTGATTGCGCTGAGCTCCACCGATCAAGAGTCGGACGCCGCAGTACGGGCGGCCGCCATTTGGGCCTTGGGCCAGATCGGTGACCCCGAGGCGCGCGACGCCATTACGGCTGGGCAGAGCGACACCGATCCCTCGGTGCGGAGCGCTGCCAACGTCTCGGCCCGCCTGCTTCGGCTCTGAACCGCGACTCGCCACGCGCGTGAGCGTGGTCGTGACCAGGTCGGATTTCTCAGCTGCCCGCTTGCCAAGTCTGGTTTCTGGCGAGGCTTTCGCGAGCACCAAAGCGGAGCGTAGCCTGCTACGTGAGCATCGGAGCGCAGCGAAAGCGAAGCCAGAAGCCGGGATCGGCGGGCGTGTTCAGCAGTTGAAATGAGACCCAAGGCCAGCAGGCCTGGTAGTAGGATTGCTTCAGGATATGCCCCCGCTCTCCTGGCGTTTGTCGGTTTCGTCGTGCGCGCTCTTGCTGCTGCTCCTGCCCAGTTGCCAGCGCAAGGAGCGCACGGCGCAGACCAACTTCTTCGAACGCCGCATCGGTCCGATTTTGGAGCATACGTGCGCGGAAGGGCCGGCCAAGGCCGGATGCCACGTGCGCGCCGACGGCAAGGGCAACGCGCTTGGTAACCTGAGCCTCCAGTCGTACGACGACGTCATTCTCCGTCGCGACCTGTTGGTGAACTACGGGCCGTACGGCATGCCCGGCCTGTTGGTTAAGGTGGCGCCGACGTTCAAGCTCGGGCTCACGAATTGGAAGAGCAGCGAGCCGTTGATCATCAACTCGAACATCGCCCACGTCGGCGGTTCGCTGATCGACATCACGTCCACTTCGTTCACCCAACTACAGACTTGGATGGAGAACGGCGCGGCCGAGAACAACGCGCGCCAGGCGGATAAGCACTACGACAAATCGGCCTGCTCGGACGTGGTCGGTGTCGACCCGGCGTTCGACTCCAGCGCCGAGCCGACCGCGCCGGATTTTGCGACCTTCAAGAGCCGCGTTAGCCCGGTGCTGGGCGAGAACTGCGCGGCCTCCAACTGCCACGGCTCGGCGTCGAACTCGCTGCACCTAACCTGCGGGACGACGGCCGCGGAGGTGCGCTGGAATTACTTTGCGGCTCAGGACTACGTCTCGACCGACCCGCCGCTGAGCGAAATCGTGCGCCGCCCGCTGGCGGTGTCGGCTGGCGGCACCTACCACGAAGGCGGCACGGTTTTTTCGGGGACGAGCGACGCCAACTACAAGGCGGTGTTGGACTGGGCGACCGAAAAGAAGGGCCCGACCAACATGGATACGAGCCCCGGCTTCGAGTTCTTCACCGACCGGGTGCAGCCGATGCTCGTCCGACGCGGCTGCATGATGCTCGGTTGTCACTCGTCGTCCATGTTCCACGACTACCGCCTGCGCGGCGGCAGCGGCGGCCATTTCGGGCTACCCGCAACGCGCAAGAACTACGCGCTCACACTGGAGCAGCTAGCGCTCGACACTCCGAACCCCGAGGCAAGTCGGCTGATCCGCAAGAACCTGATCCCGGCTCCGTCGGGTCAGGGCATCTTGCATCGTGGTGGTTCGCTGCTGCAGGAGCACCCGATCAAGTGTGATCCGGTCGGGACCGCCACCGGGCCGCTGGATGATCAGAGCGAGTACTGCGTGATCACGGCTTGGATCGAGATCGAGCGCATGGCGCGCATGCCGACCGCCGGCCTGAGCGGCATCGTGTTCGTGCGGCGCACGCCCGCGCCGCTGCCCGACACCCCGCAAGATTACGGCAGCTTTGCCCCTGGCGCCGAGCTGGTCCGCGTGGCGGCAACCCAAGACGCGGTGACCGGCGCCGTCACCGTCGGCGCTGAGGATAGCCTTTCGACGCTGTGCGGCTTGCCAACGGCGTCCAGCGACGTTCGCCGCCCGAACGTGTCGTGGGACGGTACCAAAATCGCCTTCGCGGCGCGTAAATCCGCGGCCGAACCGTTCGGCGTCTACGTCGTCGACGGCACCACGTGCGCGCTCGAGCCGACGATTGCCGCGGCGGCGCTCGATGACAACGGCAGCACCGTTCCGACCAACGGCGAATTGATCCACAACTTCGACCCGGCGTTTGCTGCAGACGGTCGCTTGGTGTTCGCTTCGACGCGCGGCAACGTGACTAACGCGGGCGCGTTCGCCGGAAAGGAGGGCTACCAGGGCCCGCAGCGCACACCGGCCGATCCGTCCAAGCTCAACTCCAACCTGTACGTCTTGGAGGAGGGCAAGATCCGGCAGCTGACGTTCCTGCTCAATCAAGAGCTGTCGCCCAGCTTTATGCGCGACGGGCGGTTGCTGATGACGACCGAGAAGCGCCAGCCCGGCTTTTATCAGCTTGCGGGACGGCGCATGAATCTCGACGGCGGTGACTACCACCCGCTGTTCGGTCAACGCCCGACGATCGGCTTCAACCAATTCACCGACGTCGTGGAGCTGTCGGACAAGAACCTAGCGGCGATCGGCAGCGAACGCGGCGCGGCGCACGGTGCGGGCACCCTGGCGATCATCAACCGCAGCATCGGCGTCGATCAACGCAGCGGCGACGAAGCCGACTACGTGCAGGACCCGGCGGCCATTAACTACCCGAACCAGAAGTTCTACCAGCACGCGATCCGGATCATGGATCCGGCCGCGACGGGCGTGCTGGCTGGCACTCAGGGCGCGTACAAGAGTCCGGCGCCGTTGCCGAACGGCGACATCTTGGTCAGCTACGCGGCCAACGTAGTGGCGCTCGACAAGTTTAGCGGCAATTTCGACATCGTCGCGATCAACGCCAGCACCGGCGGGCGCGTGCCGCTGATCACGGGCGCGCAAGACGAAATTTGGCCGGCCGCCATCTACCCGCGTGCGTCGATCGGCGTGTTCAAGTCGCGGCTCGACGAGGCCAACGGCGCTACGCAGATCGTCAACGACGACGACCACAAGGCCGTCTCGGAGGTCACGTTCCTCGACGTCAAGCTGCTGAGCAGCTTGCTATTTCAGAATACGCGCACCGGCCGCTACATCTCCGAGCCGACGCAGATCTTGCGCGGTGTCTGGGAGAGCATGCCGCCCAGCGGTGCGACCAGCTTCGCCGATGCCGATCCTAAATTCGTGACCAGCGACGCTTTTGGCCAAGTCTACGTGCGCCGGCGCCTGCTCGGCATTCCGCTGGTCAAAAGCGATGGCTCGACCTCGATGCGCATACGCGGCGGCGCGCCGATCACGCTCGAAGTCTTGACCGAGCTCGGCGGCGAGAAGGAACCGACCGCCCACATGCAGCGCGAAGAGATGCAGTTTTATCCCGGTGAAGTCGTGCGCCAAGGCTTCCGGCGCGATCTGTTCGACGGCCTGTGCGGTGGTTGCCACGGCTCGGTGAGCGGTAAAGAAAACGAAATCGCCGTCAATCCGGACATCCTGACCCAAGCCTCCGATGTCATCGCGCGCAAGAAGGCGCCCACGGATCTGAGCGGTGTATTCAACGACCAAGTGGGGCCTTAGGCGTGAGCGGCGAGACCCGAGCAAACAGGGAGTCGGCTGACCATTCATCGCATTTTGCGATTCGAGTAACGAGCGAACAGGAAGGCGG
>JBBRMI010000233.1:0-11670 GCA_038230915.1 Polyangiales bacterium | reverse complement strand
GGCGTGTTTAACAGCTGAGATGTGATGAAAGCTCAGGCGCAGGCAAGGCCTACCCTACACAAGACGTCCTAAGGACCGTCGGGCACGGGCACGGGCACGGGCACGGGCACGCGAGAGCAAAGCGAATTCAGGGACAGACCCCAGGTCTTTCTGGGGTTTCTCGACGGCTTCTAGCGAGCGGAGCGGAGCCCTCAGGCTGTGCGGCGCAGACGCGCCACTAGCACTGCCACGGAAAACAGCGTGGCCGAGACGCAGGCTTCGGCGGCGCCGACTGGAAAGCGCAGCAGAAACGCGCAGATATAGCCGAGCCCGCCGGACAGGGCGCCTACCAGACCCGCTAGTACGACCGCGTGCGACAGCCGATTCGACGCGCGCAACGCGGCCATCGCCGGCAGCACCGAGAACGCGAACACCGGCAGCGCGCCAATCGCGCGTGTCGTCACCGAGACCTCGAGCGCGACCAGCGTCCACAGCGCAAGCTCGATCCGCGCGACCGGCAGCTTCTGAATGCGCGCGCCGTCGGGGTCGAAGCCGGCGAACACCAAGCCTCGATACAAGAAGCCGATCGCCGTGACGACCAGCCCACTGACGCCCAGCACCGCCAGCAAATCTTCGCGTCGTACCAACACGGCGGTACCAAACAGGATCGCAGTGATGTCCTCGGCTTCTTGCGCGATGCGATCACCCACCAGGACCGCCAACGCCGATGCGCCGACGTAGAGCAAGCCGACGATGGCTTCGCGCGGCAGCCGAGTCGACGGCGAGCGCCACGCGAGCACGGCCGTGGCGGCTAGGGCCAGCGCGAACGCACACAACACGGGCGGTGGCGTCACGCCGAGGTAGATGCCGAGCAAGAACGCCAGCGCCACGCCGAGCGCTGCGCTTTGGCTCACCGCGGCGGCCACGAACACCGCTCGCCGCAGCACGACGAACACGCCCAGCATGCCCAAGACTGCGCCGGCCACCACGCCGCAGATCACCGGATCGCGGTAAAGATCCCAATTGGAAGCGAAGTCGTGCCAGGTCGGCTTTTCCTCGTGGGCAACGTGCGCCGCGACGGCTGGCGCCGTTGCCGCCGCCCGGCTCGCGGTCGCCGGCGATTGGCGCGGCGCGGCTCCGGCAGGCGAGCTTACGCTCGGCGCGAGCAGCGCGTCGAAGTCGAAGTCCCCGCTCGCAGCCGGTGCTGCGGTTTCAGCCATGCGCCACCTCGGCCGCGAAATCGCCGTAGCGCCGGCGAAACGCCGGGTGCACGAACACCTCTGCTGGCGTGCCCACGACGACCTCTTCCGCGTCTGCGTCGAGCAACACGGCGTTATCGGCGAACTCACGAACGATCGACAAGTAGTGGCTCACCACCAAGATCGAGAGACCACGCCCGCTTTGCAGCTTTCGAATCAGCTCGAAGGCTTCGCGCTCGGCGACCTTGTCCATCGCGCTGGTGGGCTCGTCGAGGATCGCCAGCTCGGCGTTACCTGCGATCAGCCGCGCGAACAGCACGCGCTGCTTCTGGCCCTCCGACAGCCGCCGAAACGGTTGCTCGGCGAGCTGTGAAGCGTCGACTTCAGCCAGCGCCCGTTCGACGCGCAGCTTGCGATCCGTAGCGCCCAACCCACCGAAAAAGGACCAGCCCCGCTCGGCGCCCATCGCCACTACCTCGCGCGCCAAGAGCGGGTACAAGTCGTCGAGACCGCTGCGCTGCGGCAGGTACGAGACGCGCACGTCGGCGGCTGTCTGGACGTGGCCGCCGACCGGCGGCAAGAGACCGAGCAGCGTGCGCAGCCAGGTGGTCTTACCGGCGCCGTTACGGCCGACTACCGCCCAAAATTGCCCCGATTTTATGGTGAGATCGATGGCCGGTAGGATCGCCTGCCCCGCGATCCCGACGCGGAGCCCGCGACAGGCGAACAGCTCCGGGCGTGATAACTCGGAAGACCTCATCAGACGCCCAGAGCTTTGGCGAGCTTGCTGACCAGATCGTTCATGTAGGCGGCGTACGTCTGTCCAGCGGCGAAGTCCGGGTAGCCGGGGATCTGCAAAAACACGGCGCCAGCTTTGTCGGCGATCAGCTTCGAGGTGCCGGACGGGTAATAGGCTTGCTGCAAGATCACGCGGACCTTGTTGGCGCGCGCCGCCTCGAGCACGTGCGCGATGTGGCTGGGATTCGGTGGGATGCCGGGCTTCGGCTCGACGTGCTCGACGACTTCGACGCCGAGCCACTCGGCCAGGTACGGGAGGGAGTTGTGGTAGGCGATGATTTTCTGGCCGCGCGCCTTGGCGAGCCGCGCCTCCCAATTGACGCGCGCGGCGCGCAGCCCCTCGACGAAGCTCTTGGTGCGCGCGAAGTAGCCGGCCTTGTGCGCGGGATCGAGCTCGGATAGGCGTTTGCCGATGCCGACCGCCAGGGTTTCGACCCGGCGCGGGTCGTACGAATAGTGAGGGTTGCCTTGCGGGTGGATGTCGCCCTGCGAGCGATCGACCTGGGTGGTCGGCACCTCGAGCAAACTTACCAGCGACGAGCAGTCGAGGTAACCCGGGCTACCTGCTTGAATGTCGGCGTTGCGTGAGCCGGTCAGCAGCGTCGGCAGCCACCCGACCTCGAGCCCCGCGCCGGTCAGAAGCAGCAGATCCGCCTTGGAAAGCGCCAGCGCCAAGTGCGGCTTGGCGTCCACGAAGTGCGGGTCTTGGGTGGGCAGTGCGAGCGCCACGACGTGCACATCGGCGCCGCCGACGTCGCGTGCCACGACGGCCAAGTCGGGCGTCGTAGCGACGATCTGGAGCTTGGCCACAACGTCGAGCGGAGCCAGCAGCACCAGCGCGGCGAGTAAAAGAAGACTGAGCTTTTGAAACATGGTGATTTCCTTCCGATCAAAATGCGTGGGCGCCGTGAGCGCCGATGGCGAGCTCGGCCGTGAGAAAGCCGGACCAACTGGCGGCGCGCCAGCCGGGCATGTCGCGCGAGACCTGCAGGCGAAAGCGCGAGAACTCCGAGGGGTAGTGCGTCAACGCGAGCGCGACCCGCTGCCGTTCCGCGGTCCACGCCGGGTCGAGTGGGTCGGGGACCTGGCTGCCGCTCGAACGCAACGGCGCCGTGCCGTGCTCGTAGCGTGCGGCGGTCGCCCAGCGTTCCGCGAAGCGCAAGAACAGCTCCGTGTAGCTCGACACGTCTTGGATGATGTCGCCGGGAGCTTGGCGCCGGCGGTAGTACCACTCGCTGGTCAACGAAAACACCAGCGGGCTCTGGCTGGTGATCGGTCGGTACTTCAGGTACACGTCGCTGCCGTAGATCGCGCTGCGGTTGCCGGCCCCGCTCGGATTCGGGCCAAACGCGCCCGACAGGCCCCACGCCAGTGACCAGTCTTCCGAGAGCGGGAAGAATTGCTTGGCCGCCGCGAGGTATTCGAGATCCTTGGGCCCGCGCACCGTGCGCTCGGTGTCGCCGAGGAAGCTGCGGCTGGTGGCGCCGCCGTCCGCCATCATCGTCGAGCCGACGAGCTCGACATACCAAGGCAGCGGCGTGAGCCAGGAAAGCTCACCGCCAAGACCCTTGTTGCCCTCGCTGCCGAACACGCGCCCGAGCGCGAACGGTTGATCGGAGAAATTCCAAGTGTGCGGGTGGGTGGCGTTGAGTCGGCCGAAGCGATTCAGGAATTGCCCGAGCCGCGCCTGCAAGTGGAACGGCAAGCCCAGCGTCGTGCCGTACGCCTCCTCCACGTCGATGCCGGACAGCTCGAGTGAGATGTGGCTGTCGAAGCGTAGGTAGGGGTCGACTGCAGCGGCGAAGCTGAGCTCAAGCGCCTGCAAGTTGAAGCCGTTGTGTTGCGGATCGTGCGCGCCGGTCTCGAGGTGAGTGTCGTTCGAGAACGCCGCCGCGGCGAAATCGGCGATCAGCGAGATATCTGGGTTGAGCGATTGCACCCCGCTCGAGGTCGCGGGCGAGCCCGACCCTGCGCCGGTTGCTCCCGTCGCTGGCTTGTCGCTGGCGGCTGCATCCGCGGCTAGCGCGGCCCGGATCTCTTGCTCGTCGGACGAGCTAGCAGCGGCCGGCGGCGGGGCTTCGGGCGCGGGCTTCGGTTCTGGTGGTTGTTCGGGTGGCGGTGAAAGGGGCGTTGTCGGCGGCAGCTCGCCCTGGGCGTGGGCGACGCTCGCGGCCATGACGACGCCGAAGAAGGCCGCGCCAGGAGCGCGAAGATTCGGAAAATTCATGGGTAAATTCGAACGGAGAAAGACTCAGGCAGCATGGAGGCGCGGGCCAGACACCTTGCGGGTGGCGCGCTACGTGAACGCCGTTCGACGGCGTCGATCCAGGCACACGGTCTTGCCGGCTCGCGCGGCGAGCTAGCGGCGGATCGCGTGCTGCGAGGCGAGTGCTAGCTCCGTGCTGGCGGTGATGTCTTGGGTGCGCTCGAAAGTAGCGCAGCCCGATCCGGCGTTACCTCAACACCCAACGCGGCAACGGCCACGAAGGCCCCACCGATGTGCGACCGCTCCAAGGCGGGTCGCGCGGGCAGAGTCGTGTGCACCGGGCGCGTCGCGACGTTGCACGCCTCGTGGGCGTCCTGACTGCCGGCGTCGCTGGTCGTCACCGTGTCGCGCGAGCGCTCGTCGCTAGGCGCCTGATCCGCGACGCTCGGGCCGTGGGTCCCATCCTCCAGCACCCCGTGCAGTGCGCAAAGATGGTGCGGTACGAGCACGAAATGCAGCGTCGACAGCGCCTGCGAAGCCAGCAGAGCGAACGCCGCCACGACCAGACAAACGTCGCGAATCGCGCGCAAGCCGCGCAGTTTTTTGCGGTTGAGGGCAGCGAAGCGAGTCAACGGGGCACCCAAGTCAACGTAAGACCTAGGGTAACCATTGCCCGAGCGCGGGATCGATGCAAGGCGGGCGGCCGCTCGGTCCCCGCGCCCAGGCATTTCAGACGGCGCAGCATTCGGTCCCAACCCTCTAAACATCGCCAAATGGGGGCCGAATCGCTGGGCAAAGGCCAGCGGTCTTCGAATTTGCCTGGACGCGTGGTGTACGCTTAAGCCCGGCATGACCGAGGGCGACGCCGAGCGCGTCAACGCGCTGCGCGACTCTCGGATCCTCGATACTCTTGGCGACACGGCGGCACCATCTCGGTCTCGCCCAGCGGTGACGGCGGCAATAGCTTCCGGTTCGAGTTTCCGCGGTCGGCCGCCTGAATGGTTTGAGTACGCCGCCGCCGTCCGCGACTACGGCAGCGCCGCGGCTGTCATGGCCAGGTACTGGTAAGGCGCGAGATCGAGGGTCGCGCCCAGCTTGACCTCAGTCTTGTCGAAGCCGTTGTACCAGGTGGTGTTTGCCAAGTTCCCCGGCAAGTTGAACGTCAGCCTGCGGTTACGGATATTGACCAACACCAGCGCTTTGTCGCCCCCGCTCTCCTTCACGAACGCGCTGACGTCGTTGTTGCTGTACGATGTTGGCATGCCGCGGCGGATCGCCGTGCTCCGGTTGTAGAGCTCGATCAGCTTGATGTACTCGTCGGTCACCGGCTGATTGAGATTCCATTGAATCTTCTGCTCGGTGAACGGGAAAAGCAGCGGGTAGCTGAGTGCAATCTCCTGCCCGTTGTAGATCAGCGGAACACCACGGTTGTAGGCCGCGATCACGAACGCTGCGAATGCCCCGGCTTGGCCGCCGAACAGTTTCTGTGGCACGCCGTCCCAGCCGTTCACGTCGTGGTTGGTGATGTAGCGGACTAGGCGGTTCATGTCGCCAGCGCTGCTGTATTGGGCGTTGTTCTCGTTTTCCACGCGCGTTGCCGGCGCCTGCGCGTCGCCGAACATTTGCTTGAGCGCGTCGTAGAAGGAGAAACCGTGGTTGTAATCGAAGGCCTTGTAATTATCCTGCCGCCCGCCTTCGGCGTACAGGATCAGCCGGCCGGCGTTGCTCGACCGCAGCTTGCTGTTCGCCTGCGTCCAAAAGTCGATCGGGGGCCCGTCGGTGAAGTCGAAGCGGAAGCCGTCGTTCTTTACGGTGGTGATCCAATACTGCAGGGCGTCGATCATTCCGAGCCGCATGTCTTGGTTGGCGAAGTTGAGCTTGGCGACGTCGCTCCACACGAAGTTGTTCACCTTGGCGGGCTGGATGACGCCGTTGCCATCCCGCTCGTACCAGTCAGGGTGCTCGGTAATCCAAGGATTGTCCCAGGCGGTGTGGTTGGCCACCCAATCGAGGATCACCGCCATGCCGCGCCTGTGCGATTCGGCGATCAGCGTGCGTAGATCCTCGATGGTCCCAAAATCGGGGCTCACTTCTTTGTAGTTGCGCACACAGTACGGCGAATTGCTGGTCTTGAGGACGCCGACGGGCGTGACCGGCATGAGGTAGAGCACGTTTACGCCTAGCGCTTGAATCTGGTCGAGTCGAGCGGTGACACCCTGGAAGCCCTTGTCGCTGAAGGCACGCAGGTTGACTTGGTAGATGACCGCGTCGCGGGGGTCGGGCGCGCCAGCGAACGGCATACCGATGTCCCTCGCGCCCGCGCTGCCCGTCACGCTACCCGCGGTACCGTTCCCGACCATTCCGCCGCTACCAAGACCCGCGGGTGTTCCGCCGCCACCAAGGCTCGCCTGCGTGCCGCCAGCAGTGCTGCCTGGCGTTGCGCCGTGGCCAAGAGCGGTCGGCGTCCCGGCGGAGCCGGATGAATTGGCGGAGCCCGCCGCACCGCCCGAACTAGTAGCGACATTAGTTTGTTGGTCGGCAGCACAGCCGGCGCCGAGCAACGAGCTCGAAGCCAGCAACGACAGCACGACGCCTACGATCAATCGCATGCGGGGACTCCTCGATTGGGAAGGGCGTGGCTGAGGGCTCAGAGCACGGAGCACAGAGTTCTGTGCTCAGAGACTGAGCGCTCATTCGGGGAGTGTTAGGCCGCACCGATTTGGGTCACGCGAAAATGCGATGCGTGTGATGCGGCGCAAATTAGGCTAGGTTTGCGCCTCATTTATGTTGCCCGGCGGTCCAGAGGATGACCTCGCGAGCCTCGTCCCCAGGGTCACCGCCGGCGACGCGGGTGCCCTACGCAGGTTGCTCAGCGAGCTCGTACCGCACCTGTTGCGCGTGTCTCGGCGTGTGCTGGGTCCAGAGCATCCATTCGTAGAAGACGTGGCGCACGACGCGGCGTACACTGTCGTGGGACAGCTGGCGCAGTATCGCGGCGAAGGAACCGTCTTGAATTTTGCTCGGCGCATCGCAGTGCATACCGCCATGAACATGCGGCGGCGTGACCGCGCACAGAAGCGTGGGCGCGTGCGTGAGGTAGTCGACATCGACGCGTTCGAAGCGGAGGGCCTCGATCCCGAGGCCACGCTGGCCCAGACGGCAGTGCTGCCCGCGGTGCGCGAAGTGCTAGACGAGTTGCCTGACGCGTTGGCCGAAACCCTCGTCTTGAACCTCTTGCTCGGGCACACGGTGGTGGAGATCGCCCAGATCGCCGGCGCGCCGCTCGAGACAGTGCGCAGCCGCTTGCGGCTGGCCAAGGATCGCTTCAAGGCCCGAGCCGCGCGCCACCCGGTGTTGCGCGAGATGGTGAGGTTCGAGTCATGACCGACACCCTCGAAGATCTCAGCGCGCTTGGGCGTCGCGACGAGCTCACGCACCCCGAACAGCGACGGCTCGACGTGCTGCTGCAAAGCTCGGCGGAGGCACGGCTCTTTCACAGCCTCGGCGCCCGCTTCGACGCCGAAGATCCGTCGGCTCCGGTCGCTGATGCGACGTCGGAGGCAATCGTCGACAAGCTGCTGCAGCAGCTGCAAAAGAGCGGAAGCCAAAAGCGCCGCGCGTTGCCGCGTTCACCACGGCTGATCGCGGCTGCAGCGTTGCTGGCCGCGTCGTTCGCCGGGGCGGTGATCGGCGTGCATCGACTGCGCAGCGTGCCAGCTCCGGCGCCATCGCCGGCCAGCCACCCCAGCACTTCACCTGATGCGGGGCGCACGCTAAGCCGTTCACTGCCGTCGGTAGTCGCGACCAGTGTGCCGAGCCAAGAGCCGACGGCGCCGCTGCCCAGCGCCGAACCCACGCTAGCGCGAGCGGTGCCGAGCACCGCCGCAGAGCTGTTGAGCGCGGCCGGGCGCGCTCGTCGCAATGGTCAGCCGGCGCAAGCGCTCGAGCTCTTGCAAACCTTGCGCGCGCGTTACCCCAATTCGTCGGAAGCCAGCGCCAGCGAGATCACCCTCGGCAAGTTGGAGCTGGAACGCGGCGCTTCTGCGGCGGCGCTGGGACATTTCGACGGCTACCTGCGGCACTCGCCCAGCGGCGCGTTGACGCCGGAGGCGCTGTGGGGCCGTGCGCAAGCGCTGACCGAGCTGGGAAAAAGCGCGGAGGCACAGAAGAGCCTGAGCGACCTCTTGCAACGCTATCCCAATTCTCCGTACGCCAGCGCGGCTCGCGCCAAGCTGAGCGCTGCCCGTCCCTAACCGGCACCAAACCAGAAGATGCGAACGATCGAGAAAGCGCGCTTTATCGTCCCCCTGCTCGTCGTCGCGAGCATCAGTCACGTAGCTCGCGCCGAGGACCCCGATGCCTGCTCGGTCGCCTACGCGCGCGGGCAGGAGGAGCGATTGGCCGGACGCCTGTTCAACGCGCGCGCTGCGTTCCAACAGTGTGCGAGCGCCACGTGCTCTACCGCGTTGGCCGGCGATTGCGGGCGCTGGGTGAGCGAGGTCGAGGCCGACTTGCCGACGATCCGCGTGACTGTCCGCGACGAACACGGCGCGGCCGTCGAAAATTTGCAGGTTCTCATCGATGGTGCCGCCGTCTCGCCCCACGAGTTATCGGCTCCCGTCGTGCTCGAGGCAGGGCCGCACGAGCTGCGTTTCGAAGCGCCCGGCTACCAGTCGGTGCGATTCGAGAAAGCGCTACGGCCGTCCGACCGCGAGGTAGCGGTGGTCGCTACGCTGCGCCCGCCGCAGGCTCCCCGGATCGATACTGCGCTAAAGCCGGTGCCGACGACGGCGTGGGTTTTGGCCGGCGTTGGAGCGGTGGCGCTCGGTGGCTCGATCTATTTTGGTGCGAAGGCGAACAGCGAATACCACGAGCTGAAGCAGAGCTGCGCGCCCGCGTGCGAACGATCAGCCTCCGACCACATGTACACCAACGCGATACTCTCCGATGTCACGCTGGCAAGCGCCGTCGTCGCGCTCGCCGCTTCGGCCGTCATCTACTTCACCCGCAGCGCTCGGCCCGCCGTGAGTGCGCTCTACACCGGCGGTGGGCGCGGCAGCGTGCTCGTGTCGTTCTAACGGCCGCAAATGAACTGAAGACTGTCCGAGCAGGGTGCGTTCGACCAAAAGCCGGTCGCGTCGTGGAGCTGGACGCAACGCCGTTCGGCGTCGGACACCGGCTGATCTGGCCCGAAATTTTGATACACGCCCGGCACGGGCGCGCCGGTTTCGTAGAACACGGTTCCGTCCGTCCACTCGAACTGCGCCGCGTCGGTTCGGCTCGAGCCACCAATCCAGACGTAGCTGCCGATCGTGCGCGCGAGCTCCATCGCGTGCGCGTTGGCGGTGCCGCCGTCGATTCGAAGCAAATGCATCCGTTGCGCCTGGCAGCGCGTCTCGGCCTGATCGAAGGCGCTGCTGATGCTGCACGCCATGTAGGAAGCCCCATCGACGGTGCTACCGGTACATCCTTCCGGACACGCCAGGTCATTCGCCGTCGGCTCGCAGCTCCGATCCACACCGTCGCAATAAATGTCATCGACAGTCGGCACGCACCGAGCGCTGCCGTCACCGGCGCCGCCTGTCCCTGGATTGGCCGGCGCCGAAGAGCCATGGCTCAGCGAATCTCGATCAATCAGCAGCGTGCACGCCGGCAGTAGGACCCCCAAAATCACCGCTGTGAACACAGGTCCACGTCGAGTCTTCGCGTCGCCGCCAGGCACGACCGCAACGTACCACGGCGCATCCGCTGGTGCTGATGCAGGCACCAGCTCGCGAGCACCCCCAGCGCGGGGAGCGGCGCCATCAGGATGGCGTACCAGGGCCGAGCGCCGCGTCGATGATTGAGATCCGGGTCGTTGCCCTTCAACGACGGCGTCGCCCACACTGGCAGTCGCAGAACGCCGCGATCGCCATGACGTGGCCCTGGACGATCGGATTCGCATCGGGCCGCGTCAATCCGCGACGTCGGTGAAGACGGGAGCAAACCCGCCACCTGGCGTCCGGAAGTTCGTCGTCTGCCCCTGGTAGAGCCGCGCCGCGACGAACTGCACGGCGCCGTCGTACACGTAGTCGCGTAAGTCGAACTTGAGAGGCCGTGCGTCGCTGCCGGATTCGGTCTGCCGCTGCCCCGGAGGCACCAGCGCCTGCGCGATGTACTCGCCCGACAGGATGTGCTCCCAGACGCGGCGGGTCAGCTTGTCGCCACGATAGGCCGCTTTGCCGCCGTAGCCCGCGACCGGCTTGAAGAATAGGTTGCGTCGGTCGGCCCATAGTCGCTCGGCGTCGGTGGCGTGGACAGGCTCGGTCTTCGGGATGCCGCGCAGCAACGTGTCAATGATGTCCGCGTCCGCTCCGAGAGCGCGAAGACGCGCCGCGTCGCTCAGCACGACCAGGTTGCGCTTGTTGGCGTACAGCGCGTGCGCGCGTGGATTCGGCGTGACCACGACCGCATCGCGAAGGTACGCATCGCGGAGCGAGCCGTGCTCTGGAGCTTCGAGCATGAAGTCGGTCAACCGGTTATACACGAGGTCGATCGGCGACGAGTCGTGCGACAGGACGCCGCCGTCCAGGCGAAGGAGCGACGGATCGGCGACGATCGCCTCCACTCCGTGGCTCCGGAACAGCTCCCGGAACAGGACGAACTCGGGGTACAGGTACTGGCCCTGCGGATCGTCGTCGACGATGGCGACGCGGCGAAGCGGCTGGTCGCCTCGCGCGAGCCGCCATTCTGTGCGGAACATCTCGATGAAGACGCCACCCAGGGCTTCGACAGCCACCGGATCGGTGCTCATCTTCGCGATGGCTGGACAGCACGCCTTCTGGGCACGCGCCAGAGCAGCATTCAGAAGCGCGCCGCCGGCGTTGGTGTTGATCTCGATCAACTGCGGACTCGCGCCCGCGACATGAAAGTCGTAGCTCTGGAACACGCCGCGCGGGCCTGCAGGATACAGCTGCGCGATCTGCGGCGCCCGAGCCATCACCAGCTCCTGGTAGGTCGGCATCGCCACGACGGTTTCTACCGCGCGCACGACGGCCGCCATGGCGTCGAGCTGAGGCCGCGACACGAACACGGGCATCGTCGCGAAAAGGTGCGGACAACGCTGCTCAATCAACGGGTACACCTCCCGGGTCCCCGGATCGGTTCCGAGCTCACTTCGCAGGGCTTCGGTGTCTAGGCTGATGCAGAAGCAGCTGCTGTTGAGGGCGGCGACTGCATCCCCCTGGGCACCGCACGAATCCTCGGTCATGGGGTGTAGTGTAGAGCAAACCTGATCTGGCAACCGGGTCGCGAAGGCTGTCGCGAAATGCAGAGGTTAAAACCCTCGCGCAGCGTTGGCGGGGGGGGCAGCCTTGATTGGTGATCGGGCCGGGTTGGGGAGCGGGATCGGCTGATCGGCAGCGGGATCGGGGTCGGTCTGGGCAGCGGTTTCGGGTCAGCACAAATTCGCAGTCGGCAGCGGTTTCGGTGACGGCAGCAGGTTCGGTC
>JBBRMI010000232.1:0-11702 GCA_038230915.1 Polyangiales bacterium | reverse complement strand
GGCTGGGAAGTGGACGAGTCGGTAGATGCCACGCTGCACCCGAACTGCGGTGCCCGCACCGAGGTGATGAACCAGCAGCTGCGACGAATACCCCGCCTCCGCCGCTTGTTGCGTGGTGAACAGCCCCTGTTGGCCGGCTGCGAGCTCGAACAGCCGGTCCCACGCGGGGCGCGCTGGAGACTGCTTCACCATGCACTAAACTTAAGCTAAACTTTAGTTTTGTGCGAACAATTTATTTCCTGTGCACAAATACACAATATTGCTTTAGTTTCGTGTCGTAGGAGGCGGCTTGGGTTGCCGCAGTCGCGGTGGCTCGAGAACGCAATATCGGGCGACTCGCTCGGCCCGCGGGAATTGACGTCACTGATCCCGCGCACGACGAAGTAAGGGCGCTTGTCGCGGGCGTTGTTCGCCGCTTCTTGCAGGCGCCGGTCAAGCGGCGCATCCGCGCCAGCGATGCGGTACGTGTCGAATTCGAGCTTCTGGACGGTCGAGCCGTGCGCGCAGGCGAGCGGGCATAGCAGTAACACCACGAGCGCCATCGAGGAACGCATGGGCTCTCTTACAGCGTTTCTCACCGTGAGGAGCCCAATGGCTCGCCACCGCCCACGTCCGATACAAGAGCCGCGCGACTCCCGAACGAAGAAAGCCCCGAAACGCTGGCGACCCACCCTCGCGGAGTATGCTGAGCGCACGGGCATGCAGCGCTACGAGATTCTCCACCGTACGTATTACAATTTCACGACGGCCGTGCAGCTCGGGCCGCACAGCTTGCGGGTACGTCCGCGGGAGGGGCATGAGCTGCGCGTCGAGTCGGCCAGCGTGCGCACCACGCCGGCGTCCAGTATCCGCTGGAGTCGCGACGTGGAAGACAACTCCGTCGCGATCGCGACCTTCGAGTTGCCCGCGAGCCAGCTCATGATCGAGAGCCACGTCATCGTTCAGCAATACAACCAGGCGCCATTCGACTTCCTGCTGGCGGAGCATGCAGCGGACTACCCGTTTGCCTACGCGCCCGAAGATGCGGCCGTGCTGTCTCCGTACATGACAGGTGCGGTTCGAAGCGCGAACGAACAGGCGACGCTCGCGGGCTGGGTCAGCGCGCTATGGCCGGGGGGCGAACCCATCCAGACCTTCGCGCTGCTGCAACGCCTCAATGCGCACATTCATCAATCTCTCTCCTATCGAGTGCGCGAAGAGGCCGGCGTGCAGACTCCAGTCGCAACGCTCTCGCTCGGCACCGGCTCGTGCCGCGATTGGGCCTTCCTCTTCATGGAAGCGGCGCGCCACTTTGGGCTCGCGGCCCGCTTCGTCAGCGGCTACCTAAACACCCCGCCCTCGTCCGCGAATTACGGGGCAACCCACGCTTGGGCAGAGGTCTTCTTGCCCGGTGCGGGTTGGAAAGGCTTCGACCCCACCACCGGACTTGTCGTCGGCACCGACCATATCGCGGTCGCGGTCGCGAGGCTGCCCGAGTCCGTCCCGCCCATTGAAGGCTCCTTCATCGGCCCGCCCGGGTCGAGCCTGGACGTGGGCGTGTGGGTGACGCCTCAGCGCGAGTGAGACGGGTAGGTACGTGTGGCCGCCTGGCGAGCTCGAGCGATGCGCTTTCGCTTACACGCGGCCGAACCAGCGCGCGCGGCGCTTGGCTCCGAGCTCGCTGGGCTCGTGGAAGGTGCCGGTGGGCTTCGGCCCGCCGAAGAAGTCGACGTCGACACGACCGATTTGATTGGCGCCGAACTCCACGTACGCCGTCGACCGGAACGAACCGCAGAAATCCGCAATGCAAGTGGTCATGCTTCTCGAGGTGGAAGGTCATCAGCTGCGGGCCTGCGCTAGGTCGACCATGGCGAAATTGTTGACGCCGTCGGACGCAGCTCAGTTGTTCTTCGCGTCGTCGAGGATCCAACTACGGAACTGGTCGAGCTCGGATGGAACCAGCGCCTTGGACCCGACGGGCATCGGATCACCAGTGATCGTGGGATCGGCAGTGATCTTCAGATAGAGATACGAAAGATCGGGGCGCTTCTTCTCCACCCGCGCAAGATGCTTGCCCAAAGTCGTTGCTTCCGCGGAGCTAACGCCGACCAGGTTGCTCCAGGTGGCGCCAACAGCCTCGGGAACGCCTCGCGTGTCGATGAACTTGGGGGCCGTCGGGTAATGGGTCGAATCGAGGCCGTGGCAGTAGGAGCACCGAGGTTTGAGGAGGCCACTGTAGAGGGAGCTGAAGGTTGCGGGGGGCTGACAGCTGCCGCCGCTGCAGAAATTCCCGCCGCTGCAGCTGCCGTCAGCGCAGCAGACGTCGCCCAGGTTCAAGCCGCAAGCGCAGCGGTTCCTGTCGTCGCAGGTCGTGCCGGCTTCACAAACCCCGCCGTCGCAGCAAGTCTCGCCCGAAGCACCGCACTTGCGGCAGGTGTTGCTCGAGTCGCACGTGCCACCCGGGTCGCAAGCCTTGCCGGCGCAACAGGCGGCGTCGAGCGCCCCGCAGCCAACGCACGCGGGGGATATGCCGGGGCCGCAAACGCGACTCTTGCCGCAGGTTTCGCCTTCGTACTTGCAAGAGCACGGCGGAGCCGGCGCGGCTGGGTCGAAGATCGGCAAAATGCCGTAAGTGTCGTGCCACAAATTCTCGTCTCGCCCGATGACGGCTACGTCGAGGTGCTCGAGCGGCGAACCGTAGGCAGAAGGTGCGGAGGCGACCAGCAGAGATGTTGAGCCGATGTAACCTGGTTTCTCAGCGATGCACTCGGTACGCTTGACCCAGGCGCGATCACCGCGGGACCAGGTCGTACCGTTGCCGAAGGCGTGATAGAGCCCGTCGCCCAGCCCAGCAAAAACGTCGAGACGGCCGGAGCCGACCGACGCGATCGCTGGAGCCCCGGTGGCCGGACCTATAATCGGGTCTCCGAGGTGCCAAGCGCCGTCCCAATAGGCATGGTTCACCGTCCTGCTCGAGTCCAAATAGACGACGTCGATCCGCCGATTGCCCCACGAAACGGCTGATGGCGCCGCAGCCACGTCCTCGACGCCCGGCACCGGAGTCCATTCTCCAGCAACTCCAGTCGTGGCGTTGATAGTGAGCTGCATGAGTCGGCGGTTCGGGGTACGATCCACCGCAAACACGTCGAAGCTATCCGGACCCTTGAAGCGATCCACAATACCGGACACCAAGTTGACCGACGCAGCAGGCGTGAACTGCAGACCCGTGCTCGGCGCGGCAAGCACGCTGCCACCCACGCGCGAATTGCCTTTATAGATTTGGTAGACGAGATTCCGGCTGCTTGCTTCGAGGAAAAATACGTAGAACTGCCGCCGATAGACCAACGCCGAAACACCGTCGTCCACCAGGTGCTCATCGTCCAGGTCGGAGTGCCACGACTTGCTGTCGAACCACTTGTGTTCGACGTTGCTGCCGGAGGGACTACGCATGAAGTAGTCAGCCTGCCCGTCGAGTGACACGACCGCTGGCGTCGACCCCGGCACCAATACGCCCTTGTCCACGACTTCCCAGTTGCTCCAGCCCAACGGCAGTCGCCCCGCGGGATCGACAATTCCGACGTCGGGCGTCGGCACGACGCGGGAGATGAGATCGGGGTCGAGCGGGCCGCAGCCGAAGAATGGGAGAACCGCCACAGCTCCCAGTGTCCAGCTAATTCGTTGCATGCCGCGAGCACACGAGCATGGCTCCGCCATCGTTGCAAGCCAGCTAGAGCGGCATCGTTACTTGTAAGGCTCCACTTTCGGTCCACCCGTGAGCGTGGCGTCGTAGCAGAGGCCGGGGCCGCCGTAGACGCCGGTAGCCGTCATGCCGCCTTTGCCGCTCGCGCCGGACCGGTTGCTGCTGCGCCGGCGCTTTTACCTGGCGTGGGAGGACGCCGGGGTTTGTTCGAGCCCCGTGGCACCGTCAAGGGCAGCGGAGATTGCAACCGATGCTGTTCGAGCAAGTCTGCATCTGGCCACGGCAGCTGAGGCGGCAGGTGTTGCCGCCGCCACAAAGGATTGTGCAGGCGCCGACGCAAGTCACGCTGCAGTCGGGAGCGCAGGCGTAGTTGCAGCCACCGGCCGGGCAGTTACAAGTGCCGGAGCACATAGCGGCGCTGCTCGTGCCCGCGGTGCCTTGACCGCCGCCGCCGCCAGCAACGGCATCACCGCCGTTGTTGCTCGCGCCGCCCAGCTCGCTCTGTCCACCACCGACGCCCGCAAGTCCTCCGCAAGCCCGCGGCTGCGCTGATCACCGAGTTCGCAGATCTGGCCCCCAACGCCATGAACGCCGGCCAGTTCACGTTCATGCTCGGCGTGCCCGGCGGCACCCTCGCCTACCAAAAAGGCGTTTTCACCCTCACCGACGCGACCAAGACTGGGCATTCACTTGGATGGATCGCGGCACGGCCTACGATGTCGACGTCATGATCGACGACGTCAAGTTCACCGGCGGCACGCCTGGTGGCGGCTCCGGCAGCACGGGCGGTGGCGGTGGCGCAGCTGGCGGCGGCACTAGCGGCGGCGGCACCGGCGGCACGCAATAACGCGCTCACGCAGCAACCGAAGGGCGGCTCCCGAGCGGGGTCGCCGTTTCGCGTTTGTGGGAATCTCGTGCAGTTTCGGGCACTCATGGGCTCGAAGCCGGCGCCCTGAGCTGATGCTGGGTGGTCGCGGTACTGTTGCTGGGTGACGAGAAGCGCATTGGAGCCGGCAGATGCGGTTCTGATCGTGGAGGCGCGCGCGGGGCACGGTTGGGCGCGCGAGGCGCTTTTCCGTCGCTATGCGCCGCTCGTCAACGGGCTCGCCTACCGCTTGCTCGGCGGTGACTCGGACTTGGACGACTTGGTTCAAGAGAGCTTTGCGCAGGCGCTGACATGTTTGGATCGGCTGCAGAACATCGAGACGTTTCCGACTTGGCTGGCGACGATCGTCGTGCGCACGTCGCACAAGCTCTTGCGGCGCCGGCGACTGATGAAGCGCTTTGGTTTGTGGAAGCCACCCGAAATCGATTGGGAGCAAGTGCGCTCGAACGGCATCGGCGCCGAAGACTTGCTGGAGCTACGCGCCATCTATCGCTTGGTGCACGACATGCCAGCCGAGCTGCGCGTGCCGCTGGTGCTGCGCCACGTCGAAGATCGCTCGCTGCAGGAGATCGCCGATATGGTCGGTGCGTCGATCGCCACGGTGAAGCGCCGGATCGCGAAGGCTCAAGAGCTGCTGGCGATCGCCATGAAAGATCAGCCGCGCACCAGCGACGCCGTGAAACCGAACGCGCCCGAGGCGACGAATGAGCCCCACACTCCTCGTGTGGCGAACGCGGGCAGGCATCGCGATGGATAAACAAGTCGCCCAAAAATTCGCGCCCCGGCTGACGCCCGCGCGGCTGGAGCGGCAATGGCGCGCCGTCGCCGCTCGAACCGAGAAGGCGGCGTGGTGGCGCTTCAGTTTCAGCCAATTTCGGCCGATTCACGCCGGTTTTGCGCTCGCCGCGGTGCTGGTTTTGGCGCTGGGCATAGCGCTGACGCGGGCTCCGTACGGACCTGCGGCGGTGGCCGGGAGCTCCTTCGACAACGGTAGCCCGGCGCCCGCGACGTTGAAGCTGCTGGACGGCTCACAGCTGCAGGTGTCGCCGGCGGGTCGTGTCGACTTCCAAGCGCTCAGCAGCCAAGCCGTGCAGCTGGTGCTGGCGCACGGCTGGGTAGAGCTCGACGTGACGCACGTGCCGGGGCGAAAGTTCGTAGTCCAAGCCGGCGACGTGGACGTGATCGTGCGTGGCACGCACTTTCGCGTGGAGCTAGCCGATGCAGATCCGAAGGTGGTTTCGGTCTCAGTCCAACGCGGGCAGGTGGAGGTTCGGCAACGGCGCGCGCCCGATACCAGCGTGGTACGGCTCGGCGCTGGGATGTCGTGGACGATGGGTCAGCGCCAAACGGCAACCGAGGGTGTGCCAGCAGCGGCGAGCGATGCGGACTCGGCAACGCCACCTGCCGCCGACCAGAAGCCGAGCGGCGAGCCCGGCGCGGCGCGAGCGCCAGAGAGCGTGGGTCCGAAGCAGCTGCTCGAACAAGCCGACGCTGCGCGGCTCAGCGGACACCCGCGCGAAGCCGCCAGCGCGCTCGACGAGCTGCGCCGCCGTTATCGCAGCGACGCTCGCGCCGGTCTCGCCGCGCTGCAGTTGGGCCGCCTGCGGCTCGACAGCTTGCACGACGCCGCTGGCGCGCTCGAAGCGTTCCGCGACGCCGCCGCGCTGTCGTCCTCACCCTCCGTCCAGGAAGACGCCCTGGCGCGCCAAGCCCAGGCGCTCGAAGCGCTCGGCAACAGCGCCGGCTGCCGTCGCGTCCGCGAGCAGTACCTGGCCCGGTATCCAAGCGGGATTCACTCGGCTAGCATCGCACGACGGTGCGGCGTGAATTAGTCGACGGCCACGCTCGGTCAACCCGGTGGCAACGCGCGCTCGCTGGTGTGCTGGCCTGCCTTTGCGCGAGCTGGGCCCAGAACGTGCGCGCAGAAACCGCGCCGCAGTCGAGCTGCGGTCCCGAGCAGCGCGCCTGGATTGCGATTCAAACGCCGGAGCAAGCGCCCGGTGAGGCGCTGGATTGGCAGAACGTCGTGAGGCACCTGGCCTCCGAGCTAGCAGTGCGCGGCGTCGATCTGTGCACCGTCGGCAAAGCCAGCCGCCCGCTTTCACGGCTGCGGTTGACGAGCGAAACCACCACGCGCGTGCGCATCACGCTGCTGACGGGTGACGCCGACGAACAGTTGGCAGGCCGCACGCTCGAGCTCGGAGCGGTGCCGGCGGATGCGCGACTGTTGGCGATCGCGGTCGCGGCGGACGAGCTTTTGGCGGCCAATTGGAGCGAGATCGAGCGACGCCAGCAGCGCGCTGCCACGCCGCCCCAAGCCCCCCCACGCGAGCCTGCCCCACCACCGCCGCGCGCCGAGCCGAGCTTTGCGCTCGGTCCGGTGTTCGCTTTCGATGCGTTCGGCGGTGGGCAGCGGCTGCTGGGAGTCGACGCGCGCGCTGCGGTTCGGTTCGCGCCGCGGCTGGCGCTGACGGCGCGCCTCGGCGTTCGGCAAGGCCTGCCGCGCCATTCCGAGCACGGCAGCTTGCACGCCACGGCGCTGCTCGGTGGCCTCGGCTTGCGGCTAGAGCTTGGCGGCTCCGATCGACTACGCATCGACCTTTTCGGACGCGCCGACGCAGTCCGGCTCAGCGCGTCGGCCTACGCCAACCCGGGCGCCATCGACCGAAACGCAGCCGGCGTGGCCGTCACGACGCTCGGCGGCGTGGACGTGCGGCTGCTGCTCAGCCGTTCGATGCAGGTCATGCTCGAAGCCGGCTTGGGCGGCGTGCCTCGGCCGGTGCACATCAGCGACGCGGGTCAACGCGTGAGCGGCGTGTCGGAGCTCGGGTTCACGCTAGGCGGAGGCGTCAGTGCAGCGTTCTAACAGTCTGCTGAGCAGTTTTTTTACGGCCGCGTTGCTGGCGGCGACGCTGGTGGGTTGTAGCGGACCGAGCCTCGAGGTGTTGGACGTCGCACCGAGCACGCCCAATCTGCCAGCACCTTCCGAATACCTGAGCGCTGACGGCGACCAGCTGTTGCTCGGCGGCGAGCCGTTTCGCTTCTTGAGCTTGAATGCGTTCACACTCACGGGCTGCGGCAACCCCGACGAGCTGTTCGACGCCGCGGCGCTCGACGACTTCTTCGCGTCCTTGCGCCCGCGCAGCTTGGTCCGCACCTACGCGTTCGAGAACCAAGACCTGGCAGCCATCGAGGCGGTGATCCACGCCGCCGCTTCGCACGAGCAGCTGTTGAATCTGGTGCTGGCCGACACCAATGGCGGCTGTGGCGCCGCTGGCATCAAGAAGGACGAAGCCTGGTTCGCCTCCGGCTTTCGCAGCACTTACCTGCCGTGGGTGCGCGAGCTCGTCGCGCGCGAAAAGACGCAGCCGAGCGTCGGCATGTGGGAGCTCGTCAGCTCACCTTTGGACATTCGTATAGAAACGCTGCGCGCGTTCTACGACGAAGTCGGCGGCGTGGTGCATGAGCTCGCGCCAAACCAACTCGTGTCTTCGGGCACGCACGGCGTGTGGGCGTACGGCGGCGCAGACGGCTACGCGCGTCTCCACGAAAGCCCTGGCATCGACGTGGCAGGCTTTCGCGACTACGCGCAGGAGCCGGGCGCGCCGCCCAATCTGCAAGGCGCGCTCGACGCGCTCGGCGGCTCTAAACCACTGATGTTGGCCGAAGCGGGCGTGTTCGCGAGCCCGAACGGCGACGCCACGCAAGTGCTCGAAGGTCGCGTTTGCCTTGCATGGAATGCGCGCCGCGACGTGCTCGCCTCGTGGATCGACGCGGCGTTCCAAACGCGCCTCGCCGGGATCGACATTTGGAATTACCTGCCGGTGCGCCGCCAGACGTGTGAGTACTCCACCCACAAGAGTGATCCTCTGTTCGCGCTCGTGCACGACGCGCCGCTGCCGTAGCGAAAATTTCCGCGCCTCGCAGAATCAACGGCGGAATTGGCGAAAGCGCGAGCAAGGCTGAGCTGATCGCAGTGCTGTCGGTACTGACGACACCGGGCCCGCGCGCTTGCCGGATCGGCCCCAACCCCAAGGACAGCATGACCGCAGCAGAAGTTCTGCCATGGCGTCGACGCATTGCGGCTTTGCCCTGGGGCATTTGTCTCGGCTTGAGCATCCTGTCAGCTGGCTGCCAGGGCAACGTCGAAGGCGCGCTGCCAACGACGGCGGATCCGATTCCGAGCGCCAGCGGCGACCCCACCAGCTCGCACAACACTGGCGGACAGCCCCCGGCCTGCACCGCGCCCGCTCCCGGCCCGTCTCCGCTGCGCCGGCTCACGCATCGCGAGTACGACAACACCACGCGCGATCTGTTGGGCGACGACTCGCACCCGTCGGCGCAGTTTTCTCGTGAAGAGCTCTTTCTTGGCTTTGACAACAACGCGACTGCGCGCGGCACGACCACGCTACTGGCCGAGCAGTACATGAACGCGGCCGAGACGTTGGCGGCAAATGCCGTCAAAAACCTGCAACCGCTCACCGGCTGCAACCCGGACGACACCGCCGGCCGCGACGCCTGCGCGCGCAGCTTCATCGATCGCTTCGGCGCCAAAGCCTTCCGCGCGCCGCTGGCAGACGCCGAGCGAACACGCCTGATCACGTTGCACACCAGCGCCAGCGCCGCCTGGGGCTTCGCGAAAGGCATCGAGCTTACGCTGGCGGCGATTCTGCAGTCACCGCGCTACCTGTATCGCGTCGAGTTTGGGGCCGCGACGGCAACGACACCCAACGTCAAGCCGCTCACGCCGTACGAGCTCGCGTCGCGGCTGTCCTACTTGCTGTGGGGAACGATGCCCGACCAAGCCTTGCTCGACGCGGCCGGCGCTGGGCAGCTCACGACGCGCGAACAGCTTGCGACGCAAGCGCGGCGGCTCTTGGCCAATCAGCGCTCGCACTACGTGATGACCGACTTTCATCGACAATGGCTGGGGCTCGATCTGATCGACGGATTCGACTCCACCGCCGACGGCTTCACCAACGATCTGCGTCCGCTGCTGCGGCAAGAGAGCAGCCAGCTCGTCGAAGCCGCGATCTGGCAAGCCGGCGGCAAGCTGTCGACGCTGCTGACTGCGCCGTTTTCGTTCATGAACGCGCGTTTAGCCAGCTTTTACGGCATCGCCGGGCCGACTGGCGCCAGCTTCGAAAAGGTCGCGTTGGACCCCGCTCAGCGCCTCGGCATCCTCACGCAGGGCGGCATTTTGGCAGCGCATTCGCACGCGGCCAAGACCTCGCCGGTATTACGCGGGAAGTTCGTGCGCGAGCAGTTGTTGTGCAATCCGCCGCCACCACCGCCACCCGGAGTCGACTTCACGGTCGCCGAAAAGGACTCGACCCTGACGATGCGCGAGCAAAGCGCGATTCATCGCGCCGACCCCGCGTGCGCGGCGTGCCACCGTTTCATGGATCCGATCGGCTTGGCTTTCGAAGGCTTCGACGCCGTCGGCCGCTACCGCGCGCTCGAAAACGGCAAGTCGGTCGACACCTCGGGCGAGCTTTCCGGCAGTGACGTCGACGGCGCGGTCAGCGGCCCGGCCGAGCTGGCGCAGAAGCTCGCCGGCAGCGCACAAGTGAAGAGCTGCGTCGTCCGGCAATGGTTTCGCTACGCGTACGCCCGCGACGAATTAGCCGACCAAGACGACTGTAACGTCGCGAGCCTGGAGAGCAGCTTCGCCAGCAGCGACGGCAGCATCCCCGAGCTGTTGTTCGCACTCACCCAAACCGATGCCTTCCAGTACCGCAGCGTTCCTGCCGGAGAAACGCCATGAAAGCTATCAGTCGTCGTCGCTTGCTGCGCGGCTTGGGTAGCGTGGCCGTGGGGCTGCCGCTGCTCGACGCGATGGCCAATCTTTCACCGCTCGGCAGCACCGCGCTAGCCCAAAGCGCCCCGACGAAGCGCTTCGTGGTTTGGTTCACCGGCAGCGGCAGCATCCTCGACAAATGGCGCCCCAGCGGCACGACCGATAATTTTCAGCTCGCGCCGATCTTAGCGCCGCTCGAGCCGCACAAAGACCACCTGGTCGTGGTCGACGGCTGCTACTTGAAGCACGAAGGCGGCGACGCGCACACCGACGCAATGGGCGCGTGCTTGACCGGCACGCCGCTGCGCCCAACCAGCAACGGCACCGGCTACGCCACCGGCATCTCGGTCGACCAGGTGATCGCCGAGCACATCGGCGCCACGACCGCACTCAAATCACTCGAGCTCTCGGTCAGTAAGTTGCCAGTCAGCGTGTGGACTAGGCTCGCGTACGCCGGCGACAACGAGCCAATCCCGCCCGAGCACGACGCGCAGAAGGTGTTCGCGCGGCTGTTCACCGCCGACGCTGCCGGCGGCATGAACGACGCGGCCCTGGCGACGCTGAAAGCACAGAGAAAAAGCGTGCTCGACGCGGTCGCCGACGACTACGGCAGCCTATCCAAGCGCCTCGGCACCGACGACAAGAAGCGCATCGACCAGCATTTCAACGCGATTCGCGAGATTGAAACGCGCCTCGACACCGCACTGCCGAGCGCTGGCGCGTGCGCCAAGCCCGGACAGCCCCCGACCTACGACTCGCTCGACGCGATGGGCGACGCCGGCTACCCGTTGATGGGGAAATTGATGATGGACTTGATGGTCACGGCGCTGTCGTGCGACCGCACGCGAGTCATCACGCTGTTGTGGGAGCACGCCGCCGAAAACCAGCGCTTCCCGTTCATCGGCGCCGACGTGGAGCACCACGAGGCCATTCACAACAGCCAATTCGCTCTGGTTCAGACCATCCTCACCTGGTTCACCCAGCAACAGGCGTACCTGGTCTCGAAGATGAAAGAGGTCAAAGAGGGCGACGGCAGCTTGCTCGACAACACCTTGATCTTCTCGACTAGCGAGCAGTCGAACGGCACCACCCACCGGCACGACAACATGCCGTACCTCTTGCTCGGCAAGGCCGGCGGGACCCTGAAAACGAAGCGTTGGCTGCGCTACTCGGGCAACGAGCCGCACAACAATTTACGGTTCCCCGGAGGGATTTGTGGGCGCATGAGTGACACGCGCAGGGCTAGCGAGGCGCGCGGCGCCTGTCGCGCCAGCTGCATCGCGAGATCGGTTGAGCGTCTCGCCCGCATCCGCCTCGCCAGGCGCCGGTCTGTGGCG
>JBBRMI010000231.1:0-11734 GCA_038230915.1 Polyangiales bacterium | reverse complement strand
TTCGACGACGCGCTCGGTCGCTCCGACGCCACCACCTTCGACGCGCTGCTACGGGTCGAGTACCGATGGGGTTGGTGAGGGCGCGCGGTTCGGGACTGCCTGCGGCGTGCGTCGCGTGGTCATGCATCAGCGTCGGCGGCTGCCAAAGCCAACCTGATGGTCCCTTGAAAGCGACGCCGTCGCTTTTGCGCAGTGCGAGCGCGGCAACGGCCGCGAAAACCGCCGCGGCCCCAGCGGAACCGCCGCCACCCTGGGCCGAAGCCCTACGCGGACAGCGTTACAAGGAAGCCGAGCGCGCGTTCCAAGCTTTGCCGGCTGATGCACAGCACAGCGCCGAGGTGCGCTTTGCGTGGGCGTACACACGGCTCGAGCTCGGTCAGGCGCCGACGGCGTTGCCGCTCTTGGCCGGCCTCGAGCAGTCGCTGCCCGTCCTGACTTCGCAAGTCGTTGACCTGCGCGGGCAAGTGCTGCTCGTCGCAGGCCCACCGGCAGACGCCGCCAAGCTGCTCGAAGCGCGCGGTGACGCCCAGTCGCTCGCCAACGCCTCGCAGGCTTGGCTCGAAGCCGGCGACGCCGATCACGCGTTTAAAGTCGCCGAGCGCGGACTCGCCGGGCTTGGCAAGGGTCGCGGGGCCCATGAGCGCGAGGTGCGGCTTCGTTTCGCGCGCGGCCTGGCCGCCGAAAAGCTCGGCAGGCAGCCGCTGTGGGCGGGTGATTTTCGCTTCGTGGCGGTCGAAGCGCCATTGTCGGATGAAGCCAAAACCGCCCTCGCCAAGCTCGCCCAGCTCGGCGACAAATCGCCGCTGTCTCCGGCCGATCGCCTGGCGCGCGCGCGTGTCCTGGCGGCGGCGGGTCGCGTCAGCGATCTCGAATCGGAGCTCTCGTTCATCGAGCCATTGGCTGGGCGTCTCGCGCGGCCGGGCGTGTTGTCGTCGCTGCGCGGCATGGCGCTGTTCAACTCGCGCGGCGACTATGCAGCCGCCGAAAAGCTGTTCGAAAGAGCCAGCCAGCTCGGCACCGAGGACGCCGCCAAAGAGCTGTTCTACATGGCGCGCTCGCGTTCGCGTGCCCAAGACGACCGCGGCGCGGAGGCTGGCTACCGGCTGGTGATGCAGCGTTTCGGCACGACGCCGTGGGCTGAGCAAGCCGAGCTGTCGATCGCGCGGATCTTCTTGGCGGCTGGCACCTTCGACAAAGCCGCGGCCGCGTACGCCAAGTACTTGCAGAAGCGCGGCGCCAAAGCCCGCTACTTCGACGATGCCGCGTACGAGCGAGCCGTCGCGTTGCTGGCCGCCGGCCAAGCCGCCGAGAGCTTGCCGCTCTTGAATCGCCTCGTCACACGCACCAAAGACGCGCGCTTCGAAGCACAGTTGCGTGAGCTTTCGGCGGTCGCGCTGTTGACGATCGGCAAGCGCGAGGAAGCGGTGGCGGCGTTCAAGGACGTCATCAGCAAGTTTCCGCTCACCTTCCCAGCGCTGGTCGCGGCTTCGCGCCTGCGTGCGCTCGGCACTGAAATGCCGGCTTGGCTCGAGCCGCCCGCCAACGGCGCCACGCCGCCACCGCTCGAGCTCAAGCTGCCGGCCGACGCCGCGCTCCTGCATCGTCTGGGGCTCGAAAGCGAAGCCGCCGCGGCCCTGGCTAGTCAAGAGCGGAGACTCGCTCGCGGTAGCGCGCCGCGCTCGGGCGAAGCGCTGTGCGAGCTGTACGGCCTGCTCGAAGTGGCAGATCGCCGTTACGCGGTCGGCCAAGACGCGGCGACGCGCGCCGGGCTGGATCGCGCACCGGGGCCGCGCTCGCGTTGGATGTGGGATTGCGTCTATCCCCGGCCCTACGCCGACGTGGTGACGCGCGCCGAACGTGAGCGGCTGCTGCCGCGCGGGCTTTTGTGGGCGGTCATGCGTCAAGAGAGCGGGTTTCGGACCGCTGTGCGCTCACCGGCGGGCGCGATCGGGCTGCTCCAGCTCATGCCCGCGACCGCTGATCGCGTAGCCGACGAGCTGGGCGAGAAGGTCGAACCGCAAGCGCTGATGCGCGCCCACGCCAACGTGCACCTCGGCTCGGCATACTTGCGCAAGCTGATCGACGGCTTTCAAGGCAGCGTGCCGCTTGCGCTGGCCGCCTACAACGCCGGACCCCAGGCCGTCAGCCGCTGGCTCGTCGGCGGCGCAACGCTGCCGCTCGATCTGTTCGTGGCGCGCATTCCCTACGAAGAAACCCGCGGCTACGTCGCGCGCGTGCTGTCCAACGCCGCGCGCTACGCCTACCTCGAAGGCGGCGAGGGCGCGGTGCAGGCGCCGGCGTTGGATCTGCCGAAGGGCGTGAAGTTGCCGGACGGCTCTTACTGAGTTGGCAGTTAGGAGTTGGGGGAAAGCCACGAATCGGCGCTTTCGCGAGCTGTCCAGGCGTCGTCTGCATTTTCAGACCCGTATTATACGGATAAACAGCGCGCTCAAAACACCCCGGGAATCTCGGCAGGCGACCGATACAATCCGCCGCGGCCAACATCGCGCGTGTCGCTCGACCAGCTCCCCCAAAACGCGTCGCGCAAGAACAACTCAGCTTGGCGTCCGCGCGGCGAGAAGCCCCACTCCGCTTCCTGCGACAGGTCATCCGGATCCGAGTACAGCCGCCACACGAATGCTCCGACCAGCTCGCGCGCCTGCAACATGCCGGCGAGCAACCCGCGGTAAGCTGCTGCCTGCGCCGCCGCATCGACCTTCACGCCGTTCATGTGGTCGGGCCACTCCCAGGGCCGGAGCGCGGGATCGGGGCGCGCGGTGTAACCGAACTCGTTGAACATCACCGGCTTCTGCCAAAGCTCGGCCAGCGCCTTCACCCTGTTGGCGACCTCCAGGCCACCGTTCACCAGCGCGTCATCGCTCGCGTTCGACTTGTCAGTCAGCGGGTAGAATGCGTTGACGCCAATCACGTCGAGCTCGCCCAAAATTACGGTTTGATCGACGTCGTCCCAGTTGGCCGCGTAGGTCAAAAGGCCCGAATACGCCGCGCGAATGTCGCGCAAAATCGGAAAAAAACTGGGCGCGTGGGTCGTCGTGAGCCAGCTGCGTAGCTCGACGCCCGCGGCCAGCATGTCGACGTGCGCGCTCTCGGCAAAGCGCGCCCACGCCAGCACGTACGCGCGGTAGCCTTCGGCAAACCGCCGCCAGCCTTCGTCTGTCTCCGGATCGATTTCCCCGCGCCATCCGCCGCTCTCGACCCACAGATGCGGCACGAGCAGCACCTTCAGCCCACGCGCGTGCGCTTGCTTCACCGCCTTCTGTAAGCCACGTTGGTTGTCGGCGAATGGCAGCTCGAAGGTCTTGTCGATGCCGGTCGCCTTCAAATCCCACGTGCGCCCGAACGGCGTCAGGCTGATCCAGGTCGCGCCGAGCCGCGCTGCCTCGTCGAGGCCGCGCTCGAACGCGGGGCTGCCGTAGCCGTGACCGGGATGCAGCGCGCTCTCGATCGGGCCGATCGTGACGCCACGCATGGCGACGCCGCCCAGCTCGGGCAGCTCGAACGGCAGCGTCACCGAGACGGAGCGAACCGCGTGCGCAGCTGGGGCCTGCGCGCTCAGCGACAGGCTCGCGGCGACGACCAGCGTTGCGAACGCCCGCGACGCCCGCCGGCGCTCAGCCATAGAGCCTTCGGAACAGCGCCGTCAGAAGCGCTTCGTCGATGGCCTCCAAGGAGGTTGCTACGGCGTCTGCCCCCGCCCCTGAAAGCTCGCGTTCCGAATACGTGTGCGTCACCCCGATACACGGCAACCCCGCAGCCTTCGCGGCTTCGACGCCTGCCAGCGAATCTTCGATCACGAGGGCGCGGCGCGCTGCCGCTTCTTGGCCGCGCTGGGTGAGCCAGCGCATGCCGAGCAGGTACCCTTCCGGATCCGGCTTGCAAGCTTGCGTATCTTCCGCCGAAACGATCGCCTCGATCGAGTCGCGCACGCCCAGCACCTCGAGCCCCAGCTCGATTTCGTCGCGCAGCGCGCCCGACACCACGAGCGCCGGTCCCGTCGCGGCTTGGCGTCGGACCAGCTCGGCGGCGCCGGCGAACGTCGGCAACGCAGTGCGCGCGCGCGCCATGTAAAGCGGTCGCTTGGCTTCAATCAGCTGAGCGATGCGTTCGCTGCTCGGCTGCTGCCCCGCGTCCGCGAGGATGGCGCGAAATGCCCCGGCGTCGTCGAAGCCGAGGTAGCGATGCAAGTAGTCGTGCTCGCTCAGCGCGACGCCGAGCCCGGCCAAGACCTCTCGAAAAGTCTCGAAGTGCACGACCTCGTCATTGACGAGAACGCCGTTGAAATCGAAAAACGTCGCCGGAAACACGGGTCGAACCTAGCTCAAAACCCCTGCAATTTGGCGGAAGTTGCAACACCTTCGGGATTGTGCCAGCTTCCGCCCTCCAAAAAACCGGACAAGTCTAGCCTGTTGTCGCGGGGCTTCCCCCGCTCCTGTGCTGAGCGAATCAAGTCGTAAATATGAGTAAGGGCGATCTGCTTGAGATGGAAGGCGTCATTCAGGACGCACTTGGTGGCGGCCAGTACAACATCCGCGTCGACCAAGGTGGAGCCATCGTGCGTGCACAGCTCTCGGGCCGCATGCGTCGCCACCATATCCGGGTGCTGCCGGGCGACCGCGTGCGTGTCGCCGTGTCGCCCTACGACTTGTCGCACGGGTTGATCGTCTACCGCGGCAAGTGAGCCGGCTCGAGCGCGCGACCATCGGCTGCTGGTGGTTGCTGGCGCTCGTTGTCGCGTGCTCACGTAAATCCAACGAACCGGACGCCTCGCGTGACCGAGCGTCGGTTGCCAGCTCGACGGCGTCGGTATTGATCGCGCCAGCCAGCGCGCCGCCGCGTCAGCTCTACCTGCCGGACGGTGGCGATCTGGTCCAAAATCAAGGCCAGCTGCAGGCGGTCCCGCAGCTCCTACCGGGTATACCGCCGGCCGTCAGCTCCGGCTGCCCGCCGGAAATGGTCTCAATCCGCGGCCAGTTCTGCATCGACCGCTACGAGGCTTCGGCGGTCGACGCTCGCGAGCGCGCGTTGTCGCCGTACTATCCGCCGTCGCACGACGAGCTCGTGCATATTTACGGCGTTTTTCGGCAAGTAACCCCGACGCACCGCGCGCCGCCGCTACCGCTGCCGCCCGATTTTGCACTGAACGAGGCCTTCGAGCCGCGCGCGCGGTCCGCGTCGGCGGTGGTGCCGGCTGGCTACATGAGCGGCGTGATGGCGCGGCGCGTGTGTGAGAACGCCGGCAAGCGGCTGTGCGCGCCTGCCGAATGGGTCACGGCGTGCAAAGGCCAAACCGCGACCAAGTTCCCGTACGGCGACACCTATCAGGACGGCGTCTGCAACGTCTTTCGCGAGTCGCATCCGGCGGTAGTGCTTTACGGCGACGCCTCGAAGAATCACATGGATCCGCGCCTGAACCTGACCGAAGGCGAAACCGGGCCGCTCTTGCGCAAAACCGGCGCCACCGCCCGCTGCCGCAGCGAATGGGGCAGCGATGCCATCTACGACATGGTCGGCAACCTCGACGAATGGGTCGACGAAGAGCGCGGTGCCTTCCAAGGCGGCTTCTACTCCCGCAGCACCCGCGAGGGGTGTGACGCAAGAATCACCGTTCATCCTCCCTCGTATTTTGATTACAGCCTGGGCGTGCGTTGCTGCAAGTGAGTGGGACGAGCTCGAACAAACAGACGTTCCCGGCTGCCTCCGCCTGCCTTTGTCTCGCTCAGGCGACAACCCGAAGCCCGTAGATGGGCAGGCCCGGTTTCATCAGGTTTCACCCATTGCGTCCCTGCCCAGCTGGGCGGGAGACCTGACCATTCATCACATTTCGTGGCCCGAGCAGCGAGTTAACAGGAAGGCGGCTCACCATTCGTCTCATTTCGGTTGGTGACCACGCTCGCCGATCCTGGCTTCTGGCTGCGTTTTCGCTGCGCTCCGATGCTCACGTAGCCACCGACGTTCCGCTTCGGTGCTCGCGAAAGCCTTGCCAGAAGCCAGGCTTGGCGGGTCGGCGGCTGAAAAATGAGACCAATGCTCAGAGGAAGGCGGAGGAAGGCGGGAAGGCGGGCAGATTCTGATTGTTCGAGCCAGCGCTTGCGGCGCCATCGCTGCCCCATGGGCCGAGCTTGCCCGTACCACCCACCCCAAATCTGAGGCTCGCCCTTCCCGTCTTCCCGTTGTTCCGCTGCTCGTTGCGGCAAAGACGTGGCCCAAGGTCAGGCGGGGGACAGGCCTACCCCCGACTTTGGGCGACTCGTCGACCCACGTGGGTCGAACCCGCAGGAAATTATGGGCTGACGTAGGTGGATGTCGTACCATTTGCTACATGAAGCCGATGCGCGGTCCCTGGCTCTTGCCGCTCCTACCAATGCTAGCAATTTCAACGGGTTGCGGGCATCCGGTGCAGCGTTCTTTGGAGGGCCGCTGGTTAGGCGAGGCGGTCGAAAATTTTCAGGATTCGCAGCTGGCGGCGGCAACGGGTTGGGCGCGTGGTCTCAGCTTCGAGTTTGCGGGCTCGACAGCGACGATCTCCGTACCCGCCGAAGAGGCGCGCACCGGTCGCTATCAAGTAGGCAGTGTCCACGAATCCGACGTCCGGCTGAACTTCACCAGCAAAGACGGCAAGACCTCCACCGCGCTCTTCAAGCTCGACAACGATCGCAGCATTCGCTGGATACTCGGCCAAGGCCGCGCCGTCGTACTGCGCCGCGATCGGTGAAGAGTGGTCAGGGGTCGGGGATCAGGGGTTGGTCGATCTAGGGGCGAGGAAAGCAGGCAGGGGCGCTGCTAGTGGGCTTGATGATTCATCAACACCCTCCTCCCCTCGCTGAGCCCTCCGCCGACTGACCCCTGGACCCCGACCCCTAACCCCTCTACCGCTTCAGCTCGAGCATGCGCGTGACCTGCGCGCCCTGCTTCGAGGCGGCGAAAGTCACTTGCGAGATGCTGGCCGCCGCGCACGTCTCGGCGTCGGGCGACAGCGGAGGTTGGAAATTGACGTCTGCGACGCCGCCCGAGCTCAAGATCTTCAAGCTGAGCGCGGTGCGCACCGTGATTTGAACGCCATCGGTGCTCTTGATGTGGCGGCTGAAGCAGCCGGAGGTCGCGTCGACGATGCGCGCGATACCGACCTCGATGTCGTTGATCGATGGTTCGTTGGGCAGCCCCGCGCTAGCGATCGGCGGGGACGCGTTGCTGACGGGGCCCGCGCTCGCGCTGCGCATCGGCGCTACCTTGAGCGGCCCTGGACGGCGCCCCTCACTCTCGTCGAGCGGCCGTCCGTCGATGCTGCCGCTCCGCCCGTCGCCGGCGAAATCGCCGCGTGCCGGAGCTTTGAGGAAAAACGCGGGCCCGCCGCCGAGCGGGCCGACCCCGACTGTGCCTTCGCGGACTTGCACGATCACCCGGCCGCCTTCCAGCCCAACGCGGAACACCGTGCCGTGCACGGCGATGCGCGCGCCCAAGGCTTCGACGATGAACGTCTCCGGCTTCGGGTTGCGGACGACCTCCGACAACACGCTGCCGCGCTCCAAGTGCACCGTGATGCGCTCGCCACGGCTGGCCAAGAGCGCGCTGCTGCTTGGCGCCAGCGTCCAGGTCGCACGCCCCGCGTGCTCAACCGACACCTCGCGGCTCTCGGCTTCGACCCGGCTGCCGAGCGCCATTGTGTCGCCGTTTCGCCGCAGCGGTTCCGTTGCGATGATCGATGGCGGCGCCTGTGTCACCGTGTGGTGAGCGCGTTGACCGCCGAGCCACACGGTGAGCGCGGCCGCTACGGCGAGCGCGCCCCACGCCAACGGATACGACGAGCGCCGTTCGGCCGGAGTCATGCGCTGGGCGTGGCGCAGCAAGCGCTCTTCGGCGCCGGACCAGTCGATCTCCGGCGGCGCCTCGGCGCGAGCATCACGAACTAGCCGGCGTAGCGCCGACTCCCGCCGATCGGGCGTGGTCATGCCGGCTCCTTCGCGGGGCCCGCGTCGGTCGGTACGGGCGTTTCTTCACCGAGCTCTGTGGCCAGGCCTGCCAAGCTGGGTTCTTCGGCCAGCAGCGACAGGAGCTCACGCCGCGCATAAAACAGACGTGTGCGCACGGTCAGCACCGGCGAACCGACGATCTTGGCGATCTCGCCCGGCGCTAAGCCCTCGAGCTCATGCAGCACGAATACGATGCGCTTCTTTTCAGTCAAGCGATCGAGCAGCCGATGAAAGGCTTGCACGCGGCGCTGGCGGTCGAGCTGCTCGTCCGCGCGTGGTCGGTGATCAACGGCCGCCACGTGCTCCGGTGTCTCGCTGAATACGGGCCGGCTCTTGGCCGAGCGACGGTGCATCAGCACGACGTTGACGGTGACGCGATACAGCCACGTCGAGAAGCGCGCGCCATGGCGAAAATCACGGATGCTGCGGTGCACCTGCAAGAACACCTCTTGGACGATGTCTTCGAGATCCGTCGTGCGGCCCAGCATGCGTTGCGCGAGCCGCGCGACGTCTAGGCGATGCTCGCGAAACAACTCGCGGAACGCTTCGGCCTCGCCACGCTGGCAGCGCTCAACGAGGCTCACGGGTTCCACGCGCTCGATTTTAACAGCGACTGGCCGTGCTGGCTCGCGTTTGGGGCTACCGCCCAGCCACGCCGCAACACCGGTCGTTAGGTCCATCGGGGGCGGAAACAAGGCGAACGCGGTAACCAACCCAAGTTCTGGTGCGCCGCCCCGGCGGCATTTTCAGACAGACGCTCAGAAAAGCGACTTGAGGTCGGTCGCGCTCTTCTTCTTCTGCTCGAGCACGCGGTTTACGGCGCGCAACAGGCGATTCTTGGTTGGGCCAGAAACGCCCTTGCCAGCAGCGGCGGCGCTCAGCGCACGCGCGGTGGCCGGACGACCGGAACGCGGCTTCGTGGGCTTCTCCGCGCCCTCAGCCGGCTTTGTCTCGCTCTTCTTTGCCTGGCGGCGCAGGAGACGCTTGGCGCGATCTTCGGGGCGCAGGCGCTCGAGCTCTCGCGAAGCGGCGGCGATGCGGCGGGGGTCAATCTTGTTGTCGGTGAGGAACTGGGCGAACTTGCTGGCCATGGGGCTTTGCTCGAATGAGGGGTGGGCCCCCGACCTGCGGGGGAAAAAGGACGCGGACCATAGCCCGGTTTGTGGTCGACACAAGGCCGATTCCTCTGTCTTACCCTCCGCGGAGACGCCGGAGACGCCGGCGGCGCCTAAATCTGCCAAAGTAGTGCTTGGGGCGCTCCGGTCACGGCTCGGGCGCGCTCTTTTCCGCAGGCGGCTGAACCATGGACGCGAGCGAGGCCAGCAAGCTGAGTGAGGCGGCGACATTCGTTCAGCGGAGCACCACCGGTAATGTGCCCCGCGTGGGCCTGATTCTCGGCTCCGGACTGGGCGCGCTCGCCGATGGCTTGGGTGGGCTCGAGCGGCTGGCGTTTTCCGCCATCCCACACCACCCGACCTCCAGCGTCGCTGGCCACGCCGGCAACTTGTGCCTGGGCGAGCTCGGCGGCGTCCGCGTGGCGTGCATGCAGGGGCGCGTGCATGCCTACGAGGGCCACGCGTTGTCGCGCGTCGTGTTCGGCGCGCGGCTGTTGGCGGAGCTCGGCTGCCAAACCGTGTTGCTCAGTAACGCGGCCGGCGGCATCGCCGATCGCCTGCACGCTGGCAGCCTGATGCGTATCGACGATCACATCAACCTGATGGGTGACAATCCGCTCCGTGGACCTTCGGCGCGCGGCCCCCGCTTTCCCGACATGTCCCAAGCCTACGACGCGGAGATTGCACAATTGTGTGAGCTGTCGGCGCGCGCGGCCGGCGTGACGCTCGAGCGTGGCGTCTACGCGGGCCTGCTCGGTCCCAGCTACGAGACGCCGGCCGAGATCCGCATGCTCAAGACGCTCGGCGCGGACGCAGTCGGCATGAGCACCGTGCCCGAGGTGATCGCGCTGCGCCAGATGGGCGTGCGGGTGGGCGCGGTCAGCTGCATCACCAACTTGGCGGCCGGGCGCTCGCCGGAGCCGCTCAGCCACGCCGAGGTCGAAGCGACGGCGGCGCGGGTGAAGTCCGAGTTCATCCGCTTGTTCGAGGGTTGGGTGGCGCGCGTCGGAGGCGTGGCGTGACCGCGGGCCTGCTCGCACTGGCCGAGTTGACGCCCGAGGAGCGCGTCTTGGTCGAGACCGCGCGTGCCGCCGCCGAGCGCGCCTACAATCGCTATTCGGGCTACGCGGTCGGGGCCGCCGTACAAGGCGAGAGTGGTCGGATTTTTTCGGGCTGCAACGTCGAGAACGCCAGCTACGGCGCGACCATGTGCGCCGAGCGCTCGGCGATCTTCGCGCTGGTGTCCGCCGGCGAACGGCAGGTGAAGAACATCTGCGTGTACGCGCCAGGCGAGCCGATGGCGATGCCGTGCGGCATGTGCCGCCAAGTGATCGCCGAGTTTTGCCTCGACGCGGCGGTTTTGGTGGCGGGACCGCGCGGTGTCTTGCGGCGCTCGTTCGCGCAGCTGTTGCCGGAAGCGTTTCGGCTCACGGTGGAGCCGAACCCGTGAGCGGGCCGCGCGTCGTCCCGGCGGGGCGGTTGATCTTGGACCAACCGCCGGAGCTAGTCGTGCACGACGAGCTACAGCCTTGTCCTTACCTCGAAGATCGCATGTCACGACTGCCGCTGCGCATTCCGGCGCGCGGGCTCGAACGGTCGGAGCTCGACGTGCGGCTGGTACGGGGTGATCGTCGGCAGGGGCTGTTCTTGTATCGGCCGGCGTGCCCCGGCTGCGTCGCGTGCGAGCCGATTCGCCTGGATTTGTCGCGCTTCGAGCCGAACCGCTCGCAGCGCCGCGCGCTTGCTCGAGGCGACGCCGAGCTCACGGTGGATCTGGGCGAGCCGGTCGCCGACCAGGAGCGCGTCGCGCTGTACAACCGTCACAAGGCGCTGCGCGGGCTCTCGGCCGGCCAGGGCGAGGTCGACGTGCGCAGTTACCGTGAGTTTCTGGCGATGACTTGCTGCGACACGATTGAGGTGCGTTATCGGTTGAATGGCGAGCTGGTCGGCGTCGCGATCGCCGATCGCAGCAGTGACGCCTTGTCGGCCGTGTATTGCTATTACGAGCCGGCGCATGAACGGCTCAGCCTCGGCACGTACTCGATCCTCAAACAGCTCGAGCTGTGTCGGATGTGGGGGCTAAACTACTTGTACCTTGGCCTGTACATCGCCGAGTCGTTGCACATGCGCTACAAAGGGCGCTTCCTGCCGCACCAGCGCTTGCTCGACGGCAAGTGGTACGAGTTCACTCGCTGACGCGCGCGCTGCGACTGCTGCGCAGCGCTGGCAACAACGACAGCGCGCCGAGCAGCGCCATACCCACTAGGCACGGAAACAGCGAATTCCAGCCGTATGCGTTGACCATCGGCGGCAACAGCAGCCCGACGATCAGCGCGCCCACTGAACCCACGCCGTTGACGAAACCGGTCGCCATCGACGCCGCGTTGCGGCCGCCGGCGTCTTGCGCCGCTGCGCCGGACACGATCGAATCGGGCGCGAACAGCAGCGCTCCGGTGACGGCCAACAGCCCCACGTTCAGCCAGGTGCTGTGGCCAACGAGCTGGACGCACGCGAATAGGGCAAGCGCCAGACCGACGAGCGATGCTGCCGACAGCGGCAAACGTCCCAGGCTGCGCTTGTCGGACAGCACACCGATCGTGATCACGCCGACCAGGCCGCCCGCTTCGAAAG
>JBBRMI010000230.1:0-11800 GCA_038230915.1 Polyangiales bacterium | reverse complement strand
GCAACTCTGCACACCCAAAAGTCGGGCGCCTACATTGGAATTGCGCCGAGCTCGCCCTGGCACGCTTGGTGCTCATGCTCCGACCGCAATGAAGCTCTCGCAGCTCGCGCTGCTCGCGCTGGCAACAGCCTGCACGGGGACGCTCAAACCTGGTGAAGGAACGCCCCCCGGCGGGTCTGTGTCAGGGGTGAACGAAAGCCGCGCCGGCTTCAACGACCCTGCCGCGGTGCAAGGTGGCAAAGCCAGCAGTAGCGTCATCCGTCGGCTCACGCGAACTGAGTACAACAACACCGTTCTGGATCTATTGGGGGACGACTCCCACCCTGCAGACGGCTTTCCAGCAGACGAGACCGCACTCGGCTTCGACAACATCGGCGCGGCGCTGACCGTGCCCCCGCTGCTGGCCGAGCAGTACCTTCAGACTGCCGAAAAACTGTCGACGCGTGCGCTGTCAAATCTGGAGCGACTGCTACCCTGCGCATCCAACACGGCTGACGAGGCGTGCGCGCTCGGCTTCATCCGGGACTTCGGTGAGCGCGCGTGGCGTAGGCCGCTCGCCGAGGCCGACGTAACCCAGCTTTCGGAGCTTTACCGAACGGCCGCGGCGCAGGGCGGTTTTCGTACCGGCATCGACCTGGTCCTGCGTGCGTTGCTCACCTCGGCCGATTTTCTGTTTCGTCTGGAGCTCGGTTCGACCGAAAATGCCGCACCCGGCTCAGCCAAGCTCGACTCTTGGGAGGTAGCCTCGCGGCTGTCGTACTTGCTGTGGCAGACGCTGCCCGATGCGACGCTATTCGAGGCGGCGCGTTCGGGTCGGTTGAGCGAGCCGAGCCAGATCGCCGAGCAGGCGCAGCGCTTACTCGGCGACGCTCGCGCACGGCAAGGCATCGCCAACTTCCACGACCAATGGCTAAAGCTGCGTGCGCTCGATGAAAAGCTACCCAAGGACGCCATGCTCTTTCCGGCTTGGCGCCCGGAGATCCCCCAGCTGCTGCGTGAAGAGCTGCACTTGCTCGTGACCGACATCGCGTACAACTCGAGCGACCCGATTCGCGACCTTCTCACGACCGACCACACCTTCATGAACGCTCCGCTCGCCGCGTACTACGGAGTGAGTGGACCCACGGGGACGACCTTCGAACGTGTCCGGCTCGACCCGAGCGTTGCGGCCGGCGTATTGAGCCGTGCCGGGTTACTCGCAGTCCACGCTCACTCCAATCAGGGCTCGCCCACCCTGCGCGGGAAAATGATCCGCGAACGCTTCCTGTGCGAGCCGCTGCCGGTGCCGCCGCCGACGGTGAACAACACTCCACCCTCGCCGAGCGCCACTCAGACCACCCGCGAGCGTTTGGCCAATCACGCCTCCGACCCGGGCTGCGCTAGTTGCCATTCGCTGATGGACCCAATTGGCTTCGCATTCGAAAATTTCGATGCGATCGGCCTGTATCGAGCTCAGGAGAATCAGCTATCCGTCGATGCCGGCGGCACGCTGGTGGACGCAGGCGAGGAAAGCGCCTTCACGGGGGTGCCAGAGCTCGGTCGGCTCCTGGCTACGGGGGATCAGGTTCGCGTTTGCGTCGCGCGGCAGTGGTTCCGGTTTGCCTTCGGCAAGGCGGAGCAAGGCAGCGCCGATGAAGAGACCATTCGAGCGCTCGCGGCGCTACTCGCCACAGGCGGCGGAGTAAATCAAATGCTAGTCGCGCTGACTCAAACCTCAACCTTCCTCAGTCGGTCCGCGGCGGTGTTGCCATGAGCCTGCCGCGCCTATCGCGCCGCGCGGTGTTGCGCGGAGGAGCCGGCACCGCGCTCGCGCTGCCGTTGCTGGAGGCCATGTTGCCTGGCGGCAGCGCCGGCGCCCAACCTTTCGTTTTGCCCAAGCGCTTCGTCGTCGTCGCGGTGGGCAACGGCACCTACCCCGAGATGTTTTGGCCGACCGTGGGTGGTAAAACCTACGCGCCAGACTACGTGCCGGTCGAGTCTTTCAGCTCGGGCTCGGACGCTCTCGAGACGACCGGGCACACGCTCGGTCCGATCATGCAGCCTCTAATTGCCCATCAGAAGGACCTGCTGATCTTGGAGGGCATCGACAATTTGAATGGCCTCGGCGGTCACCGCCAGTATGCGGCGCTCCTTGCCAACCAGCCCGCGAGTGACGACCGCGGTCCCACCGGGCCCACCGCTGATCAAGTCCTGGCCAAGTTTCTCACAGGGCAGACGCGCTTTCCGTCGCTGCAATTCGGCGTCCACAATGGCGATCAGGACAACTCCTTCGGCTCGCTCTCCTGGTACGGCGAGGGCATGCGGGCCCCGGCAGAAAACAATCCCTATCAGATGTTCGAACGGCTATTTGGCGAGCTGCCCGGAGCCGGCGCAACGCCAAACAACCAGGCCCTCGAGTTGCTGCGGGCGCAGCGCAAATCAGTCCTCGACTTGGCAGTAGGGCGAGCGACGGCGCTCCAAAGTCGCCTGGGCAGCGAGGACCGCGCCAAGCTGCAAAACTACCTGGAATCGATGCGCAGCGTCGAAATGCAGCTCACCGGCTCGAGCTCGCCGGTCGCGGCCACTTGCAAAAAACCGGACGTCGCCACCGGCTTGGATTGGAATAGCCACGAGTCGGCACCCGAGATCGCCAAGGTTCAGATCGACCAGCTGGTGATGTCGCTCGCCTGCGACCTCACGCGTGTGGCCACGCTGCAGATCTTTCAGGAAGGGCACAGCAATACCCATCCCTGGCTCGGGATCAATATTGGCTATCACTCCGAGATTGCACACCGGCCCAACACGGATCGCGAAGGGCAGGCCCTGCTCGTCAAGATCGGGCAGTGGCATGCCTCGCTGGTGGCCTACCTAATCGAGAAACTGAAGACCACACCCGAAGGCTCGGGCAGCCTGCTCGACAACACGCTAGTGCTTTACGTCAATGGATTAACCCGGGGCAACGAGCACTCCAATGCGAATCAACCTACCTTGGTCGCCGGCAACTTGGCTGGCAAATTCAAGACGGGTCGCTACCTTCGCTTCAAGCGCGAAGGCATGGGCTATCCGATGGGCAAAGGCAAATCTTACGGAGACTTCTTGGTAGAGGTCATGCGCGTCATGGGCATGGACGTAAACACGTTTGGCGACCCAACCTACATGCACGGCGGCATGCCTGAGATCCTCGCGTGATTGGGCGCGCCAAGGATTTCTCACCCTTGCTCGCGCGCCTAGCGCCAGGTGCTCGCGTGGAAGCGAGCGCGAACACAGTGTGCGATCTCGCACGCTGTGCAAAATCGCACAGCGCAGCCACACAGCGAATCTCCCGCGCAGCACGCGTCCACGACTGTGGAGCTCGATATTCAATTATCGGTCTGCTCGTGCGCAGTCAAACGACTACGTTGAAGTCCCGGCAATAACTCCAAGAGGTGACGCGTGAAGTTCGGACGTCGCAAGTTAATCGAATGGGCAGCTGGTGGTTCTTCGGTCGCCTTCCTTTCGCACTTTGCGCGTAATGCAGTCGCGCAGGCGGAAGGGGTCGCGCGCCCCAACGTCATTTTCTTCATGACGCCGTTCACCTACATCTACCGGTTGTATCCCGAGCTCTACAGCGGTGGCACGAAGTTGACGGGCTACAGCTACCCAACATTACTGAAACCCGTCTTGGCAGAGACCAGCAACGTGACTGTCGTGGGTGGGCTCCACAACTCGGCGCGCGTGGAGCAACACGGTAGCAAGTACGCTACCCTCACTTGCCTGCCGCACATCAATCCGCCCACACCCGACCAGGAAGAGAGCGAGACCAATTCTCGGCCGGCGGGTATCTCGATCGATCAGCTGATTGGGCAGGCCTTTGCGGCAAAGAATAGCGACCCGATCGCGGCGATCAATTTTGGCATTCCGAGCTACGAATCACGCGGCGAAGCTGACCTTGAGCCAACCGTTTCGGCGACCGGACCCGACCAGAAGTTGTCGAAAGAGGTGAAGCCCGACAAGGTGTTCGCCCGCCTGTTCGGGTCACTCGCGTCAAAACCGGGTGCGCCATCAGCGGGACAGCTCGAAGCGGTTTCCAGCCAGCAGATTTTGGATCTGCTGCGCGCCGACGTGGACAAAGTCCGGCAACGAATCCCGGCCACCGAGCGACCGAAACTGGACCAGATGTTCGAGTCGGCAGGTAGTCTGCAGCAGGAGCTAAAGAAACTGGGCTCGGTGTCGGGCGAGGCGTGCGCCGTGCCAGCTGCGGGTCCCATGCTGGGCAACGCCTCAGACATTGCGTTTAACCAAGAATACAAACCCACCTACCGTGGCTATTTGGACGCCGTCATCAGCAACACCGTGCTGGCGCTATCGTGCGGACTGTCCCGCGTGGCCACGCTTGACATGGCCACCACCTATTACCCAGATCTCTCACTCAAGTTGCAGGGGCACGAGTGCACCCATGGGTTCACGACGGATCTGACCAATGGGTACCCGGCGGATTGGAGCGGCGCAAAGAACGCGATCTCCGATGCGGCGCTCGGAAAAGTTTGGGGCGGCGAACCAGCCTGGCGCGCCATCAACGACATGTACATGGGTTATCTGGCCACGCTGGTCAGAAAACTGAAGGCAACGCCGGCGGCGGATGGCAAGTCATTGTTCGACAGCACGATCATCGTCGGGCTGTCGAGCTCGGGCTGTTCCGATCACTGGGCGGCTAGCGAGCAGGCCATGCTCTTGATCGGTGGGCACCCCGCGCTGCCGACCGGGCAGTATTACCGTTTTGGTGAGGCCAAGGCCAATGCCGACTCCGTGAAAAACCCGCTGTCCGGCGCCAGGTTCACGGGCGATCTGTTCTCGTACGTCGCCAACGCAGTGGGTGTGCCGACGCCGACGTTTGGCGACCCACGCTTCGCAGCCGGCCCCTTGTCCTTTCTGTGACCTTGGAGTTAAGCAATGAGGACTCGTTATTTCGATTTCTGCGGGTTCGCGTCTTCCTCGAAGATCGCATGGGTCTCGGTTTTGCTCGCAGGCTGTACGGGCACAATCGGCGGTGACCCGAACCCCAAAATGCTGGGCCCTGAGGGCGCGGTGCTGGCCCCGGGCTCAAGTCCGGCAGGTCCGGGCGGATCCGCAGGCCCGGGCGGGCAAATGTGCGGGGCGCCCGCCACGCTGGGCCCGCGCATTCGAAAGTTAACCGACAGCGAGCTCGAGCAAGTCTTCACCAAGGCCATTCCGGGCATCACCTGGCAAGGCGGCGCGTTTGGCGACAGCAAGGCCAGCGGCACCAGCTTTACGACATTTGCCGATCGGCAAGACCTATCGCAACTGGTGCTGAGCGGAGCGTTGCGGCAGGCCAAGGCGTTTGCGGCCCTGGCGTACGACGATCTGCAAGTCAGTCAGCCATGCTTGAAAGACGCGTTACCTACCGCGGACTGCGTCAGTAAGTCGCTCGGGCTCTTCGCGGCCCGCGTGCAGCATGGACAGACCGAGAGCGCGGACCTTCAGGTTGCCTTGGACGGCTACAACTCCGTGCTGGCCACGAGCGATGCGGCGAGCGCGATGAAAGTCGTTCTGGCGAGCGAGATCCTCTCCCCCAAAACGTTGTTTCGCTTCGAGCTCGCGGGCGCTGGGGGTCCTCAGCTCACGGCGGCGGAGCTGGCCCAGGAGCTCGCATTCTTCGTCACCGGCGCAGCCCCAGATACGGAGCTGCAAGCGCTCGCCAGCGATGGCACGCTGACCTCCAGCGCGGGGGTGTACGACCAGCAGGTTGACCGACTGCTGCAGACGCCGGAGGCAGGTCGGCAATTTGCCCGCTTCTTCGACGAGCTCCTGCATTTCAAGCAGGTCGCAGGTCGGCCCAGCGGCGGTCCGGGTTGGACGTCGGCGATCGGCGCCGACATGGTGTCGGAGACGGAAACCTTCCTGCGACACGCCTACTCGAACGGGGCGACCCTGAAGGATCTGTTCACCGAGCAGGTGACGCCGGTGAGCGAGGCGTTGGCTTCGTACTACGGTATCCCCTTCTCGCGCGTTGACACGGGCACCGATCTGCTGCCTGGCGGCTTCGACTTCGTTCCGGTCGAACAGGGCAAACGCGCGGGTATTCTGGACCAGGGCAGCGTTATCGTCGGTCTCGAGCACGCGGGCGCCCTGGACCCGGTCGCGCGCGGGCACGTGCTGGTCGATCGCCTATTCTGTGTCACCCTCGGTGCACCACCTGCCGCAGCCGTCGCCACCAAGACACCGTTCACCTTCGGCATGACACCGCGCGACCGGCTCGAGGTTCACCTCAAAGATCCGTCGTGCAACGGTTGCCATTCGGTCATGGACCCGGTCGGCCTGGCCTTCGAAGGCTTCGATGCCGACGGCCGTTCGCGGTCGATGATACCCACCTATGGTGGGGGGCCCGAGAAACCGGTCGACGCCACCGGGACACTGACGTTCCTTCGCGCAGGTCCGGCGTCGTTCACGAATTCGACGGAATTCAGCGCGATCGTGGCGCAGGCGCCCGAGGTGAAGGAATGCTTTGTCCGGAACCTGGCTACCTACGCGCTCGGCGCGGAGGCTGCGGGCGCGGGCTCGTGCGAGCTGGAACAGGTGCTGTCCGAGCTCGCGACCGCCGCCGATCAGGTAAGCCTCAGGCAGGTCATGGGCGCCATCGTGCGTTTGGATCTGTTCAAGAACAGAAAGTAGCCGATACGTGCCCATCGCCCATCGCGTTTCTTTGCCTTCGATTGCACAGCGCCTCGCTGTTATGGTCATCGCCATCGGTTCACTGATCCTGGGCACAGGATCGTCGGCGCAAGGCGCCGCGATGCCAGACCCCGACGGCTCCCAGCCGTGGACGGCGAATTGGATCTGGGACAACACCGACGGGGCGGCCTATTCCTACATGCGATTTCGCACCACGGTGGACCTGGCTTCAGCCCCTGGTTCGTTGCCCACGCGCATCTCGAGCGACAGCAAGTACTCGCTGTGGGTGAACGGCAAGGTTGTCGTCCGTGATGGAAACGCTCTGCGCGGTCCCACGCCCAAGGATGGCTACTACGATACCGTGGATATCGGGCCGTACGTGCACGCCGGCAGCAATACGATCGCGGCGCTGGTCGAGTTCTTCAAAGGTGGTGGCGATACGGGGTACAACGCCAACGCGAATTCCGGCAAGGGCGGCTTCATTCTGGAGGCGTCCTCCGGCGGCAGCGTAGTAGTCCAAACCGGTTCCTCATGGAAAGCGAGCCTCGATACGGCTTTCCTCAATGGGTCCGGGAAGGGCAACTAGTTGGTCAGTCCGTAGTCCTTGAGCACAGTGGAGGGACCGATCACGTTCGACGCGCGGCTGCGATCGGGGGCACGCCTTTTGGCCGTGGCGTTGGCCCAGGGCGATATGACCAGCGACATCGGGCAGGACTTCTACGCCTTCGATGCCAGCATCTATCCGCTGATCCGCAAGGGCTACAAATCGGCCCTCTTCTTTACCGGCAACGATCAGAACATCATGCAATCGCTGTCTCCACCGGGGACCTATGGCTTCTCGCTCGAGAACCAGATGCTACCGGTGCTGAGTACGCAGGGCGTATGGATGTACTATCAGTTCAGCGGCGACACAGCGATACTGAATGCCTCCGTGGACTACTTCACGCGGATACTACAGGGTTGGAATCTGGATGCCGACGGGTTGCCTGAGGACAAGAGCAACTGGTGGACCGACGGCACCTCGGCGCCGCAGGACACCCGGGTTTTCCAGGCGGCTTTGTACTATTCGGGCCTCCAAGCCACCAAGCAGATGATCGGGGTAGTTGGCGGGCATGCCACCAACCTGTCGTGGCTCGCCACGCGCATGACCAGTATCGAGCAGAACTTTAACCGCGTCTTCTGGAACGGCAGCGAATACCGCTCACCAGGTTACACGAAGGACACGGATGAGCGGGGCGCCGCCTGGGCGGTCATCACGGGTCTTGCCGACGCCAGCAAGTACGGCCAGCTCCTCACTACGCTGACCGGTCATTTTCATGCCTCCGTGTTCTCCGAACAGTGGTGCGAACAGGCGCTCTACCTGATGGGCCATCCCGACGAAGCGATGACCCGCATGAAGACGCAGTACGCAGCGATGATCAATTCGCCGATCAGCACGCTGTGGGAGAATTTCCCGCCGGCGGGAACCACGTCGTGGAACGCGAGCAACGGCACGATGAATCACGGGTGGGCCGGCGGCAGTCTGCAAATGCTCAACCGTTATGGCGCCGGCATCTACCCGCTCACCGTCGGCAGCGCGACGATGGCGATACAGCCCGCCTTGGGCTCGCTCAGCAGTCTGAGCACGACGGTATCGACCCTGAAAGGTGAGCTTTCGGTCGCCTATACCCAGACGGCAACCACCTTCACGGCATCACTGACAGAGCCACCAGGCATGACCAGCGTGCAGCTGTCCCTGCCGACCAAGGACTCGAGCGACGTCAGCGTCAATGGCACCGCCATGCTGCAGGGTGGCACGGTAACGAATCCGGTTTCGGGCGTGACCTATGTCGGCCTGGGCGGCGTCGGGAACGGCTCCTACGTCTTTACCGTCACGCCCGGCGCCTGGAATTTCGGGGTCAATACGACCACGACAGCGCCGCCCCCGCCAGACGCGCCGCCCCCAGGCACGACCCCGCCAGGCGCTGGCAGCGGCGGTGCTTCCAATGGCGGAAACGCCACGTGCGGAGCGGCGTGTCCTGCGGACCCCGCTCGAGGTGGCGTCCGCAGTGCCGACGACGGCTGCCTGGTGCCCAGCGCTTGCGGCACGGGCGGCGACCGTCAAGCAGCAGCGAAAACCGCTCCTAGCGCGAACCCAAGTGGGTGCGGTTGTAGCGTGCCGCGCCCCGGGCGGGAGCGAACCGGACTCATTTCAATGTTGCTCGCGTGCGGACTCGCGTTCCGCCGCCGTCGCGAACAAAGGAAGACCTTTTAGACTCGGGGTGTCTCAAGTCATCAAAGGGGCGCGTGACAATTTTTGCCATGCTGCGGCACGAGCGTTGGCTGGAGGCGAACCGCGCGCCCCACCAGACGACCGTGTCGCGCGGGAGCCTTACGCGCCGGCCGGAGTCGGCAATCTGAGGAGAACCTGCCCGTGCCTTACGTGACCCCTAAACCCGCCTTCGCTGACAGAAGCGCCGCCCGCTCTACGCGCTTTGTCGTGGCATGCTTACCGCTCGCAGCCCTCGTCGCCGGCTGTACCGGTAGCGACGAAAAATCCGCGGCCAGCGCCCCAGCCTCGTCCGGGGGCAGTGCAAGCGCCGGGGTCGATGGGTCGGGTGCTGGAGCAGGATCACCTAGCGGAGGCTCGCCGGGCATCGGAGGCGCGCCAGCGATCGGCGCCGGTGGCAACCAAGGCAACGCCGGCCAAGCCGGTCAAGCCACGGGGGGCGTCGGCGGAACGGACGGAGGAGCGCAAGCGGGCGGGGCAATGGCCAACGGCGGGCAGGTCGGCCTGGCCTGGGAAGGCATGATCGGTGGCCGACGTTTTTATGTTCCTGATCTGGGCCGCCCGGTAAGAGCGGCACTCGTCGATAACGGCCAAGATCCGGCAGGCGGCGAAAGCTTTCGACTCTACGCGAACCCTGACTGGAGGGCGCTCGCAACCCGGTGGAATCTTGCTCAGCTCGAGTGGAACGGGCGCTTCGAGCACCCAGAGGACGGGCGACCGGAAATGCAGCTCATCCTCGACCGCTTGAAGGAGGCGGCGCAACAGCTCGCCAAGCCCGAGCTCGAGTTCGCCGGCGTGTTTCTTCAGGGCCTGTCGGGGACGGGATCGGACGCGGCGTGGATTGCATCGTTTCCGGAGATGAGCCCGCGCGTCCTGGGAGTCATTCAGCACCACTATCCCGACATCGAGCCGCTGCCGGACATGCCTTGCCTTTACATCGCCGCCGGCAAGGATGACCAGGGCGCTTGTTGCGTGCTTTCGGGACAATTGACGACCGTCGCGCGCTACGCGGTGGCTGGCCATCCGAGCACGCTGGTGTTGGAACCCGGGCAAATTCACCACGTTCCTGGCGACGACGAGCAGTTCCCCGCGTTGTGGATGGACGAGATCCTTCGGCTCCGCCTGCCCGCCGGGATCGCCACCAACAAGACCCTGCCTTTGAAGTCCGTTGCAGCAAACGGTGCCTGGGTGGGCCTCTCCGATTCCGACACGGCCGCCGAGGCACCGTGGAACGGCGGTGCTCGGCCGGTCAACGTCGATGCGCAGCCTTACCCCTACAGCGGGCAACGCCGAGGGATCTGGTTGCCTAGCCAGCACGTCGCCGACGCGTGGCGGTCGTACATGTCAACGGGCACGTTCCCCAAACAGTGAGGGCGGCCTCATGACCCACGCTAGCTCAAGCCTCGCAGGACAAAACGCATGAAGAGAATCGGTCGTTTCCAGTGTGTCGCCCTGGCTGCACTCGGAGGCGTTGGCTGTGCCTCACCCGCACCTTCTCCAACGGGCGCGCACGCAGAAGCGGCGCCGCAGGCGATGCCCGCCGAGCCGTTGCCCACGCCTTCAGGACCTGCGGGAGGCGCTTCACCGGCGCCGCCGGCGGCGGTTGCGCCGGTCCCCGACGTGAACGTGCCAACGCCCGCCGTCACTTCCGGTCGCGGATTCGCGCGCGCGGTCACCATCTCGCTCAGCTCGACCGAGACTCTTCGCGACGTGCCGGTACTGCTACGACTGTCGCCTACGTTCGACTATGGCAAGGTCCAGCCAGACGGCAGTGATTTGCTCGCGATCGACGAATCCGGTCACGGGCTCCCGCTGGAGATTGATACTTGGAAGCCTGGCGGAGAGTCACTTTTGTGGGTGCGCCTGCCCAGCCTCGACCCGAGCGGTGTCACGCGCGTTTCTCTGATCTACGGCGGCGCCAAGCCGCTCGTCTCGGCCACAGATCCGCTCTGGGATCCGGCGTCTTTCCTCGCAGTGTGGCACCTGTCGGGCGACATTCGCGACGCCGGGCCGGCAAAACTCGACGGCGCGGCGCTCGTCGGCAAGGCAGCGCACGTGGACGCGGTGATCGGGCAAGGCGTCGAGTTTCCACCCAACTCGACTTCATCGATTCGCCTAGGTAAGGATCTGAAGGCGTTGGCGGGCCTGAAAGCCGCCACGGTCTCGATGCTGGTCTTTGCTGGAGAGCTGCCGGCCGTGGGTGAAGGGCACCCGCCGTTACTCACGTTCGGTACCGATCATCGACCGACCTCCCCGCAGTACGAACAGTCCGGCGGTCACGACGTCTTCGGCGTGTCCTTGATCGGTCGTCCTGAGGGTGCGCAACTGGAATTTCATGCGCGGGCCAACACCGGTCCAGACTATTTTTTCGCAGGCTTCCAGTCCTTCACCTTCGAACGCAGGCGCTGGGTCAGCCTTGCCTTGACGGTCGACTTCGCCACCGGAACTTGGCTGACCTATCGCGATGGCAAACTGGTGGAAGGCCCCAAGACCGTCAACTTCGGGGCGTCCGCGTTTTCAGACGATTTGGTGTCATGGCAAGCGTCACTAGCTACCGACCCGGAAGGCTGCTGCGGATTTTTCGACGGCATGCTCGACGAGGTACGGCTCGAGCGTGTCGTGCGTTCCGCAGAATGGCTCAGGATACAAAACGTCGTCGTCGCCAACCCCTCTTTGGTGACCATGGGTCACGAAACCATCCTCGAGTGACCTCAACACGACCAAAAAAAGGCAGCCCATCGGAAAGCGAATAGGACACTGCGAACCGAATCAGCCAAGTGGCTGCCGGCCTGGCCTAGCTCGGGGCCCGGCGCGAGCTAGCGGCGGGACAGGTCGACGTAGCCAAAGGCCCTCGCCCGACGGCAGGGGTGCAGTGTAAGCCAT
>JBBRMI010000229.1:0-11968 GCA_038230915.1 Polyangiales bacterium | reverse complement strand
GTGCACTGGACTGATTTTCATCGACCTCGGCTTCTTCGTCAGTAACGCGACGCAATTCATGCAGGGCGGCTACGTAACCATTATGATTGCCACGCTGGTGGCGTTCGCCATGCTCACGTGGCGCAAGGGCCGAGCAATTTTGGCCGCGCAGCTTCAAAAATCTGCCCTGCCCATCGACCTCTTTCTGGCGAGCTTGGCCGCAGAAAAGCCGCTGCGGGTCCCGGGCACGGCCGTTTTCATGACCAGCACCAGCGGGGCGCCACACTCACTCATTCATTACTTCAAGCACGCCAAGTCACTGCACCAACGCATCGTTTTTCTCACGGTCAGGACGAAGCACGTTCCAACCGTCGCCGACGAGCAGCGCATCGTCGATGTCATTGACTACGGCTCCGGCATCTTTGGCGCGACGGTCGTGCTCGGCTTCATGGAGACGCCCAATATCCCGGAGACGATGGGCGAGATGGCAAAATTCGGGGTCGAAGTCGACGTAAACGACCTGTCGTTCTTTCTTGGCCGCGAATCGCTCGTCTTCAATCGCAGCGGGAACATGAGCCTACTCCGTAAGATGTTTTTCAAATTCCTCAGCAACAACTCGGTGCCAGCGTCCACCTTTTTCCGGTTGCCCCCCGGTCGGGTGATCGAGCTCGGAATCCAAATCGAGATGTGACGCAGTCTCACGTAGCGAGGGGCCTAAAAGACGCGCACGTTGAGAAAGCTGGGCAGGCGCAGAACGCCGTGAATGGGCATTTCGCCTCAGGCTCGACGTTCAACCATGAAGCTGCGCGATCATGACCGGGGCGATGGGCAAGGTAGATGAAGAGGCCGATGCGTCAACCAACGTCGTGATGAGCCGACGTGAGGCGACCTTCGGATCGATACCAACGCAACGACGACCGTTCCCTGGCTATCATTCGCCGCATACCGATGCCTCACCTCCAGCCCGGCGTTCTCCCCAAGACGTTGCCTTCGAGGCGGCACGGCGCTCCCGCGATGCGAGTGTCCCAGGTGCTCATCGATACGGCCGCACTCGACGTAGCAGATGCCTACGTTTCCTTGAAGACGCGCGCTGAGGGATTGACTACCAACGAGGCCGACGCCCGACTCGCCGAGCACGGTCAGAACGTCCTCGCCAAGGACCAGCGGCCGGGATTTTTCAGCCTGCTTTGGCACGCCGTACGGAACCCGCTCGTGGTCCTGCTTGCCGTGCTCGCGGCTGTCTCCTTCGCGACCGGCGATGCGCGGGCCGCCACGATGATGCTGCTCATGATCGCGCTGAGCGTCGGTCTGAAGCTCATTCAGGAGGCCAAGGCGAGCAACGCCGCCGCGAAGCTGAAAGCAATGATCTCAGTCAAGGCGAGCGTGCTACGCGGCGGGACGGTCCAGGACGTCGCGGTTTCGCATCTCGTGCCCGGTGACGTCGTGCAGCTCGCGGCTGGCGACATGATTCCGGGCGATGTGAGGGTAGTGGCCGCGAAAGATCTGTTCGTGATCCAGGGTTCACTCACTGGAGAAAGTTTCCCGGTCGAAAAATTCGCCGTCCAGGGGGGCAGCAAGCCCTCGTCGCCACTCGACCTGACGAACATCGCGTTCCTTGGGACGAGTGTCGGGAGCGGCTCGGCGACGGCGATCGTCGTCGCGACCGGTAAGGAGACCTACCTCGGCGGAATGGCTGAGGCGCTCCAGGAGCACGAGCCGCCGACAGCGTTCGACCGCGGCATCTCTCAGTTCACGTGGCTCATGCTCGGATTCATGGCCGTGATGGTACCGCTGGTCTTCGTCATCAACGGCCTGACCAAGGGCAGTTGGGGGGAAGCCTTTTTTTTCGCGGTGGCGGTGGCGGTCGGCCTAACGCCCGAAATGCTGCCGATGATCGTAACCATTTGCCTGTCCAAGGGCGCGGTCGCGATGGGCAAGAAGAAGGTCATCGTCAAGCGCATCAACGCGATCCAGAACCTCGGTGCGATGGACGTGCTGTGCGTGGACAAGACCGGCACGCTCACGAGAGACGAGATCATTCTCGAAAAGCACTGCGACGTGGCGCTACGCGAGGACGACGAAGTACTTGCGCTGGCGTACACCAACAGCCACTTCCAGACCGGGCTGAAAAACGTGCTCGATCGCGCAATCCTAGCCCACGAAGAGGGCCATGCTCGGGGCCGCATCCCGGAGCTCGCGAAGGTCGACGAGATCCCGTTCGACTTCGAGCGTCGCATCATGTCCGTCGTCGTCCGCACGACGGAGGGTAGCGATCGCATGATCTCGAAGGGTGCACCGGAGGCGATCTTCCCGCGCTGCGTCAGCTTCAGGCTCGACGGCAAGCTTCAGCCGATGGACCACCCTCACATCGAGGACTTGAAGAAGGAATACGAGCGGCTGAGCGCCGACGGGTTCCGCGTCCTGGCAATTGCCACCAAAGACACCCCGCCGCACGGGACGATTCCGGCCCATGCCACTGCCTATTCCAAGGCAGACGAGTGCGAGCTGATCTTAGTGGGCTACGTCGCATTCCTTGATCCTCCGAAGGAGAGCGCCCGCGCCGCGATCGAGGCTCTCGAGGGTCACGGCGTGACCGTCAAGGTGATCACGGGCGACAACGAGCTCGTGGCCGGAAAGGTCTGCAAGGAGGTCGGGCTGGCTGTTGACCGCGTTCTCTTGGGCGACGCGGTCGAGCGGATGAACGATGACGAGCTTGCCGACGCCGCTGAAGCGACCGCCCTCTTCGCCCGGGTTTCGCCCGCGCACAAGCAGCTCATCATCAAGGCACTTCAGGCGCGGAAGCACACCGTCGGTTTCATGGGCGACGGCATCAATGACGCACCGGCCCTGCATGCTGCGGACGTTGGGATCAGCGTCGACACCGCCGTCGACATCGCGAAGGAGGCGGCCGACATGATCTTGCTCGAGAAGTCGCTGCTCGTCCTCGATGAGGGTGTGCTCGAGGGCCGCAAGGTCTTCTCCAATATCGTGAAGTACGTGCGCATGGGGGCTTCCAGCAATTTCGGCAACATGTTCAGCGTCGTGGGCGCGAGCATCTTCGTGCCATTCTTGCCGATGCGGCCGATCCAGATCCTGGCCAACAACCTGCTCTACGACATCGGGCAGACGGCTATCCCAACGGACGCCGTCGATCCTGAGCGCCTCGCGAAACCACGCACCTGGGACATCAAGGAGCTGACACGCTTCATTCTGTTCATCGGGCCATGTTCCTCGGTGTTCGACTATTCGACGTACTTCCTGATGCTCTACGTCTTCAAGTGCTGGGACGTGTCCACACCCCAGGCAGCGGCTCACAGCCAGAGCCTGTTCCAGACTGGCTGGTTCGTCGAGAGCCTGCTCACCCAGACGCTCATCATCCACGTCATCCGTACAAACAAAATACCGTTCCTCCACAGCCGCCCTTCTACGTTCTTGCTGGTGACGAGCGTGGCGATCATGGCGTTTGGGGTCGCGCTGCCATTCACACCGATCGGCCGCTATCTGGGCTTCACCGCCCTCCCACCGCTCTACTGGCCCTACATCGCGCTGACGCTGGTCTGCTACGTAGTCCTGACGCAGACATTGAAGGCTTGGCTCCTGCGCCAGCGCTGGATCTGAGCGAGTGCCTACTTCGCGATTGTGATCAGCGGCGGAGGTGGCGTGGTGGGGGCGACGCTCATTTGGAACAGCTGGCACAGCAGGCTGAAAGCCTTCTTGTTCCATTGATAGCCTTGCTGGGGCTTGACCGCGAACGAGCGTCCGTTCAAGTCGACCGACATCGCGGCCCCTTTGGGAGTACCCTCGCCCACCGCAATCTCCAGCGCGTGCACCGGATTTTCGTGAATAGTTGGAGTGCGTGGATCTGGCGCCACGTCGAACTCGGGCTCTTCGGCAATGCCCCGACCCAAGAAAGTCAGCACGTTGAGAAAGCTGCGCAGGCGCAAAACGCCGTGAATGGGCATTTCGCCTCCGGGATGGCCGGCACGGATATCGATCAGCACGTCGCTGACCGGGAGCCCGTTGGCTTCGGTGTAGAGCGCCGTCAGCTCGGCGGTCGGCAGCGTGGAGTAGTTGTAGTTGGTGATGATGACCCGACCCACGATTCGCGTATCGATGTAGTAGGCTTGCGCTTCCGCGTCGTAGCGTACGGCAGCCGGATCGTCCTGTAGCGCCTTTAGATCGTCGGGCGACGGATTGTTGCTGGGGACCTTGCGCGGCAGCACGAACTGCAACGGCTCCGCTCGCAGCGCGTGCCGATCCTGGATCGACGACAGGTGAGCGACCATGCGCCGGAAGGCCGCATAGCCCGCCCGGTCCGAAGGTGCGTTGCCGCAGACCAGCTCTTTGTCCCGATCTTTGAGCATTATCTCGGCGCCGGTGAGGCGCAGCAGTGCGTCCACGTCGTAACCCTGACGCAACAGCATCGTCAATTTGCGTTCTTCGAACGGCGTCAGCAGCCGCTGCGTGAACTCCTCTCCTTGCATGGGCGTCAGCGAAAGAGTCGGATTTTCGCCCGAGCTCACGCCGATGAAGGGCATCGGCAAGTAGCCCATGTCGCCGGTCAACGCCGGGCCAACGCCCGCATTGAATTGAACGCTGTATGTGGCCGCGATACTGGAGACGGTCGTAAAGTGCATCGGCTCGTCCCGGTAAGCGCGGGCGATGTTAATCAGCAGCAGTTTCGACACCAGGTCGACCATGCTGTGGTCATAGGCCATCACCGCGCGGTCCAGCGCGATGCTCGAGTTCGCCGCGCAGCCGAGCATCGAAGCGGCGGCTGCGACCAGGATTAACTTGGGGGACAGCAACGCATGCCTCATACCCGCAAAATGGAGCGGTTGTGGGCTCGAGCGCAAATCAGCCGCGCAGCGGGCCGATTTTAGCGCTTTCGGCGAGGTTCAATCCTTTACGATTCAACCATGGAGCTGCGCGATCATGAACCGGGCGATGGTCAAGTAGATGAAGAGGCCGGACGCATCGACCAAAGTCGTGATGAGCGGACCTGAGACAACCGTCGGATCGATACCAACGCGTTGCGCGGCGAGGGGGATTACTGCGCCAACGGTGTTGGCCCAGGTGCACACGACCAGCACCGTGATGCCCACACAACCGGCGAGATCGTAGCCCACGCCCCACATAGTCGCGCGGCCGAATGCGATCAGCCCGAGCAGCACGCCAAGCGCGAGCCCGGTACTGGCTTCTTTGGCCAGCACCCGGAGCGCGTCGCTCAGGCGCACCTCCCCCAACGCAAGCGCGCGGATGATGGTCGACACGGTTTGCGAGCCCGCGTTGCCGCCCGTTCCAATCAGCAGCGGGACGAAGAACGACAGCGCCACGACTTTCGTCAGCTCGTCCTCGAAGTGCCGCAGGACGGTCCCGGTTGCGGTTTCGGCGACGAACAGCAGGACCAGCCAGCTGAGGCGACTCCGCACGACACTGTGCATCGGCGTCTGAAAGTAGGGCAGACGTGCTGCTAGCTTCCCGACAACACCGCCCTGATTCAAAATCCCCGCGCCAACCTTCGACAACGCCGCATCGAGAAGATCGTCCACGCGCACGGCACCGACGATTTGCCCGGCTTTATCGATCACCGGCAGTGAAAGGAAATCGTGCGTCTGAATGATTTCTGCGGCATCGCCTCGCTCAGTTTCTTCGGAAACAGCAATCGGATCAGGCGTCATGACGGATTCGATCGACGTCGCGGGCTCGAGCACGGCCATCTCGCGAAGAGGTACTACGCCGACGAGTCGTCCTTGCTCCACGACGTAGCAGTTCTGCGCGACCTCAATCAGGGTCCGGTCCTCCCGCAACCGTGAAAGCGCTTCGCCAACCGTGGCGGATCGCTCACAAGTCCATATTTTCGGAGTCATCAACCGCGCCACGGCTGTTTCTCCGTAGGCCAAGATTCGCTGCAGCTTGGCCTTGTCAGCAGGGTCCAGCGCGCCTTCGATTTTTCCGCGATCGGAAGGCGCCATGGCAGCGAGGATCGCGACCTGGTGGTCGGTGGGCATGAAACCCAAGATGCGCGCTGAATGCGCTGGATCGCACGAGCCGAGGACCTTCCCCGCCAGCGCCGGGTGCGCTGCACGTGCCGGGCGCACCCGCACCACGGCCTCTTTCAGGACCTCGTTCCCCCCGCGTAGGGCCGCGTCGATGATCGATAGGTCGGGAATCGGCACTGCGCTTCGGACGATCGGTTCTTGCTCTGCTCCGGACATCGGTCACCTGTCTCCGTGCGGCGCTGCGCCGCGATTATGGCTCATGGTTTTCGTCCTTCCTAGATGTGTTTCCGCCGACCGAAGCCAGACACGCGACCGGCAACGCGCACGGCGTCAAAAACGTGCCGGATGACGACGGTCGCTCGCGGCCGTTGCACCTCGCTCCAGCGTGCTCGCTCTCCGGACCTCTGCATTTAGCCGATGAGCACCCCTGGGAATGCCTTGCCGCGCATCTAGGGATGCCGGCAGACGCGCCGAGCCGCGGTGTCAGCCATGTACCCTCTTGCACACAAGAATGCCCGCTCAAGTCCAAGCGGAAGGAGCGCTCAAGTGGACCGGAGTGCGCACTGAGCCGGGACAAATGCAGGATGATTCGGCAGAGGAGCTGAAGCTGTCAGCGTGACCGCACCGGCACTCGTGAGCGCGCTGGAAGCCGCGACTTCAGCAGGACGTTGGCAGCTGATTGGCCAAACCGCACGCGAGCTGCAGGTACGTCGGGTTGGTGGCGGCGATGTTGCCCGGTGTACGCAAGCGCCAACGCAATGTCGATCTCTCCGCGATCGGCGTAGTGATGTGCAAATGAAACAAGACTCTCGTCTTCGGGGGCTTTCAGGACTTGTTCCCGCACCACGTAACGCCCTGGAATGTCACCCCGCCAAATCAGTTGCCCAAACTTCGTGGGCTTGGCAGCGTAGTCGTTTGGCTGCGCGCGATTGAGGTAACAGAGCAGCGCTGCCTGCGCCGGCACTTGGATGCCGTCGCCCAGGTCTATCGTGAACCACGACGAGCTGACGGCTTCTTTCTCCGGCCACACGTGCCAGGTTCGACATCGCAGCCGTGCCACGTAGGTCGGTGGTTTCTTCGTCGTCGCCTAACACAGCATGGCGGCCCGCAGGCCGCAGCCTGTTTCTGGCCGCGCAGCTGCGCAGCCCACCAGAGACTCTGGCCTCCCCCCAAATCCGCACGACTGTCGGCGGAGCGCGTTGAGGCGTACACGCTTTTGATCATGTCGAAAAAAAACCGGGGAAGTAGCGTGGCTGGTCACGCGCCATCGCTACGCGGCGGAAGCCTGCGCAGGAGCCGCTGGGCGGCTGTTGCCTGCTTCGTCTTGCTGGGCGGCAGCAGCGCGGCGGCTTGCGGCAGCGGCGAGCAGAAACGCGCTGTGGCCGAGGCCGGCGGAGCCGATGGGCAAACCACCGGAACGCCCACGGCGGGGTTGGCGACGACTTCGACCGGAGGCGCTTCAGGCGCAAGCGCAGCGGAGGCAGGGGCGCCCGGTAGCAACCCACAGGCGCTTGGCGGCGCAGCAGGCTCGGGCGTGAGCTCGAGTAGCGGTGCTGCGGGGCACGGTGGCGAGACCAACCTCGGCGGCGCACTCAGCGGCCTCGGCGGCGCCGCTTGTGAAGCGCCGATCTCTCGCCTGCCAAATCTGACCAGCGGTCGTTGGTTGATTTGCGGCGCCACGGATACGAACGGCAGAATTTGGACGGGAGTGCTGACGCTCGACCGCGAGACGCCCACCTGCGACGGCTCAGAATTGGCTGGGAATTTTCATTGGCTCAGCACCAACCTCGGCACCACCCAAGGCGACACCCTGTGCAAGGGGAGCTACAACGCCGTCACGCAGCATATCACGCTGAATGAGTACCAGGTCACCGGTGGCGCGGTCGTCACGGGAGTGGATAGAATGGTCTACGACGCCGCGAGCGACGAGCTGACCACGGGCGCCTGGACCTGCGGCTGCGCGCCCGGCATGTGGAGCGCGGCAACGCGCATCGCCGCGGAGGGCAATACGACCTGCCCATAACCTGAACTGAGCTGAGCTCCGGTGCCTTGCTGGCGGAGCCAGGTGGCCCGAGCCAGCCCCCATTCTCCTATTCGCTGGGAGCGGAACCTCACCAAACGACGTGACGGCGATCGAGGCGATCCTCAACGACAACTGTCAGCGCTATTCGAAAGCCAGCTCGTCTCAGCTCAATGAGAGAGGCACGGCTCCGAGCCCATGATCGTTCACTGCGCGTTCGAAGCGGCGAACTGGTTACCCGTCGGGCGAGTTCGTTGCGAGTCCGCGGAGGAGGTGGGCGTTAGCAGACTTGTCCCGCGCGAATTTTTTTTAGCCCTGCTGTGGACGAGGGAAGTAGCCAGCACAGCGATTCGTAACGAACGCTAGCAGCCACCAGGTAGCACCCTCCTCGCCGTCGAGAGCGCGTGTTAGCCGAGCAGCCTCGCGAGCCAATCCGGATGTAAATTCCAGCCACAAAATCCGGCGAAACCGAAGATCAGCCCGAACGCGGCAAAGCCGCTGGCGATGCCGAGTAGCCAGCGCTTTTGGGTCAATGCAGTGACGCCCATCAATGCGATACCGACCGAAAAGCACGCTTCGGACATATCGAATTGATCGTCGTGCACGTTCAGCGCGTCGTACTGACGGGACAAGCCATCCGCCTGTGCTTTGATCTGGGCCTTGTCGCGCTCGTACTTCGCGGCCTCTTTGGCGTATTGGATGATCTTCGAGTCGAGCAATTGGCGCGCCGCGGGCGTCGGGTTCAGGGCGATGTCGCGCTGCACGGTGAGCTGATCCGCGGTCGTCTCGGCGATGTGCTGCTTCGTGCTCTTCGACTGATAGTAAGCCCATTGGTCGACCGCGCCAGCTTGCGCCTGCGCCATCGCTTGCACGACATTGCCGTCTTTGACGTTGCACAGCGCAACGAACGTGGCGCTCAGTGCGACCAGCACTGCGACCGCAGAGTTCAACTTCGACTTCTGTGCCGCCTCGATCGCTTCTTGCGCCGAGTCTGCGATCTCGCTCATGGCCCGGATTCAAGCACGAACGTGACGCGTTGTGAGGCGTATCGCCTGTCCCGCATCCCGATCGCTCAGCGTGAACAACGGTTAAACGACGTCAGACGAAGTATGGCGAGCGCCGACGGATCTCGGGACGGCGCTCGTTCCGATCGAGGGCGGCAGGCACTGCGCGCCGGAGACCCGCGGCCGTTCGCGCAGGCAATAAAAAGGGGGTGATCGTCAAAGTCGTGCTGAAGAAAGCTGGTCGAGCCGGACCGCGGCGGCCCCAGCTTGGACGCGCCGAGCTTGACTCCGTAGCCAGGTACGGCCCCAAACTACGAACATGCACACGGTCACCACCGGCAGGACGATCGGAACGCTCGCGCGGGACGCCGGGGTGCATGTCGAGACGGTCCGCTTCTCGCAACTTATGGGCGCGATGCCACGGTCACTTCATTGGCATACTCTTGTCGGGCATAGCCGACGCAGCCGGTGGGGCTGGGGCCGCGGGGGCGCCTTCCTCCTTGGGCATCTCGTCTTTCTTCATGTCCTTCATCCCGCCTCCAGTCGGCTCGTCAGCCGCGGCGGCACCAGGTGCGGGGTGGTGGTTGACCCACCGCAGCCCGAAATGCCAGCGGTCAGACCTGCAAGGGCCAGGGCGGCGAGAGTCATCTTTTGCTGATTCATGTGTGATTTCTCCGTATTTTGAAGGGACGCGAGCCGCTGGGGAGCCGTGGGAACCGCTGCGTCGCGTCACAGTCCCCACGTAGGCACAACTCGGACAAGGCGTGACACCCACTCAACCGAAGCGTTCGCCAAACCGGCGCTTCACATGAGAGTCGGGCTGGCGGGCGCCCCGCCGCGTGTCACGGCCGGGCTGTTCTGCGCCTATCAAGTCGATGGCGTTTCACAACGGGTGCGATCACTGGACTGCGCCATGACAGTCGCGTTGGGTGGCTCGTCCAAGCTGCGCGAGTCCAGCCGAGAGGTCGTTCGGGACTACCGTGCCGACCGCTGGGCCCACCTCAAGGCCGAATCGCCCGGCCAGGTGCGGAGCTTCCTCTTGAGCGAACTGCGTCTTTCAGTGCGGCATGGGGATGTATCGGGGAACGGTAGTCGTTCACTAGAAGGTCCGGGTCGCCCCGCAACAATTCGGGACCTTCCGAAGGTCGGCCGGATCGTTGCCATGGCAGGGGACGGCATCAACGACGCACGCATTGCTACAAGCCGACGTGGGCATCGCCACGGGACCGCGCGCGGAGGCTGGTTGCTGCGCTCAGCGGCGACGATGGCGTCGTGCCGATGGCGAGCCTCATGATCAGCGTCGCGGCCTCTCAGGCGTCGAGCGCTGCGGCGCTGCTCGCGGGCGGGTGGCCTGATGGTCACGTCATCGTGGCCCCGGGTCAAACGCCAAACGCCAACTGGCGGGCGAATTCGAATCCAAAGCGTGCAATGTCCGGCGCTGCACCCCACTCCCAGCAAATATCCTTGGCGTGCTTTCGCTCATCTTCTTGTCGCTGACGATGGTCGTCTCGGTACCGCCCGGTGGGTGGAGCTTAGGGCTGGTCGTGTTGTCGGTCCTCGCGACGGTGATCGCCTCTCAAGCGCTAATCTCTGGCGCGGTCTCGCTCCCCCATCAAGGCGTGCAGCCGATCAATTTGTAGGCCAGAACCCCCGGCCAACGCCGCCGTCGTGGCTGAGCGGGGGAACGATTTCTGCAAAGGCAAAAGAGCTCGGGCGAGCTCACGCAAATCACTGCTAGGAGCCAGACATCGACATGCACCTCGATTTGAAACTTTTCAGTACGGTGTTTGCCGTAATTTTTGTCGCCGAACTTCCCGATAAGACCGCACTCGCGGCGCTCGTTCTCGCGACCCGTCACAAAGCGCTCCCCGTGTTCTTGGGCGCGGCATTGGCGCTCACCGTACAAAGCATCGTCGCCATTGCCGCGGGCGGCGTCCTGTCGTTACTGCCGGCTCGCCCGGTTCACATCGCGGCCGGGGTGCTCTTCATCGTTTCGGCCGTCGTGATGTGGCGGCGGAACAGCGGCGAGTCGAGCGAAGCCGCATCCGGAGAGACGCCGAAGGCGGAGTCCTTCGGACGGGCCCTAGCGTCAACGTTCGGTGTCATCTTCGTCGCGGAATGGGGTGACTTGACGCAGCTCGGGACCGCAGCATTGGAAGCGCGCTACAAAGAACCGTTGACGATCTTCTGTGCCGCGACTTTGGCACTTTGGGCGGTCACGGCCATTGCAGTCTTGGTCGGCAATCGCGCTGCGGCGTTCTTGAACCCGGACACCACCAAAAGGGTCGCTGCGGTCGTGTTCGTAGCTCTTGGCGTCGCGTTGATAACGGGACTGCTTTAGGGTACGTGTTTCCGTCGCGACCCTGTCTAGTTCGCTCGCTGCCGGGACCTCCCGCAACTGCAAAAGCGTGGGCCGTTCAGCCATACACATCACGAAATCACAGCTTTGGGGCTCAAATTCGTGACCTCGACGAAGCGGGCCGAGCCCTGCACTTCGATGCCGTCGCTCCGGAGCAGCAAGTCGCTGCTGATGACTTGCGAATGGTCGACGATTCCACTCCGCGATCATGTCTAAAATTGTTTCCCCCCGGTCACGCCACGCCTCGCTCCCGTAGTGTCCAAAAATCCAAAACGTGCGATCTCGCACGAAATGCCGCGGTCGACCAGACTGGTTCTTGACGAGTTCTGCGTGCAATTGTGCGGCGCCTTAATGCTTCCGGTGACCGTCCAGTTCCTCATCGCGATGGTCGCATACGCGCTCAACGAGCGCATGGCGTGCCGGGTCGACTACTTGCAAGAGGAGGTGCGTGTCCTCAAAGAGTCCCTCGCCGGTCTGACGGGCAAGAAGCGGATCGACTTCACCGCAGAGCAGCGCCGACGCCTCGCACTCAAGGGCAAGGCGCTGACCCCCGAGGAACGAGAAGCTTGCTGCCAGCTCGTGCGCCCAGCGACGATCTTGGCCT
>JBBRMI010000228.1:0-12008 GCA_038230915.1 Polyangiales bacterium | reverse complement strand
CGATACCCGTTTCGTCCCATCAGGGCGGCGGCCGTGCCGTCATCAGGGACTCCCTGTGAAAAAATCTCGGCACGGGCCGCAGTCGAAATCAGACGGCTGGTTCGCGGCGAACGCGCGGGTCCGCGGCCGGACGGGGCGACCCGGCGACGCCACGTGAGTTTCTGCGATTGAGGCTGCGATTAGGCAGCCCAAAAGATGTGAAGAATCATGAGAGCCGGGATGCATCGGCCGCGAGGGCGACTGACTTAGCCATTCGCGGGCCCTAAGGAAGCGCGAGTAGAGCGAGCCTTTGCGTACAGCGCTTGCGCGGGAACGTAGGGGGTGCGTGCTACGCGAGCGGGGGGCGCGGGCGGTCCGGCTTGGGCGGTTTGGTTGAGCAGGGACATTCTGCCGCAGGCGGGGCTCGCCTCTCGTCAGGAGAGTGCCCCGGAAGTGGCTGCGGCAGCACTTGGCCTGCCGCTTGCTGTACCCGCTTGGCAACTGGAGACGATGATGAAACCTCGACAAGCTTGGTTGCCTTTGGTGCTCGCCGGTTCGCTGGTCGTGTCATTGGCGGCGGCCGCGCCCGCGGATTCGAGCGCTCGGGTCGATGCGGCAAGCGCGCCCGCCGGGACGGACACCCGCTTCAAGGCCGCGCTCCGTGCGTCGGTCAGTCAGCACCTCAGCGACGCCGGGTTGTCGGCGTCGCTGGCAGGCTATTCGCTCTCGCCGTCGCTGGTTCAATTGCGCCGCTACATCGGGCCGGGGCAAACGACGGCACGATTCGTGTGCATCGTCGGCCTCGCGCTCAAGAACGACCAAGGTTTGCTCGCCGACGTGCGTGGCAGTGCAACGACCACTAGCGCCTCCCCGCTCGAGGCCCTCGATGCCGCCGCCCAAGCCGCCGTCGCTCGTCTCCCCGCCGTCCTCTCCCGGATCCAAGCCCGCCAAGGCGGCAACCGCATCGCCCAGCGCTGAACCAAGCGCGGGGCGGCAGTTTGCGCCACCCGACGGCACCTAGCGCCGACACGCGAGCTTCTGCAATTCGGGCCGCGTTTCGGCAGCCCCCGACCTCAGCGCGTCACCAGCCGGTGCTGCCGTTGCCTTTGATCAGGTTGAATTTGCCGCCGGATTCGTTGACGACCCCGGGGTTGCCGCCGCTGACGACCACCCCGACTGCGTCGAGCGAGCCTTGTGAGCCGGCGTTGAGATAGAACGAGGCTTGGCCGGGGTTGGTGATGGTGACGGTGTTGAGCCATACCTTGTCGATCACGTTGCCGCCCTCGACGTGAATGCCGGCGTTGGTCGGGTCGACGATGTCGAGGTTGTTGATCTTTATGTTGCCAACGGCGGCTTGGTCGGCGTGGAACTTGAGCGCCCCGTGGGTGTGGTTGTAGGCGTTGCCGCCCGCGCGCAGCAGCGTATTCCTGTTGGCTTCGGTCGTGCCGGTGAACGGGAACGCGTTGAACTGCTCGGCGAAGAACATGCCCGGGTACTGCACCGTGTCGGCGCAGACGTTGTCTTCGATCTTGTTGTCTTGGCCGCCGTAGATGCCGAAGCAGTTGGCCTTCCACGGCATCTGAATGTAGTTCTTGCGGAAGACGTTGTTTTTGCTCGGCCCGGGCGACATGTACGTGTCGGACCAAGCGGCGATCGCGTCGTCACCGGTGTTGCGGAAGTGCGAGTTTTCGACGAACGAGTCGTGGGTGCCGCTATAGAAATTCACGCCGTCGGCCATCAAATCGCGGATCCGCACGCTGGAGATCGCGATCGGCCCACTGCCCTTGTCGGGCCAGATGCCGACCTTGAGGTGCTCGATCCAGATGTTTTGGATCGTGGAGTTCGATAGGTTGCCGCGGAAGCCGGTTTCGGGCGAAGCGTCGTCACGCTGCACGGTGTCGCCGAAGAGCGCAAAATCGAAGAATTTGCAGCCGCCCGCGCCCCAGCAATTGATCTGCGCGTTGAAGCCGACGATCGCCGAGTACCACATGCCGGCGCCCTGCAACTTCACGTTCTGGGCGCTGAGCGTCTTGCTGAAGCTTTGAAACTGACCTTGGGGGATGTAGAGCACCTTGTTGAAGGCTTGCGCTTGGTCGATGCACTTTTGGATCGCCGCCGAGTCGTCGTTGTTGTCGTCGGGTACAGCGCCGCAGTCTTTAATCGAGACCGAGTTGGCGGGTTGCGGCAGCGGCGCACCAACCTGCTCCGTCTCGACGAGATCGAGCGTGATGGTGGCGGCCATGTCGTCGGCTTCTTTGCGCAAGATGACCGTAGAACCGACCGAGATGTCGCCGATCAGCGCGTGGGCTTCGTCGAAGAAGTGGTGCTCGTTGCCGGCGCCTTTGTCTTCTTGATTCGGCTTGTTGAAGGCGTCGTCGTTGCCGTACGTCCACGAGTAACGCGAAGTAAGGTGGAGCTTGCCGCGCGACTTGCCGTCGACGAACACGCCGAGCGTGCTGTAGTAGTCGTGACCAGCGTCGGGGATCGAGTAGCGGACGACGATCGAGTTCGAAGCTTCGGTCGTTTTGAACGCGACTTGGTGGCCCGTCTGCGAGAGCGTGACGGCTTGGCGATTGGAAGACTCACCCGACAGGCGACCGAACGCGCGCGTCGGAATGGTTTTGGTGGCGTTGGTGTCCATCGCCTCGGCCTCGAAGCTCGTGAAAGCGACTGACGGGCCACGACCATCAGGCCAAATCGGCTTGGTGGGGCCGCCGACGCCGCCAGTGCCGATCGTCCCGCCGGTGGGAGCACTGCCGGCCATGCCGACGGGGTTGGTGCTGGGAGCGGTGCCGCCGGTTGGGTTGGCGCCCCCCCCAACGTTGCCCGCGCCGCCAACAGGCGGATTCGACGAGCCGCCGTCGGCGCCAGTCGCGGCCGTGCTGACCGAGTCATAGCCGTCGCCAGCGTTGGAGCTCCCGCGACCACACGCAACCTGGCTGAGCAGCAGAAGACCGGTGGCAAGAGACACGGCCCACGTCGAGCGAGAACGAGTTTTGAGCATGTTGAAACAGCGCTCCCGGACACAACAAGGATCCGCGGCAGCGCGGGCTTCAATGTGCTTCCGGAAACGCGCACGATCAACTGCGATTTCGGCGTAGAACACGAATACAGCGACCAAGAGAAAGTTCCAGTTTCTCTTGGTCAAATACCAATTTTAACTATGCGCCTTTGTCGCATCGCGAGCACGAGCACGAGCACGAGCACGAGCACGAGAGAACAGGAAGGCGGGAAGACGGGAAGGGCGAGAACGAGAGTTTGTTGTGGGTGGTACGGGTAGCTCGAAGCGGTGGGTTCGCGAGCGGGCTTCAATCGTGTGCTCGAACAAACAAAACCTTCCCGCCTTCCCGCCTTCCTGTTGTTTCGTTCCGTGTGTTTACTCGAATGGGGGGAAGAGGTGCACGCCGTTGGCGTCGAGTGGCAGGGGGTCGACGCGCGTCACGGCGATCAGCGGCAGGTCGGCGTAGAGGTGTGGGAACAGCGCGCCGCCGCGCGACGGCTCCCAGCGCAACGCGGACCCGAGCCGCATGACACTTACTGTCACGAGTAACAAATTGGTTTGGCCGGCGTAGTGGCGCGCAGCGGTTTCGGCGACTTGCTCCGCAGTCGAGAAGTGAATGAAGCCGTCGCGCACGTCGTGCTCGGTGCCGGCGAAGCTGCCGGACTGCTCGGCGCGCTGCCAAACGTCAGCGGCGACAATCCGGTAAATAGTGGCTACGGGGGTCACGGCCGCCAGCATAGCAGCACAAAAACCGCATAAACCTGGAACCATTTCCAGATGCGTTGACGGAGCCGAGGCGGCACGTCATAGCCAGCCGTGGAAGGCATTTTGACGATGAACGCTCGAGCTATGCCGCGCTCCACCCTGTTTTGGCTCGCGTGCACTTTGGCTGCGACGGCGCTGCTGTGCGGTTGCGATTCTGGCGGGCACAGCGTACTCGACGACACCGGCGCCGGCGCCGGCACCGGCACCGGCGGCGCAGGCACCGCCGGCACGCCGGTCAGCGGCATGAACAGCACCGCCGGCTCGAACGCAGCAGCGGGCTCGAACGCAGCGGGCGGCACGGGCACGACTCCCGGCGACTCGCTGGCCAAAAAGTACGCCGATTTTTTCCCGATTGGCGCGGCAGTCGGCGACTTTCAGCTCAACTTCTTGGACCAGGTGCTAACGCAGGATTTCAACCACCTGACCTGTGAGAACGCGATGAAGGCCGAGGATATCCACCCGGTCGAAGGCGCATACTTTTGGACCGACGCTGATCGCATCGCTGATTTCGCGCGCCAGCACGGCATGAAGATGACTGGCCACGCCTTGCTCTGGCATCAGCGCACGCCCGCGTGGATGTTGGCCGGCGCCAGCGCCGCCGACGCCGCTAGCCTCGAGGTCGTGAAGAGCCGCTTGAAGGCCCACATCGAAGCCGTGATCGGCCGCTACGCCGACGTGGTCGACAACTGGGACGTGGTCAACGAAGCGATCAGCGACGACCCGGCCAAACAGTACCGCGACGGCCACGAAGATTCGAAGTGGTTCGAAGTCTTCGGCAGCCAGGAGTACATCTACTGGGCGTACAAGTTCGCCAAAGACGCGCTCGAAGCCGAGCGCCCGGGCAGCTCCGTCGGCAAGCTGTACTACAACGAGTACGTCGCGACCACGAAGGCCGACAAGATCTTGAAGCTGTTGGCCTGGCTGAAGGACGAGAAGGGGATCCAGATCGACGGCGTGGGCTTTCAAAGCCACGAAAACCTGAGCTGGCCGAGCATTGCGGAGCTAGAGACCGCGATCGACAAGTTCAAGACGGCCGGCTACAAGGTGAAGATCAGCGAGCTCGATCTCAGCGTGTACACCGACTACGCGACGGGCAGCTTCGTCGCTTCGCCCGCGGTGCAGTTCACGCCCGAGCTCGAAGCCAAGCAGGCCAAGCGTTTCGGCGATTTATTCGCCCTGTATCGCAAGAACAAGGGCGAGCTCACCAGCGTCACGTTCTGGGGCCTGTCCGACGATCAAACCTGGCTCGACAACACGCCCGTGCGCGGCCGCGACGACTTCCCACTCTTGTACAACGATCAACACACGCCGAAAGCCGCGCGCGCCGCGATCATGGACTTTTAGAGTCGCCGTGCGGCTCGAGAGTTAACAGGGAGCCGGGGAGGTCGGGAGGCCCGCACCCGAGATTGGTTTTGGGGGGCGAGGCCCCACAAAAAGCCTCCCTGCTCGCCTCCCGATCTCCCCTCCTCCCCGTGAAATCTGATTCGTGTAGGGCTTGCGGAGGCGTCGAAAACACCGTAGCGAAGCCGGGTGACGGACGCTGGCGTACAACGCGCGATTCATACGGTTTTTCGCATGGAGTCGGCGCGGCTGATCGCGGGCCTGACGCGCATGCTGCGCGACGTGGGACTGGCCGAGGAGTTGGCGCAAGACGCGCTGGTCACGGCGCTCGAGCATTGGCCGAACGCGGGCGTACCGGACAACCCGGGCGCGTGGCTGATGGCCAACGCCAAGCGCCGTGCGATCGACGAGCTGCGCCGCAGCAAGCGCCTGACCAGAAAGCACGAAGAGCTAGGTCACACACTCGAGGCCGACGCGGTGAGCGACCGCGAAGGGTTACTGAAAAACCTGGAGCAGAAGCTTGACGACGAGGTCGGCGACGACTTGTTACGGCTTTTGTTGATCGCTTGCCACCCGGTGCTGTCGCTGGAAGCGCGCGCGGCGTTGACGCTGCGGCTGCTCGGCGGCCTGACCACCGACGAGATCGCGCGGGCCTTTTTGGTGCCGGAGCCGACGATCGCGCAGCGCATCGTCCGCGCCAAGCGTACGCTCGCTGAACAGCGTGTGGCTTTCGAGCTACCGCGCGGACCGGAGCTCGTCGAGCGATTGTCGTCGGTGCTCGGGGTCATCTATTTGATCTTCAACGAAGGCTACTCAGCGACCGCCGGGGACGACCTGATGCGGCCGGGTCTGTGCGAGGACGCGCTGCGGCTTGGTCGCATCTTGGCCGGACTTTCGGCGACTGAGCCGGAGGTGCACGGCTTGGTCGCGTTGATGGAGCTGCAAGCATCGCGCTCGGTTGCGCGCGTCGGTCCCACGGGCGAGGCGATCTTGCTGCTCGAACAAAATCGCAGCCGTTGGGACCAACTGCTGATCCAACGCGGCCTGGCGGCGCTCGAACGCGCGCGGGCGCTGGGCGGAGCCGCGGGTCCGTACGCTTTGCAGGCCGCAATCGCCGCCTGCCATGCACGCGCGAGCGCGCCCGAGCTCACCGACTGGCCGCAGATCGCCGCGCTGTATGCGCTGCTGGCCGAACAAACTCAATCGCCGATCGTGGAGCTGAACCGCGGCATGGCCGTCGCGATGGCCGAAGGTGCGGCGGCGGGCCTCGGCGTCGTCGACGCGCTGGTTTCCGAACCGCTCTTGGCGAGCTACTATTTGTTACCCGGCGTGCGCGGCGACCTGTTGGCAAAGCTTGGCCGAAACGCCGAGGCGGCCGCCGAATTCGATCGCGCTGCGTCTTTGACCCGAAACGTTCGTGAGCGCGAGGTGCTGCTCGGACGCGCAGCCGCTTGCCGAAGTAGCCGAAAACCCTGTACTTCGTGATAAACCTGCCCGACACGTCGCTGACCGAAACTGGGCCGCAGGGCGCCGCCGGCTACGCCAACGTACCGATCAACACGACGATCCTGACCGGCCTGCACGAGTCGGGAAAAATGCTGGGTCCGGTTTCGGTGCGGGTCAAGCCGAATACGCTGTCGTTCGCGGAGATTTGGCCGTGAGCGCCGGGCTGTTGTCGCACAAGCCGTCGACCATGTTGGGCCGCTACCGGCTGCTGCTCGAGCTCGGTCACGGCGGCATGGCGCACGTTTATTTGGGGCTGGTCAGCGGCCTGGCCGGCTTCAGCAAATTGGTTGTGCTGAAGGTGATGCGCGGCGAGCTGCGCGAGCACCCGGCGTCGCTGAATATGTTCTTGGGCGAAGCGCGCTTGGCGGCGCGCATGAATCACGCGAACGTCGTGCAGACCTCGGAGGTCGGCGAAGATGCCGGCCGCTACTTCGTCTGCATGGAGTACCTGGAGGGGCAGAAGCTCAGTCGGCTGCTCAAGAAGACGATCGACGTCGCGCTGCCGCTCGGCGCTCGGCTCGAGATCATGTGCCAGATGCTCGAGGGGCTGGCGTACCTGCACGGCTTTAGCGACCTCGACGGCACGTCGCGCGGTTTATTGCACCGCGACATCGGCCAGCCGAGCTGATGGCGATTTGCGCCAAAGCTGCGGCCAAGGCGGCTGAAGAGCGCTACCGGCCCCGGCAACGTCAGTCTGCACGGCAGCTTCTAAACCAGCTAGTCGGGCTCGCCCGCTAGCGTCTGCGGGCTCAGATCGGCGCGGATCGAGCGCTTCAGTTCGTCGAGCAGCTGCGCCTCGGACCGGACCTCGGTGGCGCGCGGCTCGGGGCGCTGGGCCAACGCTTGCACGAGCGGCGCGCGGACCGCTTCGGGCAGGAGGCTTTCCAGGTACTCGAGCGCGGTGCCGCGCAGCTTGCGGTCGTCGGTCTTCAGGCCTTGGCGCACCAGCTCGAGCGAGCCGCGCGTGGTGCACAGCGCGAGTAGCGCGAAGACGTGGTCCATGGCCTTCTGCGAAAGTGGGCCGTGCTCCAGCTCGGCTAGCGCCAACGCGAAGACGTCCTTGGCATCAGGCAACAAGGCCCGCTCCTCCTTCGTCACCTCCAACAGGGCTAGCGCCGCACGAAAGCGCACGTCGAGGGCGTCAGCGGACAGTGCCCGGGTCAGGGCCGATGCCACGCGCGACCCACGCAGGGCGCGCAGCACGTGCGGCACCCGGCGCCGCACCGCGATGTGCTGGGCTTCGTTCAGCATCGCGTCAGCGAGGACCCCGATCACGTCGGGGCCCATCGTGCGCAGCGCGCCCACGACGGGCTTGGCGAGCTGTTCATTCGCGAGGTGCGGCACCACGAAGGCGGCTAACCGCGAGTCGAGATCCGACCGCCCAAGCAACGCGCGAATCTGCAACAAATCGGCGCTGAGCAAGATTTTCAGGTCGAGCAACACCTGCTGCGTTTGTTCGGAGACCGCCGTTGTCACGACCGCGGGACCTGCCGCAAGCTTGGCGGCTCGCTCGGTGCGCGCGCGCGCGATCTCTTCGCGCAGCCTTTCGCGGTCGATGCCGAGCGAGGTCGCGGACAACGTGAGCCGCGCAGCAGGATCCTCGATCTCGACGGCTTCGACGCTGACCGTGCCGGCGCGCAGGCTCGCTTCGAGCTCGGCCACGTAGCCTTGCCGCGCACGCAAAGCGAGCAAGAGCGCTAGGGCAAAGGCGAACGTGCTCAACAAGAGCGGCGCACGCTGCACGAGCAGCGGACCGCCGAGCGAAATCAGCAAGATAGACAAGCTGGCGACGGCGTCACCACCCTTGTCGAATACGACGTCGATCAGCGCCTTGGTGGCGCGCTTGGTGGCCGACGGCAACGGCGTGAACAGCGGTTCGAACGCGCTCTTGAACAGCGACGGGCCGAGCGAAATGTCCGCGCCGCGCAGCGCGCCAATGCTGCCGAACGATGGGACCAGCGAGCACAGCGCGCCCAGCACTACTCCGGTCAGCGGCGCTACCGCCAACGTCCCGCCGAGGCCGATCGTGTCGAAGAGCGGACGCGCCAATAGTGCCTGCAGCAAGAAGCTGACAAGCGACGCTCCTGTGTAAAAGACGGCGAAGAAGCGCACCAATGTCTCGGCACTACCGAAGCGAGCCACGGCGACTTGTTTGAGCGAAAAATCAGCGAACGCCGAGGCTGCAGCCATGCTGGTCACCAAAAGTGCGAGCGTCCATAGATAGCCGCTGAAACGCACCGGGTCCTGCACGCGGCTGGCGCGGCTGGCAGCGTGACCTTCGCTAGATGCCAAGCGCCAGCTACCGAACGCCGCCAACAGGCACATTGCAGCGACGAGCGGCAATGCGCTGCGAGCGTTGACCCAATGAGCGACGCGTTCCATCGCCAGGCCGCCCAACAGGCCGCCGAGCGTCGCGCTCGCTGCGATGCGGCCGATCAGGCGCTTCAGCGCATGCGGATCGAAGCGCTCGTTGACGACCGACCAGAACGCGCTGACCAAAAGCGCGCCACCGATCGATACGTGAAGGTAGACGACGAGCGCAATCGCTCGCGGCAATTGCGGCAACATCGCCCACTCGATCAGCGACAACAAGGCGCTGGTCACGAACAAGCTCGGCGTCAGCTTGTCCGGTCCGAGCCGAGTCATCAGCCGAGCGACGAACAGCACGATCGGGATCGCCAAGAGCGCCGAGCCGAGCATCACCTTGGGTAGATCGGCCACCGAGTAGGTGGAGAGAAATAGCCCTTCGCGCAAGGATTTGCCCGCCACCTGATGGGCAATCGTCAGCGCGGCCGTTATCATCGCGAGCCGAACTGCGCGCGCATCGGCCTGGGGACTCTCCACGGCGAATGTCTACCCCGTCCACGTCTCGGGCCACAATTGCGAGGGCTCTACAGCCGAAAAGTCTGGAGTTCCGCGCCGTCGCACGCTTTCTCACCCGACCCAGCGAGTGCGGCTGCTCGGACGCCGAGTTTGCAAGCCGCGCTACATCGCGCGGGAAGCCTTTTCGACCCCGCTGAATTCGTACCCGACCGGCGGCGCCGACGGCACTCACCGTGTGGATGGAACGCTCCACACGTTCCTCGGTCCCGGCTTGTGCTGGCGCTTGCGCGTTCGCACTGCTGATGGGCTGCAGCGACCCGCTCGCGGCCCCGCCCCTCGCCACGAGCGGCGGAACAGCAGCCGCTGAAACTTCTGGTGCAGGCGGTGGAGCAGCTGCAGGCGGGCTATCGACGACCGGCGGCGCCGGCGTCACCGCAGGCGCGGGTACGCTCAGCGGCGGAGCGAGCCCCGACGGCGGCAGCGGCGGAACGACCGCCGCTCCGGGCACTGACAGTTCGGCGTGGCCCCCAAATCCCGCCGATCCGCGCACTGAGACAGTGCCGGCCGGCACCGTGCAGCTCGGCTGGGCACAGCTCGATATCGGCAAGGATGCCAACTACGACGGCGGCAACACGCCCAGCACCTGCCCCGATCCGGACGCGATGCAGACGCCCGGTACGGTGCAGTTCGCCGACGGCGTATGGACCCTGACCGGCTCGGGCGAAGGCTTCATCCACGGCTGGGATCAGGGCAGTCTGGTTTACTTCAAGACGAAGCTCAGCGGCGACTTCACGTTCACGATGAAGGTCGACGCGTTCGAGATGCTGAACGGCAAACCACTCGACGGCGCCGCCGAAGCCCTGCTCAACGTGCGCGAAGATCTCGGCTACAAGCAGCCGACGCACTCGATTATCGCTGGTGCGTCGCCGAACAAGTACATCTTCATGGGCCGCTATTCGTGGACAGGCGAAAACGGCAAATGGTGGCACTGGCCGGCCTGGCCCGACACCTGGCCCACGCAGCGCGACCTCAAGTCGTGGTCGCGGCTGATCGGGCGCGGCGACGCCATCTCGGCCGAAACGTCGACGGATGGTGTGAGCTGGCAGCCGGTCGAAGACAACGACCAGAACGCGCAGCACCCGACCTGGTATCCGTTTCGCTTGAGCGAGCTCGGGCACGCACGCTACGTGGGTCTATTGTGCTCCGCTCGCAACGACCGCAACTACGCGCCGCTGACCCAGCAGCCAGGCAAAACGACCAACTGCCGCGACCCTGGCTCGGCACAGCTGAAGGCCGCGGCACGCTGCGTTTTCAGCCACGTCACGCTAACCCAACCGTAATTCTTTCCGACACTGATTCACGCGGTCTGGAGCATTGAGTCGGCGCGCGTCATCAATCCGGCGGCGTGGTTGTAATTATTGCGTAATAATCGATCGTGCCAGGAATTAGGGGTCCGGAGCGCCGACTTAGGCGAGTCCGAATCGAGATCAAAGTTGAGCTGCGACCCAACTCGCGGACGTCACATAATTATCGCGGGTCATGCGCGTTCACTCTGGAGCGCTGCCCTGCATGCCTCAGGAGTTACTTCAATCGCGACGAGCCCCGCAGAACATGCGAATGCGCACGATTGTAGTCAATACACACTGAGATCCAGCACTCGAGCCGCAACGCCATGATCGATGTCTCGCACGGTCGCCGTCTGAAGCAAGACTTCCTGTCTCGACTGGATTGCGCGCACAATCTCGAGTCGTTGTTCGACTACATACCGAACGTCTACTTTTTCGTGAAGAATCGCGAACGACGCTTCGTCAGCAGCAATCGCGCGTTCGCTCGACTGCTGGGGTTCGGGGACGAAGAAGAGCTGCTGGGGCGTCCCGAACCTGACTTCGTCCCCCCTGATCTGTGCGAGAGATACGCCGCGGACGATACTGCGGTGCTTGAGTCGGCGATCCCGGTCGTGGAGAGGGTCGAGTTAGTGACAACCGCAGATGGCTCGATTGCCTGGCACAATACTACGAAGCTTCCTCTGTTCGACAACCACGGGAGCGTGATTGGCGTTGCCGGGGTGATGCGCGAAGTGGGCAAGATGCATGCGAACAACGCGCGCCTTCTCTCGATGGCCCCCGCGCTCGAAACGATCATGCGCGACTACGCTGAGCCGCTGTCCATCGCCAGGCTCGCCGAGCAAGTCTCGCTGTCGCGCAGTCAGTTCAATCGCCAGTTCAAGAAGAAATTCCAAACCACCCCGCTCAAGTACCTGACCAAGGTCCGAATCGATGCAGCTTGCCGCCTTTTGGCCGAAACCGAGCTGCCAATATCGGACATCGCGCTGCAGACGGGGTTCTATGATCAGAGCCACTTCACGCATCAGTTCATGCCCCACAAGCACATGACGCCGTCGCAGTATCGCAAGAAATGCTCCCAGCCGATCGAAGTGCCCGGGCGTCCCGCGCGGTAAGCCATCCGCGGCGGACGTAGCTTTGGGGTATTGCGGCCGGAGATCGGGGGTGCTTGCGGCGCGATTGCGACGGGCGTGGAGGCGTGCGACGCGAGCAGGGTGACCAGCGATCGTCGCCCGCCGCCAACGTTCTCG
>JBBRMI010000227.1:0-12080 GCA_038230915.1 Polyangiales bacterium | reverse complement strand
CGGCAGCAGGCTCGCAAGAGCGCCAAGAGCGCGCTGCTCAACACCGCGGAGGGTACGGCTCGGCAAACGCTCGCTGACAAGAGCCGCGCCTACGCCATCGCGCTGGCTGAGGGCTGCGAATGCTGCGCGGCCGTCGAGGTAGCCGGAATGCTGGGCGCCTGCTCGCCGGCGCACGTGCACGAGGTCTTGGTGCTCGGCGTACGGCTCAAGAATCTCTTGAGCCGGCTCATCCGCTAGGGTTACACCCTGCTTTCCCTGTTCCGCAGCGTCACCCAGCGCTCCGACGAGCGCCGCGCCACGCCGTGGAAGACTTTGATGAGCGACTGCTTCTTCGCGCTCATCACGACCACCGTCACCGAGCTTTCCCGGCCCCCAAAACCATCTGGCTTGCCCGAAACCCTTGCCGAGGCCGCACCCACCCCCGCTCCCGAACCCCCTCCCGAGGGCCGCGCTCGCGAAGCGCCAAGACAACGAATCAAGGCTGGTCGCGGCTCCCTGGCACTACGACGATGCCCCGAAACCGACCAATGTCTTGCTCTGCGAAAGCGCCTGCTCAGCTGCAAAAACCGAAGCGGCGGGCCGGCTCTGACGTGGTGTTCGCCTGCGTGGATCGCAAAACGGTAAACTGAGCGGGCTCTTCGGTCCACGCTGAGCGCTACTTGACCGGCTTGGGCGCTGGCGGCGGAGGGGGTGGCGGAGGAGTAGGGGGGGGCGGCGGCGGCGTGTCCGAAACCAACTTTTCGGTCCACTGCGCCAGGTGGTTGCTGCTCTTCAGATCCTGAAACGGCAGGAAGAAGCCAGGGCGACTGCCGTCCTCACCGGCGTCGAGCCGCGCCGGGTCGAGCGCGAACATCCAGAGCAGCTGCTGCGTTGGGGGGTCACCCACCGCGCTGCCGTTGAGGAACACCTTGCGCAAGCCCGCGCGCCGCTGCGACGAAACCGTGAACCACAGCAGCTTGCCGCCGCGGTGCTTGGTCTCGAACGGCGTCGACCGCGGGAAGGTGTCCATGAGCAGGCCATCCTTGAGGCCGCGCGTGCCTTGATCGGCCAGATCAGCGACGCCAGGCGCCGTCGCCTTGGCGAGCAAGAGCGGTGGGGCGTCGGCCTTGGCTTCGGCTACCCAAGTCTTGGCGCTGGGGTCCGCGTAGCCGTCACCCGCGTTGTCGATGGCCGATGACTCCGAGTACAGCAGGTACTTGGAGCCTGGCAGGAAGTTCGGGTTGTAACGGCTTTTGCCATCTACCGCCGGCACAACGGTGACCGGCGCAGCCCAAGCGTTGCCCTGCTGCTCGATATACGCGATGGCGCCCTTTTGGAACTCGATGGTGCTCTTGTTCGCGCCTTCGATGCGCGTCATCGCGATCTTCTTGCCGTCGGGCGACCAATCCGGCGCGCCCGGCGTGAACCCGAGCGAAAGCTCGCCTTCGCGCAGGCCGGTATTGCCGTTGTGGAAAAACAGGGTGTTGTCGTCCTTCGCGTCATTGCGGGGGGCGACAGCCACGAACTGCGACCCCGAAGGGTTGAACGAGCCGGTCAGGATGCGATTCGCATTCGCCGGGCCAGATGCGGAGGCGGGGTTCACGGTGAGCCAGGCCGGGTCCGAGCGTGGCACCGCCAGGTCTTGGATGTAGGCCAACCGGCCATCCGCCGAGTTGCCGATGCTGGCCGCCAGCTTCGTGCCGTCGCGCGACAAGATGTGGCAACCGACGCAAGCGCCGTTGACCTGCTGCGCGTCGTCCTTGAAGGTGCTCGGCTTCAAGAACTCTTCGAGCGCCGAGTTGGAGTTGAAGTCGGTGCGCATGATGCGCGGCGGGTTGGAAGCGGCCCAGTAGTAGACCGCGCCGTCCACGCGGTTTTCCGAGAACTCGAGAGCGAACTTCGCCGACTCGCCGAATGCACCGCTTTCGTTCGAGCCGCGCACCGCCAACTCGACCGGGCCGACCCCGCGGTTCGAGTCCGCCACGTACGCGTAAGTGTCCTGGTCGAGCGTGTAGCTGCAAGCCCCGGCTTCGAACAGCGCAGCGTCTGAAGCGCAGCGCGTGTAAAAGCGAATGTCCGAGCTCTTGCTAGTAAACGCGATCTCGAACAGTGAGTTGGCGGCGTTGCCGCGTTTGAAGTGCACCTCGAGCGTGCCCAAGTTCGGCGGCAGCAGCGTGCCGTCATTGGGATAAACCAGCTGCGGCGCGTTCGCGGCGTTGGCGGTGCCTTGGAAATGCGTCTCCGGCGTGGCCGGTAGCGTGGGCGAGTTTTGGGCGCTGTTGGCAGGCGGCGTGAGCGCCCCGACCAACTGCACCGTGAGCGAGGTGCTCACGCTGGAGGCGTCACCCTCGCTGTTGGCAGCCTGAGCTTGCACCGTGACCACACCGCCGCGCTGCGGCGGGTCGTCGGCTTTCATCGGCAAACGCGACGTGAACAGGGGCGCCCCGTCGAGCGGGAAACCACCGACCAAATAGTTGTCGGGCACGTAGAACACGGTGCGATCGGTGATGTCGACTTCCTTGACCGAGCCCTTCATGGTGGCGAAGGCGTGGAACGTCTGCGCGACGCTCGCGCCGACCTTCACGGTCACGACCGCGTTCTCGGGCTCGATCCGGAACTTCTCGATGTTTTGCGGCAGCGTCTGATCTTGGAAAGCACCGCCCTCGCCAATCCCGCCGCCGAGCGAAACCCGTCCGCCCATCGACGCGCTAGTGCCGCCTGTGGTTCCCCCGGTGCCGTTTTGCCCTCCGCCCGGAGCGAGGCCAGCAGACGCGCCGCCGACATTGCTACCCAATTTCGGATTTCCCGAACAACCAGCCACAGTTAGAGCCGTGGCGCACAAAGCAACGCCGCGGAAATGGTTCACCCAAGACCAACGCATGCTGGAAAGATATCGTATATTTGTTATCAGTCAACCGGTTGACCTGTTGTTGACCAATTTTGGTAGGTGCCTGTGCGCTGAACGCCGAAGCAGCCCAGAGCGCAGCGCCACAAACGAGCCGCACGGGAGTTCGCGGCCCAAGAACTTTTTGTGGGGCCACGGCTTGACCTGTACAAAACATGTACAAGAGTTACACACGAGAAGAGCGACTGTGTAACAGACCTCCCCAACAAAGCAAAAACACTAATGAAATACGCTAATTATGCCTCAGCTCTCGCTTCCTGTGCGGTGTTCATGATGGCCTGCGGCAGCGAAATGCCTGCGCCGGCCAGCGCCGACTCAGCCGGTGAGCAGGGCGCCGCGTCCCCGGCGACCCAAGCCGCGGCACCGACTAGCAACCTCGTCGAGACAGCGACGGCTGCCGGCTCGTTCACGACGCTCGTGGCTGCTGTCAAAGCTGCTGGCCTCGCCGAAACACTATCCGGTCCTGGGCCTTTTACGGTCTTCGCTCCGACAGACGACGCCTTCGCCAAGCTGCCCCCCGGCACGGTCGAGGGCCTGCTCAAGCCCGAAAACAAGAGCAAGCTGGTGGCAATCCTCACCTACCACGTCGTGCCTGGTGCACTGATGGCCAAAGAGGTCCTCGGTGCCAGCAAGTTAAAGACGGTTCAGGGGCAAGAACTGAGCGTGAGCACCAAGGGCTCAGACGTCATGGTGGACGGCGCCAAGATCTCGAAGACCGATATCGCCGCGTCCAATGGCGTCATTCACGTCATCGACAGCGTCGTGATGCCGAAGTGAACGCGAGTCTAGGTCGTCCAAACGCCTTGCCGTGCTCTAGCGAGCTTTCGGACGGTGGACGTCATCGAACTCGGAGCACCCAGTAGCTCGTGAGTGGCGCCCGGTGGAATAGTTCGGTTACGGCTTGTCCCAAACCGTCGGCGGAGGCTCGGCGTCACTCATGAGCTGCCAAACGCGCAGGCCATCGCTCGCCCAAACACGTCCGCCACCCGCGCTCACCAGCGAAACAGTCTCGTTGCCGTGTACGACCTCGCTCGGGACGCGGGTCAAAGTGAGTCCGTCGTAGTGCAGCATGCCAGTCTCGCCCGCGATCCAGATGTCCTTCGGACCCACGACCGCGAACCCCTTGGCGTCCTTCGGCACCGCTAGCGGACGCGATTCCCAGGCTTTATCGCCTGGCGCGAGCGACCACGCCTGGCTGCCAAAGAGCCAGAGCGTGCCGTCCGCGCCGCGGGTCAATATTCCGCTATCTGCGGGCCCTTCTTCGGTCCAGCGCGTGTCGCGCCAATGGAGCAAGAATGGCGTGGACTCGCCTTCGTTCGGAGGGGTGCGGCGAGCCGAAACCCAGAGGCCGCCCTCCGCGTCAACGCCCAAGTCCGTCCACTCCTCAGTGGCGATCGGATGGCGGAGCGGCTCGGGACAGCTACGGATCAACGCGATCCGCGCGCCGTGTAACTCGTACACGGCGCACCTCGGCGAACCGGTCCAGTCATCGCCCAGCGCCAGGGCGTAGGTGTGGCCGGCGCCGACCGCGAGCACGTCCGGCGAACGTTCGCGCGCGTCGCCGAAGGCGGCCGTGGTCCGCAAATCCCGAAAGGCATGGCCGTCGAAGCGCTCGATCGGGCGCGCGAAGATCCCGTTGGGATCGAGCCCGCACTTCGTTGCCCCCGAAAAATACACGTCGTTCGCCGAGTTGGCGGCGACCGCTCCGTAATCGCCCACTCCGTCGCAATCCCAATTCAACGGGCCCACATTTTGGTGGATGTGGCGCGTCGCTGCCGTGAGATCGACGAAGCCGGTCGCCGTGAGCCGCGCGCGTAGCCCACATGCGCCCACGACCCACACCTCACCGTTCGAGACCGCAGCGAGTCCCGTGATCTGCGGGAAGCAATAGGGCACCGGGTCACCCAAGCGGAGGCGCACCCGAAAGCGACCGAGGCTCGGGTCCGGCACGTCGGCACGTGAGAGCAGGACGGCGGGCGCAGACGAGACCGCTGCCACCGCGGACGCCACCGCAGGCACGGACGGCGTTGCAGGCACCGCGGCCGAACGCGCGTGGCACGACGTCACGCTCAGCGCGATCGACGTCACGAATCGCGTGAGCCCGCACCAGGCGGCAGCGCCACGTCGACGCTCGCGTTTCGCCCCTCGCGCCCCCTTTGGTCCAACCACGGTCATCACGAAGTCGACGAAAGCACGCAGCTTGGCCGCCGGCAATAGCGCACCCTCAACGCAAGCTAGCGAAGAGCTCCCACACCGTCGAACGGTCCCTACTTCACTCCCTGCTCGGATTGCGCCAACCTGGTCAATCAGGGCGCGCGGGTTCGTAACGCCACTGGCTGCTGCTCCTCGCATTGGGGGCGTGTACCGAAAAGATAGGCGGTCCGCTGCTACCCTCCCGCCGCAGTGCCGCGCCTTGAAGTGCTACCAAGCCCCCGTGGATGCTTGCTCTCGCTTGCTTGCCAACCCTATCCGCAGGTCGGCGTTCGCGTTCACGGGTACGATCACCGGCTTCGTTTGGGCCAGTCAATGTGGCTGGGCGGCAACGTGAGCTCCTGCGATTCGCGCTTTCGTCACGTCCCAGCTAGCGCGGCTCGAGTGGTGCTCGACGTGAGCGCAAGGGCGCCATTTACGTGCTCGGCACCAACGCTTCGAACGAGGATCAGGTGGCGCGGCTGAACAACGTGCTAGCCTCTGGAAATGCGTCGGATCGGAGCTTGCTCGGCGGTGCTGCTGCATCGCGCTAGCGGGCTGTGGCGGTAAGGGCTCGCACTCCGGAGCCGGGCTCTCCGACTCGACGACGAGCGGCGCTGGCAATGCTGGGGCGACGGGCGGCGGCGGAGCAATCGAGGTCGCTTCGATGGGTGGCGACGGAAGCAGCGCTTTCGCGGGCGCGATGGCCCTCGGCGGGAGCGCGCAGGGCGGAGAAGGGGGTGAGGCATCGGATACCTTCGGTGTTTGCTTCCTGCCGTGAAGCCACGACCTTGACGGCCCAGCCGCGGCTTGCGCAAGTATGTGAAAATTCCTTTAGGGTGGGCCCCAGGGAACCCGAGTTCCTTCGCTGCGCGGCTGCCCCTAAGCATGCGAGATCTCGCCCCGACGACGATTGCATCGGAGTGGCTCCAAACGTCGTCTAAGCTCCGAGGCGCGTAGGCGGTCTACGCGGTTGGCTTGGAGAAACATCAACATGCTGCGCACTCAACTTCTGATCGGTCTGGCACTCGGCGTTCTGGCCCCCGTGGCAGCTTGCGGCTCGACCGACAACGGCGCGGGTGGAAAGAGCAGCGGAGACGCTGGCGCGGGCAACCCTGGCGGCACCGGTGCCGATAACGCGGGAGCCAGCAACGCTGGGGCGCCGGACGGTGGTGCCGGCAATGTCAGCGGTAGCGCCGTTCTGCCCTTCACTCCGTCGAATATCGACCTGGTTGGTTGGGATCTGAGCGAGGTGGGGGACGTCGATCTGAGCGGCACGAACTGCATCATCGATGATGAGGAGCAGGACGGGCTGACGGGCATTCTCTGCGACGTGAACAACTCCCAAGTCCAGCACAAGGTCGTGACCTTATCGGACAAGTCCAAGCTTTCAATTTACGTCATGAAGTCACTTCGAATCGAGGCTTCGACGGTATTGTCCCTCAGCCGCGGTCACCTACCGATTGTGATCGTCGCGACCGGCGAGATGGAGCTTTTAGGATCGATCGATGCTGCCCCCGGTCAGGTGGGCGGCGCCTTCAACAACAAGGCCCTCACCAAGGGGGTCGGTCCGGGCGGAGGCACCACGGGAGACAGCACCGGACTTGCTGGTGGTGGCGCCTCCTTCTGCGGGCTCGGTGGGAAAGCAGGCACCAGTGCCGACGCGAAAGCCACGAAGCCGGCGGCACCGACTCCCGCCTATGGCGCGGCGGAGTTGATCCCGCTGTTGGCTGGCTCCGCCGGAGGTAACGGCGGGCTCACGAGCGATGGGACGGGTGGCGGCGCGCTCCAGCTGGTTGCCGGTACGTCGTTCACGCTTCATGCAGGGGCTTACATCAATGCTGGCGGCGGCGGCGGTTCCTTCGGCGGCCAGGGCCTGGTTTCGTCCGGCGGAGGCGGCAGTGGCGGCGCGATCTTGATCGAGTCGCCGATCGTCAAGGTCGATGGTGCCATCGGAGCGAACGGCGGCGGAGGCGGCCAAGGCAACGGCGACACTGGCGAAGACGGACAGCCCGACGTCTTGGCGAAAGGCGGCCACCAATCGAAGGGCTCGGAAGGCCCTCCTGGCGGCGACGGCTCGTTCGATGCCGATGTCGATGGCGCAACCGGTGTTTCTTCGACCGACTATGGCGCCTCCGGCGGCGGAGGCGGCGCGGGCCGCATCCGCATCAACACGACCTCAGGCGCCGCGAAACTCGGCACGGTGATTTCACCCGCTCCGGGGACCGCATGCTTCAGCGAAGGCAAGCTGACCAAGTAGACTCGGGCAACCGGCAAACGGCGGCTCCTGCCGTGCGGCTCGCCGTGCTGGTTTTGGCCGGCGTTTATCTGGCATCCGTTTGGCTCGATGGCATAGGTTCGGATTTGCCGGGGCAGCTGCTGCCGCGCTCGCTGCACTATTTCGCGCAAGTTGCGCAGTTGTTCCCGCAAGCAGCCACTGCCTCAATCGACTCTCACGCCGAGGTGTGGCTTTGCGGCGAAAAGCGTTGGCGGGAAATCGACATCGGCGCCTATTTCCCTATCGACCGGAACACCAAGGAGAATCGCTTTCATCGCACCTTGCATTTCTACCCGCACAACCGCGAGGTGATGCAAGCCCTGGACTGGTACCTGGTCGCGGGTCATGCCGCGGGCGAGGTGGACGACGGCGTCGCGCATGATCAGTCGATCGGTGGCGTACGCTTTTCGCACGTCGTGTCGCCTCCACCAAGACCGGGCACGAGCGCGCGGCGCTGGCAGCGCCTGCCGCTCGCGGAGTATCCGAAAGACCGGGTGAAGTACTTGTACTTCACCCGGCGTGCTCAGCGTGCCCGCCGCTGTGGAGTGCCAGTCCGATCGATCGAGGACGAGAAATGACGTCGCTGGCCATCGTCTCGGAGCGCTTGAAGCGCTGGGCCTTGCAACCCACGGCGCGGCTCGAGCTGTTTCGCATCACGACACCGCTCGCGATCCTCGGTTTCATGTCCGGCCGACTGGTGCATGCCGACGAATGGATCGGTGAGCGAGGATTTCGCCCACCCGATCTGGGCCCGGACTGGCGTCAGCCGCTGTACCTGCCCGGTCTGCCCGACAATTGGGCCTGGGTGGTGGCGGGCGTGCTGCTCTCCTCCGGGCTAGCCGTCTCGGCTGGGTGCCATGCGCGACCGGCCGCGCTGGTGTTCGCCGCGTGTTTGGCCTTCGTTGCGCTGTCCGATCGTCTCAGCGCGTTCACGGTCAGCAAGCTGTCGCCGCCGTTGATGCTGGCGCTGGCGCTCAGCCCGTGTGGCGCGCGTTTCGGCATAGATGCTCGGCGAGCGCGCCGGAAGCGACCCGAACAGGTGCTACCAGAAGAGGTGGGCGGCGCGACGCGCTTCATTCAGCTGCTAGTCCCGACCATCTACAGCGCTTCCGGCATTGCCAAGCTAAGGGGCGATTGGCTCACTAATCCGCTCGTGCTTTGGACGCACCTCCACGATAGCTACCAGACGAGCTTCTCGTGGCTCCTCGCCAATTCCCTGCCGCCGTTCGGTTGGACGTTGCTTCAAGCCGCCACGCTTCTGTTCGAAGTCGGGGCCCCGCTCTGGTTCTTTTGGCGAAAGACGCGACCGCTGGCTTTGGTTGCTGGACTTGTGATGCACACCTTCATCGGACTGTGCTTCGGACCCGTGAAGTGGTTCGCGCTGCTGATGGCTTCGCTACTCGTGGCTGGGTACCTGCCTGCGCCAACGCTGAGCTGGCTCTCGTCGAGGCTGGCTAGGACCGAGCTTTGGGAATGGGGGAACTGAAGCTGCACCACCTGGGACGTCCCGACCTCAGCGCTGGCGACGATCACCCCGCCCAGCTCTTGCAGCGGGGTCATCAAAGTCACGCAGTGACCGGGCTGATGTTCAGACCGTCCGGGGCCAAGCTCTGCGGGGCACCGAGGAAACGCCGTGAGCTAGGCGCCGTGCGCTCGCGCCGCATCTCAGGCGACGGAGCAGCAAGAACGAGAAACAGCCCACGGCCAGCGCCGTATGCTGATGCCCGCGACCAGCCAACGGCGCAACGAACGCGCAGCTTGAGCGCGAGGCCATAGCGCGGCGCTTGGGCATCCCCGCTTGCCCGCCGGACATGGCGCCAGCTAGTCCGCCGTTCGTCGTGTTGCCCGCGCCGCTGGTCAGGCCAGCGGCGCCATTATTGCCGCCGCCACCGCCGCTTTCGCCGCCCGTACCCGCCGCTGCATTTCCCCCGGTTGGGGTTTCGCCCTTGCCGCCAACCGCGTCGCTGCCGCCGTTGCCCGTGCTCGGATCGGGCTGATCGAACGCGACGACTGTGAGGGATGTCGCGGGCAGGGATAACGGTGCTTCATTGTTTTCCAAGGTGACCTGTGCGGTCTCTGTCCACGTGGGGTGCGCGTCTTCCGATCCGGTGCCCGAAAGCGTCCAAACAATGCCCGCTGCTGGCGAGTTGGTGCGATCCACCCGCAGCGTCACATCGTGGGCCTTCGAATCTTTGTTGATCAGGAACACCGCCAACCGGGACGCTGCAGGGCTGGTCGATGCGAACACCGGCACCATGTTGTCGTCGGACACTGCTGAGACGAGTCGATCGCCCAGAAATTGGCCCCAAATGGCGATAGCTCTGCCACTAGCGGTGATGTTGTTGGCATCGTCGAGGGAGCTCCAGATATCCTTCGCCGCCGGCGTCGACCACCAGCGGGTAGTCCAGAACATCACCAGGCGCGCCTTGGGTTGCAGGAGTGCCTGGCCGATGCCGTCGAAGGCAGCCAGCGCGTGGCCCAGATTGTTGGTCATGGGCCAGCCACCCGCCGACCAGTCTGCCGAGTTGCTTTCGCTGGTCACAGCAAACAGCCGCTGCCGATCAGCCGGTGACGCGTAGCTGTCGATGGCCCTGATCGCTGCGCGTAGCGTTCCGGTCAGATCCACGCCGGGGTGGGCGGGGTAGTAAGCATAGCTGAGCCACTGCCAGTTCGGATATTCGCTGACCACCACGAAATCGACCGCAGCGGCGGCGGCTGGCAAGAATGTACCCCACCAGGCGTCGTTGTTGCCGCTAGCGCCAATTTGAATCGTCGGGTCCACCGCCTTCATCGCACTCGAGAATTTCACTACTGCCTCGGCTACTTGTTGCGGCGCGATGCCCGAGTTCCAATTCTCGTTGCCGATTTCCCAATATTTCACGCCGTATTTTTTGGTGATGTTCGCGTAGCGCACCCATTCGACGGCGTTCTGGATCAGCGTATCGAGCGTCGTACCGGGCTTGTATCCGCCCAATGGCCCATACGCCACTACCAGATAGGGCTCGGCCCGGGTCTCCTTCACTATCGCCATGTACTCATCGAAGTCGAGCGGATCATCCTTGTAGGTGAGGTCAGCGTTGACGGCAGGGTAGATGGCCGTGTTGGCAACATACGTCGGATGGGCGGCTTCGTAGGGCGCCCGCGACCAGAAGTACGAGTCCGACTTCTCTCCTCCCGGATAGCGCATGACCCGCACGCCCATATCCTTCAACGCGGCGACGGTCGGCCGCGCCGCGTTGCGGTTGTGATCGTCGTCCATCAAGTAGTTGATGTTGATACCTACGGAGTGGCTCGTCGTGTCTTTCAGCACCGCGGCCCCATCTACCTGCACGACTGCCCAGACCGGGCGCACTGCCAGCAAAATCGTCAAGACGACGGTCGCTTTTACAAACATCGCTAGAATTCGCCGATCTAACCCAAGTTTTCGAGTCACGTGCTGCCTCACGAGTGAGGGGCCCGACTTGAACGACGCTGGCTCACAAATCGAGCTCGACGCAGGTGACTGGCGTGCACGCGCCGGCGAAGTCGGCGTGGCCTGGACAGAGTCTCCGCGCGCTGCGACGATCAGAAAGCACCCGAGCCTCTCCCCTTTTGCGGGTCTCGTGCTCGCGGCCGCTGGCGGCGGCCACCGCGGGCAAGCGCGTTCACACTCACGAAATCGGACCCGAAGGGACCGTTCACCCCTGCCCGCCGCAGGCGGTTCACGAAATCGGGCCCGAAGGGACCGTTCACGGCTCCGCCCGACCGCAGGTCGGCGTTCACCTTCACGTTCACCTTCACGTTCACTTTCACCCGGCCGCCGCTTGGCGGCCAATGTGGCCGGGGGGCGACACGGAAGCTTCTGCGATTCGGGCTGCGCGGTGGCTGGACATGCGGCCCGAAACGGCCAGCCCAGTCGCGCATCCGCTCGGGTGACCACTCGCCGTAATCTTGGTGCTCGCGCGGGCGATGCTCGGGATTGGTCACGGCAGTGCCGGGGCGCGCGTAGCGCGGCGGTGAGAGGCGACGCGCACGTTGCCGTGAAAACACTCGACGACGCTGCGCGTGGCCCGCACGTCGATGAGCTTTCGGCGGCTGGTCGATCATCATCTCCCAGAACGGAAAGGCGTGCTGTCCAGAAACGCGGCCACGTGCATCACGCTGCTAGCCGATGATAGAAGTTGAGACTCCCTCTCAGTCGGGAGCGGCGGCGGATTGAGTCAGCCCGGCCGTCGTCGTTGCTGGGCGCCATCGATGGCGAGACGAGCTGGCCGCCGATGCCTTGATGGTACCGCTCACTGTGGTAGTGCGCGGCGAACTCCTTGAGTAGGTGTCTCAGGTGGCGCTCTCCAAAAATTAGGAACAGATCGAGGCACTCCACTCTGACCGTCTTGACGAACCGCTCTGCGTGAGGGTTGCAGTTCGGGCTCTGCGCCGGAATTGGTGCCGACGTGACGCCGTTCGCCGCTAGAAGGGCCTTCCTGCTCGCAGTGAACAGCGGAGCCCGATCGTGAATGAGATGCGTGGCGTGACGTAGGAAGCCTTCGGCGGGGTCGAGCAAGTTACGCGCGATTTGCAGCATCCAAACGCCGTCGGGATCGATTCGAACGCCGTCGCCCTCGACTCGGCCGTGCTCTCCTGGGAAACCAACACCCGGCGCCCCAGCACCGAAACGGCACTCCGGCTCTTCCCCTCCCTCACCTTGACGCCAAAGCCCTCGCCTCTCGCCCTCGCGGGTCAGTTCTGAGG
>JBBRMI010000226.1:0-12097 GCA_038230915.1 Polyangiales bacterium | reverse complement strand
CCGCCAGAGACCGGCGCCTGGCGTGGCGGATGCGGGCGAGACGCTCAACCGATCTCGCGATGCAGCTGGCGCGACAGGCGCCGCGCGCCGCGCTAGCCCTGCGCGTGTCACTCGTGCGCCCACAAATTCCCCCGGGGAACCTCAATTTGACTCGGTCACCAGCGCGGCGAACATTGACCTCGGCAAGCTCACGCTCATCTACGCCGAGAATGGTCGTGGCAAGACAACCCTTTCAGCGATCCTCAGATCGCTCGCAACCGGCGAGGCGTTGCCGATCTTGGAGCGTCAGCGCCTGGGCTCGGCGCATGCGCCTGAAGTGATTATGGCGTGTGCAGGGGGCCTTGCACCTCGCTTCCAGAATGGGACGTGGACGCAAACGTATCCGAACGCCGCAATATTCGACGACAGCTTCATCGATTCCAACGTGCACTCCGGCCTCGACGTCGATGCAACTCATCGCCAAGGTCTTCACGATCTCATCCTCGGCGAACAGGGGGTGCTGCTCGCTCGCGGCGTCTCCGACCTTGCTCAAGCGATTCGCGATAGCAACGCCACCCTCAAGGTGAAGACGGCCGCGTTGCAGGGCACTGAGCGGCAAGGGCTTAGCCTTGACAAGTTCTGCGCCGTGCCCGTCGTGGACGATGCCGAAAACGCGATCGTTGCGACCGAACAGCGGCTCGCCTCCCTCGAAGAGGCGGACGCTGTAGGAAAAACAGACGATTTCTCCGCGCTCACGCTGCCGAACGTCGACTTGGAGGGAGTTCGTACGGTGCTCTCGAAGACGGTCGCGGACTTGGACGCTCAAGCCCTCGTGGCAGTTCAAGGGCATTTGGCTCGCCTGGGGAAAGGCGGTGAGAAGTGGATCTCGAGTGGGATGGATTTTGCTGAGAAGGTAGGCACGCCAGATGCCGCGCAGTGTCCGTTCTGTCTGCAAGCTCTGACCGAATCAGAAATCTTTGCGTCGTACCGCGCCCATTTCTCGGAAGGCTACAAAGAGCTGGTCGCGGCGATCGAGAAGACCAAAGTCAATATCGAAACGACGCTCAGAGGCGACGCGCTTGCCGGCTTCGGTCGGCGGCTCAGCGCAACCGAGACGACGCGGAACTACTGGACGCGATTCTGCACGATTGCACCTCTCGGGCTTGACCAGACGCACATCGCGTCCGCGTGGCAGGACGTTCGCGACGCCCTGACCAGCGCGCTCGCGAGCAAGCAGACGAACGCGCTGGCCGTCACAACGCTAGACGCCGCCGCTGGCGAGGCCATCGCCCGCTATACCGCCGCCGCCGAAAGCGTCTCCTGCGCCTCAGCCTTGCTCCAACGCACGAACGAGGACATCGCCCGCGTGAAGGAGCAAGTACGGGCCGGCAACGTTGCGGCGGCACGCAGCGAGCTGGCGCAGCTTCGAGCCAGCGTGGCGCGCCACAAGCCCGAGATTGCGGCCCTTTGCAACGAGTACGTCGCCGCGAAGCGCTCGAAGGATGAGCTGGAAGCAAAGAAGGCATCCGCGCAGTCGGCGTTGGATGCCCACCGCGCCATCGTGTTCGCGCCATACCAGAGCGCAATCAACAAGTATCTGGTCCGCTTCAACGCCGGATTCGCAGTCGAACAGGTCCAGTCCCAGAATGCGGCCGGGACGCCAAGCTGTAGCTACCAGCTTTCTATCAATGCTCATTCGGTCCCGCTGGCAGCGACCAGTGGCCCCCGCTTCAAAAACACCTTGAGCGCCGGGGATCGCAACACGCTCGCGCTCGCTTTCTTCTTTGCGTCGCTCGACTGCGATCCCGCAATGGCAAACAAGGTCGTCATCATCGACGATCCGGTATCAAGCCTCGATGAACATCGCACGCTCGCCACGGTGCAAGCGTGCAGAGGCTTGGCCGATCAAGTCGGCCAAGTCATTCTACTCTCCCATTCAAAGCCTTTTCTCGCGCAGGTCTGGCGATTTGCAGACAAGAAGCAGACCGTCGCGCTTGAGGTAGTCCGCGACGGCAACGGGTCGACCATCGAGACTTGGAACGTTAACGACGACAGCGTCAATGAGTACGACCGTCTGCACAAGCAACTACGCGAGTTTGCGTGCGCAGGCAGCGGGGTTCTGCGCGAAGTCGCCAAAGCCATCCGCCCCGTGCTGGAGGGCTACCTCCGCGTCACCTGCGCAGCCGATTTCCCACCTGGCAAACTGCTGGGGCAAGTTGTCCAAGTCGCCAGAGACAAGTTGGCGGCGAAGCAGCCGATCTTGAGCGAGGAGCAGATCAAGGAACTCGCGCAGCTCATCGAGTACGCGAACCAATTTCATCACAACACCAATCCCGCGTGGGATACTCAGCACATCAACGACGGCGAGCTTCGTGGCTTTGTGGGCCAAACGCTGACGTTTGTCGCGGCGCGCAGATAATCAGCGCAGCCTCGAACAGCCGCACCGCACACTTCATTTCAAGTCGGGAACCTGCCGGTTACCGCGCTGCCGCGTGAACAGCGCGTCCAGCTCCGCGCCGCTCTCGCCCTCCCAGCGGCCAATCTCACGGAAGAGGTCCGCCGCCGTCTTCTTCGTAGCGGCCATCGGCGCGCCCTCGCTCGCCGCAGCGACCTCACGCAGCAAGTCGCCCATCGTCTTCTTGGCCACCCCGCCCACCTCCACCGCGCGAAGCTCGACGGTCAAGGCGTCGTCAACCCTCACCAGCACCGACTGCGTGGGGTCGCGCTTGAGGGCCTGGATGGCCTCGTCGAACGAAAGCGGTTGGCTCACCATGTCGAGGATAGCAGCTCGCTGCAGCGCGCATCAGACCGCCGCTTCACGGGCCGTCGATTGGCACCGGCGGCGAGCTGCCCAAGTGAACCAGGTAGAGGCGCTGGTCGTCGAACGCGAACCAGAGCCAGAGGTTGGCGCCGAGCACGCGCCGCACCCAGTAGACGGCGGTCGGCGGCATCATGGCCTCGTAGTCGCCAAGGCCGGGCAACGGCTCACGTCCGAGCGCGACGATGCACCGAGCGAGCGCGCGTCCGCTCTCCTTGCTCGTCACCAGAGCCACCCGCCGACGGTTGAACCGCGGAGTGAAGATCGTCAGCCGCATGCGGCCAGGCGCGCTTCAACCGACGCCGGCAACTCGCCCGTGCGTTCCCACTCGGCAAGCTCCTCAGGCGTCACTGCCACGCCCTTGCCAGCCGCTACCTCGGCCAGGCCAGCTTGGACGTCCGCCAGATCCCCATCGGCGGGTCGGACGCGGCGAGCCGCGCGCTCCTCGGTGGGGGCGGCCGGCGGCCTGCTGGGCTCGGGAGTAGCCATGCCGGAATGGTGTCTCAGCCGTGGGCCGTTGTCACGCCACTCGCCGATCGGGCCGCGCGCCGTTTCCCACCAGTTACCCAACTTGGGGTAACGCGGCGTTGCTTGGCGTCTCCATGCGGCGGGGCGGCAAATTCGAGAGTCGCATAAATCATGCCGATCGCGCATGAGCAAGCGCCCTCGTGAAATGCGATCGTCGAATCTGCCCGCCCCGACCGAGTAGGCGAAAAGGTGACCTCAGTCGCGAACTTAGCGACTGGGGTCTTTTTCGTTTCCCACTAGATCCGAAAGTCGTCCGATCGCGTCCCGAAGATCCGCGCCGGTGGCGTGTTAGAGATTCACGACACGAGCCTCAATCCTCACCACTCACCGCGCCTCGCAGCCGCCCCGCCAGCCAGCCACCGACCAGCAGCTGGAGCGGGTGATAAATCATGATCGGCAGCACGATCACCGCCAAGCTCGGCTGCGAGCCGAAGATCAAGCGCGCCATCGGTACGCCGGAGGCGAGCGTCTTCTTTGACCCGCAAAACAGCGCCGTGATGCGATCGGCGCGCTCGAAGCCGAACGCACGCCCCAACGACCAGGTGACCGCCAACGCGGTCGCGAGCAGCAACACCGAAACCGCGAGCGATATGGCCAGCGCGGCCGCGCCGCTGCGCCAAACACCGCCGGCCACCGAGTCGCAAAACGACGTGTAGACGAGCAGCAAAATCGTCAGCCGATCCGCGATGTGGATACCCGCTGTGTGGCGCGCCGCAAACCCGCCCAACAGCGGACGCACGGCCTGGCCCACCACCAGCGGCAACACTAACCACAGCGTCAAGTCGAGCACCACCGAGCCGAACGGCAACGCATGCCCGGTCGTACCGAGCACCTGGCTGAGCCACAATGGTGTGAGTACGACCCCGAGCAAGCTCGACAGCGTCGCGTTGAACACCGCCCCCGCGACGTTGCCGCGCGCTGCCGCCGTGAGCGCCACCGACGACGAGACCGTGGACGGCAGCGCACACAAGAAGAACAACCCCGCGCGGAGCTCAGGGCTCACGCGCGCGCCGAGCGCCAGCAGCAGCAGCAAGCCGAGTACTGGGAACAGCACGAACGTCGACGCTTGCACCAGCAAGTGCAGCCGCCACTTACGCGTCCCGGCCGCCAGCGCCTCGAACGACAGCGTGAGCCCGTGCAAGAAGAAAATCAGCGACACCCCGAGCTTGTTGATGAGCTCGGGATGCAAACTGCCGCCCTTCGCGCCCGCCTCCGGAAACAGCCAGGCCAGCGCCACCGCTGCGCCCATGCCCAGCAAAAACCAATCCGGCTTCCTCAAGGAGTCAGGCTGTTAGCGCGAAGCGCGGCACTTGACCAGAGCGTCGCTACTCCGCCTCGGGTTGCGCGGCTGGCGGGTCGACGTACGACTCTGGGACGGCCGTCGCTTCGGGCAAGCGCAAATAGCCGGCGGCGATCGATGTCTTGGTTCTTGAACTTGTTCCCCAACGCTTCGCGTTCGTCGAACGACCAACCAATCACCGCCACGAGTCGTTTGCGAGCCGGATGATTGGGACCGAGCTTGAAGTCGAACGCCAGCCCGGCCTGGTCCAGCAATAACTGGCGCGAATCGCATGCGTCCGTCAGCGCGCACTGCTGGTTCAGCTCCGCAACTTGCGCCCGAAAGGCCTCGAATTTCGGATCTCCTGGCGGCTCGGCATCGGCGGGCGTCGGCCCAGACGTCGCTGGTGCAGGCGCGGCAGCAGCCGCCAGAATCGCGGACCGCACGCGGGTCCAATCGACACCAGAGGTCGAGCTTGGCACCGAGCTTGCTGCAGCGACCGCCGCCGTTAGCAGTGGCGGCGCGGAGCTAGCGGGCAAGCTCGCGCTAGATCTCCGCGCCGCGATGGCAATGACGACGACTCCAGTCGTCAAGCCGAGCGCTACCGTGAGTCGTCTCATTGCGATTTTCATGGGCTTTTTCCTACCAAGAGAAGGCGCACTGAGCTTCGGACCACGGCAGGCAAGTCGCCGCGTAGGTCACGCCGTAAACACCGTCGACCGCGTGCGACCACCAACCGCCGGTGATGTTGTCCGGATTCATGAATTTGCCGTGCATCGACCCCTCGCCGCGGTTGGTGTGTTGATGGCACACGCCGTCTACCCCGTACGCGAACGCCTCGAGTCCGCAAGCCGTTGCTCGGTTGTTGCTGGCCCGGGCCCGCGCCAGACAGCGCTGGTGGTAGCTCTTACCGATCCTCGTACCGGCGAGACGAAAAGGTGACCTCAGTCGCGAACTTAGCGACTGGGGTCTTTTTCGTTTCCGACTAGTTGCGCGAAAGTCGTCCGATCGCGTCCCGAAGATCCGCGCCGGTGGCGTACACGTTGCGTGGTGTGGAGCTTCGAGTGGTCGGCGCTTCTGATGTCGGGTGGTTTCCCGGGGCTTGCCGACGTCGGTGAACGTCCCCTGATCATTGATTTTCGACACCGCACTCTCAACTCGGCGCGGGACGTGCCCCTGCCGAGGGATGAACTACACGGCCCGGCCATCCGCTTTGCGCTTTTAGCGTTCAGCTCCGACCAGCCGGCGTCCGCCGTGATGGTCGTTTAGGCGGCGCTGGCATGCTCACTGATGCCGTTGCTGAAGCAACGCGACTTTTCTGGCCGAGCGCGACTTCAGCCGCTCGATGCGGGTTTGGCGACCAGGCCGCCAATGGCTGCGTTCAAACGGCGACGAGCAGAAAAGAAGTCGTCGGCCGTTTTCGCGAGGGGCTGTCCATCGGTCGACAGCCAGACGCGCCGCACGTGCTCCGCGCAAGCCGAGAGCATCATCGACGCCACACCGACACCGCGCAGTTTGGCCTGGCGGAAGCGCGCGGCGCCCCCTTCTGCGCCAGCGACCGGCGCGGCCGCCCCCGCGTCTCCATCGAGCAGTGGCAAACAGTCGAGCTCCAACCGCCCGACGTAGCCGTCGGCCTTGCCGTCGGTGCACTGCTGACTGAACCAGAGCATCAGCTCGTCCTTGTCCTTCAAACTAGCCAATGTCGGGACAGCGCAGCCAAAAAACCGCTCGAACCGCGCGGCACCCTCCGAGACTTCGTTCGTGGCGCTCCAGTCGGTGGCGGCGCGCAGCATTTGCTCTTGCTGCCCAGCTTCTTTGGCGTGCTGGCTACGGCCGCTGGCGTAACGCGCCATCTCGTCCAGGAACGAGCGCAGGGTTTCGCGATACTCCTTCCAAGGCCGAGCCAGGACGGCGGGAACTGACTCGAGCTTGTCCCAGTCGCCGAGGCGGGCGCGCAATGGCGGTCCGCAGATGTCCTTTTCGTTCCGCGCGAGATCCATGAACCCACCGGCGGTGACGCGCGCCAATAGCTTTTGAACCCGCGCGCCATCGCGAGCCGGCGTCGTCACGCCGCCATCCATGCAGGACATGTATACGTCGAACTCTTCGTCGAGCTTGGGTGCGCGAGCGTTCCAGGTCCCGAATGCCGCGCCTTCGACGCGCTTTTGCTGCTGCGCCTGCTGGGCACGGTAGTAATAGGCGGCGCCTCCGCAAGCCCCGAGCACGACGGCGCCGCTCGCGATCCGCACCCACCAAACGCGCCAAGACTTGGAGGGCAACGACTTGGTCGCCGGATGTCGCTTCTTGCTCTGTGCCAACTTATCCCTACTAACTCGATCGCTCGATTGCGCTCAGTTGACGACCTCGATCGGCACGCTCGAAAACGCGGCATCGAATACGGCAACGCACGCCGCCGGCCCGGTACACGAATCGACCGGCAACTCGAGCCCGATGCTGCCCTGTAGTTTGGCAGCGCCAAGCGGCAGTGGCAGGCCTGACTGGAGAACCAGCGAGACGTTCCCGCCGCTGAAGGTCGCGCTGTTGCCCGAGCCGTCTGGCCCCTTTTTGTCCTCGACGTGGAGCTCAGGTAGGGGGTCGCCGCTGGGGTAGGTGCGCGACGGATGATCCGAATACAACTCCAAAAGCAGTCGAACGGTAGCTTCCGAACCTGGGGCAGCGGCCAGACTCAGCGTGCCATTGGCGCGCACCTTCCCGTCGGATGGCTCTGCGACCGTCACGGGGTGTAGCGCCGTGAAGTCGCGCACGACCATGGTCAGCGTGGCCGTGTCGTCCGAGATGCTCAGCTTGTCGACGCTGCTGGTGCCAGAGGACTTGAGCGAGCTTGGTACATCGAAGAGCGGGTAGGTGCAATAGTGCTCGCCGCTCTTCAGCCCTTTCCAACCTCCCACGTCGGTAACGGTGAGAGTCACTCCGTTGAGTCGTGCACGAGCTGACGACTTGACTGCGAAGCACACCTGCGGGTCCGCACCACCCACCGGCTCGAGAGACGCGAAGCGCCTACCACCCGGCGACGTCGAAAGTGTCAGCTTGGCTTGGCTTGCGATCTTGGAGAGCGGCTGGGTTGCATCAGGCGACGGGGTCCCGCACCCGCAACCCAGCAACAGTGTGATCCATGCCCAAGCCATCCGCATAGCGGAGGTTAGCACAGCCGCTCGGGTCTCGCCTAACGAAAGCTCCAACTGCTCTCTAAACTCCAACTCTAACTCTAGGCCTTCAGCGTCGGCTGTTGATGACGTCGGTGGCAGCCGTGCGTAGCCGGCCAGCGGCGGCCGAATCCAGCGCGAAACACGGTAGTTCGTGCGAGCTACAGTTCGACTGGTTCCGCGAGACCAGCGTCTGCGTGTCCTGATTGAAACTGCGCAACGCATCCCACTCCGCGGAGTGCTGGTCAGCGTAGTGCAGGTCGAGAGCATGCGTCACGAGCTCGCGAAGCTCGTCGAACGACGCCCGACTGGCGACGTTGCCGGCGAGGAATTCCTGCACCAACGCCTCAAGCACGCCCAGCGTCTGCCCATCGCTGATCAAGCTGGTGCGGCCGATGTTCGGGATCAACTCTGCCAGCGCGGCAATAAACAAGTTCGCCGTGGGCGGGTCGATCTGCAGGCACGAGGCGGCGCCGGTGGGGCATTCCTGTCCCGTGCTGCCGTTGCGGGCCGCAATGAACGCCTTAATCAATCCGTTGAGGATACCCCGCTCGCCTTGCAGATCACCCGCGTTGTGACGGGCCACCGCTTGCACCAGCTGCTGACGGAAATTGTTGTACGTGTTCGTGTTCGGGATCTTGCCGGCCGCTCGCGCCGCATCCAGATTTTGGAGCAGGCTCTGAGAGGTCGCCAGAATCCGGAAGTTGCGCACGGAGCTCGAGATATTTCCGACGTTGTCCGTCGCCGTAAAGGTAATCGAGTGCGGGCCGGGAGCGAGGTTGAACAGGTTCAACTGCGAGCCGATCGCGATCGGATTCACGTTGTCGAGCGCCGCCGTGAGCGTCGACAATCCGGAGGCGTTCGGCGCCGGATCGACTGCGGTTGCCGTCACGGTGGGGTGGTCGGCAGTGCCGTAGATCGTGTCGCTCGGCGAGGTGATCGTGATCACCGGTGCGCGCTTGTCGAGCACGACCGTCTGCGAGCCCGCCGACGCCTTGCCGGGTAGGTCATCGAACCCGTGGCAGGGGTCGGACGCGCCGAAGTCGATCTGCCAGCTGCCCTCCGCTGCGTTGGCGGGCACCCCCAGCGTGAGCGTCGCGGTACCGCTGGTAAAGCTCGGCGCCGTGGTGCCTGTCGGGTAGATGCGAGCGCGCGTCTTGAGCTGCCCGGAAGCGAACACGGCGTCTGCTGCCGCCAGTGTGAATGACGTGCTGCCGCCGACGAAGGTCGTCCCACCGACCGTCACTTTGGGGCCCATGATGGCAAACCCAGGATCCGGAGCAACCGTGTCAGTGGGGTCGCTGCTCACCGCATCGCCCAGGTCGTCGAACTGGCCACCCGCTGGTTCCCAGTTCTTGAACAGCGCGCGGAATGCCGGACGAAGCACGCAAGACTCCCAAAGTGGGTAGGTCCCGTTGCCGCCCTTGGGGTCGGTCCGGTTGACCGGGAACACGGGCTGACCGTCGACGCGCCACGCATGGTCGCCGTCCATCAGGCCGAACCAAGACGAGGCATCGGCCTGCGTGTTGTCGTCGACCATGACGTTCGCTGGCAGATTGCCCGTGTGATCAGCGTAGCTGTTGACCGTCACGGCGGCGTTCGCCTTCAGGACACCGTCCTGTTTGAGCACGTCGTCGAACAGTCGATTGAGCGTGGCGCCATCCAACAGCAGCAGGCGCGTTTGCATGACGGTGTCGGCCGCCGCGGCGAAGACGTTCGCATTGAACTCGGCATCGTCCGTTAGGCGCAACGCCGGAACCGGGAAATCGGGCACCGGTGGTGGGATCGTAACCAGGTGCGGTCCGGTAAGCCCCATGAAACCGTCGAGCAGTGCGTGATCACCATGGCGGAAGAACGACACCGGACTCGAAGTATGCAAGCCGAACAGCTCGAGCAATGTGTTGGGGGGAATGTCCTCGAGGTCGAGCAGGGCCTCAGGACTCTTGAAGAGCATGTCGAGACCTACCAGGTCGACGCCGAACGCCTGCTCGACCAGGTAGTCGATGAAGCGATCCTTCAGCGACTCGATGTACTGCACGCCCTGAATGATCGGGGTAAAGGGGATACCGAGCGTATTGACGATGCCCGAAATTTTCTCTTTGACCTGGTCCAAGACTTCCAGCATCTCGCCGAACCAATCGGGGAGGCCGAGCATGGACAGCAGGTGTTCGAACAGGAATGGCTCGCAGTTGATCCTGACGTAGCTGAATAGCCCAAGCGCAGTTTCGCACTGTTGTCGGGTCTGGCCGATCGGTGGGGTGGCGCACTCTCCATTCTGGATATTCCGCTGCGTTTGCGCGTCGAAAGCGCCCTGCGAGAAGCAGAGACCGAACTCGGTCCAGTGCTTCAGGCCGTCGGTAATATCGTTCGACCAGGCCCGAAAATAGGCTGCCACGAGCTGGCCAATGGACGCGTCGAAGGCAGTTTTCGCGGTCGAAGTGATGACGTCGACCCCTTCGAGGATCGCGTCGATACCGATATTGAGGCCCGCCTTGCCGACAGCAGCCAGGCAGTCGATCACGTCACCCGGGTCGGGAATGAAGCCCAGATCGAAACTGATGTCCGAGCAGACCTGGAGCGCATGGTCAGCGTTGTTCTTGATGTCGAGTGCGTGATTCTTCGTCTTGCGGACGAAGTCGCGGATGTCTTGGCCGGGGTCGAAGCTGCCGGCAGCCGAATCGACCTTCTGCTTGAGCCCGGTGAAGAAATTGATGGCCGGGCCGCGGCTATTGACTGGCAACGGAGCGTTCGGGTCGATGAACGCCGAGTAGAGCAGATCATTCGGAGCCGAAAGCGTGATGCCATCGGTGCTGGAGTCGCTGAAATCGCAATTCGAGCCGGTGCAAGTTTTGGGAACAGGCGTAAAATCCGGGTTCCCGTCGAACCCGTGCGTCGCATCTCCGACGTATTGCTCGACCACCATGTGGCGCAGAGCGTTCTCGAAGCCGCCGAACGCCTGGTTGGCGGGCGTCGCACCAATTAAACCGCCGAAAATGTCGCCAAAGCTGGGAAAAACACCCTGCGCGAAGTTGTTGACGAGCGTGTGCCCCCACATGTCGCCAGCACCGTGCGAGATGAAACCGTAGGTGAAGGCCATTTCTTGTTTGGCAGCCTCACCCGTCACCGAGCCCGCTTGTCGTCGTTGGTAGGCGACCTGCAGCAACCTGCGCAACCATTGGCCGGACTTCACGGGATGAATCACGGCCTGGCCGAAGGTGACATCAGGCATGCCATCCGGGCCGACCACGCCACCGTCGAAGAATTCGGGGTACGCCTTGAGCGCGTCGATCACCTCAGGGCGCAGCGCATAGACTTTGCCGCGCACCAAGATGCCGTTGTTGGCCACGGCTTCGTCCTTCGCGAGGTCCGCGAGCTTGACGTGCGTGTACGGTTTCCAGGCCCAGGCATGCCCCGTCAACGAGAGAAATGCCAAACAAAACAGTATCGCTACCCAGGAAAACCGCACCATCACGCACCTCCGTAGGAGTTCCCAATAGCCGACGTCGGCGCGCTTAGTCAAGACCTGACATGCGGTTCCATAAAAGCTGACGCGCGGACCATCCGATCGGATGTCAACGATCTTTTATGCGCTTCCACAGGGATCTGACGGCTGAAGAATCACCCAAGCGTGATAGTGCACGACGACGATGATGTTTGCTCGCGTCCGATGGGGCATCACGTGGATTGGGTTGAGCACGTGCTCACTTTTGGTTGCGTGTGGCTCCGACGAGGCCGGCAGCATGAGCCCCGGGGCAGCGGGATCGGCACAACAGGACGTTTCAACGACTGTCTGCGCTACGTACTGCGACCGCGCCACGAAGGTGTGCACCGTAACCGCCGACGGCTGCCGCTCGGGTTGTAAGAGCGAGCTCAAGGGCAGCTGTGGCGCCGAGTTTCGGATCCTGTACGAGTGTTGGGCGAACGCGGATGCGCTCGTGTGCGCTGACTTCAATGTCGCGTCGGCAGAGGCCTGTCGCAGTCTTTCAGAAGACGCGGGCAATTGCGTGCTCGCCCAGAAGTAAGGGTCCGCGAATGGCTAAGTCAGTCGATGATCGCGGCCGAGGCGCACGGATGGCGAGGCGCGACGAAGGCGCATACTGCGGTATGTAACTGAGGAGCAACGAAGCCAGCCGGGATGCATCGGCCGCGAGGGCGACTGACTTAGCCATTCGCGGGCCCTAAGCGTTCTCGGTCCCGCCGCAGTCCTGATCCGTTGTCGGGGCCCTGCGCGAGGGCGGCCCCAGGAAGGGGTCCGGCAGCGGGATCGGGATCGGTCTCGGCAGGGGCTTCGGGCAAGCCAGAGGCGGGGCCGGGCTCGGGCAGGGCCTT
>JBBRMI010000225.1:0-12110 GCA_038230915.1 Polyangiales bacterium | reverse complement strand
GCTCTCGGCATGAGTCCCCAAGACAAGCAGGCCCGAGCCGACCGAACCTGCTGCCGTCACCGAAACCGCTGCCGACTGCGAATTTGTGCTGAGCCGAAACCGCTGCCCCGACCGACCCCGATCCCGCTGCCGATCAGCCGATCCCGCTCACCAACCCGGCCCGATCACCAATCAAGGCTGGCCCGGAAAGCCGGGATGCATCGGCCGCGAGGGCGACTGACTTAGCCATTCGCGGGCCCTAAGCCTTCAGTACGTCGAGCGGAGCCGTAAATTCGGTGGGATCGCCGAAGCTCGGCACGTCGATGCCCATGCTGTGCAGCAGGGTGACGAGCAGGTCGTTGGTCCAACGCCCGGGCGGTCGACCGTTGCGAGGCGCGCCTTTTCGTTCCAGGCGCACGTAGCGCCCGCTGCGGAAGAAGCCCTGCGCGGAGCCGGCCAAGACGATCGGGATGTTGTCGGCATCGTGGGAGTTGCCTTTGGACATCTCGTTCGTCCAGAGAATGACGCTGTTGTCGAAGACCGTGCCGTCACCTTCGGGGATCGCCTTGAGACGTTCGATCAGGCTCACGAACTGCTGGGCCGTCCACTCGTCGGCTTTGGCGAGATTGGCCTGCGCGCCAGCGTCGTTGTCGGGCGCGTGGCTCAAGCCGTCGTGGTAGGTCGTGTTGATGCCGAGCCACGGCAGCGTCATGCCGCTCGCGGCGTAGCCGAACGACAGCGTGATGACGCGCGTCAGGTCGCAAGCCAGCGACATGGCCAGCAGGTCGAGCTGCGTTTTCATCAGCAAAGGCGCGTTGCTCGAATCGAATTCCCAAGCTTCACCCGAGCCTGTTTCGATGCTTGGCTTTTCGCAATGTACGCCGCCCGCGGCGTTGGTCAGCCGCACCTCGACCTCACGCAATGAGTCGGTATAGTTCTGCAGCTTGGCGCGATCCGCCGCCCCGAGCTGGGTCTGTAAATCGCCCATTTGGCTAACGGCAGCGTCGAGCACCGATTTTCTTTGGCGCCGCAGCCGATCGATAGCCGTCGTGTCGATGGCGCCGACCTCGGCGAACACGCGATCGAAAACGCGCTGTGGGTTGTTCTCCGCCAGCGCCGGCATTTTTTGGCCAAACCAGCTATTCGGCCCGCCATCGGTGCGGTTCAACACGCCGAGTTGCAACGACTTGAACTTGGTATCCGCTCCAAGCTGGTTGGCGATCTGCTGATCGAGCGAGATACCACCGCCGCTTTCGTAGCCGCCGCCTTCGTTGTGCTGTCCGGTCAGCGAGCATGACCAGTGAGCGTGACCGACGTTGCCGGACGAGTTCAACCCTTCGACGAACATCACGTCACTGCGGTAGCGCTCGAGTGATTTCAAGCTCGGCCCCATCACATGGTCGGTCATGTCGAGTGCGCTCGGCCCGCTGAAGAACGACGAGGAAGGGGGCTTGTCGACCGGGTACTCGGCTTGACCCGGCAGCATCGGCCAGAACCGCTCCGGAAAAGTGCCGTTGGGGGTCATGAAAACGATGAAGCGCTTCGGCGGCTTGGCGGCTTGAGCCAGGCTGCGGCGCTCAGGCTGCATCGCTTCGAGCCACGGCAGCGCCAGAGCCGTACCGGCGGCTCCACGCAACAGACTGCGACGATTGAGAGTTAACGGTTTCATCACGGCGCTCCGGGTGCGGTTCGTTCGAGGAACTCGGGCATCTGGGTCAGGGCCAGCAGCAGTTTCGGAAAATTGCCGCCCGACGCAGCGAAAGCTTCGCCCACCTGGCTGAGTGCGGCTTCGTCCGTAGCGACCTCTTCGCGCCCGTACGCAAACCGAAACCACTGCCGAGCTACGCACGAGCGCACCGTCGGGCTGCTGGCGAGCATTTGCCCGAGCTGCGCGGCGCCGACGAACGCGGGGCTCGGGACGTCTGCGCCGTCGAGGGAGCCGGACGCATCCACAAGTTTGCCCGCCTCTTCGGTGCGGAAATGGCCGAGGCCGTCGTACTGCTCGAAGCCCAGGCCGATGGGGTCGAGCAAGTTGTGGCAGGCCGCGCACGTCGGGTCGGTCTTGTGCGCCGCGACGCGCTCGCGCGTGGTTTGGCCAGGCAAGCGATCAGGCAACATCGCCTTCACGTTGGCAGGCGGAGGTGGCAGCGGCTGACAGAGCAAGCGCGTGCGCACGAACTTTCCGCGTTTCGTTGGCGAGGTGCCGTCGGGGTGAGCGAAGAGCGACAGCAAGCCGGCCCGCGTCAGCAAGCCGGGCCGCTCGCTCGCGCTCAGCATCACCGGCTGGAAGGTCGCGCCGTTCGGCCCGGTTACGCCATAAAACGCAGCCAGCCGTGCGTCGGCAAACGATGCATTGCTCGTGAAAAGCGTGTTCAATCCTGACGGCTGATTCCAAAACGCCTCGGCCACGAACAACTCCGCCTCGGTGCGCAGCGACGTGAGCAGCGGTTCTGAAGCTTCCGGATAAACGACGGCGTCTTTCGCAATGTGCGTGGGCTCGATGCTCGACAGCTGCAGCCACTGCTCGTGAAAGTGTGCGACCGTGTCGTGCGTGCGGGGGTCACGCAACAGCCGCTCGGCTTGTGCGGCGACCTGCGCGGGTACGTGGAGTGTGCTGTCCGCAGCACGCGCGAACAGCTCGGCGTCGGGCATGCTGCCCCACATCAAGTAAGACAGCCGTGTCGCCATCTCGAAGGCAGTCGGGCGATAGTGCCCCGGCGACTCGGGCACCGACTCACCCAGCTCGATACGAAACAAGAACGGTGCCGAGACCAGCAGCGTCTCGAGCGCCAACTTGAAGCCGGCTTCGAAACCGCCATCCGCACTTTCCGCTTGGTAAACACCCAACAAGCGAGCGACTTCGGCATCCAACAGCGGACGGCGCCAGGCGCGCTGGCCAAAGTTGCGCACGAACGATTCGACGCATGCGGCGTCGCGGCTGGCAGCAGCGCACGGCAACTGAGCCAGAAGGGTCGGCGCCGCTGCGCGAGCCACCTTTTCGGCAGCATTCAAGTATTGCTCCGCCAATACCGGCGAGACGGTTTGAGCCGCTACGGTATTGTCGAAGCCCAGCGATGGGTCATCGGGCAGAAATGCATTGGCCGGTTGTGAGGTGTCGGCCAACAGGTCGTGGAGCGTGCTGTTGTATTCGCGGCGAGTCAGTCGCCGTATCACGGCTTCGGCGAGCGCGCTGTCGGCCGCGGTCGTGCTAGCGCCGCCGACGCCAGCGCTGCCGCCGCTAGCGCTGCCCGCGCCGCTCGCCGGGTTCGTCGACGACGTACCGGCTGAAATATCGGAGCGCCGGTCGACGCTTACTTGGCATCCAAAGTTGCCAGCGACGGCGAGCGCGGCGAGGGACCCAAGATGTCTCCAGTTTGCCACTGCTACTTAGGTCACGTGAGCCGCGCAAACGCGGTCAGAAAAAATGCATTACTGAACCTTCGCGGCGACCGCATCACTTTGCGGCGATTCGATTCCCGCACCGTTGACAAGTGACACTCGATAAATCTGCCCGGGCGTTTGATCAACCGCCGTTTGTACGGGCATCACGGGGTCCGGCTCGTCGCCGTAATTCCAAGCTTGGAAGCGCTTGCCGTCTGCCGGCACGGTCATGGCTAAGCTGCCGTCGCGATAAACCTTGAATGCCCGTACGCCGCTCTGGAGGTCCGCATCGGCAACCCAAGTCAAGGTCACGTGGTTGTCTTGCCGTTTGGCGCTCAGCTGGGTAGGCGGTTGAGTCGGGGCCGAATCGTCCGTCACGGTGCGCGTGGTGACGAACTCGTGCCACGCTTGCCCCACGGCGGCGCTCGGCAACCAAGAGGCTTTGCGCGCGTCACCCGCGAAGCTGCTCGCGGTTGCCACCACCGAGCTGGTGTTGTCTGCCAAAACGCCGCTGCCCTCCGCGATCGCGTTCAGCGCATCGGGGTGCGCTCCCTGGACGCGAGCCGCGATCACCGCATCGAGATAAGGGATCGCCAGGAGCCTGAGCTGGGCTGTGTCATGGGTTCCGTTCGGCTCATTCACGTACGTCCAGGGTGCGCCCGCGGCGCGGTACGTGTCGAAAATCTGAGTCGTGATCGGATAGCACTGCCCCAAATCTTGCGGTCCAGTTGCCAGCAGCGTTGGGATCTGAAGCAATGCAGGCGCAAAAGCGGGGTCGGCTTCGCAGATACTCTTGATCACGATCGCTGCGGTTTGTTGTGGGTATTTCTTGCTGATTTGAAATACCCAAGTCGCGCCTCCGGAGTGTCCCCACAGCACCCAGGGCACCGAGCGCAGCTCGGCGTGACTCGTCACGTTGGCGAACTGATCGAGCGCGCTCACGAACAGATCGCCACTACCGTTTTCGATGTGCGACCACCGGTCGCAATGGTCGCCGTCTGGAAAGACCGTGACGAACTGGGTTCCCATCAAGGCCATGCCCCAGCGATTGGCGAGCGCCTGCCATTGCAGGTCATGGGGCACGCTGATGCCGTCACGACCGCAGCCGTGCTGATGAACGATCACGCCTGCGAGGTGCGCGACTCCGTCCGGGATGTACAGGCTGAAGCGGGCGGTTTGCACCGGCCGGTCCTTTGCCTCCAGGCCAAGCTCCGAGATGTTGCCCGGCCCATGTCCCGGCACGATGTCGACCGTAGGGATCCCGGGTTGACCAGCGGCGCTCGTGGTCCCGCCGCCCGCGGCGCCGTCGACGTCGCCCGGCGGCGAGCTCACGCCGCCCGAGCCGGCCGTTCCGGAGCTTCCTGCGTCGCTGACGACCGGGCTCGACGACCCAGCTTGACCCCCCGCTCCGCCGGCTTGGGCCTGAAGGTGCGGTGCGTCCGGGGCGGGTTGGCTCGGGCTGCACGCGGTGGCGAGCAGCACGCCCAGAAGGGCCAGGCGCAGATTCATGGCGTCATGAAGTGCCACGACCAAGGATTGCGGTGAAAAGAAAGCGGGGGGCTGTCGACACGAAAGTCGGGTCGTTGTCCTCCAGTAGCGTTGTGCGATACAGGAAAAGGCCATGGGTGCTTGGCTCTCCACGCTCGTAGCCCTGACCAGCCTCGCCCTGGGTCCAGACGGCAAGCCGGCCGTCGCAGTCCTGTCGGTGGACGGAGTCTCGGTCCCCGGCGCCTTCGTCGAGAGCATGCGTATCCAGCTCACCGGTATGGCTTCGGTCGATACGGGCCCGAGCATCAGCGGCCGTTCGCGAGCGGATAAGGCTGCCGAGGCTCGCCAGTACCTACTGGCTGTGGGTGCGTCGATCGCGGTTTGGGAAGAGCACCGCAGTCGAACCGAAACGGGCCAGGAGGTCGTGGTCGTCGTCGCGGTCGCTCGCGATCCCAACGGCAAGCCGATCGAAGTCGCTGAGCTCGCTACGAGCGGGGGGCCCGAAGACGACCGTCTGCTGGCCTTGAAAGTCGGAGAATTGCTCTACCAGGCTTTGGCGACCGCCAGCTCCGAACGGGAGCTCGCCGACGAGCTTGCCAGTCGCGGCTTGAAGACGGATTCACTGAGCGCGCCGCGACCGGAGCGCACGACCCCGCTCGCTGCTCCGCCGCGTCCGGCTTCGCCGCGTCCGACCCCGCCGCGTCCGCCCAGCGCGGCCATGAGGTGGCAAGTCTTCATCGAAGCCGGCGGCGGGCTTCGTGTCGATTCGCGCTTCTCCGCGCCACAAGTGACGGGCAGCTTGGCGCTGGGTGCCGGCTACCGAAGTAAGCCGTTCCACCTCGAGCTGGGTGCGGTTGGGCAACTTCTGTCGCGGCGCGAGCTTCAAGCAGCAAATGGCGGCCTGAGCCTCGCGGAGCGGACCATCGGCGGTAGCCTGCGCGGGTTGGTCAACGCTGGGCCACTCGCGGTCGGGGCTCACCTGGACGTCACGGCTGGATTTGTGAGCGCTTCCGCGACTTCCAGCGACGGCCGTCGGGGCACCGCGCTCAAGGTCGGCACGGGGTGGGCCGTCGGACCCGAAGGCAGGCTGCGCCTCTCGTCGCGGCTCGAAATGCGGGCGCTGCTCGCACTCGAAACCACACTGTACGCGCAGCATTTCGCGATCGAGGCCGTCCCAGTCGCCGATCCGGGCGTGCACCACGGGTCGGCGCAACTCTCGCTGATTTTCGGCGTTCCTTGAGCGCCGCAAGTTTTTATCACTGCCGGACCGACCCGGGTCACTATCTACGGTGGGCTTGGCAGATCGATCCGACAGTACCGCCAACGAACAGGGCGTCATCCAGGCGTGCCGCGCCGGCGACCGCCAAGCCCTGGACGCGCTATTTCGCGCGCAGGCGCCGGCCGTGCATCGGCTGCTGCTGCGCATGGTTGGACAACGTCCAGAGGTCGAGGATCTGCTCGAAGCGACGTTCAGTGCCGCGATCGACGCCTTCCCTCGCTTTCGCGGTGAGGCGAGCGTCGAGCGGTGGCTGGCCAGCATCGCGACGCGCGTCGCGTTCCGCTACTTCCGTTATGCGAAGCACCGCAAGCACGCTTCACTCGAGCTGCTGCGCGGGGCAGGGGAGCCCTTGGACACGCGACCTCAGCCAGATCGGGCGGCCGAAACGCGCCGCCGAATCGAGCGGCTGTACTACCACCTGGAAAAGCTCGGTCCAAAGAAGCGCATTCCGTTCGTTCTCTATTTTCTCGAAGGTCGACCGATCGACGAGGTTGCCGCCATCATCGGCGCCAATCCGATCTTGACCAAGGGTAGGATCTTTCACGCACGGCGCTTGCTGATGGCGCGCGCGAAGAAGGACCCGGTGCTCCAGGAGCTGTTGACCGCTAGTGAGGCCCCATGATCCACGCACGCTGTATACCTACCGAGCTCTTGCTCGAGCGCAAAGCGCCAAGCCTATCTCACGCCGAGCGGCTACGCGTCGAAACGCACTTGGCTGAGTGCGCGCGTTGTCGACGCGAGCACGGCGCGATGTTGGGCCTGTTGGCCCTGGTGGAGCAAAAGCTCGAGAGCTCCGTGAAGTCCAACGTTCAGGAGCGGGCCATTGCACGCGCCATGCTGCGTTCGCGCGAGCAAAGCTCCGTGATAGATCAGGTCGCGCCGGCTGGCTTTCGGTTGGCTCGCCCATGGGCTTGGGGCCTAGCAGCAGCGACGCTCGCTACGCTGCTCGTCGTCGGGTCGTTTCTTCGCGGCGGGAGCGCAGCGCGTCTTGGCACCGCCCAAGTGGGTCAACTGTCGGGAGATCGCGTCGTCGTCGGCTCGCTTTCGATCGCGGGCAAGCAGCTTGCGGTGGACGACCCGATTCCTGCACATCGTGAGCTACATCCAGAAGGGGCGCTCACTGTCAGCTTGGCCCACGCCAAAGTCTCGGTGCGCGACGTCGCGTCGATGACGTGGTCGCCGGAGGATCGAGTCGTCTCGCTGCGTGGCGGCGTAGCGGACGTGAGCGTGGATCCGAGCCGGCATCAGTCGTTTCGGGTCGTGACTCCGCATTTCTTGGTCAATGTGATCGGCACCGAATTTCGGATCGCCTCCGAGCACGTCACGGTCACGCGTGGACGCGTGCGAGTGTCGTCACCGAGCGGGCAGCTTTGGGCCGAGCTGGGGCCAGGCCAAAGTTGGAGCTACGTCGCGCCGGCGGATGGTGGGGAGCTGGCTCAGGCAGCGCCAGCGGTCCAGCCGACCGAGCCGGTGGAGGTCCCCGCTGGCAACCGTAGCTCGGCGGATACGAAGTCGCCTTCTGCCGTGTCGTCGGCAACCGAGCTGTTGGCTCGCGCACGGCACCGGCTAGCGGCCGGAGACACCCGGGCCGCCCTGATCGATCTGGACGCGGCTCTGGCTGCCGGCGGTTCGCGCGGGCAGCAGGCTGAAGCGTCCACCCTTAAGGCCGATTGCGCGTTGGTTCAGGGCGACGCGCGGGCGGCGGTCCGGCAGTATCTCGATGTCAGTCGGCGGTTTTCAGGCCTGCGCGCCGCCGAGACCGCGTTGTTCGCGGCAGCACGCACCGAGGCGAACGGCGGGAACAAGGCGAGCGCTAAGAAGCTGCTGCTTATGTACCGAGAACAGTACCCGGCCGGGCAATTTAGAAACGATGTGGACGCGAGGCTTCGTATACTCGAAGCACAATGACCCGTGCCTTCGCGTTGCTGCTTCCGGCTCTGCTCGCCGGCTGCGGCACCGAAGTCACGGACCTGATCCCCAAGCTGCCGTGTGCTGACTCGCGCGTCTATCCGGGCGGCGGGCTGCACGCAGCCGACGTCTCGAATAGCGCCGGCATGACCTTGAACGGAAGCGCCGTGGCGATGGCTCCAGTTCTGCGGCTGAGCAACGCGTCCAAGAACTCAGTCGGCTCGGCCTACTTTACCGAGCCGCTGAGCCTCGACCCGAGCAGCAACGTCTCAGCCTACTTTTCGCTGCGCATCGGCGGCGGCGATATGCTCGATGGCGCCGACGGATTGGCGTTCGTGCTGCAGAGCTCGCCTGACGGCGTTCATGCGCTCGGTGGTTCCGGCGGTGGGCTCGCCTACCAAAACGTGCGCCCGAGCCTCGCCGTCGAGTTCGACCCCTACCATGACGATCCGGATCCGCCAGGCGGGCACGTTGCCATCATGCGTGATGGCGACATCGACAACGGCTTGGTAGCGTTTGCCAATCCCGAGTTCCATCTCAACGACGGCGTCGTCCGACACGTTTGGATCGACTACGCTGCCGCGGTCGACCAAGTTCAGATCTACATATCCGATCGCGCTGCTCGCCCGGACGCCCCGCTCTTGACCCAGGGCGGCCTCGGCCTGAGCGCCTCGCTCGGGCCAGCGGTTTTCGTGGGATTTTCGGCGTCGACTGGCGAGCGCCTCAACGACCACGATCTAATCGGTGAGGCTTGGGCGGTGGCAAGCGTGCTGCCTGCTTGTAAGTAACGGGGCTCCCGCTGGGCGTTGGCGTGCCGGCGCCAACCGGGCGCCTCGGCCGCGATCATCGACCGACTTAGCCTTTCGCGCGCCCTTAGCGACTCTTGGGCGGAGGCTGGCTCTCTCGGCCTTGGCCCAGGAATCGGCGAACGGCGCTGCGCAGGCTCTGGAGCGAGATCGGCTTTTCTAGTCTTTCGTTGGGTATCTCTGACAGGAACGCGTCGATATCGTCGCGTACGACGCCGCCAGTGATGAAGACGAAGCGCCGAGCCAGATCCGGATCGAGCTTCGACGCCAGCTCGAATACATCTTTGCCGGTCAGGTGGGGCATCATCAAATCGCAGAAGATGACGTCAAAGCGTTCGCCCGAATCGAGGCGACGCATGGCGGTCCGCGGATCACTCTCCGCGGTAACGTGGTGGTCTCTCTGCAGCAGTCGTTCGAGCGCGCGCAAGACCGATTCGTCGTCGTCGATGAGCAAGACTCGACCGTCAGCCGTCGCTGCGCGTCCAGGGCGCACGTCCGGCGAGGCGTCTTCCGATCCCGCGATCGGCAGCCGTACCACGAACGTCGTTCCGACACCGAGTGTGGTGTCGCATCGAAGCTCTCCTCCCAGCGCTGTCACGATTGAATGCGAGATCGAAAGACCGAGCCCGGTGCCTTGGCCAATCGGTTTCGTGGTGAAGAAGGGGTCGAAGATCCGCGGCAGGATTTCGGGGAGGATGCCTGGGCCATTGTCGGCGACCGAGATAGTGACGAAGCCGTCGCTACTCGTGCCAGTTACCGTGACGCGATTCTCTTCGGGATTGGAGCGAGCGAAGGCCTGGGCAGCGTTCATCAACAGATTGACGAGCACTTGTGTGAGCCGCGATTCATCGGCCAGCGCTAACGGCAGCGTTGGGACGTTGACAATCACGGTCGCGCGCTGGCGTAACTCATGCATCGCCATGTTCACCGCCACCTCAGCCGTGGCGGTCACGTCCGTCGGCACAGGCGGTCCGTCGTCGCGAGCGAGCGCCCTCAACCCGCGGACGATTTTCCGAACGCGCTCGGCTCCCGTGCGGGCCTCGAGCAGCACCCCGATCAGGTCCTTCAGGCGTCCCGAGGGGGACGCGCCGGCGATCGCCCGCACTTCCTCGAGTGAAAATTCGATGTTGCTGAGCAGGTAGCTCAGCGGGTTGTTGATTTCGTGTCCGACTCCGGCGGCCAGCGTTCCGGTCGTCACGAGTCGCTCTTGCCGCCCCAAGCGCTCGGCCTGCGCTGCCAACGCGCGCTGGCGCGTCACGTCCCGAAAAGTCGAAACGACCGCGTAGGGTCGGTCTTGAGCATTTCTGCTCAGCGGTCGGGTGTTGATGCTGATCCACGTCAGCTGCGCGTCCGGCTTGTGAACACCCATGATCACGTCGGTCAGGGGTTTTCCCGAACGCAACGTCACCATTGCCGGATGTTCCTCCCCGGGGAACGCCGCGCCGTCTTCGCGCACGGCGCGCCAGCGGCTATCCAGCGAGGTTCGCCCCACGAGCTGATCCCCGGTCAAGCCGAGGATGGTCGCTGCCGCGGGGTTGTAGGCGACGATCGTGCCATCGCTGGGTTGCATCACGACGCCTTCGTCCATCGCCTCGAACAGCGCGCGCAGCCCAGCCTCACTCTCCGCCAGCGCCGCATCGCGCGCCCGGATGGCTTCCTCGTGGGCGCGCCGCGCGGTCTCGTCGTGGGCCGAGGCGAAGAATGTTCCTCCCGCGACTCTCGCCGTCCACGAGAGCGGCACCCAATGCCCCTCGCGGTGTCGGTAGCGATTCTCGAAGTTGATGGTCGTCGTCTCATCGCGAAGCAGGCGGGCCGCCTCGGCCTCGGTGCTCGCCAAGTCTTCGGGGTGGACGAACTCGGTGAAGCGACGCGCCCGCAGCTCTTCGTGGCTCCAGCCCAGGATGCGGCTCGCGGCCGGATTGAGCTCGCGAAAGTGCAGCGTGGAGTCCGCCGTGCAGCACAGGTCCGGACTCAGCTCGAAGAAGCGCGCGAAGACGTCGAGCTGGCGTCGTTGCGCCTGCAGCTCCCGCGCTTGGCGCCGCAGCTCGAGGAGCGAGACGACTTGCGCTGCCAAGGCTCTGAGCACGCGTTCTTGAGCGGGGCTGAGCGTGCGTGGCTGGTGATCGATCGCGCACAGCGTTCCGAGCACGAACCCGTCAGCGGTGCGTAAGGGCATGCCGGCGTAGAAGCGAATGTGCGGTTTACCGGTGACCAACGGGTTGTCGGCGAAGCGGTCGTCCTGCCAGGCATCATCGATGACGAGCAGGGCATCGGTCGCGACCACGTGACCGCAGAAACTGACGTCGCGAGCCGTCTCCGAGACGTCGAGGCCGTACCTCGATTTGAACCATTGGCGATTGGCGTCGATCAACGAGACGAGCGCGATCGGCACGCCAAGCAGACTCGCGGCCAGCTCTGTCAGCGCGTCGAAGTCCGCATCAGCCGATGTGTCCAAGACCGCGTACTCGGCCAGCTTGGCGAGACGCGCTGGATCATTTTCAGGGACCTGAGCGGGCTTCAATCGGGATGCTCCGGGAAAGGCCGGCCAACCTAACCCGTCTGGACGACGCTGCCCAACCGCCAGCCTCCTTGCAGGTACAAACCCAATGTCCGGCATGGTGAAGGAGTCGGCGACGCGGCACTCGGGCCAACCGCCGTGGAAGCTCCAGCCTTGATTGGTGATCGGGCCGGGTTCGGGTTCGGAAGCGGCTGATCGGCAGCGGGATGGGGTTCGGCCGGGGCAGCGGCTTCGGGAATGCACAAATTCGCAAACGGCAGCGGTGTGGGACGCGGCAGCGGTGTCGGTCGTACCAAGCTGATTGCCTACCAGGTCGCGGCAGAGTTGCTGCAGCTGGTGGCGCGCATTCGCATCAACGACGCGGAGCTTCGGCAGCAGGCTCGCAAGAGCGCTAAGAGCGCGGTGCTCAACACCGCGGAGGGTGCGGCTCGGCAAACGCTCGCTGACAAGAGCCGCGCCTACGCCATCGCGCTGGCTGAGGGCTGCGAGTGCTGCGCGGCCGTCGAGGAAGACGTTGATGAGCGACTGCTTGTTCGCGCTCATCACGACCACCACCACCGAGCTTTCGTGGCCACCAAGTCCTGTCTGCTCAGGAGACGACCGAAACCCAGGGCCGAAGCCCGCAACCGATACCGAAATACCCGGCTCCGCGTCGAGTCCGAGAAAGGCCCTGCGCGAGCCCGGCCCCGCCTCTGGCTTGCCCGAAGCCCCTGCCGAGACCGATCCCGATCCCGCTGCCGGACCCCTTCCT
>JBBRMI010000224.1:0-12417 GCA_038230915.1 Polyangiales bacterium | reverse complement strand
GAGCTCGTGCTCGCTCGTGGCGACTGACACGCTTTCCGGTTGACGACGAAGACTACGATGTGTTTTTGATGATCTCGAAATCCGAGCAGGCGTCCCGCTTACGCCACCCTGCTTTTGGTCCGACTGATGGGGTCCACTTCATGGAGCTACGTCGGGGTCTGGGCATCAACAGTCGATGGTTGGGAGGGAAATTCCCGACTAGCCTTGCTCACTTTGTTCTGCAGGCGGCTAATACTCGAATGTGCCGCCAAGCTTTATCGAATGGGAACTGGCTTGAAGCCATTGACGAACTCAACGGCTCGTAGCGATCCAAAGCGACGACTGGAACGAGCAGGGAATTGAAAGGTAGTGGGGACGATCATGAAAACGGTTTTACGGACATTGAAGTTTGCGCCGCTCGGCGCGGTGCTTTGGCTGGCGCCTTCTATCGCGGCCGCACAACAACACGGCATCACCCCGGGCCAAGCTTTGCTCCAGTCTTGCACCTCGCAAGCTGGTTCGATGCGGGTAGACGATCGAATTCAGCTTGGACGCGCAAGGACCATTGCACCGGCTCGCTATGCCGGTGGCGCCTCTCCGAGCACCTGCGATGGGTTTACCTGGGTCGCCCTCAAGGGCAACATCCGATATGTCAACGTCGACTGGAAAGGTCCCCCCCGTTGGAGCGCATGGGATTGTTCCCATAGCAACATGGCCTGGGGCCTCTACAAGAAGCAGAGCAGTGGCGGTTGGGGTTGGGTTGGCGGTGGAGGCAGCTTTGGCAACATGCCGGGTGGGGATAACCACACCTGCGTGTACGACGGGACCGGCTTTCCAACGGACCAGAACTGGGGCTCGTTCCAGGTCGCGACCAACGCCGCCAGCTCGGCCGAATACCGCATTGCTTTCCAGGCCTGGTCGCACGACGACCCCAACCTTGGGCACCACAACTATTGTGCCGATCCAATGAACTGCCAGTGGCCCGTGGGGGTCACCCTTCTCAGCACGCTACCCCTGCCGTTTGCCAAACAAGACTTCACGATTTTCAGGCCGAATGGCGGCGTGTGGTGGTTTGCAGATTCAACCGCCGGGGGTTACTACACGCAGCAATGGGGTGATAGCCAGGATGGTATAGTTCCGGGCGATTACGATGGAGATTGGAACAGCGACTTCGCGGTGCGGCGGGTCGTGAATGGCAAATTGATGTGGTACGTCATCAATTCGCAAAGCGGGGCGACCACCGGCACCGAATGGGGCCAGGCCGGCGATATCGCCGTGCCAGGCGGCGATTGGGATGGCGACGGTCGCACCGACATGGCCTATTTCCGCCCATCGACATCGCAATGGGGAACGGTGCATTCGAACATTTGGACCGGCTTCATCGACTATTTCGGACTCAGCACCGATACGCCCCTCGCTGGAAACTACGACGGAGACCAGATCAGCGACTTGACGACCTTTCGGCCTAGCAACGGCACGTGGACCTCCGTCCTGTCCACCGACGGTTCCCTCAAATATTCGTATTGGGGAGCATCGACGGACATTCCGCTCACCCCCGACCTCGACGGCGACTACCGCACCGACGTTGCAGTGTGGCGACCGAGCAACGGCACGTTCTACTGGATAACGTCCAGCGGTGGGCAGGGCCTTCAACGCCAATGGGGCCAGAATGGTGACGTGCCAGTACCGGGCTACTACGATAGTGATAGCGTCGCCGACGTTGCAGTGTTCAGGCCGTCCGAAGGGCGCTGGTACTATACGTATTCGACCACTGGCGGGAGCTCGTGGACGGCGTGGGGACAGAGTGGCGATAAGCCGGCCTTCCCTTTCTCACGCGGCGGGAACTGAGCGATGATGCCGAGGTCGAGGTCGAGGTACCTATGGGGTTTAGTTCCCCTCGCCCTACTGATCGGCTTTGCCTACAGGCGTGAGCCAGTGAAGCAGGCCAAACTTCCGCTCGCCGCGCCGTCCAAGCTCGCCGTGGCGCGCAAGGGGCCCGATGACCAAAGTCTTCTGGGGCGCCCCGTAGTTGCAACGAAGCGCCTCGTGGTCGCGGCCGATGAGCGCGCTCCGGCCGCTCCGGCCGCGCCGGCCGCGCCCCAAGCGGGCGCCCCAATCGAGGTCACCGACGTCCAGGCGCGCATGTTGGCCGCGCCCCACGCGCTTCCTGTGCCGAGCGAAGCGGCCCTGCAGGAACGGGATGCGGTGGTGTCTAAGTTAATGGGCGGAGGCGCGGGAGGCGAGCATTGGCTCCCGCATTTCGAGTCGGTCGAGCGCGAATGGCTGGCGCTCGACAGCAAAGCGGGAATTGGCGTCGACCTTACCCCATGGGACTGTTTCAAAGACGGGTGTATGGTCACCGTCAAGCTTCCCTCGGTCGAAGCGCAAGAGCGCTTCAGCGCACTGGTCATGGCGGGCTCCGCCACCAAAGAGTGGAAGGGTGGCGGTTTCCACAGTGGGCCAATACGGAATGAGGCTGGCGAAATCGAGACCACGTGGGTCTTCTATGCTCCGCCTGCAGCATGATGCCCCGGCGCTTTCGCGAAGCGCGGACGAGGCTGGCCGGACTAGTTCTCGGCGCCTTCGTCGGCGTGCTTCGAGGCCGGGGCAACCGGCGGTGGCGCCGGCTTGGTCGCAGCAGCGGCGGGCGCTGTTTTCGCAACCGGGCTCACGCCTTGGGCAGCGTAGGTCTCCATACCGCGACGCACGGCCAGGATCGCTAGGCGACGGTTTTCCGGCGCGAACGGGTCCTTGGCGTTGTAGAGCGCCGAGGAGCCGTGGGCGAAGACGCCGCCGACCTGCCCCTTCTTGAGGCCACTCTTTTCGAGCACCAGCCGCGCGGCGTCCGCGCGCTCGAACGACAACTGCCAATTCGAGCGGTTCGAGCCGGTCGGAAACGGCTTGGCATCGGTGTGGCCGTGCACCTGGATCTTGTTGTCGAGCCGGCCCAAGATCGGCGCAATCGTCGCCAGCAGCTCCTCGAGCCGCGGCTTGAGATCAGCCGACGAACGGTCGAACAACAAGTCGTCGCCGCTGCCGTCCAAGATCTGAATCAGCAAGCCTTCTTCAGTGACGCTGACCTTGAGCTGCTTGGCGAGCGCCTGCAGCCGCACATCCTCCGAGATCGTCCGCTGCATGGCCGCGCGCACGGCGGCAGCCACGCGCTCGAAGTTCGCTTGCTCGGGCTGAATCGATGATTGGCCGACGACGTCGAAGTACGCCTTGTTCTGAATGCCGCTGCCGCCATTCAACACGGAAGGTGCGCCGGAGAACACGCCGGTCCGAAAGTACTCGGACAATTGCTGGCGCGTCGATTGATCGGTCTGCGCCAGCAGCCACATCACCATGAAGAAGGCCATCATGGCGGTCACGAAGTCGGCGTACGCCACCTTCCACGCCCCGCCGTGGTGCGCCGCGTGCCCCTTGCTCTTCTTCTTGATGATGATGACGCGCCCGCCACCACCACTCGGAGCAGCAGCGCCCGCCATTACTTGCCTTTGAGCTCCGCGAAGGCTTTTTCAAGCTCGGGCGTCGTCGGGCGTTCGTCGGAAAAGATGGTGCGGCGCGCAAACTCGATGGCAATTTGCGGGTTCACGCCGCGAGCAGCCGCGACGATCGCTTCCTTGATGCAGAGCATGAAGCGGCTCTCGGCGCCGCCCTGAATCTCGATGCTGGTGGCGAGCGGGCCGACCAGGCCGTAACACAGCAAAATGCCGAGGAAGGTGCCGACGAGCGCGGCCGCAACGTGGTGGCCAATCTCCTCCGGACCACCATCCAAGTGACCCATGGTCACGACGATACCGAGCACGGCGGCCACGATGCCCAGACCGGGCAACGCGTCACCAGCCGTGCGGATCAAACCGATCGGTTGATGCTCCTCGTCGTGGTGGGTCTCGAGCTCCGCATCGAACAACAGCGACAGTTCCTCCGCCGAGCAACCGTCGACCAGCTGCTTCAGGCCGTCGACCAGGAATTCGGCGGCGTGGTGGCGATGCATCACGGTCGGGTACGCCGAGAACAGCGTACTCGTGGCGCGATCGCTCACGTGCGGCTCGAGCGCGAGCACGCCTTCGCGACGGATCAATGCCAAGATCTGATAGAGGAGCTTGAGTAGCTCCATGTAGTCGGCTTTGGCGGGCGCGGCGCTCTTGAAGCCCTTCTTCAATGCGCCCGTCACGCGACTGAGCACCTTGCCGGGCGCCGAGATCAGGACGGTACCGATCGTCGCGCCGCCGATCACCACCAGCTCGGCCGGTTGAAGCAGCACGCCAAACGCGCCACCAGCCATGGCGAAACCGCCCAGCACTGAGCCGAACACAACCAAGAGTCCGATAAGGGTGGACACTGCGCACAACAAGACGACCGTCTCGCGCGTTTCTGAAGGCTCGATCTGAGAATCGGAGATAATCCGACGTAAAATCCAGCACTTAGAACGAGTAAAACAACAGGAAGGCGGGAACGCGGGAAGATTTTTGGGTGGGTATGACTGCTGAAATCGTGGCGACGAGCGCGCGCCACCGTCGAGAGCGGCTGCTCGAACCAACAAAGTCTTCCCGCCTTCCCGCCTTCCTGTTCGCTCGATCTCGATCTGGCGCTCGCGCTAGGCGGCTTTCAGGTCGCTGGTGCAGAACTTACAGCGGGTTGCTTTGGCCGGCACCGTCTCGCAGCAGGCAGGGCATTCTTTGATCACGGGCGGCGCCTCGTCGACCGGTTGGTGCAACCGGCCCTCGGCCGCCTTGATGATGCGGCTGACGATCAGGAACAGCACCAGCGCGACAACGAAGAAGTCGAGCACCGAGCCGACGAAGTCGCCGTACTTGAGCACGACGTTGTCCTTCGGGTCGGTGGCGGTTTTGAGCACGACGCCGCTCGTGCGCCAGTCGCCGCTCGGCATCACCAGCGCCACGAACGGCATCGCCAGATCGCTCACCAGGGCCGAGACGATCTTGCCGAAGGCGCCGCCGATCACCACGCCCACTGCGAGATCGACCACGTTGCCTTTGAATGCGAACTTCTTGAACTCTTCGATGAACGCCATGTTGCCTCGCTCAGGGTGGTGTCGTGACTAGCGGAAATTCGGTTTCAGGACAGCGACACGCCGTTCGGCACCACTATTTGCCGACGTTGGAGTAGGCGTAGACGAGGCTCAACGTGCTGGTCATGTCGAGCTTCTCCTTGTCGGGTAGCGGCTGGTTGTCGTAGCGCGCGTTGAAGCCGACACCAAGCGCTAGATCGCCCCAAACTTTGGCCGTGAACAGCAGGTCGTAGTTGAACCGGTAGCGCTTACTGTGGACGAAGCTTTGCAAGTATTCGATCCCGTTCGACAGCGCCGTGGCGTCGTTGAAGTTGTGGCGGAAGCCGAGAAAAACGCGCACTGAATGGTCGGTCTCGTGCTCGGCGAGCCGGTCGGTCACGACACCCATGGCGTCCTTGACGTCGCGCGCTTCGCTGGTGCGCGTGTCGTACTGGAAGTCGTAGCCAGCTTCAGCCCACAGCGCGGTAGCCGGACGATTCACGAACAGGTACTTGAAGCCAGGGTCGAGGTTGAGCCGAAACGCTAAGCCTTGAAAGCGATCGTGGCGCCCGGTAGTCAGCAAGAACACGCTGCCGTCTTCGATCACGTAGCGATCGTAGCGCAGGCGGCCCTGCGCGTTCTCGGTCGTCGTCTGCATCGTGCCGTTCGGCGGTGCGCTCCTTCCGTAGTTCCCGACCAAGCTGGCACCGACGCCGTTAGAGCCGCGACGCCAATCGAAGCTGCCACTACCGGTGAACGCTACCAGCCGCGAGTTACCACTCGAGCTCAAGCCACCGGCCGATACCGCGGCGTTGGTGCCCTCCGGCGCGGCGACGATCTTCGGCGCGTCGGCTGGTTTGCCAGGACCTGCTACCGCTTTGTCAGCCTCTGGCGGCGGCTTGCCCAAATCTTGGGCGCTGGCCAAAGCCGACACACTGATCACACCGAAAGCCAAACCAAGAGGCAGAAAGCACTGACGAGCCCGACGAATCATACAATTCTCCCGCTTGGCATCGCGGCAACACCATCAAGCGAACGCGCGCGACCCTAACCCCTGGCGAAGGCAGATTCAACCGCCGAACAACCGAGAAATCCGGGGCCGCTGTCGAAGTTCGGCCCCGCGATCACGGCCAGATGACGCTTGGAACCGTGCCGTTCTTTTCACGATCTTGTACGCGGGGCAGTCGCGACTAACATCGGCTGCGGGCGTGCGATAAGGCGCTCGAATCGTCTTAGGAGCGAGGTCGTCTGCTATGGCGCTTTTGGCTTTGCCCAGCCTGTTCGTCCAAACGCGCGAGAAAGCTCTGCACGACGCCGAGCTCCGGCGAAGACAACGGTGCGTCCGAGCTGCGCAATAGACCCGACAGCTCGTAGCAGTGGTCGATCGACACGTGAAGGTAGTCTTGGTGACGCGAGGAGCGCCGCACCAGCAGAGCTTCCACGTCGGGCAGAATGCCTTTGAGCACCGGAAAACGCCGTTCGAGCTCGCTCCACGCCTTGAGTGGCACGAAGGACTCGATGATGCCCGCGCGCCCCGGAAAAGTCGCGACGACCTCACCGCTTTTGCTGCGCGTGGTGAAGAACACCAGCCCAACCGGAACGCCTAAATCGGCCCACGTGGCGTCGTCGATATCGAGCTCATGCAGGCGTGCAGCGCGCCGCTCGACCCGCAGGTAGCGCGCGCCTGGGCGCTGTTGCTCCTGCGAGAACAGCTGGGCACACGCGTCGCACGCGCAGAACACACGCCGCGCGTCCGGCTCCAGCAGGTGCTCGTGCTCGACCGAAATAGCCTGGGCACAAAGCTCGCATTCCTCCACGGGCGTACCGGTTACGAAAGCACGCAGCTTCGCCATCACGGCATTCGGCATGAAAAATCCCTCGTCGCCCGAGCCGCACGCGGAGCGCACGACCAAGCGAACCGCTCGAAGGTACTCCCGCCCGAAGCCTGAACGGAAAGCTTTTCTATTTCTAAAACGATTCAGCAGGGTTTGGCGGTCGCTCCAACTCGGCTTGCCTGACCTCCGGCACAGCGGCAGCGTCAGCAGTAACGCAAGCGGACGCGGTAGGTTTCCGGTTGAATGTTCGCAGAGACGTCTTTGAACGAAAGCTCCACCACCCCACGCGCGAGCTTCACGCTTCGCGTGTCCTTCACGACGCCGAAGGTCTGGTTGTAGACCGTGACTGCCACGCTCTCGCGCTCGGTCTCATCGCGTTGCTTCGCCACCACCGGGCCGCGCACGGGCGCGCGAGGTCGAGCTTGGCAAGCGGTCAGCAGACCAACCCACGCACCCGCCGCCGCCAGACCCCGTCTCAGCCTGGAACCAAGTCTTGTCATCGTGCTCACCCTAAAAACGTAGCGCGCCGGCGGAGCTGCCAGTTTGTGGGAAGGATCGCGAATCTCGCGAGGTTTTGCGCGCTGTCTAACCCGCCCGCTTGGAGTCACCGCCGGACGGATTGGATAAGCAGCGCATCCGGGTTGCCGTCGGGCTGCAAATCGGACACACCAATGCCCTACCTTCGAGGAGCCAGAATGAAGAAGTTGACGCAGTTGGTGGGGGTTTTCGCGACGAGCCTGATCTGTACAGCCGCGCTTGCCGGTTGTTCCGCCACCCCTGACCCCACGCCAATGAGTACGGGCGGCGCTGGCGGTACCGGAGCAGGAGGAGGAGGAGGTGCCGGCGGTGGCACACTGCTCAACGGCACACTGCTCACGGGCATGGCGGCGTACACGATCTTGTCAGCGGGCGAATTCATGGCCGGCCCGACTCCAGCTCCGGCGGCGTGGACGTCTGGCGGTTGCATCACGTGCCACGGCAACAACGGTGAAGGCTCAGTCATTGGTCCGGAGATCCGCCACGTGCCGACCAACTACGCGAATGCGATCGTTCGTAACGGCCGGCTACTGCCGTCGGGGATGCCGTCGGCGATGGTCAAGTTCCCGGACGCGGCGTCGACGCCGGCACAGTTGGGGATCACTAGCGCGGATCTCACCGCCGTGTTGGCGTGGCTCCAAGGCCAGCCGAAGCCGGCGACTGGCGTGGCCTTATACCGTGACTTCTGCGGCAACTGCCACGGCCCGAAGGTACCGAGTGGCGGAGCCGTGCCGATCTCGGTCACGGGCAGGATGAAGACCCAGATCACTCAGAAAGTGCGCATCGGCGAAGGAATGGACCCGGGCATGCGCAACGGCTACATGCCGGCGGAAGACATGGCCGCGCTGAGCGATACCGAGCTCGGTCTGATCCAAGACTACTTGATGGCCATGTAGGAACCGCAAATCCAAAGCCGGTAAGCGGGGCGACGCTTGCCGGCGGCGGCGCGCCCGCGCTATTGACGGCGCTAGTGACGGCACGCAGCGAGCTCCAGCAATCCCGGCGCATCGTGATCAAGGTCGGGTCGAAGGCGTTGTCCGGCGACGGAGAGCTTCCGCAAAAATTCGCCGCCGAGCTGGCGGCGTTGACCAAACCGAAGCGCGGCTTCGTGCTGGTCACGAGCGGCGCGATCGCGTTCGGGATGAAGCGGCTCGGTTACCGTGCGCGCCCCAAGGAGACGGGCAAGCTGCAAGCTGCTGCAGCCGCCGGTCAGACCGTCTTGATGCGGCGTTGGGACGAAGCGTTCAGCGCCGTCGGGCTGACCGTCGCGCAGGTGCTGCTGACGCACGACGACTTGGCCGATCGCGAGCGCGTCAACAACGCACGCGACGCGTTCGCCGAGCTGCTCGACGCCGGCGCGGTACCGATCGTCAACGAGAACGACACCGTTTCGACCGCCGAGATCCGTCTCGACAACGATCAGCTGGCCGCGATGGTCGCGCCGCTCGTGTCGGCAGATTTGCTGATCTTGCTGACCGACGTCGAAGGCGTGCTCGACAAGGGCGGCAAGCGCATCACGCTGATGAACGACAGCGCAGAGCTCGGCACGGTCGTCCAATCCGGCGAACGCTTGGGCAGCGGCGGCATGCACAGCAAGCTCGACGCCGCCTACAAAGCTTGTCACTCCGGCGCATCGGTCGTCATCGCCGCCGCCTCGCGCCCGAACGTGATCCGCGACATCGTGGCCGGCGCCGACGTCGGCACACTGGTGCCACGGCGCGCCGCGTTGCGCGCCCGCCAGCATTGGATCGCCTACACGCTGCGGCCCCGCGGCACGGTCCTGGTCGATGCTGGCGCCGAGAAAGCGCTGCGCGCGGGCAAAAACAGCCTGCTTCCGGTCGGCGTTTTGGGCGTGCGCGGCGAATTCAATGCCGGCGACGCGGTGCTGCTGGTGGGACCCGACGGCCGGGAATTTGGGCGTGGCCTGACTCGGCTGGGCGCCTTGGACGTCTCACGAGCCGCCGGCAAGCAGGCGGCCGAGCTGGAGCTGGCCTTCGCAGGGGATGCGAAGGAGCTGGTGATCGTACACAAAGACGATCTCGTTCTGGCGTGACGCTCGGCGTCGGCGCGGCTCGGCCAGGAAGCGCGCGCACATCGACGCACATCGGTCGCACTAACGTTCCCTGTTCACGGAAATCGTTCCAAAGATTATTCTGGGTTGCGTGTCGGAACTTCCCACACGCGACGGTTGTCCGACCATGCCTCCGCACATGGGGTACCCGACTTGAGCAAGCAAACGCCGTCGCTGGGGCTGTGGGTCGCCTTCGCGCTGGCGTTGCCCGGCTGTGCTCGCCTGCCGTTCATCGGCAGAGCGCCTGCCCAAGCGCCGATACCGGCCTCAGCCCCCGCCCCCGCGCTGCCGCCATCGCTCAAGTTACCGTTCGTCCTCAGCAACAAGGACGACTACGTCGTGCGGCTAGTGATCGGCAGCGTGACCTGCTCCGGCGCGCTGATCGACGATGATCGCGTGCTCACCGCGCATCACTGTGTTTCGGCTCGCTCGCGCCAGGGCGAAATGCTGCCCCACGACGTCGAGCCCGAAGACGTGCGCGTCGAGCTGGGCGGCGAAGACCTGCCCTGGGGTGAAGCCCGCGTACGCGCGATCGTCACGCCGACTTGCGGTCACGCCGCTGGCGATGGCGACATCGCGATCCTGGTGCTCGATCACGCCTTGATCGGCACCGAGACGCGCCCCGCCCGTATCGATCGCTCGCCGCTGCTGAAGGAAGCGATTTCTCCGATTGGCTTCGGCCGCTGCGCCTTGTCGACGGATGCGCTGCACCGACGCAACCGCGCCGTCGCCAACATCGACACCATCTCCGACGCCAGGTTCCGAGCCAACGCTTCGATCTGCCCCGGTGACTCGGGCGGACCGGTCATGAGCGACAGCGGTGAGGTGCTCGGCGTCATCTCGGCGGCCGTGATGGACGCCGACGAGCGCACCGTCGGGCGCGCCGAGTTCACGCGGCTCGACCGCTTTCGCGCGCTGTTCGCCCGGGCGGCCGCCGTCTCGAAGGGCCAAAGCCTGGCCGAGCTGCCGCCCGTCGACTGCGCGCGCTAAGGGAGCGCTAAGGGGCGCTAAGGGAGCGCTAAAGGCCCGCGAATGGCTAAGTCAGTCGCGGACCCTAACGCCGACGTGCTTGGGCTAGACTCGCGAGTGCCCCGATGATGAGGAAGATGTTCCGGATTCTGTTTTGGGTCGCGCTCATCGCGGGGATCGTGATCGGCTTTGCCAGGCTCACGATGTTGCGTTGGTGGCGCGTCCCCAACGACGATCCGTACCTGACCGCCTCGATCTCGCCGAGCGTGCGCGGCGGCGACCTGATCCTGCTCTGGCGCCTGACCAGCCCCGGCTATGGCGACCTGGCGATGTGCGCCGAGCCGAACAAGCCCGGCCGAATCGTGATCGGGCGGATCGCCGGCACCGGCCGTGACGCGCTCGAGGTCAATGGCGCCGACGTCAAGCGCAACAACAAACGCCAAGGGATCGAGGCTGACTGCGTTCCCCGCACCTTCACCGAGCACAACCCAGCCAACGGCCAGGAGGTCGAGCAGCCGTGCCAGATCGAAGACATGGGCGGAAAGACGAACATGCGCGGGGAGCTGCTCGCGGATTCACCGCACCCCGCCGACGTCAAAACCACCGTGCCGACCGGCCAAGTCTGGCTGGTCAGTGACAACCGCCTCTTCCCTTACGACTCTCGCGACTTCGGTCCCGTGCCTTCCGACACTTGCACCGAGACCATCTTCTACCGATTGGTCGGTGCCGGCGGCTTCTTCGATACCGAGACCCGGAACCAGTACATCCGGTAGGCGTTCGTGCGGTAACCTTTTGCCGCTCCCGGAAGGGGTAGTATGAAGGCGGCAGCAATGGTGATGGCGCACGGTTCGCTCGATGTCGGGATCGTCTGCGCCCGGTGCGATGCCTTCAATCCGATGGGGGCCCTGCACTGTGGTTTCTGCGGTCACAACGTCGCGCTCCTGCCGGCCAACAAGCCGACCGGTTGGAGATCTTCCCATCCGGGCGAAATTGTTGGAGGCTTCGAAGCTGCGGCGAGGAGCGAAACCTCGCAGGTCGAAGAGGAGCGGATGGATCAAGCCAGGTATTACGTCTGCGAGTCGTGCATGACCCCGGTGCCCAGTGGGCACAAGTTCTGCGGTCGCTGTGGCACGTCCGTACCCGACGCAGTGATGCACCTCCACGCCGACTTCTACGGCGACATGCAAGACCCGGCGAAGGCTCGCCTGATCTTGATCCGCGGCGAAGGCATGGACGGCCTGTCGTATCACTTAAAGGCCGACCAGCATCTGCTCGGACGCCAAGGGCAGCTCGAGTTCCCCGACGACCAATTCATCTCGCCCACGCACGCGAACTTCTTCTACCGCGACAACCGTTTGGTCGTGCGCGATGAAGGCTCGCTCAACGGCGTCTACTTTCGCATCCGCGGTTCGGTCGAGATCAACCCGGGCGATCAGTTCGTGGTCGGTGAGCAGGTGTTCCGGCTCGATCCGACGCCGAAGGCTTCCGACGGCGCCGATCCGGACGGCACGTTCTTCTATTCGTCGCCCAAGTACCCGAGCGCGTTCCGGCTGAATCAGATCCTCGAGGGCGGTTCGATCGGCATGACGATCTGCGCGCGTGGCAACACGCTGCAGGTCGGTCGCGAAGACGGCGACCTGAATTTCCCCGGCGACATGTTCATGTCGGGCAAGCACGCCACCGTCGAAGAAAAAGACGGCAAATTCATGCTCACCGACTTCGACAGCCGCAACGGCACGTACATCCGCCTGAAGACCGAGCAACCCCTATCGCACGGCGACTACGTCTTCATCGGCAAAAAGCTGCTGCGCGTCGAGCTGAACGCAAACTAACGCGCAAGTCCGGGTAGGCCCCGTTACGGCGCGCCAGCTGGCGCGCCAACGTCTCCGCACGTCCGCATACGGCTCGAGATTTTCTCACAAGGAGATCGGGAGATCGGGAGACCTGAGCGAGCGTGAATTTGGGGTCGCAGCGACGTTCAGGATCTCGCGTCGCCAATCATCGAACCGAAG
>JBBRMI010000223.1:0-12480 GCA_038230915.1 Polyangiales bacterium | reverse complement strand
GTCGTCCCCCGCGGCAGCGACCCTCACCCAAATCCGTCCGCCCCCGCGGCAGCGACCCTCACCCCAAATCCGTCCGCCCCCGCGGCAGCGACCCTCACCCCAATCCGTCCGCCCCCGCGGCAGCGACCCTCACCCCAATCCGTCCGCCCCCGCGGCAGCGACCCTCACCCCAAATCCGTCCGCCCCCGCGGCAGCGACCCTCACCCCAAATCCGTCCGCCCCCGCGGCAGCGACCCCCACCCCAAATCCGTCCGCCCCCGCGGCAGCGACCCCCACCCCAAACCGACTACCTCAAACCGACTACCCCCTACCCCCTCGCCCCGCCCGCCCAGCTAAGGTCGCGATTCGAACCTTCAGAAAGCTGTGTTTTGGGCAGGGACCCAAAACCTGAGGGTGGGGCCCCGCTGAATTCACTTCAGCGGGGCGGGAGCTGAGCTCCCGCGGGAAAGGATGCAGGAGGCAGGGCGCAGCCCTACCGACTGCAGAAGCCCTCGTAGTCGATGTATTCCTTGATCGTCGGGTTCTCGCCGCAGGCGGGGCAGGTCTTGTCGCGGCGCAGCTTCAAGGTGCGGAACGTCATCTTCAGGGAGTCGTAGGTCAGTAGACGGCCCTTGAGCACGTCGCCCACGCCCAAGATGAGCTTGATCGCTTCGGTCGCTTGGATGACGCCGACGACACCCGGCAAGATGCCGAGCACGCCCGCTTCAGCGCACGACGGGGCCAGGTGCGCGGGCGGCGGCTCCGGGTAGAGGCAACGGTAGCAGGGGCCGTCGAACGGCATGAACGTCGTCACCTGGCCGTCGAAGCGGAAAATCGAGCCGTGCACGACCGGGATCTTATGGAACAGCGACGCGTCGTTCACGAGGTAGCGCGTCGGGAAATTGTCGCAGCCGTCGACGATGCAGTCCCAACCTTCGCCGAAAATACGGTCGACGTTGCTGCTGTTCACGCGCTCTTCGAATTTCACGACTTTCACGTCAGGGTTGAGGTCGTTGATCGCCTTTTCGGCGCTGAGCACCTTAGGCATGCCGAGCCGCGACGTCGCGTGCAGGATCTGCCGCTGCAAATTGGAGGCGTCGACGGTGTCCGCGTCAACCAAGCCAATCTTTCCGACGCCGGCCGCCGCCAAGTACAGCGCTGCCGGTGAGCCCAAGCCGCCCGCGCCGAGCAACAGCACGCGGCCCTTGAGCAGCTTCTCCTGTCCCTTCTCGCCGACCTCGGGCAAGAGGATGTGACGCGAGTAGCGGTCCTGTTGCGCTGGAGTGAGCGCGACCGGCTCTTCGATCGGGTACTTCAGATCCTTCCAACGCACGAAGCCCGGGTTGGCGCTGAGCACGTTGGTGTAGCCGAATTCGGCCAGGGTCTTGGCCGCGAACGCGCTGCGCGTACCGCCGGCACAATAGAGGATGATCTCGGCGTTCTTATCGCTGAGCTTCTGCTCGGCCTGCATCTCGAGGTGGGCGCGCGGAATGTGCACGGCCCCCGGGATGAAGCCGGCGCGGAACTCGTCCTTCTCGCGCACGTCCACGAGCGTGAACGGCTTCTCTTTCCGCCGTTCCAGGCGAGCCTTCAGCTCGTCCAGGGAGATCAGTTTCACGCTCTGCCGAATTTCGGCAAACAGGTCGCTATAGGTCTTGGGCATGGCAATGAGGATTCAAAAGCGGCCGACTTTTGGGTTGGGCACCCTAAGCGGCACGAGTCAGGACGATGAAGTGCGGGGCGGCTGGAAGAGGCAGAACGGGAGTGATCCATTCCCCACTATTCCGATGTGGGAATTATTGAGTGAAGTATTTGGCCTTTTTAGAGGGTCGTCAAGGGTACGAGGCTTTCGGGGGGCGCGGACCCTGATAGAGTTCGCGATTCTGTCGGCTTAACGGGCAACCGAAGCCGGCGTTCCAAGGCAACAGATGGCGCAAAATCGACTGGGTGAGCTCCTCGTTCGGGAAAAGCTGATCAGCCTGCAGCAGCTACGCAAGGCTCAGGACGAGCAGAAAAAGTCGGGCAGCAACCTGGGCTACACGCTGGCCAAGCTCGGCTACATCTCGGATGGCGAGATCACGAGCTTCCTCTCGACCCAGTACCGGCTGCCGGCCATCAACCTGGACGAGTACGAGATCGACGGCGAGGTCGTGAAGCTCGTCTCACGCGACGTGTGCGAGAAGCATCGCCTGATCCCAGTCTCGCGCTCCGGCTCGTCACTGATCGTCGCGATGAGTGATCCGACGAACCTGAACGCGATCGACGACATCAAGTTCTTGACCGGCTTCAACGTCGAGCCGGTGGTGTCGAGCGAGACGTCGATCCAGACCGCAATCGAGCGCTACTACAGCGCAGGTCCCTCGTACGAGGAGGTCATGGCCGACCTCGACCTCGGCGACGACGACATCGATTTCGGGGCGGACGAGGAAGAGGTGAATGCGATGGAGCTCGAGCGCGCCAGCGCCGACGCTCCGGTCGTGCGGCTCGTCAACGTGCTGCTCTTGAATGCAATCCGCAAAGGGGCGAGCGATATTCACTGCGAGCCGTACGAGAAAAAGCTGCGGATTCGCTATCGGATCGACGGCGTGCTGCACGAAGAGATGACGCCGCCCTTGCGCCTGAAGGCAGCGATGGTGAGCCGCCTCAAGATCATGAGCCAGCTCGACATCGCCGAGCGCCGGCTACCGCAGGACGGGCGCATCAAGCTCAAGCTCGGCAAGGGCCGCGAGATGGACTTCCGCGTCTCGGTGCTGCCGACGATGTGGGGCGAGAAGGTCGTCATGCGTTTGCTCGACAAGGGCAACCTGCAACTGGACATGACCAAGCTCGGCTTCGACGCCGCGCCACTCGCCGACTTCAAATGGGCGATCGACCAACCCTGGGGCATGGTGCTGGTGACTGGTCCGACCGGCTCGGGCAAGACGACCACGCTGTACTCGGCGCTGTCCGACTTGAACAAGTCGACCGTGAACATCAGCACCGCCGAAGATCCGGTCGAGTACAATTTGCACGGCATCAACCAAGTGCAGATGCACGACGAAATTGGGCTCAACTTCGCGATGGCCCTGCGCGCCTTCTTGCGCCAAGACCCCGACATCATCATGGTCGGCGAGATCCGCGACTTCGAGACCGCGGAAATCGCGGTCAAGGCTTCGCTGACCGGTCATATGGTGCTGTCCACGCTGCACACCAACGACGCGCCGGCAACCATCTCACGTCTGCTCAACATGGGCGTCGAGCCGTTCTTGATCACCGCCAGCGTCAACTTGGTGCTGGCGCAACGCCTGGCGCGCAAGGTGTGCGCGGACTGCAAACGCCCGACCGAGATCGATCGTGTAGCGCTCCTGGATCTGGGCATGACCGAAGAGCAGCTCGCCAACAACCCGCAGGTCATGAAGGGCGCGGGCTGTCAGACCTGCAACGGCAGCGGCTACAAGGGCCGCGTCGCGCTGTACGAAGTCATGCGGTTCCGCGACGATTTGAAGGAGCGCGTCCTGCAAGGCGCCTCGAGCGCCGAGCTCAAGCACGCCGCGATCGCCGGCGGTATGATCACTCTGCGTATGAGCGGCATCACCAAAATCTTGGCCGGCGTCACGACGCCCGAAGAAATTCTGCGCGTCACGATGGCCGACTGAGCTCGGGCTCAGCGCGGACAGCGATTCGGCGAGTTGTCGCACAAGGAACAGCTGGTTTCGTCCGCGCACGACGCGCCCGGATCGCCCCAGCTGCCTCGACACTCGGCCCCGTCGTTTTCGACAGCCAGCAGCTCATGCGTATCAGCCGAGTAAGTGTTGGTGCCTAAGGCGGTGACGACCTTGGCTCGACCGCAGCCGGTACGGAGTTCCGGTAGCGCTTGGCCGGGTTCGGGAAGGCCGCAATCGTAGCCGGAGATCTCGTCATCGTAGCGAGGCACCCCCCACGTCTCGCTCATCAACTCGAGCGAACAAGCCGGCGCGCACGTGCTGCCCGAGTCGTCGCAGAGTGAACACACCGTACCATTGTCACAGCGCGAGGAATCACCGGCAGAGTACACACCCATCTCGCACGAGCCGAATGGAACGTCGTTGGAAATCTGCGCTCCAATCAACTCGTGCGTGGTCTCGTCGTACGTGTAGGCCCAGCCGCCGAGCCCCGGCGCCATTGCGACGACGAGCTTGCCGCAGCCCGTCTGCTCCGTGACCCACCATCGCGATTCATCGAAGCAACCGCCCCAGTGCTCGACCCCAGGGTGGGACCACTGCTTGGCTTCGTCGTAGCTAGGGCAGGCGCCTGGGAACTCGGCGCAGAAGCACTCGAGAGAAATCTCTGTCGCGCCGCCCGGACCCGCCGCGCACGCGCAACCGCCCGCAGTCTGGTGCAAGTTCGGGCTCTGCTGCCCCTCACCTGGCTCGGCGGGACTGCCCCCGCTACACGCGCCGACCGACCAAAGGTAAAGCAACGGCAGAATGACTCGTTTCATGGAACCCCCCTCTCCTTCTCTCGTATGGCCTCGCCGCCTCGTCCCGCCAGGTGAGCACCGTAACTCCCTCAATCCAGACACCACCACTAACCTCCACCCACACAGAGCAGCTTCTGTGCCAACGCCCGACGGCCCGTACGTCTGGTCTGGCGCAGCGTTTTTTGCCCGTGTTTTAGGAAAACTTAACCAATTCGGTCGGCGCCGGATGGTGTGCCAGCTGTGCCAAGGCAGATCGCGACCCGGGTGCGCGAGTCGCGATCCGACGGGGGCCCCGAGCCGATGCGCTTCCGCTATGTTGGAAGGCTATGAACGGCGTCGATGAGGGCCTGAAGGTCAATCTGCACCAGCTGCTGCGCGCCATGATCGAGAAGGGCGCCAGCGACATGCACATCACGACCGGCTCGCCGCCGCTGTTGCGCATCGATGGCGCGATCGTGCCGCTCAAACTGTCGCCGCTGTCGCCGATCGAAACCAAACAGCTGTGTTACTCGGTACTGACCGAGGAGCAGAAGATCCAGTTCGAGAAGAATAAGGAGCTCGACCTCTCGTTCGGCGTGAAGAGCTTGTCGCGCTTTCGCGCCAATATTTTCATGCAGCGCGGCGCAGTCTCCGGCGCGTTCCGCTCGATCCCGTTCAAGATCTTGTCGTTCGATGAGCTGGGCTTGCCGCCGATCGTAGCCGAGCTGGCCAGCAAGCCGCGCGGGCTGATCCTGGTCACCGGCCCAACCGGCTCGGGCAAGAGCACGACGCTGGCCTCGATCATCGACAAGATCAACAGCGAGACCCGTCAGCACATCATGACGGTCGAAGATCCGATCGAATATTTGCACCCGCACAAGCGCTCGATCGTCAATCAACGCGAAGTCGGCAGCGATACGGGGACGTTCAAGCAGGCCCTGAAATACGTCCTGCGCCAAGATCCCGACGTGGTGCTGGTCGGCGAAATGCGTGATCTCGAGACGATTGAGGCGGCCTTGACGATCGCCGAAACTGGCCACTTGGTGTTCGCGACCCTGCACACCAACTCGGCGATTCAAAGCATCAACCGCATCATCGACGTGTTCCCGCCGCATCAGCAGTCGCAGGTGCGAGCCCAGCTGTCGTTCGTGCTCGAGGGAGTGATTAGCCAGCTCCTACTGCCGCGTGCCGGCGCGCCCGGTCGCTGTTTGGCTCAAGAAGTGATGGTGCCGAACGCCGCGATCCGTAATCTGATCCGCGAAGACAAAGTGCATCAGATCTACACGCAGATGCAGGTCGGCCAGCAGAAGCATGGCATGCAGACCCTGAACCAGTCGCTGTACTCGCTCTACGCGCGGCGGATGATCACGCTCGAAGAAGGCATGGGTCGCTCGAACGACACCGAAGAGCTGCGCACGATGATCGAAGGCCGTGTCTCCGGCGGCGCCGCCGGTGGTCCAAACTCGCGCGCCTGACGACGAGCGCGAGCGAACAGGAAGGCGGGAAGGCGGGAAGATTTTTGGGGTGGGTGAACTGGTGAGCTCGACGCATCAGGCTCTCCACGTGCCCGGGCAATCGATTTTTTGTGTTTGGTCTTCCCCAAACAAAAAATGCGTTTCGCGCTCGCCCTTCCCGCCTCCCCGCCTTCCTGTTGTTTCCTCTCGCGCTCGGTGACGTCGTGCAGCGTCTTGTGAGTCAGGACGGCACACGCGTTTGAGCTCGCGACACGCGCACGACTCATGTCCGGGGGGTTTCCTGTTTCCGATACTTTGCGTGTCAGATCAGCGAACAGAGCGGATTTGCTCGTGTCGTTAGCGACGAAACTCGCGCGAAATATTCACGCAACGTTGCAACGGCTACATCCGGCCTACACCGAGAGCGCCGCACCTCCCCGCGGCCCCTCCTCCTAAACCCCGGAGACTTGCGATGCGAACCAAGATTGCTTTGATCACCTCCCTCGCCGCGCTCGGCGTCATGCTCCCCGCCGCCGCGTGGGCACAAGACGCCGCGGCCCCCCCCGCCCCGGCGGGCGCGACGGCCTCAGCCCCGCCAGCAGCAGCGTCGGCGACGGTTGAGACGCCCACGTCGGCGCCTGCAGGCACGCCTGAGCCCGCTCCGGCGGCTCCGGCTCCGGCTGGTCCGACGCCGGCGCCGGGCTGGATGCGCATCGACTCCGACTTCTTCGGGCTGCAGCTGTGGGGCGGCGGCACGCTGCCGTTGGTCGACGGCGTCGGTCTCGCGATGGACATCTACCTGAACGCGATCGTTCCCCCGGGTGGTAACGGTGGTGCACCTTCGGCGCCTTTCGGCGAGTTCGATATCGGTCCCGCGATTACGGCAGGGCCGCTCACGCTCACCCCCATGATCGGTCTGCAGATGGACTGGTCCACGCGACGCGCGGCTGCGCTCGTGCCGCAGTTCTATGCGACCGGCAGCCTGGGGCCGATGTACACCGAGTTGTGGTTCCAGTTTTACGACTACAAGACGTTCAAGGTCGCGACGACCAATCAGATCAACGCGCGTCTCTTCTCGGACTACAAGATCAGCGACTACGTGGCCGTCGGCCCTGAAGTCGACCTGAACTGGGACTCGGTCGGTTACGCGAACGCCGACGGTAAGGTTAAAAAGGTCTACAACCTTCCGATCGGTCCGAACCTCATGTTCTCGAACTTGGGTCTCAACAGCACCTTGATGGCATTCGTTGGCTACGAAACCGGAGATCCGACCGGGCAGAAGAATCACCTCGCCGGACGCCTGACGTACATCCACAACTTCTGATCGCCGACTCGCAGATCAGAATCCGCTCTTACCCGGGCGAGCGTCGTCGGCAGCAACGACCTCGTCCGGGCTTTTTTTCGCCCGAGCGCCGCCACGCAAGCTCAACCCGGCCGGCGCTATTCGATCGCCGCGGCCGCCAGAACGTCGGGGTTTTTCGGCAGTTTCTTGAGCAACGCGGTGACGTAAGCGTGGCTGCGTTTGTCTTTGCCGGTCATCAGCGCGCGCGCCACCAGGACGCGCACGGCGATCGGCGATTCATCGGGCGGCAAATCGAGCTTGGAGAGCCGAACGGTGGCTGAAGCCGCTTGCTTGCTAGCCACGTCGGTCAAGACGCCGACCCAGCCGGCGAGCGGCCCGAGCAGGGACGGATACTTGGCGGCCAACTGTTTGGCGCTCGCAACGTCGTCCTTGGCGAGCAGCTCGTACACGCGCTCGAGCAGCAGCGGCAGCGCCATGCCACCTTCGGCCGCGGCTGCCGAGGCGCGCAGTGCGTCGTCGAGCTTGCCCTGTAAACGCCGTAGCCGTGCCAAGCGCCGCAAGTGAACTGGACGCAGCGTCTCTAGCGAGCGCTTGCCGAGCAACTTTTCAGCCAGCACCAAGTTGCCGGTCTCGAGCGCGGCGTCGACGGCCACGAGCTCGCCCCAGGGCTTGTCGGGCGCCGCCATGTCCGTCAGTTGGTCCGGCGCGGGGAACGCGGTGCCGTTGATCACCCCGGGTGCGGCATCCAGCGCGGAAAAAGCCGGGCCGACGGCAGAGTTGCCCAAAGCCTCGAGCGCACCCTTCAAGTCCTGAGTTTCGAGCGATTCGTACGCCACGACCGCGCGCACCACCGCGACGTCGGCGGACGCCGGATCTAGCTCTTCGATGGCTTTTTGGGCTTCGTCGATGCGGCCGCCCAGCAATGCGACGCGCGCCGCCAACGTCCGAGCGCGCGGGTAGACGGCCGAGAATTGCAGCGCGCGCAGCGCGGCTTTGCGCGCCACGACTTCGTCGCCGGCGTCGATCGCCAAAAACCCGAGTCCCGCGGCGAGTGCAGGCGTCATCGCCAAGCTGATCGCCGAGTCGATGGCTTTGGACGCGGCCGGCAGGTCTTGCTTGTTCAGCGCCTTGGCAGCCTCGACCATCGCCGGAACCGCCGCCAACGGCGCCGGCAGTTGCTCGGTGTCGGCGGGTTGGAGCTGAGCCTCGCTCGGCAGCTCGTCGGGGCGATCGTGCGAGACGACCCACGACAAGGCCGAGAGCGCGCGCGTCGAGGGCGTGTCGCCCATCTTCTTGCGCATCGAGTCGATGACCGGCTTGGCCGCATCCGAGCCCCGCTCGAGCAGCAACAAACGCGCGAGCAGCATTTCAGCGGGCGCCAGGTCCGGGGCGAGCTGAACGGCGGCTTGGTAACGCTCGATGCCGCGCGGATCACCCGCGCGCTCGAGCACGGCGGCTGCCGCAAGCTGGTAGTAGGCGTCGTTACGGGCGTCTTGGTCACTGCGCGCCAACACGGCCGCGCCGCCCGCTACGTCGCCTTCGACAAAGAACGAGGCGATCTTGCCGACGAGCAGCTCTTTCTCCGGCAGCCCCACCTGCCGACCGCGGTACACGGCAGCGTCGATGCCGCGCGTTTCACCGGCCAATAAAAGCGCGTTCAGGACACGGTTTTGCAGCCAAAGTCGGCCGGCACGCTGACTGCGCGAATCGAGCTCGAACGAATGCGTGAGGCGCGCGTCGGTGGCTTTGAGATCGCTCGGTCGGCCCGTCTTGAGCAGCTTGTCGACCTGCGCATTCAGCGCGTCGGCCTCGATCGCTCGCGCCGCCTTGAGGCGACGCGAGTACTCATAAGTGCCGCCGCCAGCTGCCGCGAGTAGCACCGTGGCGACCAAGATCGCGACCGAACCACGCGATTTTTGGCGCGGCGGCGTTTCCCAGGCGGGGGTTGCGCCACCGCCCGGCTCGTACAAACCAACCCGCGCCAAATGCTCGAGCACCACGGCCGGCGCCGGGTTCACCGGATCGCCGATGCCGGCGAGCACATGCGCTGGCCGCGGTGGAGGCGGAGGCGCCGAAGGCACACGCATCAGCGGCGCGGGCAACGCTCTGGCTGCAAACGCCGGGACGGTCTCGACCCGAGCCGCTAACGAAGCCAGCGGCTCGCTGTGTGCGGCCGCAGGCGGCGGGGGCAACGGGGCTGGCGGTGGAGCGGCGGAGGCCTTGCGCACCGGCATGGCAACCGCAGGCATAGCGGCCGACGGCGTGGGCATCCCGCGCGGCATCAGATGCGCCGCAAACGGTGGCGGCGTGACGACCGTTACCGCGTCATCGAACTCGGGGACAGACGATTTGGCTGGCGCCGGCGCCTTCGACGCCGTCGGCGGACGAGCCAAGCCGGGTTTGGGGGCAACCGCAGCGGCGCCAGCTCTGAATCCGCCGAGCTGTGTCGACTTGAGATTCGGTTTCGCGGCCGCAGCGGCGGGCTTGCCGGCCTTCGGCGCCAGAAAAGAGTTCGCGAGTGCCTCGGCCACGTCGGAAGACCCGACGGAGGGCGGCGGCGGTAAACCGCCGGGCGGCGCGTTGATCAGCAAACGCCCCGGGTTGGACGTCTCCTCGAGATCCGAGTCGGACAGGCGAATCGAGTCTTCACTCGCGCGCGCCGGCAACGGATCCGACGAATCGAAGCGCGGCAGCGGCGCCACGTCGGCCAAGCCAACCAACGTCGGCTTGCGGCTGACCGCGACGGCGGGCCGCGCCGGCTTGGCCGGCTCGTTGCGCGGTTTCGTGGACTCCTCGAGGCCGAAGCCGGGAAACGGATCGCTCGACGGACCGGGCGGCACCGAAACGTGACGTGGCATGCTGCGCGTGACTTCGGCGGCGACCGCCTCCGGACCGACGCGCTTTTGCAGCGCCGAGTAGAGCACCGCGCGTTCGTGCCAGAGCTCCACGTCATCGGCGGTAGCGCCAAGCTGCAAGGCGCGCGCGAGCACCTTGTCCGCTCGCAGCGCGTCACCGCGCCGCAGCAGCACCTCGCCCAAGAAGCGAAAGGCGGTCGGATCGCTGGCGTTGGCCTTGCCGGCGGCGACTAGCGAGGTCTGCGCCTCTTGAAGCATGTCGGCTTCCAGGTACATGCGGCCGACCGCGAGCATCACGGCGCCGTCGCCCGCGTGCCAGGTCTCGGCGCTCGCACCGACCTCGCGAATCAACTCGTCTCTCTTCGAGCTTCCTAAATAGGAGCAGACGGCAATCGTGGCGTCGGCGTCGGGGTTCGACCGCCAGGACTGGAGCAGCTCGTCGAGCGCGCGCATTTCGAAGACCGGAGAATACTCAGTAAACCTCGACTTGTTAGTGCTGATGCTTACGTTCCGCGGCTCTGATGTTGCACCTACATGAACTTGCGAACGGCCGACTGCACGACCGCAGTCCTGCTCCCCGACTCGGCCTCATGGCCGGCCGTCTGATCACTGGCGGCCCACCGCGTTCCGTGGCACCGCTGCGCCGGACGGGTTTCCCGCACCGTCCCCACGAGAGGCACCGCTAAAAGCATGTGTGGCGTCTTCGGAATCTTCGGTCACCCGGAAGCTGCAAACCTCACCTACCTCGGCCTGCACGCCCTGCAGCATCGGGGTCAGGAGAGCGCTGGCATCGTCACGAGTGACGGCAATCAGCTGTGCTCCGACCGGGGCATGGGCCACGTCATCGACGTCTTCCCGCCCGACCATTTGGCGCGGCTGAAGGGCCCGAACGCCATCGGCCACGTCCGCTACTCCACGGCCGGCGGCTCGTACCTGAAAAACGCCCAGCCGATCGCCGTCGATTACGCGCGTAGCTCAGTCGCGGTCGCCCACAACGGCAACCTGACCAACGCCGAAGGCGTGCGCGAAAAGCTCGAAGAGCGCGGGTCGATCTTTCAGACCAGCAGCGACACTGAAACGATCGTGCACCTGGTGGCGCTCAGCAAGCAACGCGCGCCCGAAGATCGCATCGCTGATGCCCTCAGCCAGGTGGAGGGCGCCTACTCGCTGGTGTGCCTGACGCCCGAGTCGCTGATCGCGGTGCGCGATCCGATGGGCATCCGTCCGCTATGCCTCGGAAAGATGCCCGACAGCGGCGCGTACGTCGTGGCCAGCGAGCCGTCGAGCTTCGATCTGATCGACGCCAAGTACGTGCGCGACATCGAGCCGGGCGAGATGCTCATCATCGACAAGCAGGGCATCCGCAGCTTGCGACCGTTCCCTGATGCCGTGAGGAAGAGCTGCATCTTCGAGTACGTGTATTTCTCGCGACCCGACTCGGTACTCGACGGCATCAGCGTGTACGAGGCGCGTAAGAACCTCGGCCGCGCGCTGGCCAAGATGCACGGCGTCGAAGCCGACGTAGTGATTCCGGTGCCGGATTCCGGCGTTCCAGCCACGATTGGCTACGCCGAGGAATCGAAAATCCCGTTCGAGCTCGGCTTAGTGCGCTCGCATTACGTGGGTCGTACGTTCATCGAACCGCAGCAGAGCATTCGCCATTTCGGTGTGCGGCTGAAGCTTAACCCGGTCGCGGCCGCGCTCGAGGGTAAGCGGATCGTGGTGGTCGACGACAGCATCGTGCGCGGCACCACCAGCCGCAAGATCGTGAAAATGCTGCGCGACGCGGGCGCCAAAGAGGTGCACATGCGCATTTCGAGCCCGCCGACGAAGTGGCCCTGCTACTACGGCATCGACACGCCAACGCGCGGCGAGCTGATCGCTTCGAGCCACTCCGTCGAAGAGATCAATCAGTACATCACCAGCGACACGCTCGCCTACCTGCCGCTCGACGCCATGATCGAATCCGTGGTGCGCGCCAAGATCCCCGCCAAGCCTGCCACCGACGGCCGCTCACGGTTGCCCGTGCTCCAAACCGAAAAGCCGCTCAACAAAGACTCGTTCTGCGTCGCCTGCTGGACCGGCCAGTATCCGATTGAATTTACCCCGCATCCGCGCCAGCGCCAAATGCGCCTACTCGACCTATAAGCCGGGGCTGCCCCCTCGCAGCCCGCTTGCAGAAACTTCCGTAGCGGATCCGGGCCACCCCCGACGTCCCGAGATTTTTTCACAGGGAGATCGGGAGATCGGGAGGTTTTGTTGGTTCGAGCCGCACGACATCGCGCCACGACTGCGCAGGCTCCGATCGAAGTCGTCCGTCTCGAAACCCCCAAATTCTAACCCGGTAGGGACGGCCCTTTCGGGCCGCCCCCCGGACAGAACCCGGCGAGCGGATTTCCCGCACCGGGCTCCCACCTTGGGTCAACGGAGACGCGAAGAGCTTCTTCGCGGTCCGATCCGCTGCACGGGTCG
>JBBRMI010000222.1:0-12490 GCA_038230915.1 Polyangiales bacterium | reverse complement strand
TGCTGAAAAGAGGCGACCGAAACCCAGGGCCGAAGCCCGCAACCGATACCGACATATCCGGCTCCGCGCCGAGTCCGAGAAAGGCGCCTCGCGAGCGCGGCCCAGCCTCTGGCTCGCCCGAAACCCTTGCCGAGGCCGCCCTCGCCCCCGCTCCCGAACCCCCTCCCGAGGGCCGCGCTCGCGAGGCGCCAAGACAACGGATCAAGACTGAGCGGACCCGGGGGCGGCTAGCGTCGGGCGGGCAGGCTCGGGTAGGCTGGGACGCAAAAGCGGGATGCTAGAAATTACGATTCCGTGTGAGATGTGTGGGACAGCGATTGGGTTTGGGGACTCGCGCTGTGTGAAGTGTGGGGCTGCGCCCTCGGGGGCGGCGCGCGATGCGTTGCATGCGCGGCTGGAGGCGGCCAGCGGTGACTACCGCGAGTTGCAGGGGCACATCAGCGCGGCGCGGACGGCGTTGTTGGTAGCGTCGCTCGTCTATCTGGCGATGGGCGGGATTGCGTTCCTCGCTGCGAGGAACGACCCGGGCGTGCATGACGAGACAACCGCGGTGGTTGGCGCTGCGTTTCTAATCGATCTGCTGGTCGGCGTGGGGTTCTTGGGGCTCTGGTGGTTGGCGCGGCGGCGGCCCGCTATTTCGATGCTGGTGGCTGCGACAGCCTGGCTCGGATTGCAAGGCTTGCTGTTCTTGGTTTCGCCGCGCTTGGTCGTGTCGGGGGTTTGGGCAAAGGGCGTCGTCGCAATCCTGATGATTCGTGGCATCGTCGCCGGTGTGAAGGCACACCGCTTCATCCGCAAACTCCGGCGGCCAACAGTACCGGCTTCGCTCAGCCGCGGCTGAAGCTGGCGGCGACCGGGCAGGGTCGCTAGGTTTCCAGAACCATGGCGGAGCAGGACAGTGACGGATTTGGTGGCGGGTGCTTGTGTGGGGCGGTGACGTATGAGTTCGCGGGGGCGCCACGAGTGACGGTGGCGTGCCATTGTTCGGCGTGTCGAAAAATCACGGGCAGTGCTTTTGGGACTTGGGCGCTCGTGCCGAAAGAAGCCTTTCATTGGCGAAGTGGCGTCGAGCAGATTGCGGAGTTCGCGTCATCGGAGCACGGACGGCGGATGTTCTGTCGCAACTGCGGCACGACGCTCGGTTGCCTGACGTCGCGGCGGCCAACGTTCATGCAGCTTGCGGCCGGGACGCTCGACCGAGCGCCGCCGCTTCGGATCGGCCTCCACGCTTACACGGCTTCGAAAGCGCCCTGGTTCGAGATCACCGATTCACTGCCTCAACACGAGGGTGAGCCCACTAAGCGCGGCTGAACACACGAACTCTCTGCTGCCGAAATTCAGTGCGTGGCGTGCGTGCTGAAGTAGTGACCAGTCGCGACCGAGCCAGGCGTGAAGTGGCTGAGGCCGAGCTACTAGAGCTTCAACGCGTAGACGCCGGCGCGGATGTTGGCGCTGTAGAGGATGCCGTTGACGGAGTCGATGGCCATCTCGAACGGGCCTTCGGCGAAGTCCTGCGTGTTAAAGTCCGTCCACTGGGCGTCGTCGTTTTCGAGCGCGGTGACGAAGCGCGAGTTGAAGTGCTGACCGGTGTACAGCCGCGTGCCATCGCCAATCACGCTCAAGTAGGATTTGCCGAGGCCTATCTTGCTAAAGCTCTCACCGTTGTTCGTGCTTTTGAGCACGCCTTGCGCGCTGCTGATGTAGAGCACACCGTCCGCGGTGTAGTACTTGGCGCCACCGCCATGCTGCATGCTGACATCCGTGACTTTGGTCCAGGTGTCGCCGGAGTTGGTCGTGCGCCAGTGGCCGTTGCTTTGGGTTGCAAAGAGCCAAGTCTGCGCGTTGCCGATGCCGTGCTTGGGCTCGTACAAGAAGTACACGTCGGTCCCGTCGCCCGCGCCCGCACCCGAGAGCTTCGCCTTTTTCCAAGTCAGACCGCCATCGAAGCTTTCGATCACGCCGTTTTGGTTCTCACCCTTCCATGCCGAATGGAAGCTGAGCAGCACGTGGTTGAAATCGGTAGGATCCGGTTCGACATGGTAGACGTCGTACGTGCCCTGGTTGGCAAAGTCCTTGAAGCCCTGCGGCAGGGTCCAGGTCTTGCCGCCGTCGAGCGAGTAGAAAAAGCCATTGTTGCCGCCGCGCACCCCGTCACCGACGTACAGGTGCAGTGGGTTCCCGGGATCGACCCGGACCCGAACTGGGAAGCCGCCACCGTAATCGAGCCGGGTCCACGTGCCGCCGCCGTCGGTGCTGCGGTAAATGCCGTGCTCGGCGTCGCCCACACACACGTAGATGGTCGCAGGGTTGCATGGGTCGATGGTCATGCCCTGGGTGATCGCCGTCGCGTTCGCGTCGAATGGCACCCCCGGCGGACTGATGTTTACGAACGTGCCGACCGTGAGCTTGGGTGCGGTAGCGGGCAAGGCTGCGCTCGAGCCGTCGGCGCACTTGGGCGGTTCGAAGGGCACCAGCCCGCCTGAGCCCGCGTTGGCCGTACCAGCGCCAGACATCGCGCCGCCGCTCGGTTGCCCTGCGCCGGGTGCGCCGCCATTCGTCGTGCCGGCGCCAGCTCCTCCGTTGGCGCCCGCGCCGCCGTTCGCGGTGCCGCCGCCCGCCGTGCTGCCGCCGGGCGTCCCGCTTCCGCCGCTCGAAGTCATGCCCGCGAAGGCTGTCGAAGGATTGCCGGCCTCCGAGCCACAGCCATAACTCGCCGTGGAAAGCATAAAAAGCGCCGCGCGGCACGTCAGTCTGGGGCGGAAGAACTGGGCTCGCATCTTTGCTTCCAGTGTTCGTCCGCTCGCAAACGGGTCAGTGGGGCTGCCGGCAGGTGCACGTCGGTGGTCCCAACAACGGTGGGTTCCCCGAGCTCTTCTCGGCCTGATCGCAGCGGGCGAAGATCCGATTACGCGAAACGCAACACCAATCTGGGTGTTCGGAATTTACGTTGCGGGAGTACTCTTCGTGTTTGGCGGCTCGTTTAGGGGCCGCGCTCCTCCACTTACCCGTGCACGGGGTCGTGGGTGGGGGCGCGCGAGCGCCGCATTCGGTCTAGATTGAGAGAATCTTGTCGACGGCTATCCACCACGTCTATTTCTCGCCAGGTATGTTCGGCTTCACACGCCTTGCTTCTTATAACTATTTTGCGCATGTCGAGCGTGCGGTGCAGGCGCGCTTTGGCAAGCTGGGGCACGTCATCGAGACCCATGTCTCCGACGTGCTGCCTACGGCTTCGGTCCGTCGGCGAGCGGCTCGCCTGGCGGAGCTGATCGAGAGCACCGCGACCGGCGACGGTCCAATCCATCTGCTGGGGCATTCCATCGGCGGGCTCGATGCGCGTCTCGTCGCTTCACCCAGCGCGCAGCTGCCCCAATCGGCCGAAACCAACGGCTGGCTTTCGCGCCTGCGCAGCGTCACCACGATGAACACGCCGCACTACGGGACACCGCTCGCGACGTTCTTTGCGACGGCGAAGGGTCAACAGGCGCTTTACGCATTGTCGGCATTCACGATCGTCGCCTTGGCACTGGGGCAGCGACCGCTCGCAGTCGCGAGCGTTTTGATGGGTGTCATCGGTCGCGGCGATCACGCGCTCGGCCTGACTCTGCCCGTTCTCGATAGATCGGTCGAGTCTCTTCTGGGGTTGGTCGACGACGCGCGAAGCCCTGATGTGCGCACCTACTTGAAAGCGATCAAGAACGACCAGGGTGCCATGCTACAGCTGAGCCCCGAGGCTATGGACCTCATGCTCGCTGGCTTCGCCGACCGGCCTGGTGTCTCGTACCAGTCGACCGTCTCGATGTCGCCGCCACCCTCCCCGAAGGCCTGGCTGAGAACGCTGGGACACCCCGCGCATTCACTCTCGCTCGCCCTGTTCGCGTCCCTACACGGCATCACGGCCCGCCAAGACGAGACGTATCCCTGCGCGCTGGTGCCGGCAGATGCCGCCCAAAAACCCTCGAGCGGCTCGCTCGCGAACGAGGCGGTGCTCGCCCAAGCCCTGGGCAAAAAGCCCGATCTCGAAGACAACGATGGCTGCGTTCCCATTCGCTCGCAGTTGTGGGGAACGCTCGTATGGGCCGGGCTCGGCGATCACCTCGACGTGCTCGGCCACTATCGTGACGACACCCCCGAGCCGCTGCCGGAGCTCCGTCATCACGATTGGCTGACCAGTGGCTCACGCTTCACCGACGCGAGCTTCGACTCGCTGATGGACGCTGTGGTCGCCGGTATGATCAAATCAACAACCAGCGTAGAGGCATAACCGATGATAACCATTACAATCACGAACGCCGAGCAGATCGTTTTGGAGAAGAAGGGCTGGTTCGTCGCAAACGTCGTCGGCGCCGTCCTCGATTTGGAAGCGCAAGTCGAGGCCGTCGTGGCGGAGCGAGTTCGCGACTCGCTCGCCCGCGAAGGTGTGGCCGCGATCGTCGAGCAAGTTGGCGCCGCGCGTTAGCTAAAATGCCTCCGGGCTCCGTCGCCCCGCACTTGGCCGTTCAATCTCCTCTGAAGACTGCCGGGTGTAGGCCGTGCTTCTGTTGGGGCTGCCCAGCTGGGCAGCCCGTAAACTGGGCCTCACCCCCGCAGGATTGCTGTACGGTCAAGGGGAGCGCTTGCGCGGCTTGGGCACCAAACTTAGCTTGGGCTTCGACGGCCCCCTACGCTGTGGCCGCTCGACGATCGCGCCGGGCACGATCGCGACCGGCACCCGCGTCGTCTTCAAAATGGCCTGGCCTACCGCGCCAAGCCCTGCGGCCTGATTGGCTAAGCCGAGCACCAATAGTACGGCGCGCTTCTTCGCCGTTCGAGCAATCAGGGTGCGGGGCAACGCGCCAGCGGCTACCTCCATCACGAGGTCATCGGGCGTCAGCCTGAGGCGGCCGATTTGCTTGGCCAACGCGCGTCTGGCCGTCGCCTTCTGCAGGTCGACTTTCGAGGCCACCGCGAGCAGCCTGCGGCGCACGAGCGGGCTGTTCTGGGGATGCCGCTGGCCGATCTGCTCGACCACGTGGAGGACGACCACGTTTGCCCCGAGTTGCATCCCGAGTTTGACCGCGTACGCCAACGCTGCGTCGGAGCCTTCCGTTAAATCACTACCGACGAAAATCAGCGGTGAGCGTGCCCTGAAAGCGGGTACCAATTGCAGTCGCGGCATGGTCGCTGCTCATACAAGCATCACGCGACCCAACCCACAAGTCGCCGGTGAGGAGCTGTTGGCAATGTGGACGATCCGGCCGTCGTAACGTCTACGCTGCGGTGTCTGCCAAACGCACGGCCAGCACGGAACACTCGGCGTCAGCGACGACGGTCTCCGCGACACTGCCCAAGAGGATGCGTGCGAGGCCGGTCTTGCCGCGTGTTCCGAGCATCACCAAGCCTGCGCCGATTTCCTTGGCGTAGCTTACGATCGTCGCGGCGGGTGGTCCGGCGAGTACGACGGCGCTACCGTCAGCGCCCACTCGAGTCATCGCCGCTTCCAGCGCTGACTTGGTGGCGCTACGCAGTTGCTCCAAGAACTCTACAGTTGCGAACGGTGCCGGCGCGCCGAACGGAGCTACAACCCCGCTGCCGAAATTGGTCGAAGCGGAATCGACGACGTGCAGCGCCACGAGCGGGACGCCACGCGACCGCGCTTCTTGGACGCCCCTGCTCAACGCCGGCAGCGATGGGTCCGAGAGATCCATAGCCACGAGCACGCCCAGGCCGCCGTCACGACTGGTGATCAGCACGGGGCAATGGGCATAGCGGACGATTCGGCCTGCGATGCTGCCCAACATGGCTCGCTCGAGACCGTGTCGGCCGTGGCTACCCGCAACCACCAGAACGGCGTTGCCAGCCCTCCGTCCTGCGGACGATTTCCGACGCGGGATGGGCGCAGCCTTCAAGGTTTACTGATTCGCCTCGCAGGCTCCGGCAATGCATGAGTGGTTGCGGCCGCAGGCTGCGTGCGTCACACACTCCACGCAGTGAGACATGTAGCAATAGTGAAAGTTGCCACCCAGGTCTCGACACACGGCGTCGTTGCGGCAACGTACCGTTTCTGCCCCGGGGGTACAGTTTGAACAAAGTGCGAGCGCCACGAGTACGCTCGCAATACTCGCGCCGCGGAACCAAGCGCGGATCGTTAGCATGACGCAGGGAGCTCGGGTGTTGCTAGGGCGATGGGAGCTACCAGGACGGATTGCGGTGCACGGCCGACGACGCGTGACGCGACATTGCCGCTCAGCACACGCTCCCACCAGGAGCGATAATCGTGCGAGCCCGCTAGAGAAAGCTGCATTTCATCTCTTCCTATCTTGCCGTTCTCCGGCGTCAAATGCGGCCCAGCGGGCCGAATCGCTACAAAATACTAACTGTCTCGACCGTGTCACGAAAGTAGTTGCAGGTCAAACGATTGCGCCAGCCGGTGGCGCACCGACGATCTTGTCGCTACTAGCGCAGCACGCAGTCGTCGACCGCGTTTGCGCAGGCCTACGACTCACCGGGGAGGCCGCCCAAGGGACCATCACCGGGACCGTCACTCGCTTGGTCGGCTGGCAGCATTGAAACGATACGGAAGAGATCTGCGCGCCGATCAAGCCGCGGCGTTACGGTTCCTGCCGAGCGGGCGCCGTGAAGTGCAGTCAAATCGACGTCGCAGATCAACACCGTTTCCTCGTTGGAATCGGCCTCTGCGGCGATCCCGTCTCGTGCGAAAGCGAAGTCTGATGGCGTGAAGACCGCAGCCTGGCCGTAGTTGATGTCGAGGTGACCGACGTCCGGCAGATTTCCGACGTTGCCAGCGAGTGCCACGTAGACTTGGTTCTCGATGGCTCGAGCTTGAGCGCAATAGCGCACCCTCAGGTAGCTCTGCCGCGTGTCCGTGCAGAATGGGACGAACAAGATTTCCGCACCGAGATCAGCGAGGTAGCGCGCCGCCTCGGGAAACTCTACGTCGTAGCAAATCAAGACTCCGATACGAGCCTTCGGCGTATCGATCACGCGCAGCGAGTTGCCGCCCGTTATGCCCCACGCCGTGCGCTCCCAAGGCGTGATGTGCAGCTTGGGCTGCGAGAGGACTTGCCCGCTCGGTAGGCACACGAACGAGACGTTGAGCAGCTTGTCTCCGCGCTGAACGGGATGGCTCCCTGCAACGATGGTGATGCCATGCTTGACGGCGAGCTCGGTCACCAGTGCCAGAAAGCGATCGGCGTACCCAGCGAGCGCGAGCACGCCCTCGCGAGCCGTGAGCGCGCTCTCGGCCGACAAGATCTGTGCGGAGACCAACTCCGGGAGCAACACGAAGTCCGCGTGATAGTCGGCCGCGACGCCCACGAAGTAGGTCACTTGCTGCGCGAAATCTTCGAAGCTTGCCACCTTGCGCATCTGATACTGGACACAAGCAAGTCGGGCCTTGCGCTGACCGCTCGGCGCCGCGCGGTAGTCGGGGTTGAGCCACTCGACGAGGCTCGCGTAGTTCTTACTGCGAGGATCCTGCAGATAGTTTGGCATCACGCTGCGCAGTACGAAGCCTTCTCGCAGCTGAAAGCTGAGCACCAGATCCCTGAGCTCACCGTTGGCGACGCGCGCCGCATACTCCTCCGGTGTCATCGACCCCGCGCTATAGTCCGCGTAATTCCACAGCCGCCCACCAGCCAGAATGCGTCGTTTGTTTAGGCGGCGGCACAGTTGCCGACGCGCCTCATACAGCGCTGCGCCCACGCCTTCGCCTCGCACGTTGGGATCAACGTACACGTCGGCCCCGTACAGCGTATCGGCCTCGGAATCGTGGCTGGTGAAGTACCCGCTGTCGGTGATGCCCGCCCAGGTGTGGTGTCTCAATGGATGGGGGCCGAGGTCGACGAGCAGAGTCGCGGCGGCGCCGACAATTTCACCGTCGAGCTCGGCGACCAGTTGTCCCTGTGGAAAGACTCGCTGGTGGCTAACTAGGTGACGCTCGCCCCAAACGACATTTTCGGCGGCGAGCACGGGATACGCGCTGGCGTTGAGCGCCACTAACTTGGCAACGTCCTGGCGGTTGGCTTCGCGTACCAAGATTCGTGGATTGATTGTTCCCATCGCCTGACTTTGGGGAAAGCGACAGGCCAAGTCAAAACTGTTCCGAGTGTGGCGCGTATCTGGCAATGCCTCTGCCTTTGCGCAACCACGATCGAAGGGAGAATCGCTATGAAAAGGCAGACCTGGAAGGCTCGCGGGGGTGTCAGGACGCGACCCGCGTGGGTGATGCGTGGGCCTCCGGCGGGCGGTCGAAGTTGCGAGTAGATTTCCGGCGCGCTAGGTGGCAGCGAGCAGCTTGCGCGCGATGACGAGCAGGTTGCAGGACAGCACGCTGGCCTGCACGTACGCCTTGAAGGATCAAAGCTACGCCACGTGCAAGATTTGCGGTCGAGCCTCGGCTTGTATCTGTTCCGCAAACTTCCCCAATGCACCGCGCTGGCTCTGCCGTGGCTACCCAGTCGCGTAGGGCGGGGGGCGCAACCCTGCGGGTCTACGAAAACGACAGCTAGCGCAGAAAGCTGGCGGCGAGCTCAAGCTCAAGAAAGGGGCGAAAGCGCGACGGGGCAAACGCATTCCGCCTCCCACCTTGAACCTCGACCGCGTAGCGCACCGCGCGAGCCGTGGCGTCGGCGCCCACCACGCCGGTCACTGCCCAGCCCCGACCTTGAAAGGCGAGGCCGACGTAGCCCTGAAAGGCTGCATCAAACGCCCAGTAAGGGTCGGATGCGATGGCTGCCGCCGGCTCGCTAGTGCGCGGGCTCACTTGTGTGGCATCGCCGACAAGTCCCAGGCCCATTAGCGTCGAGACTCGCGGTGTGATTTGCCAGCCAGTCCACGCGCGAGCGCGTAAGCCTAGCACCGTGAAACGAATGCGCAGCGCATCGACCCCCTGCGAGTCAACCAGCCAGGGGAAATAGCCGCGCACTCCGACCCCTGCACCCCACGCCGGACGATCCCATTTGAGTCCTAAGAACGCGCCCTGCGCCAGGGCACCGGGGCCGATCCAGGACGTCGTATATCCACCAGCGACCGAGTAGGTGGCTCGCAGCTGCGGGGGCGAAGTCGTCGCAGCAGGCGCTTTCGGGGGTGGGCGGGTAGGCTGCTGAAGGGCTCGCGGCGTCCCAACTAGCTGCCCTGCCAAGATCGCTTCAATCGAGTCCGCAGCAGTGACGACGAGCTGCTCGCGCGCAACCTCATCGATCCCCGAAGGCGCGTCGAAGCGTCGAACCAGCAAACGGTCGCGCCGCTCGTCCTTCAAATAGAGGATAACCACGCCGGGCTGCCGCAAATCGAGCGACAATCGGGCCAACGTCGGCTGCTCGTCGGGCTCGGGTGTCGCGGGCAGATTTCGGATGGTATCGCCGAATGGAAACCCGGGAGTGACTGCGCGCCATTCGACGCTCACGCCCAACCGGCGCATAGAATCAGAAAGTGAGGCACCGAGTCGCGAGGCCTCGGCGTCAGGGCCCGCGATGGCGATCGCGACCACGGGGCGGGTTGCTGCTGCGTTTGCTTGCGCGGCTGCGGGCCCAACCGACGCCACCTGCGCCAGCACCGCGCCCAACGAGAGAACCTGCCCGACACACCGCGAGAGCACCCCGAGCGCGTACCGATTCCTTTGGCTACGGTCAAGCACAGCGCCCCTGCCGTCAGTCCTGATCCGTTGTCGGGGCCCTGCGCGAGGGCGGCCTCAGGAAGGGGTCCGGCAGCGGGATCGGGATCGGTCTCGGCAGGGGCTTCGGGCAAGCCAGAGGCGGGGCCGGGCTCGCGCAGGGCCTTTCTCGGACTCGGCGCGGAGCCGGGTATATCGTATCGGTTGCGGGCTTCGGCCCTAGAAGTTGGAGGGCCTGCTTGTCTTGGGGACTCATGCCCCCCTACGCGCAGTCGGTGTGCCAGCGCCCCACCGTTTGGCTCCGTATGACCCGGCGCTGGCGCACCGGGTGCGCGCTCTCGGCATGAGTCCCCAAGACAAGCAGGCCCGGTACGACCGAACCTGCTGCCGTCGCCGAAACCGCTGCCGACTGCGAATTTGTGCTGACCCGAAACCGCTGCCCCGACCGACCCCGATCCCGCTGCCGATCAGCCGATCCCGCTCCCCAACCCGGCCCGATCACCAATCAAGGCTGCTCATCGCGTCAGCAGCGGGCGCCCTGCGATCTTGGGTTTGGGCTTCGTTTCCGCTGCGGTCCGGTGCTCACTTACGGAAAGTAGCTCCGCTCCTGTCCTCGCGGAAGCCTCGCCAAAACCCAAGCTTGCAGGGCAGTTGGCTGAGGTGTCGCGATGGATCAGAGCTACACTCGCCTGCCCCATGCAGCTCGTGAAAGTCGCGGCCGCGACGCTCAATCAGACGCCACTCGATTGGGACGGTAACGAACGGCGCATCCGTCAGATTTTGGCGCGTGCGCGCGCCGAAGGTGTGAGCGTGCTGTGCCTGCCGGAGCTGTGCGTCAGCGGCTACGGTTGTGAAGACGCTTTCCTATCGCCGGCCGTCCGCGCTACCTCGCTCGAGGTACTGGCGTCGCTCGTGCCGGACACGCGCAGCATGATCGTTTGTTTCGGCTTACCGCTCGCGCATCAGAAGGGCGTCTACAACGTGTGCGCGCTGGCGGTCGACGGCAAGCTCGCCGGCTTCGTCGCCAAACGCTCGCTCGCGGGTGACGGCATCCATTACGAGCCGCGCTGGTTCAAGCCCTGGCCGGCAGGGGCTCGCACCACGACGTCGGTGCTCGGGCAAGAGTTACCGCTCGGCGACGTGCTGTTCGATTGTGGCGGCGTGCGCATCGGCTTCGAAATTTGTGAAGACGCCTGGATGGCCGAACGGCGCGGCGCTGAGCTTTCGCTGTCGGGCGCAGACTTGATCTTGAATCCGTCGGCCAGTCATTTTGCGTTCGGCAAGCACCTGGTTCGGCGGCGGCTAGTGCTCGAAGGCTCGCGCGCGTTCGGTGTCACGTACCTGTACGCCAATTTGCTGGGCAACGAAGCCGGGCGCGCGATCTACGATGGCGATGCGTTGATCGCCAGCGACGGCGTGCTGGTCGCGGAGGCGCGGCGCTTCGGCTTTACCGAGGGCGGGCTGACTTCGGCGATCGTCGACATCGAGCTGCCGCGCACCCGGCACGGCCAGCGCTCCGGCTATTCACCGAGCGTCAACGACGCACCGGGCAGCTGCGTCGAGTTGCGGTTCGAGTTTCCGAAAGTGGCGCCCGCTGCCGCGACGCGCGACGCCGACGATTGGGAGCGCGGGCCGCACGTCAAAGAGGAGGAGCTGGCGCGCGCGTTGTCGCTCGGCTTGTTCGACTACATGCGCAAGAGCCGTTCGCTCGGCTTCGTGGTGTCGCTGTCGGGCGGTGCGGATTCGTCGGCTATTGCGGCGGCGTGTGCGTGCCTGGTCGGGTTTGCTGCGCACGATTTGGGGCTCGAAGGCTTGAAGCGTGCGCTGGACTACGTGCCGGGCGCCGCCGCCGTACAAAGCCCGCGTGAGATCGTGCAGCTCTTGCTGACGACCGTGTACCAAGCCACCCGCAACAGCTCGCAAGTCACGCGCAGTGCGGCGCGCGGCGTCGCGGAAGGCCTGGGCGCGCGCCACCTCGAGCTCGACGTCGACGCACAGGTCGAAGGCTACGTAGCCATGATCGAAGGCGCGCTCGGACGAAAGCTCGATTGGCAAACCGACGACATCGCGTTGCAAAACATCCAGGCTCGCACGCGCGCTCCCAGCGTGTGGCTGTTGGCGAACTTGTTCGGCGCGCTCTTGCTATCGACCAGCAACCGCTCCGAGGCGGCGGTCGGCTACGCGACGATGGACGGCGACACCGCCGGCGGGCTCGCGCCGATCGCCGGGATCGACAAGGCCTATTTGCGCAAATGGTTGGTGTGGATGGAGCACGAAGGCCCGGCCGGTCTGGGCCCGATCCCGGCGCTCGCGGCGGTCAACGTGCAGCAGCCCACCGCCGAGCTCCGTCCGGCTGCCCAGAACCAAACCGACGAAGGCGATCTGATGCCGTACGATCTGCTCGACGCGATCGAGCGCGCCGCCATCCGCGACAAGCGCGGCCCGCTCGAAGTCTTCGAGCTGATGAACGTGCTTTTCCCGCAGCACGGCAAGGTCCAGCTCGTCACCTGGATCGAGCGGTTTTTTCGGCTGTTCACGCGCAACCAATGGAAACGCGAACGCTATGCCCCGTCGTTCCATCTCGACGACGAAAACCTCGACCCCAAAACCTGGTGCCGCTTCCCGATCCTCTCCGGCGGCTACGAACGCGAGCTGAAAGAGCTCCGCGTAAAGGCGCTGGCCTAAGGGCCCGCGAATGGCTAAGTCAGTCGCCCTCGTGGCCGATGCATCCCGGCTCTCAGGATTCGTCACATCTTGGGCTGCCACGCCGCAGCCTTCCCTGCAGAAACTGCCGTGCGTCGCCGGGCCACCACGCGCGAGCGAGATTTTTTTACAGGGAGATCGGGAGATCGGGAGATTTTTGGGGTTCGCAATGCA
>JBBRMI010000221.1:0-12492 GCA_038230915.1 Polyangiales bacterium | reverse complement strand
GTTGTCGGGGCCCTGCGCGAGGGCGGCCCCAGGAAGGGGTCCGGCAGCGGGATCGGGATCGGTCTCGGCAGGGGCTTCGGGCAAGCCAGAGGCGGGGCCGGGCTCGGGCAGGGCCTTTCTCGGACTCGACGCGGAGCCGGAGCAGTCGCTCATCAACGTCTTGCACGGCGTGGCGCGGCGCTCGTCGGAGCGCTGGGTGACGCTGCGGAAGAGCGAAAGCAGGGTGTAAGCAATGCGGCGCAGGATCGCGACGACCAGAGCTGCGCGAGGATTGGCTTCGATCCAAGGGTGAGCTTGTACGACCGACACCGCTGCCGCGTCCGACACCGCTGACGTTTGCGAATTTGTGCATTCCCGAAGCCGCTGCCCCGGCCGAACCCCATCCCGCTGCCGATCAGCCGCTTCCGAACCCCAACCCGGCCCGATCACCAATCAAGGCTGCCGATCCACCTCCGGGTGCTGCATGTGCCGGCATATTGACCATGCTACCCAATCGCGCGTTCGGCGCAAAACCGCCGCGCGTTCGACAAACCCTCGAAGCTCCGCCGCCGCAGCCAATTGAACTGCGGCGGACGTCACTTACGTGTCGGCTCAGTCGTCGTCGACGGCCGGCGTCGCCGTGTGCTGCAACGCGATGTGACTCTGCAGGTCAGGATAGGCTTTGGCGCCCATTAGGCCCTTCCAGAGGACTCGGTTGAACTTCGCCGTCGGCACGCGGTCGGCCTCGGAGAAGTCAAAGCCAGCCGTGGCTTTGTCCCAGTATTTGGCGTCGTGCGTGGGTTTCACGAGCTCGCCGGCCGTGTAGGTGCCGCCCAGCGCTGTGACGAGAGCCGAAAGCTCGGTGGTCTGCAGGACCGTTGACGCCTCGGCTTGGAAGCTCCACTCGCCACGCGTTCGCAGATCGAATGCGTCGGTCATTGCCGGCTGAAATGCGGTGTTCAGGTTCAGGTGCTCCGTGCCCAAGATGTCTTCGATGGTGCGGAGCGCGTTGACTTGGCTGTAAGGCGTGCTGACGACCGCCGCTTGTTTGACGAAGGCGCCGGCTAGGTAAGTCGACGCGCGGTGCGAATCGACGTGATCAGGGCCGTCTTGGCAGTCGTCTTCGGTGACGACGATCAACGTGTCGCTCGCGAATGGGCTGTTTGCGACGGCTTGAACCAGCAGACCAACCGCCAGATCGTTGTCGGCTTGCTGGGTTTCGGGGGTGTTGATGCCGCCGAGCGCGGTCGTGAAATTGCCCATGTGATCGTGGCTCAAGCGGACGAGCGAAAGGTTCGGCAAGTTGCCTTGGCTGACGAATTGGTCGAACTCGCGCTTCCATTCTTGGTAGCGCCAGAGATCAGGGTAGGCGTTGTCGTAGCCACGGTAGAAGACGTCGGTGTGTGGCGCCAGATCCGGCGTAAGCGACGCGACTTGTACTTCGCCAGCCGAAAACGGATCGCTGATCGGCGCCGCTTGGGTGCCGATGCTACCGATGTTGTTGACCAGCATACCGTAGTCGCGGACCGTTCCGCCGGCTTGCAGCACGGCGTGGAAGATGTAGCCGCCTTGTTCGTCGTCGGGGGCGTCGGATGAGGCGTGATTACCGGTGCCGGTCAGAAGGTTCGCCGTCCCACCAGGCAGACCCGCGGTCACGGCGCTGTAGTTGGTGGTGCCTGGTTTGCCAGCAACCACATCACGCTCGGCGACGCTCGCGAAGTTCACCGGCACGCCGCGGTTCGTGCCCTCCGACTCGTACGACAAACCGCGACTGACGAACGCGTAATTGATCTGCTGAGTGATCGTCTCCGTGTTGGTAACGCGGCCTTGCAAGCTCCACGACCAACCGTCCATGCTGCCGTCGCCTGGGTCTTTGAAATTGTCCAGCGTAACGAACTGCTTTGCCAACCCGTGCAAGCTCGGCGTGATCCGACGCGGAAACTGCGTGAGCGAGCTGTCACCGTTGGCTCCGTTGTCCAGATCGCCGAGCACCTGATCGAAAGTGCGATTCTCTTTGATGATGTAGATGACGTGTTTGATGTGCTTACGCAAGAAGCGCATCGTGCGTTCGCCTTCTGCATCTCCGTTGTAAAAGTTGTTTTGCGCGACCTGCGCCGTCAACCGATGAAGGTCAATCTGATTGGGCACAGGCGCGGCGACCAGCGACGCGCGCTCAAGCTGAAATTGGTACTGATTCGAGGCCCTGGCTGCCGTGCTCGCCGCCGCATTGCCCCCCGGATAAGTAATCTCGGTCAGCAGGGCCGTGGACGACGCAAGATGCCCGGGGTTTGGCCCCGTGACGCTCTTGCCGTTGATCACATAGAGCCATGAGCCATCGGCGCTGAAAGTGAGGTCGTGCGGCTCGTAAGCGGTGGGAATGAGGCCGACGACTTCGTACTCGTCGTCGACGTCGTGGCGCTGCTGGAAGCCCCAGCCATGACCGCGGTCGCGGTCGTTGATGCGCACCACTGCGATCGAGTTCGAGCCAGAGTTGATGGCGTAGAGCGTCTTACCGTCAGGGGCGAGCGTCACGGCGAACGTCCCGGCGCCTGTGTAGCGTGCGGTCTTGTTCTCGTGCCAAGCCTTGACGTCGTGGCTTTCGTCGTCGGGCAGCACGCCTTCCGGTGCGCGCGCGTCAATCCGCGCGATCACCGTGTTCTTCAGTGTGTCGATCACCGCGACCTGGTCAGCGTTGTCCTGCGCGACATACAACCTCTTTTCAGAGGCATCGAGAGTCAGGCCGAGCGCGTTGCCGTCCAATTTGATGCGCTTGAGCAGGCGGCCGGCGGTCGGCGAGCTGATGTCGATGACCACCACTTCGCGATCGCGATCGGACGTGACGTAGGCGATCCGATTGTCCTTCACGACGACTGCGAACGGAAACGTGCCGCCCACGCCGCCGGGCGTCGCCTCGTTAGCGCCGAAGAATGGCCGCAAATCGTGCTCGTAGCGGACGACGCCGGTCGCAGTGTCCACGACGCTGATCGAGTCGTTGTAGTTGTTGACGACGACCAGCGTCTGGCCGTCTTTCGATAGCCCGAGACCGCCCGCGTTGGGGGCGACGCCGATACCGACACCGATGTTTGCATGATTGAGCGCAATGGTTCCGGACTCAGCCCACGTGTCACCGGTCTTGGCGTACACGCGCACCAAGTCGTCACGGCCGCCCGCCGCGTAGAGCTTCTGCCCGTCAGGAGAGAACACCAAACCCACGTGGGCGTTGATCGGCTTGAGCACCTGCGTCAGCCGCGGCGAGCGCTTGTTCGCCCCGCTGACGTCGTACAAGAAGATGTATTGTGTCGAAGCGGCAACGTCAGTCGTGCCGTCCGGCTTGATCAGCGAGTTCTGGCCAGCGCACAGCACGGCCAGCGTCCCTCCGTCGGGGCTCAGCTGCGACCGCACCGCTTCGCCGGCGAAGAAGTTGGGGTAAGCGGGCAAGCCCGGGTTCAAAAACTGCTGGACCGAATCGCGCAGCGCTGTCGGCGTCACGTATTGGCCCGTGGCCAGGCGTTGCCCTGCAAAACGGCCTTGATAAAGCTCGAGCTGACGCGATACGTCCAGTCCAGCTGGCTGCGGTTTGGCGGTGCTGGCGGTCGTCGTCGGGACTTGAGCTTCGCTCACGTCGCTGACGTCGCTGGTGGTGGGAGCTGCGCTGCAGGCGCCTAAAAACGCGGCCGATCCAGCCGCGACGATCTGTAGATTTAATCGCATGAGAGTTGTCCTCCAGGATGCGTGACGACACACATCCTACGTGGAGCGACACGCGCGCGAGTGACCTTGATGTAAAAGATCCGCGCGCAATTCGCGCTGCACTCGTCACGCAATGATCGCAGTGACAGCACTGCAACGCGACGGCGCTGCTGCGGCTCCCATGCAGTAATGAGCAGCTGTGCGTCAGACCAACTGGCGCACGTAGGCTTTTGTCGCAATGCTTGCAGCGCGTGACCGTTGCAAAGCCGCAACTCAAACTCCACGCGTAACGCCTAGCCTCTCGCAAGTAGCTCGCGTGCTCAGCGAAGCGGCAGAGAGGCTGGAGGCAAATGATTCGAATCAATATCGCGCTCATGATCTTGGCCACCGCGTGGACAGCCACCGCGGCCGAGCATGAACGGCCGCGGACTGAGGCTGCGTTGATTGAACCTCCAACCGTGGTGCAGCCAAGGCGCGCGCCTCGCGAGGAGCCGGACGCCGACAAAAATGCGGCGGAACCGGCCAAAATGTCCACGACTGAAGCCGCGGCAAGCGGAGCCTTGTCGCCATTCAGTGTGGCGCCCGGCGTGCCACATGCCGCCACTGGACTCGCGCTTGGCGGGTACGACGGCGCTGCGAAAACCTTCCGCGCTCGGGGTGCAGTCGAGGGCCGGCTCGTCAACTTCTTGGCCGCGCGCGTCGAGTACGAGCTAGGTCCCGCGAACGGACCGAGCGATCGTTTGTCGCTCGGTCTGCGCGCGAAGTTCTTGAACCAGGCGGCATATGGCGTTGATCTCGGCGTCCTCGCGTTCTACCAACCTCGCGATTTCCGCCAGGAGGGAGACGTGGTGGTGGGTCTGCTGCTCGCGCGCCGCTTCGACCGACTGATGCTCGTTCTGAACCCGCTCGTCGGCTCCGATCCTGAAGGCGACGATCGGTCCGTCGAGCTACGCTTGGCCGGCCTCTACAATGCCCGGTCGTGGCTGGTCGTCGGTTTGGATAGCCGTGGTCGCTACAACCTCTCGACCGATCAAAAGCGTTCCGGGCATTCGCTGCTGGATTGGGAGGCGCAAGCCGGTGCTTCCGCCGCATTTGGCGTGGGACCGCTGTTGTTCTCTACCCTGCTCGGTCCAACCATCTTGCAGCGCACCCAACTCGGGCTCGACGGCAGTGCGGGTGAGCACCAAGTTCGGGCGGGCGTGTTGGCGATGGCCGGCGCTGGCGCCAGTTTCTGACGCCCAACCAGGGAAGGGCGAGCCTCAGATTTGGGGTGGGTGGTCCTACGGCTGGAGCCCGCCGGCTAGGCATACATTTGGGCCAGCGACGCGCAGATTGGGTTGTTTACCGACTGCGCGGCCTCGCGCAGCGCGGCCTTGTCCAGCCGGATGCGGTGGAAGTGGACGCTGACGGCGCCGCCGGTTGATTCGATGGTTGCATATTCGGCGTGCGGCAAGACGGTCGGCGGACCTCCGCCGACGTACTCTTTGAAGGGCATGCCGACGCTGCCGGGATTGACCAAGAGCAGGCCGCGATGCTGGCGCAGCATATGAATATGGGTGTGTCCGCCGGCCATCACCGCGGCGCGATGGCCGTTCAACATCGCGTCCAGCTCATGCGCCGGGGTGGTGGCGAGCAGGTCGACCACGTTCGATTCCGGCGAACCGTGGAACAAGAACAGGCCACTTTGACCGTCCAGTGGCAGGTCGAGCGAGCGGCGGAAGGTACGAATGAAGTCGACGGCGTCGTTCGGTAAGGCTTCGCGGCACCAGGCTACGGCGTCGAGCAACACCGGTATCTTCGAGTAGCCGCTGACCAAGCTCGGCTCGAGCATGAATTCGTCGTGGTTGCCGAGGATGCACTGGCAGCCGAGCTGCTGCAGCCGTTCCAAAACTGCGAGCGGGCGCGGACCCAACGTCGCCACGTCGCCGAGGCAAATCGTTTGATCGACGCCACGACGGCTGATGTCGTCGAGGACCGCGTTCAGCGCGAGCTCGTTGCCGTGCAAGTCCGAGATTAGCGCCGTTCGCGTCGTCCCCATCCGACTAGAACTACCAGGATTCGGCGCGAGCACCTAGCTGGTTGGCTTGACGAGCTTGCCGGCGATCCAGGCGAAGCCGCCGAGCACCACCCCCGACACGACACCGACGATCGGGCCGGTCATCAGCATCATCAAGCGCGGCGAATCGGGCAACGGCATCGTCTTCATCATCGCCGCTTCGTCCGGGTGGTGGGCGAGGTACGGTGCGAACAACAGAATGTGCGCGCTGGTGATCCAGACGCAGTTTACCAGGCTGACCAAAAAGCCGTGCACGAAATGCCGATCACGGCGGCGCCGCGCGATCACGAACGCGCAGGTGCCGAAAATCAGCAGCCAGAACAGAGGCTCGAGCTTGGAAGGGATCACGAACACTGTCGCGACGGCCATGACCAGGCCGAAGAGCGATAGCTGCAAGATCAACTTGCCGTCCAAAGCTGATTTCATGAGCGTGGGCCTGTTTCCGTTAGGTGGAGGGCGGCAGCAAGCGTGCGTCCGCGCCCAAGACCGCGAGCGTATCAGGATCGCTCGCGAACGCGACGACGAAGACCGCTGCCGAAGTGCCGGCAGCTTGCCAGGGCACCGACAGGCTGCCGCTAGCGGCTCCGCCGAGGCGAACACTGCGAAACGCGCGCACCACGTGCCGGTGGCGCAGGATCCGGTCGGCGTTTTCGCCGCGTGACACCTGCGTTTGGGCGGTGTCGTACGCGAATGCGACGTTGAGGTCGACGGCATGGGAGGCGCTGACGCGGTATTCGACGTCGATTGCGGCGTCGCCGCGGCGCGCGGTCAGCGAGACGGCGGCGCTGGCCGGCGTCTCGAGCGCGCGAGCGATCGCGGCACGCGAACGCGCGCTGTCGGAACCGACCAGCTCCTCGCGCCCGTTAACGAGCAGTTGCGGCGTGTACACGCCCTCTGCGCCGAGTTTCTTGGCGTACGCGCCTTGTCGTGATGAATACTTTGCGTCACTGAACGGATCCGCCCAGCCCAGGTGGTTCCAGTAGTCGACGTGCAGCTCGAGCGTGAAGACGCGGCGCCCGGCCTTGTCGGCTTCCTCGGTGATGCGCGCCAGGTTCTCGTCGGCGGAGGGACAGCTGGAGCAGCCCTCGGAGGTGAACAGCTCGAGCACGGCCGCCGGCGCGTCCTGCGTGCCGGCTGGCGCGACGACGCTCGACGTCGGGCTCGCAGCAGCGCCGGCGCCGGTCGGCTCCGGCGCGATCGGCGAGCCGCGCGTTTGGCAGCCACACGCCGTCAAGGTAGCCACAAAACACGCCCAACCCAACGAGCGAGCTCCGAGCATGCCCCAGGTATGCTCGAAGGCCGATCGCGGTTACCAGTGCGGGTTTGTGCCAGGGTATGAAACTTCTTGTGGTGGCACCCAATCGGTCAGTTAGCCACTGGCGGCGACTTCATCCCGACCACGAGATCCTTTTAGGCGACCCGCCGCACCCACCATCGGGAACTGGCTGGATGGAGCGCCATGAGCATCAACATCACCTTGGGTTCAGTTTCGGGCGTCACGCTGGCGGCAATGCTGGGCATGCTCACCGCGTGCAGTGGCGATGGCGGGAGTCTACCGATCGGCGATGGGACCGTCGCGGGCGGCGGTGGCGGCATGACGGGCACGAGCGGCAGCCCCGGGCTGACTGCAGGTGCGCCTATGTCCGGCGCCGGCGCAGCGAACGCGGGCGCCGGGGGTATTGCCTCTACCGGCACTGCGGGCAGCGTGGGAACGAGCGGCAGCGGCGGAGCGAGCGGTGGAGCGGGCGGCTCGGCTGGCTCCGGCGGCTCGGCTGGCGGCAGCGGCGGCGTATCGACCTGTAACGGCGCCACCGTCTGCGACAGCTTCGAACGCGCGGCACTGGGTCCGGATTGGGTACTCGACAACAACACCGCCTCCACGATGATCGAGCTCGTGACGACCAAGGCGCACACGGGCACGACTTCCGTGCACATCAGCTTCGGCACGCCAGCGACGCAGAGCTACATCTCGGTGAAGAAGGGCTTTCCTGCGACTGGCAACGCCTTTTACGGCCGGGCTTGGATCTATTCGATGGTGCCGCTCGGTGGTCATCAGATTTACGTCGAAGCGCGCGTCGCTGCCGGCTCCGACAGCACCGGCGTCCGCTCCTTCAACACGTTCGACAACAAGAACGGTTACCTCGGGCTCAATCTCGAATCGAGCGACGCTTCGAAGAACTCGATGATCAAGATGACGACCGGCAGCTGGGTTTGCTACGAGTGGCAGATCACCGGCATCGGCGGAACCGGCAGCTTCACGTCGTGGGTGGACGGCACGATGGTCGGCACTCAGATGGGCACCATCCCGGCCTTGATGCGGCAGCGCATCGGCATCCAGCGCTACAACGCCGGTACCGCCGGCGAAATGTGGATCGACGACGTCGCGATCGGCCCGCAGCGCATCAACTGCGCGCCTTAGCTCGTGTTTCCGAACACGATTCTGTCGCCGTACATCGGCGCCAACTTCTGGGTTACGAGCACACCTTCAACATCAAGACCGACATTGGCTCCGAAAGACGGGCCGACCCGCCATCGCGCCCGCGATTGGACAAATCACGCTCAAAGATTGGCTCGCAACGGTGCAAGGCCAGGTCTTTTTCTGAACGATTGGCTTTTTCGCGCGGCTCACTGCGCGGAGAGCTGCGAAAAAGATGACCTCAGAAAGGGGTCCTGTGATGACAATTCCAGACAGATCGATCTGGGAACCGCTAAGCTGTGCCAACGAACCTACGGGAAAAGGCCACGAATTTTAGCAATGCCACTCGGGCATTGGCTCTGCTGGGGGTGTGCTCGCTTGGCTGCTCCGCTAACGGCTCTGCCGCGAACACCCAGAACGGCGGGGCGCCGTCGAACGGCAGCGGCGGGGCGTCGATCGCAGGCGGCAGCCGTGCAGTCACCGCGGGTAGCGCGGGCGTTGGTACCGAGGGCGGCCGTACAGCTGGCGGCGCGAACAGCGGTGGAAGCAACGAAGTGGGCGGCGCGAGCGGCTTTAGTGGTGCGACCGCCGGTGGAATGAACGTCGGCGGCGTCGTCGTCGGCGGCGGCGGCGGCGGCGCACCGACACGGATGGGTCCGCGCATCTTGATCGCGCTGCACGGCTCGAACGCGCTCGCTAACAACGCCGACTGGGACAACCAATGGACTTACGTACGCGCGCACCTCGACGGCTATTGGGGCAACAACGCGGGAATCTCGGCCCAGGAAGAGGCCGCGCTGTGGAAGAAGATCAGCGGCCGCACGCTGTTCACGGAGTGGGATTCGGTCGACAAGGCCGCGTTCGTCTCACCCAATCAGTTCACCGGCGCCGAACAGTACATGCCAGGCATCACCATCAACCGCGAGCAGATCTGCCTGTACGCCGACCCCGCTAGCCTCTGGAACGGCAACAGGGTCGCCGACGCCAAAGCCAACTACGTCGACGACGCCGCGGTGCAGGCGGCGCATCGCTTCAAGAATGTGTGTACCGGCTTCCAGCCCTTCGCGCCCGGAGCACTCACCGGCGCCGCGCTGTCCGCGTTCAAAGACTCCGCCGCCACCTTCATCGAATACCCCGCCGCCGCTTGGACTCAGGGCGCCCAAAAAGACAACTTCGTCAGCGACTGGAAGGCCACGCACGCCAAAGGCGGCGCGTTCGTCTGGTTCGATTCGATCTACGCCGCCACGACCATTCACGAATGGTTCACATCCACCCAAGCCGCCTACACCGACATCGCGAGCATGGGCTTGATCCAGCCCCAAGACGTGATCGTCCTGATCAACTACAGCGGGCGCCTACCCTCCGTGCCCGAAAGCGCCAATGGCCAAGCTGCAGAATCCACGACCGGTATCGCGTACTGGCTATTGCACCAGTAGCACTGCAGGTCGGCGTTGTGCGGGACGTGGCTCCGCTCGGGCGCTATGCAGCGCGCGCGCGAGGGTTAGTCTCTTCGGTGACGATGTCGAACTGCACCAGCGAGGACTGTCCGAAGGTGGTCGTTATGGCGCAGTCTGCTGCGTCGCGACCGCGCGCGACCAGAATGCGTCCGACGCGCGGAGTGTTGTGTCGCGCATCGAATGTGAACCAGCGCCCCCCGAGGTAGACCTCGAACCAGGCACTAAAGTCCATCGGAGCCGGAACGGTTGGTACGCAGATGTCGCCCAAGTAGCCCGTCGCATAGCGCGCGGGAATGTTCATCGCCCGGCAAAGCGCGATCGCCAGGTGCGCGAAGTCGCGGCAGACGCCGACGCGTTCTTCATGGCCTTCCCAGGCCGTTCGCGTCGCGCGCGCAAAGGCGTAGCCAAAGGTCAGGCGCCGATGCACGTAGTCGACGATGGCCTGAACCCGGGCCCAGCCGCGCGGCGTATTGCCGAACAGCGACCACGCTAGCGGCGAGAGCCGATCGGTTTCGCAGTAGCGACTACCGACCAAGAAGCCGAGCGCCTCGTCCGGAAGCTGTGACACCGGCACCTCTTGCGCCCACGTCGCGACCTCGTCTGGCCTGCCCGAATCCTGGACGACGAACTGGGTCGAGAGTTTGAGGATGCCGCAAGGCGCGATCGTGCGCGTGCGCACGTTTCCGAAGTCGTCGAGGCTAGCCTCGAGTGGCGCGGGCCCGCTGGAGTGAATGATTGCCGGACTGCGCAGATCGCGAGCACGCGAGGGATGCACACTCAACAGCGCCATCAGCGGCGTCTCATTCGGGCACGCGAGGGAGATTTCGTAGCCAGCTCGGATCAGCATGTTCATTACTCCGTGGGGTGACGCGGCCGTGATGCAAACGGCGCGCCATGACTGCCGCGGCCTGGGGCAAAGCGGTCGGGCGTCAGCCCGGCGCCAGCAAATGCCGAAAAGCGCGCCGTTCCGCTACCCGCTGGAATACGCATGATCCTGAGAGCGGGCGCCCACATGTCACAGGTGGGGGGAAGCGCGACACCTTCGCCTCGCCTGAAAATCCCAGATTTGATAGCGTGCGCGCCGATGTTTGCGCTTCTGGGAATGACGCTGCTGCAGCCGGAGCAGGTGATCGCGGCACGAATGCCGGGCGGGGCTAGCGCGCTCGGGCAGTGGCTACAGGCGATTCAGGCGTCATTGACGGAGTTGTACGCGGCAAGCGATGTCGTCGGTTGCCGGTCGCTCACGCTCGGGCTCGGGCCCGACGGGCCGATCGATTTCTGGCTTGCGGCCGAGAAAGAACAGCCGTCGATCGACGAGCAAGCGCAGGTCAAAGCGACGGTTGCAGATGTGCCGGCGCCGGTCGTGACCGACGGGCCCGTCGCGCTGGCGTTGGTCTTTTCGGTCGGCGCGGAGGCACCGGCGGAAGCGCAGCTCGCGATGCCGGAAGCGTGGCGCGCCGTCAGGCACGCGGCGGGAAAATCGCTCAGCGTCGAAGAAATTCTAGCGCGCCTCCAAGCCGACCGCAGCTGAGGCTCGCCGCCTCGCTCGAATCTCTGCTCCCGCTCAAGTCTCCGGCGTCGACCCGGCGAGCGTGGCTTTTCGCGCAGCGGCTACTTCCGCCAGATAAGGCAAGTAGTGCCGCTCGTAGAAGCGCTCTTGGCCATTGCGCCAGGTCCTGACGCCGCCAATCGCCCGATAACACCAGATGAAGACGAACGACAGATCGAGCTGCCACGGCAAAAACCCGGCGCGCACGCTGGTTGGAAACAAGTGGTGGTTGTTGTGCCACTCGCCCGCCACGAAACCCGGCCAAATCGCGTTGATCGACAGGCTGTTGCGATCGAAATCCAAGCCGTCCTTGCGCTTGTCTTTGCCGCCGGCGTGCAGATCGTAGTTGTGGGCGCGAATGCCGATCGCCCAAACCGCAGCCCAGCCGAACAAGGCCGTCGCCAAGGCGTGACCGCCGACCAAGTAAAATGCCGTATACCAAAACGCCCAATTGAGCAGGTAGTGAATGACCAGCCGCAGCGGGTGCGTGACCGAGCCCCAACGCTGGTACTGCTCGTAAGTGTTGAGGCGCATGCCGGTGTGCTTCAGCAACCCCGCGACGCGCGCATAGTCGTTGGGCGACAATGCCTGGTTGATGCGCTGGTGCAAATCGCCCGCCAGAAAGCAGTACCACCAACCGGCGCGTGCATTGTACGGGTCGCCAGGCTGGTCCGAGTACGCGTGGTGCACGTGGTGCGAGACGATGTACACCTCTTCCGGCACGATCTTCAGCGAGAGGTTGCGGACCACGAAGCGGTAGTACTGGTTGCGGAACGTGAAAGCGTGGTGCGTGCCGTAGCGGTGCAGGTAGACCGTGCCCTGCGTACCAATCCAGACCATCGAGTAGAGAAAACCCGCCAGCATCAGCTTCCAACTGAAGTACTTGGTCAGGAACACCACGCCGAACGGAAACAGGGCAAACATGAAGCCCCACACCGTGACCGACAGCCACGCCTTCCTGCTCGCGAACAGGTTCATGCGCCCGAGCCACTCGCGGCCGATCTCGCGGGTCGTCGGCACGTACAGCTCGCCGTCGCGCTGCCAGCCGTAGGTCGGCTCCTGGAGCGCACGTTTGAGAAAGGGGATCGCCATCTAGGAACGCGGTTTCGCTTCGGAGGAGCCGCACCGATTGCGGCAGACCAGGTCTCCTAGACGTGGCGGGCACCCTCGCACAGCCGCGCCTAGCTCGCCAGCAATCCCCCCAGTCTTGATCCGTTGTCTTGGCGCCTCGCGAGCGCGGCCCTCGGGAGGGGGTTCGGGAGCGGGGGCGGGGGCGGCCTCGGCAAGGGTTTCGGGCGAGCCAGAGGCTGGGCCGCGCTCGCGAGGCGCCTTTCTCGGACTCGGC
>JBBRMI010000220.1:0-12493 GCA_038230915.1 Polyangiales bacterium | reverse complement strand
GTTGGCGGCGGGCGACGATCGCTGGTCACCCTGCTCGCGTCGCACGCCTCCACGCCCGTCGCAATCGCGCCGCAAGCACCCCCGATCTCCGGCCGCAATACCCCAAAGCTACGTCCGCCGCGGATGGCTTACGGTGAAGCTACCGTCTGGATTGCGAAAAGGGCTGCGCGGGACCTTGTCTAGCGAGGTGAGGTAGGCGGCAAGTGCATCCAGCTCCTTGCTGGCGCCAGCCGCTGGCTTGCCGAAAGTGTCGTACTCGCCCGACGACCCCTTGCGCGCGTCGAATTCCTCCTGGGACATGAAGCCGAAGCCCTCCATGCTCTCGCGGATGTCGCGCTCGAAGTCTTGGACCTCGTCCATATTGGCACTCCAATGCAGGCGTCCTTCGCCCTGCGCCCCGCCGATGCCCAGCAACGACTTGGTATTGCGAAGTCCCTCGCCTCGGTCCGTAAAGTCCCACGTACGCCCATCATCGAAACCGTTGAGGTGGCATGACGCGCAAGCCATATAGCCCACGCGATCCATCCGCGGATCAGCCGCGTTGAAGAAGACCTGCTTGCCCAACAGGACCGGGTCCGACAGGGGCTCCTTGTCGATGGTGCGTGTTCTACTCAAAGGGCTAGGCGCGATTTGGTCGATGGACGCGAGCGCCATACTCATGTCGTAGGCGATGACCTCCCGAGACAGCAAAGCGTTGACCCAGAGCTTGCCATCGGTCCCGAGCACCAGGCCGTCCGGCGCGTTGCCCACGTTCTTGATGGCCCCGACGTTGGTCAGCGTGTAACCGTCTTGGAAGCTGACCTCGTTGTTCGTCTCCAGCAATACGTAGCCGTAGTCGCCGAGCGCTGAAAAGGCGACGGCAACCGGCATGTTGCGGTTGTCGAGATCAAGGCGCTTCTCGACGACCTCCCTCCCCGTCTGCAGATCGACGACGCACACGATCGAACGGACGAAGCTGTCGGAGTTCATGTGCAGCCCGTCGCGCTGCGGACCCCGGGCGACGTTAGGTTTCTCCGCCACGGCCCAGGCTTGCGTACCGTCGGGGGAAACGGCGAAGGCGGCGACGTAGTTTGGGACGCCACGCCCGTTAGTCTGAGAGTCGACGTTCTGATCGAACGGCAGCAGGATGGTGCTGGTCAGCGTGAGCGTATCTGGCGCCACCACCCATACCTCGCCGTGATCAAGGGGAGAGATGAAGCGCGTGACGTAGATGCGCCCGTCACCGCCAACCGAGATGCCCCACGGCGTCGGACCGAGCGTCAGGTCGCGGCGGACTTGGTGAGAAGCGACGTCCAGCTCGACGAGCTTGCCGGTTGCGAACAGCGACACGTAGGCCGACTTGCTATCTGGCGAGAAAACCACGGAGCGGGGCTGGGATGCATAGGGCAGGACAATGCGCGCCGTGACCGCCGCAGAAGCCGGGTCAATGACCACGATCTCGTCGGACATCTGATTGGCGACCCAAATGGCGCCGTCGGCTGCCTGCGCAAGCGTATGCGGCTCCTTGCCCACGGCAATCTCGTGCAGGCGCGCGCCGGAAGCAGTGTCCACGACGCTGACGGTGTCGCTGTCGGCGTTGACGTTCCAAACATGGTTAGCGCGATCGATGATGATGCTAGAGGCGTTGTGCGGAGGCCCTGCCGTCAGCGGGTGGTGTACCGTCTGGACGGCAGTCGCGTAGGCGTTCGAGGTGTCATCGCTGGCCTTAACGATCACGGGAAAGTGACCGACGTCCTGGTACACGTGCGTTGCCTCCAGCACGTTCGCCACGTCGGCAGATGTGCCGTCACCGAAGTCCCAGTGAACGTCCACGGCCCCTTGCGCATCGGCGGTCGTGATCGCGAAAGCTTGCTGCTGCCCGGAGGGCACGGCCGCCGGTGGCGCTAAAGCGATTTTGAGGGCAGCGGCAGGCAGGGCGATCAGCATGCCCGCTGTCACGGCGAGAACAGCGAGGACCGCCCCGGTCTTGGTCAAGCGCAGCCTCGCCCCACGCGACGACGCTGCAAGCCCAGCGTCACGGCGGCGACCGCCAGCCAAGCGGCTTCCGCGGACCCCGACCGCTCGCCTGGCAAGCTGCATGCGCAACCGGGCGACGATGCCGTCGTGGCGGCTGCAGACTGCGTGCCTGCCTCGGCCGAGCCCCCAGCGCCTGGCAGGTTTGAGTTGATCGCGCCGCCGGTGCCGCCGACGCCCGTTCTCCCGCCAGCCTCGACGTTACCGCCCGGGCTGGTCGAGCCCGCCGCGCCGCCGCCACCAGACACGCCACCAGTGGCGGTGGCCGCCGTGCCGCCAGCACCGCCACCCGTGGTCCCACCGCCACCGGGCGTCACCGTCGCGCCAGTGGAGAAACGCGATGTCGCCGCCTCCGTCAGCGCGTTTCCAACCAGGTCTTTCACGGCGCCCGGCACCACCGCAATTTCGTAGGTCATGTTGGCCTCAAGAGGTTGCATCGGCCCGAACGAGATCGCGTTCGTGGACGAGTGCGTGTAGACGCCGGCCAGCGGCGCGCCGCCGACCTTGCGCACGATGACGCTGGTGTCGCTGATGGTGTCGGTGTCGACCTCGTCGCTAAAGAACACGGTCACGCGGGTCGTCTTTGGCTGTCGCGTCGCCTGATCCAACGGATAGATCTTCACCACCGCGGGTGGCGTCGTGTCTGGAGCCGTCTGCAGCACCAACAAGCCGCTCCCGCTACCGTGGTCGTTGCCCTGAAAGACAAGATTCCCCAGCACTGTCGCGAAGTCGAAGTCGCCGTTGGGGGCCTCGGCCTGGGTCAACACCGCACTGCCAGTGTCAACGATGTTCGTTGGATCGCGCATGTCGATCTTGTGGAACCCGTCCGCCGACTGCCCGCAGATGCCGAAACCGTCTTGGTAGGTACAGTAGGCGCCCTTGTCCACTCCGATGGTCTTCTGGACCACGACCTTCGTGCTCGCCTCGCTCCATTTTAGGAACGTGTACTGCGCCTTGTCACCAGCGCCGTAGACCCAGTCGCCGATCACCGCCGCATCATAGAGCCCCGCGGGGCTAGTAACGGTATTCAAGAGTGCGGTATTCTGCACGTCGCCCACATCGAGAACGGAGACGTGTAACGGCGCTTCGTCCATGTTCGTGACGATGAGATTGTTTCCAGCAGCCACGACGGGGCCGACCCGAAAGTTGCCCATCTGGCCGACGGGGATCTGCTTGACAAGTTTCGGATTGGCGGGGTCCGTAGCATCCGTGATGCTGACACCAGCGCCGCTATTGGCCGTAAATACATACGGCCACGACCACGAGTTCATCCAAGCGGTATTCGTGTAGTCGCCGCCGTTGACTCCAGGCAGTGCGAGCTTGCTGACGTCCTTTGGATTCAGCGGATCGGTAAAGTCGAAGAACGCGATGCCGGTGGTGGTGCGGCACAGCAGGATGTCCTTGCCGTTCACCTTGCCCATGACGGCCATGTGCCACTCCGCGAGCTCGGCGGTCAGGGCGCTCGTATACGTCTTGACCTTGACCGGGCTTCGCGGGTTCGATACGTCGAAGACGTGGAAGGCGGAGCCGCCCTTACCGCTGTCGTAAGTCCCAAGAACAATCAGCAGACCGTGGAGCATCAGGACAGAGTCGGCCCCGCCTGGCCCCCCCAGCATGTTGGTTCGGTCGTTGAATAGCGACACCGACTTGTGCAGCTCGCCCGCGGCGTACGTGAGGTTTCCGAGGCCCGCGGCGCCCGCTGCCCCGGAGACCATCGCGATCGAAAGAAAGGCAGTGACTGCAACAGTTCTCGGTTGGGCTCGCATCGTTCTATGCCTCTTGGTTGGGTGAGGGGCTTCGGGCGTTACTTTTCGTCCAGCCGTGACAAACAAGCTGGACCTGTGCTGTCTTCAGTACCCGGGGCTCCGTTTCGAGGCTCACCAAACTTTAAGTGGCTTCTGTGGTTTCAAGTTCACTGATGAACACGCGCTCAACGGCGGCCGGAAGCGCTAACCCCGATTCGACAATCTGAGGCGTGAGTTGCGACTGCTGAAAACACGGAAAGGCGACCTTCGATCCGTGATTGTCTGGGTGTTGGGAGTCGGAACTCTACCCCACGCCGAAGCGCGAGGGCGGCACCATGGCGGCCTTGATCGTTTTCGCGCTGCTAGCGGCTGCTGCCGGCGCGTATTTCGGCGGTTTTAGGTGACTCCAACTTTTGGAGACAAAAGTCTTTCAGTACGCATGTAAAGGAACTTTCGTTGGCGGCTCCAATGTTGATAGAAAGTGCTCATTGGGGCAGTTTTCTGCGCGGCTTCATGCGCGTTGCCGTTGGCACCGTGCGTGCAGATTGGTTCGAACAACGTGATTGTCCGCACGGTGCGTTTCGGTTGCAGCTGGTGGCCCGCCGCCCTGCTCCTCTCCACGCTGGTGGTGGCGCCGCGCCGCGCTGCCGAGTCTACCCCGCACGCGTCCGCTGCGCGCGTGTCCGTCGCGGCGCACAGCCCGGAGATTCACGCGTCGCGCGCCCGCATCGCTCAGAGTCGCGCCGACTTCCGCATCAGTCACCTACTGCTGAATCCGGTGCTCGATGCGTCGCTTGCCAACCTTCGGGTCAGCGAGACGCCAGGCTTCCACTTCAACGAAACCGCTGGCCCGCGCGATCGGCGAATTACGGCGGCCGTTCCCACAATGACCTGCTCGTTTCCATCCTGGAGCTCTTCACCACACGTCAGCGTTTCGAAGTGTCGTTCACGCAAGATGATGACGTGATCCAAGCATTCGCGGCGCACGCTGCCGAGGAAGCGCTCGCAGGTCGCATTCAGATCGGGCGCGCGTACGGCGGTCTTGATCACGCGCGTTCCGATGGCCTGCGCGGCGCGCTCACAATCGGGTCCGAATTTGTCGTCGCGATCTCGAACGGGCCTTGACCGAAAGGCGTGGCGTTCCTGAACTGTTGGGCAGTCCATGCGCGCGAGGGAGCCCGGGTAACGGCCACGTGCAGCACTTCTCGAGTTCCGTGGTTGATGATGAAAAACGAGAATATCGGGCGAAACCAGATATCGTACGTCCGGATGAAATCGTATGCCCAGATGTCGTTGGCGTGATTTTCACGGAATGTTGCCCAGCGCTAACCGCTCTGGCGCTGCTTGCCAGTCGACTTGAGGCATCGTTGGACCGTGCGCTTCGCGACGTGGATTTCCGAGGTTGAGCAGCGCTGTGCGCCCCACAGGCGATTTTCGGCGCGATGCGCTGGATGAGCTCGACCGTTTCCGCGGAGACGCGGATCTGCGACCTGCCATGTCGGGTTCCCACCGCCGAAGCCGCTGAAACGCTTACCGATGCAGCGTAGGATGGTGTCGGGCTTCACCAGCAATACGGTCTCGCGCCACGTGCTCGTGATCGCGCTCGCCCCGACGAGCACGGCGTGGTCGATGGCGCTCAGCTTGGGGTGCTTCACCTGTCGCCTGAGCACCAAAAGCTGCCGCCAAGCCCTCGGGGCCGGAAGAGATCTGTAACCAGCCCGATCACCGGGCTAGCTGGCCGAGCGTGAGCACGAATCGCGTTGGTCACCCGCTTGAGCTCGCGACCGGCTGAGCTCGCGATACGGCCTGTCCGGCGCTTCATCACCACAACCTGGATCCCAGGAACGCGATCGCGAAACAAGCTTGTGCGTTGCAAAATCCTGAGCGATTCTGGGGCGGACCACCAAGTAGCCAGCGGGCGGTGCTGCGCGGCAATAGACCCGGCGCGAGCCGCAAGCGAGCGAAGTAGCCAGGACAGGCATGAACGCATCTCAACGAGCAAGGACGCGAGGGTCCTCTTGATGGGCGGAAGTAGCCAGCAGGGCAAGTCATCAACGCAAGAAGGCGCTGATGAAATCGCGACCGTCTGGCTCGAGGTAGCGATTTGCGGGCTGGCGCATGGTCGTGAGGAGCCTAGTAGCGACGAGCTTTGGACCTCCCCGGCGCCCCGGTTGAAAAATGTCGAAGCTTTGGCATCCCGAGTGAACATCGAGCTGCATCGCGCGCAGCGCGCCCACGTGCTTGAGCGCCGCCGCCAGCCAGAACAAGCTCAAATCGTGACCAACCAGATAGATGAGCGTGCCGTCGCGAGTGATCCCGAGACCGCTACGCCACATGCCCTTTCTGGGGGCCGACTGTGGGGTGCCGCGGGACAAGACCTCGCCGTCGGCCACGATCAGCTCGAGATTCTGGCGAACCGCCTCGACGTCGGGCGTCAGCTTGTCGGCCGTCCACGCGATGATGTCCGGCGCGCCGTTTCGATCGATGACGAAAGACGCCACACCGTCGACGAGCGGCTTTGCGACCTTGCCCTCCGCGTAGAAGCCGCCCTTAGCCTGACGCAATAGGAAGCCCGCGTTGAAGGCTGCGAGCAAGCTTTCGCGTTGGTCTTCGGGAACGCCTCCGTGCCAGCGCCAGTCGCCCCCCGGATCTTGCGCGCCGGGCACGAGCACGAACCGCGTCAGCTCGGCGGTGAAGCGGGCCACGCCCACTGCCACGTCGGGCCGGTCGGCATCCGGACGGAAAAAGGCGCAGCGGAGCGCCGGCACTCCGTTAATGGTCGAGCCAACTCCCTGCCACACCCCCTCGTCGGGTAGGGGCTTTGGGAAAACCACCGCGATGGGCGGCGGCTCCAGGGGCCTGCGAAAGGCCGCTCGCCGTCGTGCGAACGGCTCCGGAAACGGTGACAGCTCCCCCGGCCGCGGCTCCGGAGCGCTCGACTCTTTCAACGAGGGCCAAGCCCGCTCCGCGAGGTCTGCGGCCCACCCTAACCGGTTTTCACGTAGCCACTTGACCCTTTGGGGCACTGGGACAGTCCGAACGTACAAGATCCCGACAAGCGCCAGGCACGATGCGCCGGCCGCTAGCGCCACGCGCACAATTAGACGGCGACGTTTCCCGATCAGCTTGTCCGGCATGTCGTTGGCACCAAAGAGATTATGCATCAATGCGTCAACACAGCGTTTGTGCGCAAACCCCAAAATGTGTTGATCGCCGTCTATGCGCCATTTGGGCTATCCCGTGTCCGAAAACCCATGCGCTGGCAATTGTGCACGAAACGCCGGCTTGAGGCAGTCTGGAACTGGCCGCGTTCGGCTGGCATCGTGAGTGCGCCTCGATGCTCCCCGTGACTTTCCAGTTCATCATCCCGATGGTCGCCCACACGCTCAACGAGCGGATGGCGCGCCGGCTCGACTACCTGCAGGAGGAGGTCCGTGTCGTCAAAGAAGCGCTCGCGCTCGCTAGCGGCAAGCAGCGCATCGAGTTCACCGCCGACCAGCGGCGACGGCCCGAGTGCACCGATCACTTCCCCATCTTCGGGCGGCCGCACCTCCAGCACCTGCTCAAGGAATTCGTGCGCCACTACCAGACCGAACCCTATCACCAAGGCATCGATGGCCGACTCGTCAACAACTCGCTGCCAGTGCCGAGCAACGGTAACGCTGCCTCCGGCGCTATTCGAAACCCGATCGCGGCTCGGCGGTTTGCTCAACTTCTGCCATGGAGCCGCTGCATGACTCGACCAATTTGGGTGCCGCCGTTCTCGTCCTCCGGTTCATCCGCGCCGACCTGGTAGCGATGGCCGGGCGACGGGTCCATCGATTCGGCCTCCCCCGCGTCGTCCGCGACGTTGGAGGACTCTTCACCGGCCGCTTGGTGCGCTTCGCACCCCATCACCAAACAACTGCCCAACCCGAGCGCAATGGCCACGCCAACAATGCCTGCGTTACGGCTACGAAGCCTTCGGGAGAAGACCCTACTGAGCCAATAAACCCCGTTCGGCACCTACCCCGGTTTTTGGGTTTCGACAAATCCTGAGGATTTAAGGCTCAACCTTGCTCAGTTCGAGTGAGGTGCGCCCGAACGGTTGACGTGCGCATGAACCCTCGCACCTCCCTGGCGGCTGCCCGGCCAATGGTCGCCCAGCCGGCGCCGTTCAAGCGCGGCCTGGCCTCCGACAAGGGAATTCAAATGTCCGTGGCACCGAACGTCCACACAAAAAGCGGTGCCGACGCAGCCGTGAAGCTGGTCGGTACCGCTCCTGTGGCGCAAGGCAACTCCGGGCTCGCTAGGTTCTTGAGCCCACTGTTGCTTCACATGTGGCCGCCGGCGCCAGCAGCACCAGGGTCACCGCCGGCGCCCCCCATCGAGGCGCTACCGCCCTTGCCGCCAGTGCCTTTCCCACCAGTGCCAGTGCCGCCAGTGCCCTTGCCGGCGGTGCCAACGCCGCCAGTGCCAACGCCGCCAGTGCCTTTGCCGCCGGTGCTGGTACCGCCCGTTGAGCCCTTGCCGGCGGTGGTCGCGCCACCGGTGCCCTTGCCAGCGGTAGACCCGCCCGTACCCTTACTAGAGCTACCGGCGGCCGACCCGGTAGTGTCGTCACCGCCACTGCAACCACCAGTTGCGACCACCAGACAGACTATCGCCACTCCGGTGGTGCTAAGCAGGGCTCTTACTAACTTCATATCTCTCATCTCCCGTTCGTTGTGCGTGTTGGGGGACTCGGGGCCGAGCACAGGCACGACCCACCCCAGTGTCGGTGGCATAACACGAACGGCCGCGCGTATCGCCTCCGATCCAGGCCGACGTAGGCAAGAGAACATTGCGTGGAATGGCGCGACACCGGAAAACTTCAAAGGGGTGCGAAGCCTGCTGAACGGTGCCGACGGAGAGCGCCACGGTCTCGCGTGGGGTTCCGGTGGGCTCGATGCCAGCCGAACGACGCGAGGCCTGCTTCTATCGAGCCGGCGCTCGCGTTCGCGACACGCTCGATGCGGCTGATCCGACCGGTGACAAGATCCCGATCGAACATTTCGTGCTCGTAATGCAAGAAAGTCGTTCCTTCGATCAATACTTTCAGGCGTTGCCGCAGTTTGGACAGCCGGACGTGGATGTCGCACCGAGTAGCTACGGAAACGCGGACCCCTCCGGAGAAGGCGAGATCGTTAACCCTTACTTGCAAGCTGATGTTTGCGTGCCGGACGTCCCGCACAACTGGATTGCGGTCCACCACCAACTTGCCGAGGGCCGGATGAACGGCTTTCTTACGGCGGCCAACCCCGACGGCAAGCGCGCTCTAGGTTACTACGACGCGAGCACGCTCGGTTACTACTACGCGCTCGCCAACACGTTTGCGATCGGCGACCACTATTTCACGGCGGTGGCTAGTCCAACATTTCCGAATCGCATGTTCGCGCTCTCCGCCTCGTCGTTCGGCCACGCGAAGAACACGGCTCCCCCGCCGCACGACGAGGAGAAGACCATCTTTCATCAGCTCGAGGGGCGCGGCCTGTCGTGGGTGATCTATTCGGAAGGCACCACGTTCGAGGAAGACATGTACCCGCGGCTGCACCCGGAGAAGGGCGAACACTTTCGCCCGATCCGCCGTTCGTCACGCCTCCCGCTTTGCCAGACCCGCAGGTCGACCTGTTGCAGAAGAAGCACTGCGTCTCGGTGGCGCGCGGAGGGCAGGTTCAAAAGGCAAAGAAAAAGCCATCCATAGCTTGCCCGGCCACGGGCTGACAGCACTCGTCGGAGGTGACTCAAGCAAGCTCTGCGCGCTGGCCAGCCTCTGGCCGAGGCGCCTGCTGGTCGCGCACGCCTTACCGCCGGGACTCTTCGCCGAGCCCAGCAAGCCCATGCCGACCCGCCTGCTTCCCGACAGTCCGCTGCCCGAACACCCTAAACTCGACCTGACGCGGACCACTCGCTTTGGAGAAAATATCTGCCAGTCAGCGCGTCGTTCGAGCTCGCGCGCTTCCGAGCGCGTCGGCGTGGCGCTGCCGCTTTGCTGCGACTTGGATTCGGAGCCGGAGCGCCGTGTAGCGCTCGCCGACGACCGACCTTCTCGCAGTCGTGACGCTCGGGAGCATTCGGGTCGCGGCCCGCGGAGTCGCCGCCGCTTTCGTGGCAAGCCGACGCTTCACCAACAGTCTGAGTGCCGCCACGCCGTCAGCGAGCACAAACGGAAGCTGCTCGCGCATGACCCTCGCTTCGTGGTCAGCTTCGTGCGCACGCTGGAGAGCGCGGGCGGGCCGACGCGGAGCAGCGCAGGGCTGCGGCCAGCAAGAGCGCAGGCGCTTCCGCGCCACTCGGCCACGTTCGTTTGGTCGAAGCAGGGGATAAGCCGTAAGCTACCGACTTGCGTTTCCCGATGTTGGCAGTGCTATGGCTCGGCGCAGGTTGCACGAGTTCCCCGGCTCGGCACGATTCACCGAGCATGCGCCAGCCCGATGGCGGCCTACTCCTCGACGTGCCCCGCGCGGACTCGGGCTGCGGCGGAGCCGACGCTGAGGCGAACGCTGGCGCGCCTAGCACCGATGCCGGCGGCGCGCCTCATTGCGTTCCAAGTGCGATCCGGGACTATCAGACAGAAGTTCGACCGGTGCTCGGGGCTTGTCACGGCGAGGTGTGTCACGGGGGAACTTTTTTGGTTTCGTCGCAGCTGACGACGTTGCTCAACGCGACAGCAAAGGAGTGTTGCGGCCACCGTCAGTTGATTGTTCCCGGCCATCCCGAGCAGAGCTACGTGCTGGCCAAGGTGCAGGGGAAGAACGTCTGCGACGGCGCGCGCATGCCTTTGGGCGGCCCCTACTTGGCCGATTCCGACATTCAAGTCCTCAGCGATTGGATCTGCGAGGGCGCGCCCTTCTAACGCTTGGCGTAAGGAAGGCGGCGACGGGTTTGGGCTTCCGAGCCGGACGCCTTCGATTTCGGTGAGCTCCGGCAGACCCTGGTCAGCCGATCCATGTCGGCCAAGGATTCGCACAAATGGTGACGGACGAGTCCTCGACAGTGGAGTCGAGTCAGCTGAGGGATGCGGACCCACAGCAACGCCTCATCGTCGGTTTGAAATGGGTGTTCCCGGAAACCCGGAGCAGGCGCGTCAGCGGCGGCGCCGAGGTAGTCGGGCGTGAGCAGGGCTTCGCGACTTTGCGGGTCGGCAGTTGCTGCGTGGGCGGCAGGGTGCAAACTGAGGCCTGCTTCGCGTAATAAAACAGGCGGTTCACCCGCGTGAGCGTGACGTGGCCTCATAGGACAAGAGCCTGTTGGCGAAGCAGGACGTTTTCGGTGAGCAGCGTTCGTCGCGGACAAAAGATGTCGGACGCGCCGACGGCGGGCGCTGCTGGTTGGGCGGCCTCCCGAATGAGAGCGGGGTCGCGCCTGAACGCACGCTGAAGCCCAAGCACGAGACGCTGACGGAAGCGGGGGACCAGGCCGTTGGCGCCGCTCGAGCACAAGCTGGTACCCGTCCAAACCCTGAGCGATGTTGCGGCGGACCGAGAAATGACCGGCAGGGGTGGCGCCTGGACCCAAATACGGATGGTCGCAAAGACTCACGTCCCACCGTGCGCGAAACTCTGCAGCAGGGAGACTTGCTCAACGATTTCGACTTCAACCAAACACCACTCCCGCTGCTGGTACTTAAGCCCCAGCAGGGGGTAGATAAAGGCCCCTGGCGGCTGATCATGCAACGGCTGCGGCTCGATGGGATGCCCACCGCCGTCTGTGCTCGGCCTGCGGCCTACGCGAGGCCTGCGCGCGGCCGAGCGGTAGCCGCTGGGATCGACATCCCGATCCCGAGCGGCTCAAAGCCCTGAACCCCGGTTGCAAGCTCCACAGCCTGGACTCCGAGCGCCAGCTCGCCGAAGTGATCCGCATCAATGCCTTACTAGCCGCGCGCTCGCTTCCTCAAGCCCGCTCCCGCCTACTGGGCCAAAACTCGCGCGCGTCTCGATGCGACTGAGCTCGAAGCAGAGCTGGGCTTCAGCACTCTAAGTCCGCTGCGATTCCCTGATCCGCTCGACCCCCGCGTCGATCAGATCACGTGGCGCTGCTGATCCTTGTGCCAATGGTTCTTTTTCCGGAAGCCATAGAGGAAAAACTTGGCCATTGGATATTTGTATTTCAGGGCCTTGTCGTAGTCGATGCCCATCTCCCTGTATTCGACGTGCGGGTCGTCTCTCAGGCATTCCTCGATGGCTGCTGTGTAGGCGCCTGGCCCTGTCATCAGATGAATGTCATGTGGGAAGCGTTTGTTTCTCACGTTGTCGACGACATGCTCCAGTGTCTTGCGCAAGAATGCGTGCCCCGGTTCGTAGATTAAGGCCCACTGCACATAGTATAGCAGGTTGCTCTCGGTCGAAATGACGGCTCGATCATCAGGCGCGATGAAGCTATCGAGTTTGGCTGGGGCAAGACTGTCGATGTCTAGATAGACGCCGCCCTTTTTGTACAGGACGGCATACCTGAAGAAATCTGCTTTCGCCGCGCCGATGTTGATTCTCTTGTATAGCTCGAGCGTGTCCGCGTCGTAGTTTTCTTCGATGAACGACTCGATGCGCCGGTCGTCGTAGAACTGGTAGTCGTATTCGGGGTCATGCCCAGATCCTTTAGGCGCAACGTAGCGGGATGATGGAAATAAATCGGGAGTGTTCCGAGTTGTTTTTGTTCCACCAAAACCAACCGAGACACCCCGATGACGAAGAGAGCTACCCGAGTTGCCGCAAAGAATC
>JBBRMI010000219.1:0-12545 GCA_038230915.1 Polyangiales bacterium | reverse complement strand
GTTGAGCCCGGCAAGGACGATCATCAGCACATCGGCGCGGATGCCGCGATGCATCCGGTACGCATCCATTTGCGATCGCTGCACGCCGCTGATTACTGCGATGCGACTTGCAGTTGCGGACACCTCGACGACGTCTCGCGAGGCAGACAGACCGAGGACGATAGTCGTCACGATCGCAAAGCCACAAAGGAAGAGGAGCTTCTGGAGGAGGGTGATGGATTTCATGTGGCCTTCTTTTTCGGAATGCAGGGTTGCGAGATTGCAATCGCCGGACCATGGCCGGCGCGGGCTGTTTTTTGCGACAAAAGCGCGATTCGGAGTGCGTCGTCCTGCGGTTCGAGTCCAGGCGTCTGGACGGCGCCTTCCCGGATCCTGGATTCTGTGCGTAGGCGCCTGTAGGTACCGATTGGTAGGCCTACGGCCGCAGGCCTGCGCCACGGGCGATGCGGCGGTGGATCGCTCTCGCTTCGCATGATTGTCTCTTTTCCCAAAACAGACATCACACCGCTCCTCCTGAAATCGGGGAGTCGGAGCTCCGCACGGCCGGGCGCGCTGCGTACGACCGGCTAAAAAGCACCAGCAGCACCAGGCTGCCGCCGAGCGCGACGTCGGCCGCCTGCAGCTCGATTCGCCGACCGCTGCTGACCATGCCTTCGGCGAACAGCGGCAAGCCGACCACCGACGCCGACGCTTCCGGCGATCGCGTACGGAAAGCGTCGGCGACGATCTTAGCGATCTCACAGGCGCCTTCGACCAGGCCGCGTGATTCCGCCAACGGCACGTCGTGATCGAGCGACCGGCTCAGCGTCTCCCACCCGAGCGGGTGCGACAACAAGCCGATGATGTGCTCCGTCTTCTCCCCGGACAGGCTCACGTAGCTGCCGCACAGACCGCTGGGCACGGATTCGCGGTAGGCGAGTACCCGACACGGAAAGCTCGGTAAACGCGGGCCGAGTTGCGTCATTGCGCACACTAGTTGGCTCATGAACGAGGAGGGATGGGGCTTAGTCATGTAGGAGCGCGCGCAACGTGGCCGCGCTCCGCCGAGCTGTATTGCAACCGGCGAACCAACTGCGAATCAGCGTTAAAACCAGCGGTGTTTACGCGGCGACGTCCGAGTTTCAGGAATCGTGTCCTGGATTCTGGAAGTGCTTAAAGGCCAGCCACGACTCTGCCGTTGAAGCGGTCTTGAGGAGCACGAAGCCGCGATGAACGAACTGAACGAACTGAACGAGCCACTGCGTTTGCTGCGCAAGCGTGGAAATTGGATGCTCGAAGTCACGAGGCTCGTCGCGATCGACCAGCACGTGCTGCGGCCCGAGCGACGGCGCGTCAACGGAACCGACAGCGTGGTTCGCCACCTCAAGGAACGCTGCGCCCCCTCGCTGGTGCGTGAAGCACTCGACCTATTGATCGGCGACGACGATGGCACCGATCGAGCGTTCGAGCTGGAAGGTGAGCACTGGGTCCAACAACAAGATGACTCGAGCAGCGACACGGGCGCCACAACCAGCTCCGCCCTGCTGACGACGATCGGCGAGCTACGCATCGAGCTGACTACGATGCGCGCGCTGCATGAAGCGCTGCGCGGGCGCGTGGCGGTGCTGGAGCGGCGCTCGCTGCAGATGCCGCCCGCTGAGCACGGCCGTTCAGCACTGCGCGCTGCCGCGCGACGCGAGCATTCGGCAGCTTCGCTGCGACCCGCGGCTCGCGCGCCGAGCGCCGCGCCGCTGGCACAACGTCCGAGCGCGCCGCCGCACGCGCCGGCAGAATCGCCAGCCGCGCCGCTGGCTGGGATGGGCGAAGCGCGCACCCAAGCCGCCGGCGCCATGCCTGCCACAGCCGCCGTGCCCAACGCCGTCGAGCCGGCGACGCTCGCCCAGCCAGCCCTGACGATGCCCACGCACGCTGACGTCGCGACGTGCTTGAAACAACTACTCGGCGTCGACGCCGGCCTACGCCAAGAAAAGGGCAACCTGCCGCTAGATTTGGACGCTTTCTACGTGTCGCGCATCGTCGACTCGACTGACCGCGAAGTCGGCGCGATCTTGCTCGACCGACGCGGCGGCGTGGAGCTCGGCGCACGCTTGCTCGGGTTTCCGCCCGCGGCCATCGAAGAACAAGTGAAGGCCGAACCGAGCACCGACATCCTCGACGCCATGAACGAAGTCATCAACAACCTGGGCGGCTTCGTCAATCGCGCCAACCCGGACCTACGCGTGCGCGTGCGAACGCTCGAAAAGTTCAGCAGTGTCGAATTCGGATGGTTGCCGCAAAACACGCTGCGTGTCGGCGACACCACCAAGACCGGCGGACGGCTTTGGATCGCAGCGCGCTAGCAGCTTGGTTCAAAGCTTGGATTTCAGGCGCTGCAGCAGACTGAGCGCCTCGAGCCCGGTCAACCGATCGAGATCGAGCGCGCGCAACGTCTCGACCAGTTCGATCTGGCTGCGCGACTCGGCCGAGCGGTCGCCGAACAGCGACAGCTGCGGTGCTTTGCCGGCTTTGGCGCGGCGCTCAGTGCCGCCGTCATCCTTGCGCTCCAAAATCACGAGCAACGCGCGGGCGCGGGCCAGCACAGGCTCGGGCAAGCCGGCTAGCTTCGCGACGGCCACGCCGTAGCTGCGGTTTGCAGCGCCGGGCACGAGCCGATGCAGGAACACGACGTCGTCATTCTGCTCGCGCGCGCTGACGCTGTAGCTGCCGACGTGCGCGCTCTGCTCAGCCAAACTGACGAGCTCATGATAGTGCGTGGCGAATAGCGCGCGGCAGCCCACGACCTCGTCCAGGTATTCGGCCACCGCCCAGGCGATCGACAAGCCGTCGAATGTGCTCGTGCCGCGCCCGATTTCGTCGAGGATCACCAGCGAACGGCGCGTCGCGGAGCGCAGAATTTCGGCGGTCTCGCGCATCTCGACCATGAACGTGCTGTCACCGGCCGACAGGTTGTCGCTGGCGCCGACGCGCGACAACACGCGGTCGACGACGCCGATGCGCGCAGCGCGGGCGGGCACGAAGCTGCCCATTTGAGCCAAGATGGCGCACAGCGCGACCTGGCGCAGCAAGGTGCTTTTACCCGCCATGTTCGGCCCTGTGACGAGCCATAGCCGCTCACCCGACAGATCGAGCTCGACGTCGTTCGGAACGAACTTACCGCGCGCGGAGATGCGTTCCACGACCGGATGGCGCGCGTCGCGCAGTGAGAGCAGGTCCGAATCGTCAACCTTGGGCCGCACGTAGTCATGGCGATGCGCGATGTCTGCCAACGCCGCCGCAACATCCCAGCTCGAGAGCCGCTCCGACAACTGCGCGATCCGCGGCGCGGCCTTGCCTGCCAATTGGACCAGCTCCGCCAGCAGCGCCAACTCGCGTTCACGGTGACGCTCCTCGGCGTGACTGATCTTGTCGGCGAGCTCGTCGACCTCCGGCAGTGAATAGCGCTCGCCGGTCGCGACCGTCTGCTTGCGTCGAAATTCGGCCGGTACGCTGCCGGATTTTCCGCGGCTGACCTCAATGTACCAGCCAAAAACCCGCGTAAAACGGATACGCAGGTTGGTAATGCCAGTGCTCTCGCGCAGCCGGCCTTCGAGCTCGACCATGCGCTCGGTGCCGGTGCGGCGCAGGCCGTCCAGCTCGCACAGCTCGGCGTCGAACTCGGGTCGGAAGATCTCGCCCTGCTTGCCGAGCGGCGACGGTCGTTCAACCAACGCCGCGCCGAGCTCGCGCGCCAGCTCTGGCACGGTGTCGATCGGTTCGGCGCTCAGGCCCAACACCTCGCACAGCTCGGCGTCGCGCAGCTCGCTCAAGACTGCCACGGCGGAAGCCGCCGCCAGCAAGCCGTCGCGCAGCCCGCCGAGATCGCGCGGCGTAGCTTCGCCGAGCGAAGCGCGCACACTCAGTCGCTCCAGATCGCCAAGATTGTCGAGCGCCGCGCGCAGCGACTCGCGCAAGCGCGCGTGGACGACAAATAGCTCGACCTGATCGTGCCGGCGTCGAATGCGCGCAACGTCGGTCAGCGGCGCGAGCAGACGTCGCCGCAGCAGCCGTGCCCCGCCCGGCGAACAGGTAGCGTCGATCGCCCCCAGCAGCGTGGCCTGCTTGTTCCCGGACACCGACTCGGTCAGCTCCAAGTGGAGCTGCGCCACGCGCTCGATTAGCAGCGTGCTCGACGGCTCGAAGCGCGCGATCCGGCGTACCGGCAGGCGCCCGCGTGGCAAGCAAACCTGCGCAAAGCGCAGCGCACGCGCCACCGCGCGCCGTACCTCGGGCGCTAGCCCGGCCGCGTCGGCTTCGACTTCGCGCAGCGCCGCGGACTCTTCGCTCGGCGACAGCGCGTCGTCTTCGCGCACCGCGACCCGCGGCAGGCTGCGCGCGGCTGCCAACGCCGACGCACACGCCTCCGCGGCGCCTTCCGCAGCGCCGACCAGCACCTCGCGCGGCGCCGCTCGGCTCAGCTCGCCGAGCACGCGCGCGACGTCAGGCAGGCTGCCGGCCTGTAGCTCACCGGTTGAAAGATCATAGAACGCGACGCCGACCGCAGTCGCCGTGACCTCGATCGCGCACAAGAAATTGTTGGCATTGCCCGGCAGCTGGTCGCTGTCGGTCACCAAGCCCGGCGTGATGACGCGCACGACCTCACGCGGCACGAGCCCCTTGATCTTGGACGGATCGCCCATCTGCTCACAGATCGCTACCTGTTGCCCGAGCTCCAGCAGCCGCGAGATGTAGCCGTGGGCGGCGTGATGCGGGACGCCGGCCATCGGGATCTCATCGGGTTTACCGCGATTGCGCGCGGTCAAAGTCAGCTCGAGCAGCTTGGATCCGAGCACAGCGTCCTCGCCGAACATCTCGTAGAAATCGCCCATCCGAAAGAACACGATCGCGGTCGGGTAGGCGCGCTTGGCCGCCGCGTGCTGAAGCATGACCGGCGTCGGAGAGCCCGCCATGCGCGTCTCAGTAGAAGGGCGACGGCCTGACGACGCTGAAGCTGTCGAGGCTGAACAGCGAGAGGCCCTGGCTGGCGCCGTCGACCACCGCCAGTTGCTCGGGCTGCCGCAAGAATTGGATCGACTGCGGGGCCACGACCGTCGATATCGGCGTGAGGCTCATCAGGAGCGGCCTAAAGCCGCCGGTGGTGCGCCAGGTGAAGACGGCGTCGCGCGGCGACGCTAGTCGTCCGCGATACAGCGCGAAGCGGTCGTTCAACCCGTTGAAAACGCACTTCCAGGCAAGATCGCCAATTTGCACACCGCGGCTGCTGCCGGGGGCACCTGGGTCGTAAGCACAGGCGACTTCGCCGTCGGCGGCGCAGCCTACCCGCAGGTCGAGCGGATCGCGCTCGGGGTCGATTGCGCGGCAGTCAGCATTGCTCGAGATTTCGAACACGCGCCCGCGGCTCCATTTCCGCAGCGGATCACAACTGCGCTCGCAGTGGCCATCCGCGCCAGCGATGATGTCGTGCTTGAAGCCGGACGACCCGTGCAAGAGGATCCAGTGATTACCGGCGCGCACGCGGTACGTCAGCGCGGTCGGGAAGCAACGCCTCACGTCTGCCGCCTTGGAGTTACGGTCGAGCTCCCAGGGCGCCGCCGCGCCGCGCGACTCGAGCACGAGGTGATCGGCGAACGCGTTGCGAACCAAGAAATCACGCGCGCCGGGCAGCGGGTCGGCATCCGCTGCGCCGAACAGAGTCAGACAAGCCGAGCGACTCACGATGGCGTGGCGCCAGTAAGGGTCGTCGGCGGGCGGCACGGCCGAGGTGAGCTGGACGAAGTCGGCGTGGGTCTCGGCAAACGCGGCTGCGGCTGCGGGGTCCTTCGACAACCCGAGGTCGCGAGCCGCGTAGTCGGCCATCGTCTCGACGTCGGACACACCGGCGCCGCAGTACGAGAGCGAGCTATCGCTCAATTTGGCCTGCAGCTCTCCGACGTGCGTCTCGAGAAACCCAGCCGGACGAGCGATCGAGAACAACGAGCCCTCGTACGTGACCGTGACCGTGTCTTCGGGAGCGTAGGAGCGCGGCTCGAGCGGAGGCAGCACGACCGAGTTGAGCGACTGCAGCTGATCGGAGACGCGGCCGCTCGGATCGATCGGCGCGACATCGGCGGCCTGCTGGTCCGTGCTGTAGCGGGTGCTACCGACGTAAATGTCGGCGTCGATAGCGTTCTTGCCATCGGCGCTCGCGAACGGCACCGCCAGCAGCCGCGGTCGATCCTCGGACGCGCTGGCGGCGGCAGCCTTCGGCATCGTCAGCCGCGGGAAGTCGCGCAACGAGGGCGCTCGGACACCCACCGCGGTGTCGTTGATGGCGAAGCGAGCCGCCCGGAAGCGATGCGGCTCGACCACACGGCAACTCACCTCGTCAGAGACCGTGCGGCGCTGATTGCCGTCGACGAAGGAGGCGATGTTCGGGTCGTCATTCGCACAGCCGCGGAAGTCCGGCGTCGAATCGGAGTTGGTGCTGACCGGTCGTCGACAATCCTGGTCGAAGTCATCTTCGTCGACGATCGCGACCGAACCGTTGGTGAGTAGGATAAAGCCGAATAGGCCCCGCAACAGGCCCGGTCGCGCACCAGCCAGGAAATCACTGCTGGTCCGGGCGAGCGCTCCCTGCGAGCTCAAGTCAGCGGCCGGATCGGGATTGCAGCGGACGCCGAACTCCGCGACGCCCGTCTTGGGGTCGACGTACGGGATGTCGCGGTACGCGAACGTGACGTCCTTCGCAGATCCGCCGACCGCCGCGCCGAGATCCAACCGGTCGGGCTTCTCGTTCGGGAGCTCGGGCGAACCGCCTCGGACGAGCGGCGTGCGATCGGTCGAACCGGGGCTGACGTCGAATACCATCACGCTAGCGCGAGGTTGGTCTTCGCTGTCGATCGCGTAGACGAAGCGCCGACCCGCCGGGGTGAGCGGACTCACTGCGACACGCTTGGTGGTCACGACGCGCTGCGGCTCACGCATCGACATCGGCAACAGCGCGGGCAGCTCTTGCATGCCGCAGACGCTGCTCATGTCCAAGACGTGAATGACCGGCGCGGCTCGATCGGCCACGTACAGCCGATCGTCCGCCAACGCGAAGCCATCCGGCTGCGGCGAGCGCTTGCTGGGCGGCGTCGCTTGGGGGGCGGCCGCGTCACCGCAAGTGGCCAGGGCCGGGTCGAGCAGATTACCGGTCAGATCTGCGGGGAGAATTTGTGTGACGCCCGCCGGCACGTCGGCCTGAAGCTTCAAGCGCCGTTCGAAGCGGCACGGCGGGAAGGCACCGGCCGGCAGATTCAGCAGCTCTTGCGCGTCGAGCACACCGAGCTCACCCGAGTCCGGCAAGGAGACGAGCAACTTGCGCCGCCCAGCGGGGCCGCCCTCGCCTTGAAGCTCCGCCTGGCATTCGTTGCCGGCAGGCGGCGTGTCCAGCAGGCGCGCGGCGTCTTCGTCGCCGTCGTCGCTATAATCATCGACCCGGCATTCCGCGGAGCCGACCGGCGGTTGAGCCGCAAACGGCTCGACCAGCACCGAGATCTCGCCCGGCGTCTCGTCGAGCCGGCACGCAGGCCAGGTCGTTAGATCGCGCTGGTGCTCGCCCTTATCCCTGTCAGGCGCACCCAGGCACTTGGTCGGCAACGCAAACACGCCATTTCGCCCGACGTCGGCCGTCGCTACGAACGTGGCGCGACCACCGGGCGTCGCAGCTATCGAGACCGGCCGGCCACCGACGCGCAGAAAGCCGTAACCGGGCGTGCTCGGATCGATGTCGACGACCTTGCCGGCCGAAACGTCGACGACCGCCACTTCGTCGGTCACCGTCTGCGTGACGAGCGCGAACACTGACAGCGCCTTGGCTTGGTTGCCATTGTCGGTCGCGTCGCGGTCCGGGCAGTCTGCGTACGGGTGACCGTCGCCGTTGGCATCACGGCACAGAAACACCGCGTCCTCACTGCCGGAGAGCGAGCGCAACTCCGCGGCGACCTGCTGCTGGGAGCAGCAGCACAGCAGGACCGCGCCCAGCAGCAACGAAGCGCGAAAAACGTAATCCGCCAACTTCACTTCGAGGCCCTCGGTTGCTTCGGGGTGCCCAGGGTACCGAGCATCGTGCCGTAGGTTGCGGGGTGCGCGAGATCCAAGCTGTAAACTCCGACGTACGAATCCGTGAAATGCCCGACGTACAAGAGCTGGCGCCTGGTATCGACCACCATCGCGTGCGGACCGCGCCCGGTGAGAATCTCGGTCTCGATCCGCGAGCGCTTCGGGTCGTAGACGAAAACGCGGCGCGAATCGAAGCAGCCAACGAAGACGCGCGTCTCGGTCTCACCGCTCGGCGTCGTGACGTGCCCGACGACCACGCGCGACGGCCCGGTCGTGAGCGGAACGGTTTGGAAAAAGTACGGGTACTCCTGCGGCGGCCGGGTGCGGCCGATCAGCAGGCTCGAGGGCGCGCGATTGGCGACGTAGACATCCAGCGGCACCAGCTTGGCCGCGTCGATGCACACGGTGTCCGTCGCGGCGCAACGACTCGTGGCCAGCGCGCGCGCTGAAGCGTCGATGGCGATGCCGCGCGAATCGGAACCGACCGAGTTGGCGTCGATCCCCACACCGTTGCCGTCGACCAAGTACGGCCGATCTTGGTTGGTATCGTCCGGCGTGGGCTTGTCCGGGGCGAAACGGATCAGCCTGACCTGCGCCGAGTCGCGGAAAGTCATCATGAACGCGTCGGAGGGATCGGCCTCCTCTCCCGCAGCCAGCGGCTGCGGAACGGCGGCAACCCCAACCGGTCGCGACGGTATACTGTCGGAATGGAGAGCAAACTTGAGTAGCGGGTCAGTCGTCCAGTCGTTGACGAACAACGAGGCCGTGCCGGTGGTTTGATTGGTAACCACGATGTTCTCGCCGTTTTCCGATGCGTCGATCGCGAACGGCTCGGGGTTCAGCTTGATACCGCGCGGAGTGACGGTCGCGTGCTCCCCGGCACGGTGACGACTGTCGCAAGCGCCGTTCGACGCGCCCTGCTGCCCGCATTCGAGCTTGCCGTCTGTGAGATCGATCCAATGCAGCGTCGAGTCACCGCGCACCGGGACGAACAGCCGCTCGGGCGCCGCGTCGTCGCCGCCAGCGAGATGCATCATCTGGGTGGCCCGATCGAGCACCATCGGTCGCGCCCGCAAGATGGCGTCGGTCGCGAACGCGCCGATCTTCACAGTATCGACTTGGAGCTGCTTGGGATCGATCGGGTTACAGCGGCCCGGGTACAGCAGCCGGTCCGATTCGCCGCGCTCGCCGTGAGGGCAGGCACACAACCCGGCTTCGCAGGCGCCCGCCCCACACTCCGCGTCGGCCGCACAGAACTGGGGGAGTTGCTTGTCGTGCAGCTTGTCCAAGTCGTACGACTGAACCGCCCCGCCGTTGTATTGCAGGTCGAAGTCGCTGGAGACGACGAACAGGTGCTTGGCGTCCTTGTCCAACGCCAGACCTACAGGGAAGTAGATCTGATCCTGGGGGACTTCCACGCCCTCGCCCGGCCCGAAGCAACCGCTCAGGAGCACACACGGAATGACTAATTGAAGAAGCCGGCGCATCGGCGCCGAGGCTTGTACAACGCCATCGGGGGGTTGGAAAGCTCAGCCGAGGTCTAGAATGACGACACCCCGGTCCGGGTCGTCTGGCTCGTCTTCGTCCCGCTTCGTCCGGGGCGCCGGATGGTAGGCGTCCACGGGCAGCTCGACGCGCGGCCGGTCGCGCTCGATACGCCGACGCTCCTCCTCTTCTCTTCGCCGAATCTGGTCGATGATGAAGGGAGGAAGCATGGGGGCGGCCTCGCTTTCGCGATGAGAAGCCAAGCTCGTTAAACTTGGTCCTTGACAGAAATGTAGCCGGCAGAGCTGGAAGGTCAAGCTCCTAGCGCACGCAGCCCACGCTAGTCTTGGCCTCGAAGGGCGGGCCGCCGGCCGAAATGGTTGCGGGTGCGGGCTGAAGCTCGGGTTATGGTGCGCGGGGCTCGTGAATAGCAAAGCGGCCGGTTCCGTCCCGGGCTTTAGTCTGATGCTACGCGTCGTAAAGCGTTGCGCGCTTTTTGGCTGCGCGCTGGGGGCGGCGTTGGCGGTTTTTTGCGTGGTGCGCGTGGCGCGCGCCGCTTTCGAAGTGAACGACACCACGTGGGAGGGCGGCAGCGAGCTGTTCGAGCTCGCCAAAAAGCGCCTCGGCCGCGACCGCCTCGAGATTGCAGCCACGCTCGACTACTCGAAGCTGTCACCCAAGGACGGCATCGTGATCCTGCACCCCGACGTACCGCTCGACTACGCCGAGCTGAGCGCGTTCCTGCGTGCCGGCGGTCGCCTCGCACTGCTGGACGATCACGGCACCGGCGACAAGTTCCTGGCCCGCTTTCAGATCTATCGGGTACGCGCCCCCGCCGCGCCCGCCAAGACCCTGCGCGGCAACCCCAACCTGCCGATCGCCGAACCGTCGGTGCAGCTCGTCGCCGGCCAAGAGCAGAACCGCCACCCGATCACCCAGAACGTCGACAGCGTCGTCACCAACCATCCGACTGCCCTCACTCACCCGAACCTGACGCCGGTGCTGACGATCGCCGCGCGCGGCGAGCCCGACGCCACGCTGGCAGTGACTGGCATCATCGTGAACCGCGGCCGCTTGTTCGCAATGGGCGACCCGTCCGCGTTCATCAACCTCATGCTGCGCTACCCGGGCAATCGGAAATTTGCCGAGGGACTACTCACGTACTTGGTCGAGCCGGACAGCTGGGGGGAGCGCGGCGGCAAGTTGTACTTCGTCGCCAATCACTTTCAGCAGAAGGGCCAGTTCGGAGATCGCGGCGGGTTCTTGTCCGGGATCGGTCAAAGCCTGGCCGACGCGCTCGGTGATCTGCACGAGCACGGCTTGCCGGAGCCACTGCCACTACTGCTGGCCGCCGTGGGTTGCTTTTCGATCATGGCCTGGGCGCTGCTATACGCCGCGCGGCCGCGCTCGCGCACGACGCCCCGCTATTCGACGCCCGAGCCGCTCGTCGCCCAGGGCGGGCTGTCGGGGCGGATTGCCGTGCTTTCGGCGCCTAGCACCGACGCCGCGCTCGGGCTGTCGGAGCTGCGCGCGGCCGCGCTGGATTTGCTCGGCGAACGGCTGAGCCTCGGCCGCGGGTCCTCGGCAAAGTTGGTGTTGGCCGAGATTCAAAGGCGCCAGTTGCTGTCCGAGGAAGCGTGGCGCGACCTGGATCTTGCCCTTTCCGAGCTGCGAATCATCGAAGATCGCATCGTCAAAAAGCAGCGCCGGCTGATCCCTGCGGCCCGGCTCGAGTCCCTGCGCAAAAAGTTGATGGCGGCCGTGCTTGAAATCGAGCAGCGTTGCGGGGCTGTTTGATGCACGCACTTCAGGTCACTGAAATCGAGGCGGCGCGCGAGCGCCTTTTGGAGCTCAAGCGCCAAGTTTCGCGCGTTTACATCGGCGATTCCTCGGCGGTGGATTTGCTGATGGTCGCGCTGTTGTCGCGCGGCCACGTGCTGCTCGAGGGTGTGCCGGGCATCGCCAAGACGACGCTCGTCAAATCGTTCGCGGTAGCCCTCGGCAGCTCGATCCGCCGCGTGCAGTTCACGCCGGATCTGTTGCCTGCGGACATCACCGGCACGTACGTGCTCAGTCCGCGCGACGGCACCTTCACGCTGCGCGCCGGGCCGATCTTCGCCAACGTGCTGTTGGCGGACGAGATCAATCGCGCGCCGGCCAAGACGCAATCCGCGCTGCTCGAGGCGATGCAAGAGCGGCAAGTCACCATCGAAGGCGATCGCTTCGAGCTACCCGACCCGTTCTTCGTGCTCGCCACGCAGAACCCGGTCGACTTGGAAGGCACCTACCCGCTGCCCGAAGCGCAGATCGACCGTTTCCTGGTGCGCGTGCCGATGGGCTATCCCACGCCACGCGACGAAGTGGCCATGCTGCGCACGCACGGCATCGCGCCGCCGCCGGTCGGGGTCGTCTTGAATCCGACGGATGTCCTGCAGCTGCAGTCGATCGCCGCGCGCATTCACGTCGAAGACGACCTCTACGAATACGCCGTCGGCTTGACCGGTTTCACCCGCTCGCACCCGCGCGTCGTGCTCGGCGCCTCGCCGCGCGCCACCCTCGGCCTGCTCCGCGCCGCCAAATCGCTAGCCGTGCTTGCGGGGCGCCCGTTCGTCACGCCCGACGACCTGCGCTTCCTCGCCGGCCCCGTCTTGGCCCACCGCCTCATCCTCGTCCCCGAGCTCGAAGGCGACCCCAAAGCCCGCAACGCGATCGTCGACGAGGCCGCCGCCAAAGTCTCCTACCGCCGCGCGCCGCGCTGATCGAGGGGCTGCCACGCTGCAGTCCACCTCGCAGAAACTGCCGTGGCGGCGCCAGGCCAAACAGAGCGATCAAGATTTTTTGGTTCCCCGGAGGGATTTGTGGGCGCATGAGTGACACGCGCAGGGCTAGCGAGGCGCGCGGCGCCTGTCGCGCCAGCTGCATCGCGAGATCGGTTGAGCGTCTCGCCCGCATCCGCCTCGCCAGGCGCCGGTCTGTGGCGG
>JBBRMI010000218.1:0-12717 GCA_038230915.1 Polyangiales bacterium | reverse complement strand
CACCGAGCAACGGGCGGAGACCTTGGACCCTATCGCGCTCAAATCGTCCGAAACGAGCTGTCCCGAGTCAGGCGCGGATAGTGCGCGCACCGCCGCCAAGCAGGCCGAGCACGCTGCCGCCGCGCGCCAGCAACGCTACTCTTTCGACGCCTCGGAGGGCTTCAAGGCTGCGAGGAGCTTCCGCCTCGCCGAAGCGTGCTTCGGCGCCGCGAGTGACTCCGCCGCCCAGACTCGCGTTGGGGCCCAGCGTGAAGCTCTCGAGCGGGGGCTGGCTAACGACCAGGTGGCGCTCCGGCTCCGCCTTGACGGCGCCTTGGCCCAGAGAAGCTGGCAGGAGGCCCGCGCCGCGACCCGAAAGCTCGACGAGCTGGTGGCCCCTGCAGGAGCCAGTGAGTACCGGGCTTGGCTCCGCTCCACGCTCCGCTTGATTGATGCGCGCTCGTCGGAGAATTGAACATGGCGCGGGCGCGCCCAGTTGGCCTGGGACGGACCGCTCAATCCCTCGCTGGCTTTGGAAAAACTCACACAACTGGGCCCAACAGCGCCCGATCAGACGGAACAATGTCACACCGGGGAGCAGCGTTCTGGCGTTTTCGCGCGCGCGGGTGCAACGATGGAGGGATGACCCGGTTGGCCCTGCTCCTGCTCGTGCTTACGAGCTTGGCTCCGATCGGGCTGGTTCAGGCAGCGGTGCTTTGCGGTGACAAGAAGTGGTTGCAGGGCGCCTGGTTTCTTGGGGTGGCACTGGTCTTGGCTATCACCTGTTTGGCGCTCCTGGCTGGTGTGCAGGCGCGCAAGCCGGCGCGAAGGATGGAATTCAAGGACCTGGCTTCGAAGGAAAGCGAGCCACTGGCCTTCCTCGTCGCCTACGCACTGCCGCTCGTCGCAGCACCCAAAGGGAGCATCGCCGGCTTAGTAGTTTTTGGAATTCTGATGGGCGTTGTGATGTGGCAACAGCAGATTTTTCACGTCAACCCACTGCTTGCGGCGACCGGTTATCACTTCTTCTCTGCGAAGAACGACAGTGGCGGGCCCGTGCTGTTGCTGACTCGGGAAAAGGCTCCGCGCGAAGGCATCTTGTCCGTGGTCAAGCTGTCGGACTACCTTTGGCTCCAATGCGGAATTGTACCCGCTGGAGGGGCCGATGGATCTGATACTCGCCATTCAGAAGGACCGATCAGTCCGGCAGCTGGAGCTTGACGCAAGAGCTGCAAAGTCACTTTCGGGGACGCTGAAGACGTTCGCCGATTTGTACCTCGACAACGTCGAGCTTCACGAATATGCCCCGGCGTTCCACCCTGAAGCGGGAGGCCGGGTTGTGGTCAAGTTCACCCTACCTGAAGCGCTGCAGAAATGCGCCAAGGCGACTCCGAGCAACCTTGCATCGCTGAAGCCAGATCAAGCGGCAGTAACGCCACCGGTCGCGCTGGTGGGGGTCGAACAAGGGTCCACGCCTCGCTTCGTGTTCCAGGCGGTCAACGCCAGCATGATGCTGAAGAAGGGACGCGTGATTCTGTTCAACCCCGATGGGTTCACGGTCAACGCTCAGCCTGGAATTGCGATCCGTGGGCGCGTCGACGCCGTGCACCTTGGCGGGAAGCTCTACTTTACGAGTGAGCAGGTTGTCCGGCGATTTCTGGACATCGACTACCTGTTTCGAGAAGCGACCGACGACGAGATAGAGCAGCTGTTCAAGCGAACTGCCTTCGCCGTAGACGACTGGACGGAGCTTAAGGACGCAGCCAACTCTGTCCTCCGGCGCAAGTTGCACATCGTTCTCAGCAGCGGGCGGAAGATTGTCCCGACTGACGTTAAAGCCCTTGCGAAACGCATCGGCGAGACCGTTGAGGTCCGGAAGGGCGCATTGGTCGTCCCGACGGAACCGGCGGCATTTCGTGAGTTTGTGAGGTTGCTTGCTCACGATTACTTGGAGAGTCCGCTCGACCGCGAACTCTACCTAGCCACGTCAAAGCGGCCGGTGAAGCCTCCGAAATAGCCCGAGATCACAAGGATGGGTTCGCGCCGACGCTTGCCGTACGCCCTCGGCTGTCAGTAGCCTTGCACGACTTGGCTCGTCGGTACTCCTGCGTCTTCCACTCGCTATGCGGCGGCATCGCCGGTTCCCTGGAGCACGTCTTTCCGGCCGCCCTTGGTGGCCTGCGAGACGATCGGCGCATCCTCTGCCAACCCTGTCAAAAGTACTTCGGCGACGGTTTGGATAAGTCGCTGCCGGCCGACCTGCGGCACTTCAATACAATTCTCGGCGTCGAAAGCCGCAACCGCGGCCGTGTTCCGGACGCCATCGTCACCGACAAGCTGACGGGACACCGTATGTGGCTCGATAAGGATCACCAGGTTCGAAGCGCCGAGCCACTCTTGGTGAGCAAACACGTTGATGAGAACGGCATTGAGCGCCGCGAGTACAAGCACGTAGGTCGGTTCGACCGCGAGGCGTTTCTGGCAAGCGTCAAGGCCAAAGAGGGAAAGGCGTTCGAGATTACGGAGAAGACCGCGCCGCGCCCGGTGTTGTTGGCGCGCGCCTTCAACGGCGACACGAGCTTCGGAAGCGAGGACACATTTCGCGCGGTCGCGCGTGTAGCTGTCAATTTTCTGGCCGCCAAGCGACCGGACATCGCGCGCCAGCCGTTCTTGGAGCCGCTGAAGCGCTGGATCTACGAGCGTAGCGACGCGCGAACCAACCCGTTCGTGTTCTTCGCTGAGCCCGTTTCGGGCGACCCTTTTCTTCCTAATCCGTTCGAGTTTGGTCACCGCGTGGCGCTCGGGTTCTGCGCGGAGACGCACACCATCACCGCGCGTGTGATCCTGTTTGACTGCTACGAACTCGCCGTAAAGCTGGGGCAGGCTCAATGCAGCGAGAGCGTCGTGCTGGTGAGCGACATCGATCCTCGTGCCGAGGAGCGAATCAACGGCATCGACACACGCGAATACATGCAAAGATTCTCCGGCGTGTCGAGGATGGGAGACTTCGTGGCGAATTCGGAGGCCATCCTACGTCGCAGTGACAAGCGCGGCTTCGAGCTGTTGAACGCCGCCAGTGCTCGCGAATGGGCGGCGCGGTTGCAACCGATTATTGTCGCCATCAATGCGACACGCGACGCGGGCCGGGTCGAACAGAGCTGGGCGATACGAAGGTCGCTGGCCGGTGCCGCGCAGATGGCTTTCAACTGCCTGGTCTCGGAAGCCGAGCGGGTCGCGCGGCAGCTCGAGGCTGAGCATCCACCTCAGGCCGCATTCTTTCGGGAGCTCGTTGAGGCCGTGCCGGGCGACGTTGTCGTTGGCGAGCGCGGCACCATGCTCGCAAACCTCGTGCTGCTGAACATGTACGCGGAATTCAACGCCGAGCTGTTGCGGGCGCCGCTCACGGTCGATACTGCGCGAAGCATCCTGGACGGCAACGTGGGGCGGAAGATCGCGCGCGCGGTGCTGGCTCAAGTATACGACCAACTTCGCGTGCTGGGATTGTAGGGTCCAAGCTTGGACCGGTGCGCCAATAATCCCGGCCATGAGATCCACGCGTTTACGCGCGCCCCCTTTACCGCAAGTACTCGGAACTATTGTGGAGGCGCCGGGATTGAACGTCTGGGCGGGCTAACGATTTCTGAAAATAGTACGCACCAGACGTGAGGCGGGAGCCGACACCCATTGCGGAGTCAGAAAACCGCAATGTTCAAGCAGCTATTGCTCTCCTGCCTACTCGGCCTCCCTACCGCCTGCGGCGGGGCGGCACCAACTCGGGCCCAGGCCCCTGAGGCGTCTGCCGAGGGGGTGGCGCAGGAGCGCAATCGGCTGTTCGAGCTCGGGCGCCGCGCGGCTGACCGCGGAGACAGCGTTCGAGCCGAGCAGTACCTGTCGCTCGCGCTGGAGCGCGGCTACCCGGAAGCACGAATCCTACCGCGGCTTCTTCAGGTTTGCATCGCCGGCTCACGCCTGCGATCCGCGCTCGACCACGCCGAGCCTTACCTTCGAGAACATCCCGACGAAGACGCGCTGCGCCTGCTCGTGGCCAGCATCCGCATCGGGCTTGCTCAACCTGAGCAGGCAAGAGCTGAATTGGACATCTTGCTTCGTCGGAATCCGCGCTTCGAGGAGGCGCTCTTTCTGCGAGCGGTCCTGCTAGCGCCGAGCGACGCTGAAGCCGCTCGCGCGGACTTGCGCGCATACCTCGACGTTGCCCCTAAGGGGACACATGCCGCCGAGGTGCGAAGTCGTTTGAGCGAGCTCGCGCTCCTCGAGCCAAGCAGCAACATCGCAACGGGAGCCATTGCGCCATGATTCCGCGTGACGTCTACGAGACCACTTTGCGTGGTTTTTTCGGGCCAATCCTGCCTTTTCTCGACGACGATTCGGTGACCGAGGTGCTCATCAACGGCGCCGCAGAGGTATTCGTCGAGCGCCGCGGCAAGCTCGTTCGGACCGACGCGCGCTTCGAGCCCCGCGAAAGCCTACTATCGGCGCTTCGCGTGGTGGCGCAGTACGTCGGACGAGCCTTCGACGAAGCTCAACCGATTTTGGAGGCGCGTCTACCGGACGGTTCGCGCGTCGAAGCACTCTTGCCGCCAATTGCACCGGATGGGCCATCCGTCGCAATCCGGCGCTTTTCGAAGGATCGACTCACGCTCGCCAGGCTGCTCGAGCTCGGCGCGCTCACGCCGGACGCAGCCGAAACACTGCGGGTCCTGGTTGAAGGCAAGCAGAACGTCGTCGTGGCGGGCGGTACCGGCTCCGGCAAGACGTCGCTGCTCAACGCCATATCGTCGTTCATTCCTCAAGACGAGCGAATCGTCGTCATCGAGGATGCGCGTGAGCTGCAGCTTCAGCGGGAACACGTCGTGCAGCTGGAGACCCGACCACCGGACGCTCGCGGGAAAGGCGCCGTTTCCATCCGTGACTTGTTCAAAGCCAGTCTCCGCATGCGCCCCGACCGTATTGTGCTGGGCGAAATCCGTGCCGGCGAGGCGCTCGACCTCATTCAAGCGATGACGAGCGGCCACGGCGGGTGCTTGGCTACGGTGCACGCGACTTACCCGATCGACACCCTCAATCGACTCGAGACGCTGGCGCTGATGAGCGGCGTCGAGCTGCCCTTGTTTGCGCTTCGCGCTCAGCTGGCGTCTGCGGTCGATATCATCGTCCAGACGGCGCGGCTCCGAGACGGTCGCCGCATGGTGACGCACATCACGGAAGTGGTGGGGGCGGACCCACAACGTGGCTACGCCATCAAGGACATCTTCGTGAGCGTGCCCGGTATGCGCCGACCGGATGGCTCGATTCCCTGCGAGCTACTTCCGACGGGCGTGCTCCCCAATTGCCTCCCACTGCTTCATGCCCAAGGGCTCGATCTGCCAGCGGGTGTGCACGACAACGCACGCCAAGCGCGCGCCATCTAGGACTCACAATGGCTCATTCGCAACTCGCCGCTCACCAAGCTCCCATCTTCGTCGAGGTCTCCCGCGCCGGCTTTCGGCATATTCTCGAGCTCGAGGCCGAGACGGACCGCGCCTTCCTGGTGGGAGCGTCTCGCCAGGCTGACGTCTTCATCGATGCACCTGGAGCGGCGGCCGTCGAGTTTCATCTCGAGCGGTTGGGCAGCGACGTCTGGCTCACACCAGCCTATCGGGGCCGCCGGCTCCTGGTCAACGGCGAGCCGGTGCGCGACCGCCTTCAGATCACATCAGGCGTTCTGTTACGACTTGGCGAATACGAGCTGAGCGTGAAGCTGCTGGGGCCCGACGAACATATCGGACAGTCCACTCGCTCCAGCAGCGCACCGCGCCCGCTGCCGAACGACTACTCGCTGGGTCTCCCCACCGATACCCAGAAGACGAGCGTCGCGATGACCTCAACGGTGCTCGAGGCCGCGGACACAGCACCTGTCGTCGCGCGACCAGTTTCCGATGCCCCGCTTCCCGACCAACGGACGGAGCGCATGGCGCCGCTCGTCCCCCCCAGACTGGGCGTTCAAGCGACGGAGCGGCTCGTGCCGGTCGTGCCCCAGCGTCCGGCACCATTCGTCGGGGCCATCGGCCCCACCGAGACTGTGCGAATGCAGCCCATCATCGTGCCGGCGTTGCAAGCCAGGGCGGAACCGCAGCGGCCTCTTCCGACATCGGTAGCTCCAATCACTACGTCACTATCTACGTCGTCCGCGCGACTATCTCCCTTAACGACGCAAGAGACGACAGCGTTCGACGTCGCTGCGCTACGGAGCTCGACGCCCGAGTCGCCGTCTGCCGCGCCCGAGCCGCTAACCCCGCCGACCACCGCCGCGCTTGAGTTTGTCGCGGAAGCCAGAGGGCCTTCGCGGGTGCCAGTCGCGCCCAGCAGTCTCCAGCTGTTCTTGAACCACATTGGTCTCGCTACGCAGCAACGGCCCCTACTGGTGGTGGGGGCAGCGCTCGCCGGATCATTCGTGCTGGCTTTGGCGCTCGTCGGTGCCAGTCGTCTTTCGCATCCGGGTGCGCCTGCGGCTGCGCACCATGCGCCGTCCAAGGCAGCAGCGGCCGCTAGTGCAATGAGCCCCAGTTCCGCGGCCGTGCCAAGCCCGGCTCCGACCATCGTGGTTGCGCCATCGCCGCCCGAGCCGGAGGCGGCTGCGCACGGCGCGCCACCATCGGAGAGCGCTTCACGAGCGGCTATGCGAAATCTATCCGCGGGTCGCCTCGCAGAAGCGGCCGAGCAGTATCGCGCTGCCGGATCATTGCCGGACGGTGTCGTCTATGCCGAAGTCGCTTCACTCCTGTCTCGGCGCCTCAGCGCGACCTGCACCGCGAAAAACAGTCCTGCAAGCGGCTGCCCGGAGATCCTGAAATGAAATTCCTGTTGTTCGCGGTCCTTCTTGGTTGCCAGTCGGCTTGCTCCTCAGCGCCTCCCCCCGACGCGGCGTCTAAGTTTGGGCTCGAGCTTCGAGCCCTCACGGAGGAAGGGACGCCGCTTGCCGGCGTTGGGCTCACAGCCGAGGGGCAACCGCTCGGGTTCACCGGTAGAGACGGACGCCTCACGCACGACTTCCGGGGGGTTGAAGGCCGCTCCGTCCGCGTGGTGGTAACCTGCCCTGAAGAGTTTGAGCAGCCCGAACAACCAGCGCCGCTGCGGCTCACCCGCACACGTGCCGTTGGCACGCAAGCGGCGCAGCCCCTCACGCTCGACGTCCGCTGCCAGAAGCGCTTGAACGACATCGCCGTGGTCGTGCACGCCGACCGTGGTGACCACCTGCCCGTGTTAGTCGACGGCAAGCCCGTCGCCACCACCGACGATGAAGGCATCGCCCACGTCCTGCTCCGCCGCCCGCGCGGCACCAGCGCCGTGCAGTTGGGCCTCGACACCACGAGTCGCCGCGCACTCAAGCCGGTGAATCCGACCCGCAGCTACGACCTCCACGGTCGCGACGCCATCGTCCTCTTCGAACCCTCGTTCGTGGTCAGTAAGCCACAAGGCCCGCGCACTGCGGCACCCCGCCGGCACATCCCCGTCCGCGTAGACTAAACTGCATGACTGAAAGCGATTACCCTTCGCGTGCGCTGCGGGCGCTCCGCCGCGGGGAAATTACTATTCGGGCGTACTTGGCCGATCGCGTCCAGCACGCCTTAGGCCCGCTTGCGGACCGTCTCACGCCAAGGCAGCTGCGGCTGGTGGCCAAGGTGCTCCGGGCTCGGCTCCGCGTCGACCCGGTTCTTACGCGATATGTCGAACGCCTTCGCCGCCCTGGCGATGCTTCCAACCCTCCCCCGAGCCGCACAGACGGTGTAAGGTAAATCGATGGCAGACCTCCCGAAGCGCACCGGAGCTGTTCTGCGAGCCGTGGGCCCGCAGATTAGCCCGGCACTCGAGCGGGTCCGCCGGGGCGAGCTCCGCGTCGAGGACTACGTCGAGCAGCGAATCGACGCGGCCATGGCCCATGTTGATCCAAAACTTTCCCCTGAAGCCCGCGCCCATGCCCGCGAAGTACTGCGCGAGCACATTGAAAGCGATCCGGTGCTGAGCCAGCAACTCGCGAGGCTGGTCGGCAAACCCTCGGACGCGGATTGAGCCCGGCAAGCGACGTCATGGGTGGGCAAGTAACAGAGGCTTTCCGGTCAGGCGACTCGAGTGGCATCCGCCGCGACGCCCGCACTAGGGTGCAACCGTGATGGCAGTTGACGCACCCGAAGCCCTCGAGCGGTTCCATTCCGCGCTCGATATCGTCGACCGCATCGCGAATCAGACGGTGCGCTCATTGGGCGCGAGCGTTGAGAAGGACGAGCTGCTCTCGTTTGGACGCGAGGGACTGCTCGACGCTGCTCGTCGCTTTGACCCGCATCGGGATGTGCCGTTTCGTGCCTACGCCACGTATCGGATTCGCGGCGCTATCTACGACGGCGTTCGGCAAGCTTCGCGTCTTTCGCGCAAGTTGCACCAAAAACTCTCTGCCCTCGAAGCGGCGCGCCAAACCTCGGAGGGCGAGGCCGACGAAGCCCTCAAGCGTACGAAGGAGAGCGACGCTGCCGTGGAAGCAGCTTTCGATCAGCACTTGGCCTCCTTGGCGACGGCGGTGAGCTTGCGGTTTGCGAGCGACATTTCGCAAGTCACCGACGGGGAGCGCGAGCCCGCCACCGCGGATCCCACCGCCGAAGAAGCCTATGCCGAAGCCGAGCTGCTCAGCGTCGTGTCGGCAGCAATCGAGACGCTTCACGAGGACGAGCGACAAATCGTGCGTCGCTTCTACTTCGACGGCGAGAAGATGGAAGACATCGCAGCATCGCTGTCCATGCACAAGTCGTGGGTGAGTCGGATTCACACCCGGGCCATTGCGCTTCTGACGAAACGACTACGTGGCGCCGCGGGGTGACGCTCACCGCACGCCGCTTGCAAACATGCTCGCGAGCCACCTGCCCATGACGATCGCGGCCTCGCCGCTGGCCTCGAGCTCCACGCTGCCGGTCGTCGTCGTGTGGGAGTGGTACGAGAGTCCGGCGCGCTTCATCGCGCGCGCCAACTCTTCGAAGTCGAGTTGAGCTATTCCCTCCCAGTGCTCGTCCACGCACTGCCGAACTAGCCGCGGCGCCCAAGCGGGATGCACATGGACTCGGAATGCTTCGGGACCGCGCGAACAATACACCCGCAATATTTGCGCTTCGTCGTGGGCGAGGTTCTCTTCAGCTGCCATGGGACTGCTCCACCGTTTCCTCGACTTTGACCGCAAGCGATCGCTGCAAGTTTGCCACATCCGCGGCGAGCTCGGCTGCTGATTGGTATCGCTCGTCGGGCTGCTTCTTCAGGGCCTTGATGACTACCCTGTCTAGCTCGCGCACAGCGGGGTCGTTCCGGAGCCGCGATGGCGGCACGGGAGCGTGCGACAGTGTTGCCTCGACCGGCAGGTGGTCAAAGGGGCCGTGGCCGGTCAGCATGAAGAATAGAACGAGGCCAACCGCGTACAGATCGGCGCGGTGATCGACGGGCTGGCCCAGGAGCGCCTCGGGGCTCACGTAACCTGGGGTGCCAACGACTCGTCCCGTCGTCGTGTGATGGCCGCTCAGAATGGCGGCCTTGCCGTTCGCCGTTGGCATCAGTCGCGCTAGCCCGAAGTCCAGAACCTTGAGCCGCCGGGGCGCCGCGAGCGGGTGGTGGAGGAAGAGGTTGTCGGGCTTCAGATCTCGGTGCACGACGCCAAGCTTGTGCGCGGCGATCAGCGCCGAGAGCAGCTGCGCAACGAAATCCACGCAATCGGTAACAAGCAGCGGGCCCTTGTCGGCTACCTCGCGGCGTAGCGTATGGCCATGCAACTTCTCCATGATGAGGCACGGACGACCCGCGGCAGTGACGCAAAAATCCTTGATCTCGACGACGTGGGGATGCCGCAGCCGGGCAGTCGCTTGCGCCTCGACATTTACGCGCTCGATGAAGCTTGCGTCATCACTGAGCCCTTTTCGAAGGAGCTTCGCCACGAACCGACGGCCGAGCAGCTCATGCTCGATCTCGAACACCTCGCCCATGCCCCCTTGCGCGAGGCGAGCCACCGCTCGGTAGGGCGTGCCGGCCATCAAGACGGCTAGCTCGGGGTCCGGAGACGGAAGGGACATTCTACCCAGTAGTGTCGGCGATTCTTCCTGGGTCGTTTCCGAAAATCGACGCATTGAGGTCCCACCCCCCACATTTCCGAAGTACGCACCGATTTCGGGAAACGCTCACGCCGCGAGGACCGACTCTTCCCATGACGATGCAACGCCTCGCCCCTCTCCATGCCGTGAAACGCATCCTGCTCTGTGCCGCCATCGCAGCTGGCCAGTTGACTGGCTCTGGTACGGCCTCGGCTGACCCCGGAGCGAGCACCCCTGCTGCCGAGAGGGACGACGCCAACGAATTCATGGAGCGTGGATTCGCCGAGCTCAAGCGCGGCGATCTCGATGCCGCCCGGAGAGCCTTCGCAGCATCATGGGCACGGCGGCATCAGGTCATCGTCGCCCTCAGCCTGGCGGAGCTCGAGATGCGCCTGGACCGCTTCGCCGATGCGGCCGAGCACTGGCAATACTTGACCATGAATCTGCCGGCGAGTGCGACCGATCAGCGCGACTCTGCGCGCGCGAAGCTTGATGTCTGCAGAAGCCACGTCGGTTCGGTGACGGTCCAGGCGACCCCGGATGGCAGCTCCGTGGTTGTCGACGACAGGCCGGCCGGCGAGAGCCCGCTTGGGCGGGAGTTCTTTCTCGAACCCGGAGCACACTCCGTGTACGCGACCCGAGATGGCCGCCGCTCCAGCGGCCGGACATTCCAAGTATCGGCGGGCAGTCACCTCAGCTTCACGCTCGCTGTTCCAGTCGAAGAAGAAAAGACCGCGGCCCGATCCGAGGCGACCAAGCCCGCTTCGCAGCTTCCTGCGCCTCGAGACGTGCACCCACAATCCGTGACAGCGCAGCATGGGGAGGTTGGACTTCGCGTGCCCGTTATCATCGGCGGTGGGGTTGCCGCACTAGCTGCTGCGGGGCTCGGTACCTACTTCGTCGTCAAGAGAAACAGCGCCAGTGACAATGCTGCTTCGGCACGACGTGACGTTGAGGCGGAAGGGGATACGGGGGTTCCAAAGAATAGCCTCTGCGCGGGCTCCAAACGCCCCGCTGCATGCGCGGCGCTCGCGGGCGATCTCACGGATGTCGATCGTTTCACGAATCTGTCGATTGGCGCGTTCATCGGCGCTGGCACCCTGGTGGCCGGCACTTTGGTTACGATGGTCCTCTGGAAGGGAAGCGCTGACAGCCATTCAGCGGGCGAGAAGGCCCGCGTTACCCTCGCCCCGCTGATTGGATCCTCCAGCGGGGTTCAAGTCGCAGGAACATTCTAGGCGAAAGTTTTAGGTTCTGCTCAGAACGGCACGCACGCCAGTAGCACCTTGAGCGCCTCTGGCGAGCGCGCGTAGCGCCGGCGGACGGCCCGATGCGGTTTCGTGACGCACGACGGCAAAACGGTCGAGACGAGTGTACTAAAGAGTCGCCGCAGCCGACGCGCCCGAGTCGTGCACTATCATGCGACGTTCCGTGGCTCATGATCTGAGAGCTTTCGGCGTCCCGGCTTCCGGCATGGCCGCGTCGCCTGCGGCACCCGCAGCGACGTCCTGTCTATCGCTCTCGACAAGCGATAGCGGAGGCGGCGGCTTCCTCGGCAAATCGAGGGTAAAGACGCAACCCTTACCCGGAAGGTCGCGGACATGGAGCTCGCCCGCGTTCGCCTTGGCTGCCTTGCGACAGATGGACAACCCGAGTCCGACACCACTGCGATCGGCGCCCCGTTGCTCGAATGGGAGGAACAGCTCCTCGGCTTTCCCGGGCGGGAGGCCGCCGCACTCGTCCTCCACCTCGAAGAGAACGCGATCGGCGGTTACACGTGTGGTCAACGAGACGTTGCCCTGTTTGCGCGTGAACTTGAACGCGTTCTGAAGCAGGTTTGAAACTGCAGCCGCAAGAACAGGCCGATCGCCTTCGATTGTAACGGTGCGATCGACGGACGTAACGGCAAAAGACAAGCCACGAGCTTGCGACTGGATCAGCGCGCCGATTTCGACCTCCTCGATGAACTCTGCCACCGAAATGGGCTCGAGACGCCCTATCCCCGCATCGAGACGCACGTCAGCGAGCGAGCGATCGATGAGGTCGCGTAGACCCATCAGGCTTCGTCCCAACACCACGGCCGTACTGCCGCCCGGAGCGACGCGACCGCTCGACATCATTTCGAATGAGAGAATTGCGGCGTTGAGCAAGTTGCGCTGCTCGTGGGCGAGCACACCAAGGCGCTCAGTTCCCTGGTTCTCGATCGATCGTTCACGCTGACGCGCGTACTCTGTCACCGCTTCGGCAATGGCATCGTCGAGGCACAGGTTAAGCGTTTGAAAGTCGTCGGCCGGGATCGCTGTTTTCTGTTCAACGGCCAATTCGGTGATCGCTTGACAGACGTCTCCGTAATCGCGAACGACTTGAGCGACGGTAAGGCCGAGGCGGAGAAGATCCTGCCCGTGTCGGCCCGCGGTCTTCTTAAGCTCCTTGTGCTCATGTCCTCGACTCAACCGTGCCAGTCGCAGCGCGTCCCCGAGCTGGTCGAGGAAGACGGGGATCCCGTTCGTCAGCTCGGCCTCGCTCGGCTTTGGGCACGACCTCGAGGCGACCCGCTCTTGTGCGAGCGCGATGATCGCCGCGCGGTTCACGATGATGAAGTCGTCGTGCGTATTCCGGGCAT
>JBBRMI010000217.1:0-12744 GCA_038230915.1 Polyangiales bacterium | reverse complement strand
GCGTGTATGGCCAACCCGCGCGTCGTGATTGGCTTGGCATGCCCAGTCATTTCGCGATCGGAAAGGGGGCTTCCGCGGTGCGCTGCTCGCTGCGCGGTCGAGCAAACAGAGGGGTCCCTCATGACGGCACGGCGGCCGCCCTGACGCGATGAAAGGGTATCGCTGGGGCGCGTCGCCGCCAGTTTCTTCCTAGTACGGGCGTACAGGAGGTCCGCGAGGTTCTTGTTGCTCGAGCCGTGCGGTGTCGAATGGCAACTGCGCAGTCGTCTATCGACGTCGTCCGTCTCAAACCCCCAAACTCTCGCCTCGCGTACCTCCCGTCCTCCCTGTGAATCTCGGAGGTGCTCGGCACGGGCGACCAGTCCGACAGCAGCCCGAAGCGGTCGCGCAAAGCGGCCCCACGACGCTACGGCAGTTTCTGCAAGCGGCCTGCAGTTTGGCAGCACGGGATGTGGCGAATGATCAGAGGCTGCGGCGCGGCAGCCCCAAATGTGATGAATGATTGGGCGGGGGCGCGGCGGCGGCACACGAATCAATTCTCTCGCAATTTCCTACAGTTACGAGTCTATTGAGAAATCGGGGCGGGGAGGTCGAGAATGCGGGGTCGGCTCCGACTTCTCCGGAAGAAGGCGCGCGGTTGGAGCGCGCCGACCCAAAGGTTCGAAAATGAAGTTCATGTTGATGATGAATGCGCCGCGCGGAGATGGTGACTGGGGCCTGAAGCATTTGTCGATGGACGAGCTGAAGGCGCACATCGGCTTCATGAAGCAATTTATCGGCGAGCTGAAGAGCGAAGGCGTTCTGGTCGGTGCAGAGGGATTGGCGCCACCCGGAGCGGCACGCATCGTGCGGGCGAGCAAGCAGGACAACTCGCCGGAAGTGACGGACGGCCCGTTCGCGGAAGCCAAAGAGTTTTTAGCCGGCTACTGGATCGTCCACGTCGAGACGCCCGAGCAAGCGTACGCGATCGCGGCGCGCGCTTCGGCCGCGCCGGGCCGCGGCGGTAAGCCGATGCACATTCCGATCGAGGTGCGCGAAGTGATGAGCGCGCCGCCGGTCGACGCGTGAACGAGACGACGGCCGCGCGACTTGGGCGCGCGCATGCCTGATTCACACGAACACTTGTTGCGCGAGCTGGCGCCGCAGGTGCTCGGCGCGGTCGTGCGCCGTTACGGCGACTTTTCGGCGGCTGAAGACGCAGTGCAGGAGGCGTTGCTCGCAGCCTCCAGCCACTGGCCGAACGACGGCGTGCCCGACAACCCTCGCGGTTGGCTGATTCAAGTCGCCGCGCGCCGGGTGACCGACGAAGTCCGGGCCAACGTGGCGCGCCGGCGCCGCGAAACCGAGCTCGTCGCTGAAGCGTCGCCGGACGAACAACTGGTACTGGCGCCGGACAGCCAGCACGAGCCGGAGAAGGAAGACACGTTGTTGCTGTTGTTCATGTGCTGCCATCCGGCGCTCACCCGCACGTCCGCGATCGCGCTCACGCTGCGCGCGGTGGCCGGGCTCACGACGGCCGAGATTGCGCGTGCGTTCCTGGTACCGGAAGCGACGATGGCGCAGCGCATCAGTCGCGCGAAGCAGCTGATCAAAAAGTCGGAGGTCGGCTTCGTGATGCCGACCGAGAGCGAACGCGACGAACGCCTGGAAGCCGTGTTGCACGTGCTGTATCTGATCTTCAACGAAGGTTACGCGGCGAGTGGCGGCGAGAGCTTGCAGCGCGTCGACCTTTCGACCGAAGCGATTCGGTTGTCGCGCGCCGTGCAGCGACTCTTGCCCGACAGCGGCGAGGTTGCGGGCTTGCTGGCGCTGATGCTGCTGACCGACGCGCGTCGTCACGCGCGCACGGGACCGAGCGGTGAGCTGATTCCGCTCGACGAGCAAGCGCGCGCGCTGTGGGATCGCCGAGCGATCGACGAAGGTGTGGCACTAGTAAGTCATGCCTTGGCGCAAGGTGCGGTCGGCGCGTATCAATTGCAAGCGGCGATCGCCGCGTGTCACGACGAAGCCGCGCGTGCCGAAGACACTGACTGGCCGCAGATTCTGGCTCTGTACGGCTTGTTGAAGCGGATGAGCGACAATCCGATGCTGACCTTGAATCAAGCAGTCGCGGTCGCGATGGTGCACGGACCGCGCGCGGGCCTCGAGCTGCTCGCCACGCTCGACGCCGATCCGCGCGTGGCGACGCACCACCGCTTGGCCGCCGTGCGCGGCCACCTGTACGAAAAGGCCGGCGACCCAGCCGCCGCCATCCAGAACTACCAAACCGCCGCAGCGCTCACGTCGAGCGTGCCCGAGCGTGACTACCTTCTGCTGAAGGCTGCGCGCCTGCGCGAGCTCGCGCACTGACGTTCTTACGGCTTTCAAGCCGCCGAGCGCGGCACTTCACCCAGCGTGAAGATCACGGCGCAGTCGAGCGAGAACGCGCCGTCGCCACAGCGCGTGCGCAGCTCAGCCACGATGCGCGGGGCGACCTCGGCGAAGGCGGCGTCGCCGAGCTTGTTCTTCAACAGGGCGATCGGGGCCGCGCCGCGCTCGAAGGTGCGCCAGTAGTCTTCGACGGACGCGTACTTAACGCTCGCCTTGAACAGCTGGCTGCGGGCTCGCTCGAAGCCGGCCGCGTCCAGCTCCGCTTCGCATTTTTGCGGATCTTGCGTGGGCAGCGGTCCCGAGGGTCGCGGCAAGTCCGGCAAGGCGGCCCGTAACGCCTCCATGCCCACACCGAGGATGGTGTTCTGATCGGGCGTGGCCCAGCTGCTGATCAGCACCCGTCCGCCCGGCACGACCACGCGATACATCTCCTCGAGCCCGCGTTTTCGGTCATCGAACAGGAATAGCCCGAACATCGAGACGGCCGAATCGAACGAACCGTTGCCAAACAGCAGCTCCTGGCCGTCCATCAGCCGCACTTCGAGATTGTGCAAGTGGGCGCGCATGACATGGCCACGCAATCGCTCGATCATGCCCTCCGCAAAATCGATCGCCACCACGCGATGCACGCGCGGCGCGAGCCGCACCGCCAGCGTGCCGGGGCCGGTCGCGACGTCCAGCACCGTGTCTTCCCGGTCAGGTGCCAGAAGCTCGATCGCAGCTTCCGTGAGCTCGGGCAGTTGGTCGAAGAACGCTTCGTCGTAACCTACGGCCACGGTATTCCACGGCCCCGGCTCGGTCAGCGGATCTTTGGGCGGCGGCCCCACCGAATGCATGGGTGCATCCTACAGCTTGGAACCCCCAATCGGCAGGGCCGTGAGCAGCAGGGCGGCAGATTTCCTGAAAAACGCTACAATTGCGGCCGCAGATCCGGAACGGAGCACGACCGGTCAGGGCACTAACTGGTGATGCTGGTGAAGCATTTGGACTGCCTGACCCAATCGGGACATGTCAGGCTTCGTGCGCGCCGCGGATTCGGCGCAGGAGAGATGTCATGCGAGCTTCTTATACGCTTGTCGCCTTGGTTTCCGCGTTGCCACTGCTCAGCACGGCGACGGCGTCGGCGCACTTCGGGTTGACGACGCCACCTTCCGTGAAGCCGGCTGACAAGGACGGCAAAGGGGCACCACCGTGCGGCCCCGACACGACCGCGGCCGCGACACCGACCGCGGCGCAGGGCGGGCACGACTTGGATATCAGCTTGGACGAGACCAATACCTCTCACCCGGGGTTCTACCGGATCGCGCTCTCGCTCCATCCGCTCTCGGAGATTTATGTGGGGGGCCAGGCCGAGCAGGGCAAGTTCTTCCCGGTCGACAATGTGGTGAAGGACAAGGACGGCAATATCCTGCCGCCGGGAATGTCGACTGGCGTGCAATCCGCCAGTGCGGAGTTCGCGGCAAACCCCGTTTTCCCCGTGCTCGCTGACCATCTGTTTCCGCACGACGTCGCCATGCCGATGAAATGGGTCGGAAAAGTGAAGCTGCCGAACGTGAACTGCGACCGCTGCACCTTGCAGGTGATCGAGTTCATGGCCCAGCACGGCTGGAATACCGGCGGCGGCTATTTTTACCATCACTGCGCCGAGCTGAAGATCACGGCTGATCCGGGCATGCCGATCTTCGACCCGAACGGCACTGGTGGCAGTGGTATGGGTGGCGCGGCCGGCAGCGGTGGCGCAGGTGGTGCTGCGGCAGGAGCGGGTGGCACCGGTGGCGCCATCACGACTGGCACCGGTGGTGTCACCATGGCCGGCAGCGTCGGGATCGGCGGCGCAAGCACCGCCGGCGCAGGGACGACCGGCGGCACAGCCACCACCACCGGAGCCGCGGGCTCGCCCGGAACTGCGGGCACGCGTACCAACCCTGGCACCGCCACGACCCAAGACAGCTCCGGCTGCGGTGTCGCCAAGCACTCGCAAGGCGCAGCCTCGGCGCTGGCTGCGCTCGGCATCTTGTTCGCGCTAGGTCGCAGGCGTCGCGCGCGCTAACTTCTGTCGATGAAGACAGATCCGCGCGTCGACGCTTACATCGCCAAGGCGGCTCCGTTCGCGCAGCCGCTTTTAGTGGCGGTGCGCAAGCGCATCCACAAGGCCTGCCCGGACGCGACTGAAACCATCAAGTGGAACGTGCCGTTCTACGAGCTGTCCGGGAAGATCCTGGCGAGCATGGCCGCCTTCAAGAAGCACACGAAGTTCGGCATCTGGCAGGACATGCAGCCCGAAATGGTCGACGTCACGACGATGGCCGAGCTGCCGCCCGCGGCCGACTACGCCAAGAAACTAAAAGCCGCAGCCGCTCACGCCCGCAGCGCCGGCGCACCCGCCGCCAAGAAGGCGCCGGCCAAAAAGACGCCAGCGACGAAGGCGGTTGCCAAGAAGGCGCCGGCCAAAAAGAAGTAAGCCGCGAGCGCGGTCCTGCGACGACGCAGTCCGCGATCCGCGGATGAGTTCATATGAGCTCAGCGCCGGATCGACGAACAGGCTTAGGGCGTCGCAGGGCGCCGCGGGTCACTCCGAATCGTTCACGAGCGCGCGCTCAATGCGCAAATCTGGCACCACCCAGATGCAAGCGACGGCGACGTAGCAAGCCATCGCGATCCAGCGGTGGACGAAGGCGCCACCGACGCCCGCGCAGTACAAGACCGGCGACACTTTGCCCTTCCAATCGCTCCCGACGGCGTGCTTGAGCGGCGAGTCCGGCCCCTGCGAGACGATGATGAAGTGCTGCAAAATCACGTACGCGAGGCCGGCGAACAGCAGCACCAAGCCGTAGAGCGCCTCCGGGATCGTCTCGAAGTGATTCTCGCCCATCCATCCGGTGACGAACGGCACCAAGGATAGCCAGAACAAGAGGTGCAAGTTCGCCCACAGCATGCGCCCCGTCACGCGCTTGACCATGTGCAGCATGTGGTGGTGATTATTCCAATAAATGCCGAGATAGACGAAGCTCAGCACATAGCTCAAAAACACCGGCACGACGGGCACGAGTGATGCCAAGCTGTCGCCGTGCGGCACCTTCATCTCCAGCACCATGATCGTGATCAAGATGGCGATCACGCCGTCGCTGAACGCTTCGAGTCTGGCTTTGCCCATGCGCGAATCAAACTAGACCGCCCGCGCCGTACCAGCAACGCGCGCTTCGAAGGCGACAAGGCGTACCACTCCCGCGGAGGCACATGACCGACAAGCTGCGATTCGAAGGCCTGACCCTCACTGTCGACAGCGTGCAGCGCTCGATCGACTTTTACGCCGGCAAATTGGGGCTCGGCTTGAAGGTGAACGCGGCACCGGCGTTCGCGATGATCAAGGCGCCTGGGGCTGGCGGCGGTACGATCGGGCTCTTGTCGATCGATGTAGCGCGAAGAGATGGCGCAGAGCTTCTGACCCCCGCGCACAAGCGCGGCATCCACGTCGAATTCAGCACCGATGATCTGGACGGCCTCTACGAAGAGCTGAAGGCGCGCGGCATCGAATTTCACGAGCCGCCCCACGACGAGCCGTGGGAGCGCTCGATGACCGCGCTCGATCCCGACGGCTACGCGGTCGAGTTCGCGCAAGGCAAACGCGGCGAGAACCGCACCGACAGCGCAGGCTGAGCGCTCGGCAAAGCCGGTCAGCTGACAACGATTTTCGCCGCGCCGCGCGATGACCCCTGAAGTCAGCTGTGTTTGGCGGCCTCGAACGCGGGCAAGAGCTGCTTGGCGCGCTCCTCGCCCAGCACCTGCTGCGCCTTCGGAAAGTAGGTACTCTCTTCTTGTTCCACGTGCTCGTTGACCAGCCTCGCGAGTCGCTCGAAGGCCGGCGGCCAACTCGGGCTGTTGAATGACAGCGCATCCAATTCGGCGATCGCGGCTTCGATTTCGCTGGCATGATGGGCGTGCGCCGAGGCGATCGCTGCTGTCTCCGGATACTGGGCCAGCGCGGGATACACGACCTTGAGCTCGCCCTTTTCATGAGCCATCAGCTCGCTGCGAATCGTGGGGTACAGCTTCGCTCGCACCGCCTCGTCGGAGCTCATGCCGACGCGCTTGATCAGCGCGTCCACTTTTCCGTGCTCCTCCATCAGGTGCATGAACACCCCCGTCAGGCCCTTGAATCCGGCCTCGACGTCCTTGGCCGCTCCCATCACTCCAGACACGATTCTTTCAACTGTATTTGGCATGCTTACCTCCTTGAGGACCACCCCATCAGCAATCGTCGTGCCAGGCAGCCTAGCTGGGGACGACGCGTCGAACGACGCGAGACTTAAGCCGATTGCGATCGCGTCGGACTGACGCTAGGCATCGTCGACCATGGCAAAAACGATCATCGTGGGCGGTTTTGGTCCCGGCATCGCCACCGCAGTGGCCGAAAAGTTCGGGTCGGCAGGCTTCGCGGTCGCGCTCATTGGCCGCAACGCCGACCGGCTCGCGGCTGGCGTGAAGGCGCTCGAAGCCAAAGGTGTCACGGCTGACGCCTTCGTGGCCGACCTGGGCGACTCCACGGCCGCTAAGGCGGTCGTCGGCAAGGTGCGAGAAAAGCTCGGCCCCATTTCGGTGCTGCATTGGAACGCCTACTCGAGCGCCGCGGGCGACCTGTTGAGCGCTGACGCGGCCGCGATCCACAGCGCGCTCGACGTCGCCGTCACCGGCCTCTTGAGCGCAGTCCAGGCATCGCTGGCTGATCTGAAGCAAGCCAAGGGCGCCATTTTGGTCACCAACGGCGGCCTCTTGTTCGACGACCCGAACATCAACGATGTGTCGGCGAAGCGCGGATTGATGGGCTTGGCGATGGGCAACGCCGCCAAGCACAAGGTCGTCGGTATGCTGGCCGCCAAGCTCAAGGCGGATGACGTGTACGTCGGCGAGGTGATCGTCACCGGCACCGTCAAGGGCAGCGCCTTCGACACCGGCCACGGCAACCTCGACGGCGCGGTCGTCGCGCAGAAATTCTGGGACCTGTACAGCGCCCGGACTGAAATCGTCGCCAAGGCCTAGGACGTGGCGATTCCGGGGCGGAGAAATCCGCGCCCAAAACCCAGAAGGCGGAGCGCGGCTCAGTTTCGGTGGGCCAATCGGCGCGGGCGTTAGGCGAGCAGCGCTTCACCGGCGTTGCGAGCTTCGATCAGCCCAGCGCGTTTGTACGATTCTGCTGCGGCGAACGCCTCAAACCAGTAGTCCCGGCAGCGGGCCCTGGCCCGTGTCGCTCAGACCGAATTTCGTGACGTCAGTTTTGCCGAGCGCTTGGCACAGCGTGACGAGCAAACGATTGTGATAAGCGCCCTGACAATCGAGGTGCTGACCCATGCGTAGCGCACCAGCACCACCACCAGCGACGATGAACGGTGTCGGCTCGGGGTTGTGTGAAAACGCGTCGCCCAGCTCGGAGCCCCAAACCACGATGCTGTTGTCGAGCAAGGTGCCGTTGCCTTCCGGCACAGCGTCGAGCTTGGTCAACAGCGAAGCGAACATCTTGGCGTAGAAGTTTTTGATCTTGATCTGCTTACCGACCGTGTCCGGATACTGTTTCGGATCTTGGTGAGTAAGCTCGTGGTGGGCTTCGCTGATGCCTAGCCATGGGTAGGAGTTGCCGTCGTTGTCGGCAAAGCTCCACTGAAAGCTTGCAAAGCGCGTCAAATCACAGGCCAGCGCGGCGGTGATCAGATCGAAATGGTGCTCGGCGACGTCGGGGCCGCGCGCCCAGCCGCTGCCGCTGACCGGCCCCAGCATCGGGCCCTGGCACAGCGCGTTGCGCGCCGCCAGCCGCGCCTCCAGGGCGCGAACCGAGTCGAGGTGCGCGTCGAGCTTGAGCTGATCGGACGGTGCCATCTGCGGGCGTAGCTCGGTGACCTCACTCTTGACGAGGTCGATGATGCTCTGGCGCTCTTTGGCGGCGGCGTCCGACACTTTGCCGAAGAGTGTCTTGAACAGCGCGCTCGGATCCTCCTGCGGCTGCAACGGGCTCGATGCGCCACGCAGAATCGGGCGCGTCGCCGGCGAGTTGCCGCCGCAGCCGAAGCCTGTCTCGACCGAGCGCAGCGTGGTCGGCGGCTTCAGTTGATCGATCAAGAATTGGTCGACCGAGGGCCCGTTGCCCCACTGAGCGAGGCCGTCGCTGCCGCAGACGCTGCCGGTCCACAGCGGCCCCATGCACTCGGTATGGCCAATATGCGGGGTCTTTACCCACATTTTCAGGTTCGAGAGCACGGCTAGCTTCTTCTTCAACGGCTCGAGCGGCGCCAAGATTTCGCGATCCGCGAGCGTGAAGTTGGTGCCCGTCTGTGTCGGGCGCCACGCGGAGTTGACGGCGCCGTGCGGCGTGAAAAAGAGAATCAGGCGTTGGGGCGCGGCGGTCGCGGCGTGCGCGTTCAAGAGCGGCACGAACGGCAAGAGCGAGCCGCCGCCGAGCGCAGCCAGCAGTGCACGCCGCGAGGTCTTACCTTGGCGGTTCATGGCGCCGCCTCCGCGCTCGCCGGCACACCCCAGGTGCGGAAGCCAGGGCTGGTCGCGATCGCGACGACCAACGCCCGCAGATCACCGCCGGACGCGGTGAAACTGGCGCGCAGAGACTGTATCGCGCAGCCGTCGGCGCTGGCCTCGGGACGCCCCACGGCGTAGCGGTACCACTGCTGGGTAACGCAGGCGCGCGCTTCGGCGCTCTTGCCGAGCTTCTTAGCGAGCTCGACCGCGCCGTTGAACGGGCCGTCGATCGTCGACGTGCCGGTGACGTCTCCGCTGGCATCGACAGGAAGACCGGCGTCTTGGCTGCGAAAGACGCCGACGGCGTCGTAGGCTTCGAAGCCGAGCCCGATGCCGTCCATGCCGTGATGACAGGCCGCGCAGGCCGGATTCATCTCGTGCTGCTTGACCTGTTCGCGCTGGGTCGTGGGGATGGCTGCGTCCGGCAATTCTGTCTTAACTCCCTCGGGCGGTGAAGGCGTGGTCAAGCACAGGATGTTCTTGAGCACGACGTTGCCGCGCTTGATCGGCGCGCTCACCTTGGCGTGGGCGTTGACCGCCAGAAACGCCGGCTGGGTCAGCACGCCGGCGCGCTCGGCCGGATTCAACATGACCGGCGTGACGCCATCCGAGGCGGTGCCGGCGGGCAGCCGGTAGATCGAAAACAGCGCGGGCTTGGGGAACGAGTACGGCGCGCTCAACAGCGTCTCCAGCTTGCCGTCGGCCGAACGAAACACATAATCGACGAAGGTCAGCGTCTCGTCGAGCATGGCGTCGCGCTGTTCGACTCCGAACCCCGGGAACAGCGACGGATCTTTGGCTAGCGCCCCGACGGCTTCGAGCCCGAGCCATTGGCGATGAAAGGCGCGAATCGTCGCCGAGGCGCGCGGGTCAGCCAACATGCTCTCGACCTGCGCCCGCACTTCCACGTCGCTTTGCAGCATGCCCGACGCCGCAACGTCGAGCAGCCGATCATCCGGCGTCGAGTTCCACACGAACCCAGCCAGCCGCGTCGCGAGCTCGAACGAGCTCAAAGCGCGGTCGGCGGCAGCCGCTGGCGCCGCCGGCTCGACCAGATACAGAAAGCTGGGCGACTGCAGCATGCCCTGCACGAGGACTCGCATGCCGTTGGCGAAACCGCCCGCGGCCGGCGCGCTGTACCCGGCGTAGAGCGCCTGATAGCGCGCCGCTTCGGCCGGCGTGAGCGGGCGCCGGTACAGCCGACGGCCTAGCTTCTCGATCAGCTTCGTCGCGCACGCGGTGTCGGCGGTTTGGGCGCACGCATCGAACTTGCTAAAGTCGCCGATCTTGCCGGCGACGGCCTCGGCCATCGACGCATACTGTTCGGTGCCCAGGTCGTCGATCGCCGCCGAGAAGTTGCTTGCGAACGCGCCAGCGCGCTGATCGGCGGCGAGCGCCGCCGCGTCGACGTCGACGCCGAGGCTGCTGGCCACGCCGTTGACGTATTGTTCGCGTGTCAAACGCCGCAGCGGAGCCGGCGGGACCTGCGGCTTGCTGCAGTCGAGCTCGGTCGACGTGCCGGCCGTCGCGGCGGCGCCCGAAGCGTTCGCCCCACCCGTGCTCGTACTGCCATCAAGCCCCACACCATTCGCGCCGCCGGGCAAAGGTCCGTCGATTTGCCCGTTGCAGCCCGCGAGCAGAAGCAGCGGGACGAGCTGACGCGGCCAGGTAACCACTTAGGGTAAGTGCCCGAGCGCCAAGCTTCTGTGTGCCTCAAGCGCATTGATTTGCACCCCCTCGGGATGAACTGACGGACCTACATTTCAGGCACTTGAGGGCCAAGGTGGGTAGCTCGACGCGGCGAGCTCGCAAGAACGTTGGCCCCCAGGCAACGCGTCATACGACTAACATGACGCAATGCCTCAAGGCCGACCCGCGCTCAACACCCGACTTGCAGCTACCTTACTGGTCCCGACGCTCGGCTTCGCTCTATCGATTCAGAGCGCCGCCGCTGCGCCGATCAAGGTCGCGTGTATAGGCGAGCACACCACGCACAGCCACGCCTTCCCGGCCACCAACCGCGAGGCGCAGCCAGTTGGCGCCCAAGAGTACCCGGCCCAGCTGCAGACGTTGCTCGGCTCGGGATACGAGGTGCGCAACTTCGGCGACTGCTGCGCGACGGTTCTGCAAGGCTACACGGTCGCCGAGACGCATCCGTACGTCGCCGGCACCAACGCTGGTGACGGCGTCGGCTACAAAGAGAGCATCGCGTTCTTGCCCGACGTCGTGGTCATCGGCTCGTGGGGCCGGCACGATTGGGGTCTGGGCAAGGCGGCCAAGCAGATCTTCACCTTGCAAGGTTTTCAGGACGGCTATGAGGACCTCGTCAAGCGCTACCAGGCGCTCTCGAGCCATCCCAAGATCTTCGTCTCGCTACCCGTTCCGATCCTCAACGGCCAAGGCGACGTGCCCGATCAGGGCGTGAAGACCCTGGACGTGCTGCCGAGCGTCAACGCGGTCGCGGCGAAGTACAGCCTACCGATCATCGACCTTTACGCACCGTTCTTCCACCACTCCGAGCTGTTCAAGCAACCGCCGGATCCGAAAAACGAGGGCGAAGGCGAGCACGTCACGGACGCGGGTTTGACCGTGATTGCCAACGCAGTCTACGCCGCGATGCAGAAGGACCTGATGGGCGCGGGCGGTTCCGCCGGCGCGGGCGGCAGCGCTGGCGCGAGCGCGGGCAGCGGCGGCGCTGCAGCGGGAACGGCGGGCACGCCGGGAACGGGCGGCGGCGGTGGAACGGCCGACACGACGGCTGGCGCCGGCGGCGCGACTGGCGGCGGTACCCCCGGTACTGCGGGTCAGGTCGCGGTGAGCGGCGAGGCCGGTACCAGCACCACCGTACCGGCGGCGGGAACGAGCGGCACGAACGCCGCGCCGAGCGACGCCGGCGGTTGCGGCTGTCGAGCAGCGGGCAGCACCCAAGCACCCAACCGCACTTCAATGCTGCTCAGCGGCTTGTTGCTCTTGGGATGGGTCGCGCGACGTAGGCGTTGAAATCAGGTAGCTGCAGCAGCCAGGCCGTCGGCAAAACCAGGCTCAGACACGGGCGCAGACTCGAAGTCTGGCGCGCGCACGCTTTCCGGTAGGGCTTCAAGCTGACTGCGAGCTGCTTTGACGTGTGCCCAGTTTTCAGGTTTGCAGGGCCTCGCGAGACACCCCACGACACCGGCGAGTACGCCCAGAGTCATCATCAGGATATCGCTCACGCCCTGTATGAAAGCGCAGCGACGGTTTCCGGTTGGCTTCGGAATCGCTGCTAGGGCGTAACGAAGCTCGGTTTTCCTGACGCCGGCCGGTTTCAGGTCGAGTCACTGCGGGCGCACCATCCCGAAAGAAACCGGAGCGGGCAGGCTTGTGCGTGCTACGGTCCCCTTGACGCCTGGGTGGCCATCCCCCCCCCGGTCGCTTAGGCGTCACTTCAACCTGGCTTCGCGCGCATCGCGCATGACGAAGCAGGAGCCATCGACGCACTGCCGCCGGAGTAGCCTCCAGGCTTGGCGGGTGGGCGGCTAAAAAATGAGACCAATGGTCAGAGGAAGACGGGAAGGGCGAGCCTCAGATTTGGGGTGGGTGGTACGGGCAAGCTCGGCCCTTGGGGCAGCGATCGGGCCGCAAGCGCTTGCTCGAACAATCAGAATCTTCCCGCCTTCCCGCCTCCTCTGAGCATTGGTCTGATCTTTCAGCTGCCCTCCCGCCAAGCCTGGCTTCTGGCGAGGCTTTCGCGAGGACCGGAGCGGAGCGTACGTTGGTACGTGAGCACCGGACCGGAGCGAAAACGAAGCCAGAAGCCAGGATCGGCGGGCGTGCTCAACAGCTGAGATGAGACCAATGACAAGCCGCCTTCCTGTT
>JBBRMI010000216.1:0-12759 GCA_038230915.1 Polyangiales bacterium | reverse complement strand
GAGAGCTCGCCCAGCTGCCGTTGACCCCGCCCACAACGTCATGCGACGCTTCTCACCTCGCAAATCTCGCTAAGTGTTCGTTAACATAAGATAAATTACACGCCAGCTGGACCGAAGGTGCTCCGTTCCGGAGCCGCTGGCCTCCCCGCCCTGAGTGCGCGCCCCTGTGGCATCCGCGCATTCTTCCTACTCTGAAAAGGGCCAGCCTCACGCTGCTAATCGGGGCGTACGCGCAAGGCCGATATCTCGCGGAACGGCGCAAGCCGACGCTCACCGAGACACCGAGACCGTCCGAGCGTTTGCGGCATACCAACCAGAGCATTTCCCGCTGCCCCATCCATCGCCCCGCAATGCGATTTGGAGAAAGAAGAACCCGTGGTTCGAGGAGATGTGCGTGCCTGCGTTGCGTAAGCGGGTCCAGGCCGCCCTCGCGTCCCGGTGAGAGGGCGAGCCGTCTTCGCGCTCGCCGGCCCCGACTTCGTTGCCGCGACGATTCGAGGGTGAGTCGACTTCAGGCGACCAGCGCTTCTGTGCCCCGAAGTGTGACTGGCGTCTTGAAGCCTGCGGGCTTCATCGTGAGCACCGAGCACTCCACGCGCGACAGCACGTCTTCCGCCAGGCTGCCGACGAGCGCGCCAGGTTCGTTGTGACTCACGCTGCCGATGACCAGGTGAGACACACTCTCTTTCGCGGCCAGACTGACGAGAGCGTCCGACGGATCGCCCTCGAGCAGGTGCGCATGGACTCGCGGAAGCCCGGACAGCTCCTGCGCGATGAGGGTCTCCAGGCTCTTCGCGACCGAGCGCTGCCAGCCTTGGAGAAACTGCGCAAACGCATCCGTTCCTAGAAACGCGCTATACGCACCGATTCGGTGGGCATCGAGTACGTGCACCACGTGAACGTCCGCCGAGTAGACTTCGGCCAGCCCTCGCGCCGCCGCCAGTAGGCGTCGATTCAGGTCGACCATCGTCTCGTCTTCCAACGGATCGACAGCGCAAAGCACCTTGGGTCGCTCGAGCAAGCTTCTTTCCGGGCTCAGCACGAGCACCGGGACCGGACTCTTACGCACGAGGTGGAGCGCGGTCGTGCCAAAGCTGGTGAGATGTCGGACGTCTCGCCCGCGTGCAGCCTTAACGATCAGGTCGTGGCGACCGTTCGCAGCGTGACGTATCAGCTCGAACGCGGGGTTACCATGCGTCACCTTGACCGTCGCCGGCTTGAGCAGCTGCAGACCGTCCACGTCCTCTTGGAGCTGTTCAGTGCGCTGCTCCTGCATCAGTTCCAACAGCTCATCTTGCGCCATGGCCAGCAGGCCCGGCGGAATGCGTGAAGGTAACTGACTGAGCACGTCGAGCGCTGTGGCTCGGCCGTCGGCATGAGCGGCGAGACGCGTGCCCTCCGTCAGCGCAACTTGAGCTTCAGGACGACCATCGGCATAAATCAAAACGTTTCTCCAGATTGACATGTTCCTCCTACTTCCTTTCTCTATTCAAACCACCGGCAAGCGACTTGCTTCCCGACCAGATACCCAAAGCGACGCCGCGATTGAACCGCCGAGCAGCGCTGCGATGATGACCAACGACGACGCCGGCGGGACCTTGTACAAGTCCACGAGCGCCATCTTGGTGCCGACGAACACCAGCACTGCCGACAGCCCCACCTTGAGGTAGCGGAACTTGTCGACCGCGCCGGCCAGCAAGAAGAACAGCGAGCGCAGGCCGAGCAGCGCGAAGATGTTCGACGTGAAGACGATGAACGGGTCACTCGTGACAGCGAAAATCGCTGGAATCGAGTCGACCGCGAACAGCACGTCAGTAACCTCCACCAAGAGCAACGCCATCAACAGCGGAGTCGCTAGCCGGCGGCCATTCTCGACACTGATGAAGCGATCGTCGTCCAGTTTATCGGTGGACGGAATGAGACGCCGAGCCTGTCGCAGGGCCCATCCGCCGCTCGTGTCCTCCGCCGCTCCGCGCTGCAAAAACAGCTTCAAGCCCGTGAAGACCAAGAACGCGCCAAAAACGTAGATCAGCCAATGGAACCGGCTCAATAGGGCCGTACCTCCGAAGATCATGCCGGCGCGCAGGACCAGCGCGGACAAGATGCCCCAGAAGAGCACGCGGTGTTGATACAGCGCGGGAATGCCCAATGCGCCGAAGATGACGACGAACACGAAAATGTTGTCAATCGACAGGGATTTTTCGATGACGTAGCCGGTCAAGAACTCAACACCGCGCTGCGCACCAAACAACTGCCAGACGCCCACGTTGAAGATGAGCGCCAGCGCAATCCATACGCCGCTCCAGGTTAGGGCCTCGCGAGTGCTGACGACGTGGGCTTTGCGATGAAAGACCCCGAGATCAATCGCCAACATGGCGACGACGAATACGAGGAAGCCGAGCCACAGCAGCGGGCTGCCTATGCTTTGGGAAACCATGTGATGGCCTTGAAACTAGCTCTCGGGGACACGTTGTAAATCAAGAAAGTTTGGGACCTTTATGTCGTTTTTTTCTAACAGTTGAGAAAACAAGCACGAGTCATACCTGGACGTTTGCTCTACATCTCAGAACCGGACTTCGTAATTGATCGAATTTGGAGCGCGCGTAGATTCCTGACGGTGCCCAATCAGGAGTTGCTCCGCATGACAGCGTTCAAACACCTTGCAAGAGACGTCGCTCGGCCGCTCCACCGCCAGGAGCAGGCATGAAGGTCGAGATCAAGACACGACGAATCGCCGTCGACGCTCCGCTGCGAGACCACATCACGCAACGGCTACGCTTCGTGCTTGGCCGTTTCGGCGATCTGATTGCTAGCGCAACCGTCCGGCTCGATGACCCGAACGGCAATCGCGGCGGCGTCGACAAGCAGTGCCAGCTTGAACTAACTCTGCGACCCTCCGGCCAAGTGCTGATACGCGACATCGACTCCGACCTGAGGACGGTGATCGCTCGCGCCGTCGAACGCGCGTCTCGCGCCGTCGAACGCGACGTCCAACGGCGACGCGAGCTGCGAATGCTGTGAATCACGCAGACGGTCGCTCAGCGCCGCGAGCTTGCTCGACCTTCGACGAGCTCCCGAACAAGTGGGTTCGGGAAGCGACGGCTGGGCGTCACCGCGTAGAAGGTCTCCTTGATGCGGGTGAACCGGTGCTTCTCCACCAGCACACCGCGAGAAATTTCGTCACGGACGACGACTTGAGGCACGAGCGACAAGCCCGTGCTCTCGCGCGCCAGCAAACGAAGCATTGCCATGTCGTCCACTTCTGCGGCTATGATCGGGCGAACGTTAGCCTCGTCCAGCAAGCGATCGAAGGCCACGCGCATACTGCTTTCCAGGCTCGGCATCGTGATCGGCACGCTTGCGCAGTCCTCTGGAAAGCGAAATTTCTTCCGCTTCCACGGCAGGGCGCCGACCAGGCTCACCGGCTCCTCCGCCAACAAGCGACTGTGCCAGTGGGTCTCGGCGTCGCGCGGCGCCGCTTGATTCGAGAGCACCAAGTCCACCTGATGCGTGTGGAGCAACCCAAGTAGGTCACGCAGCGCTCCCGAGCGCACCACCAGCTCGACGTCCTGGCGGCCCAAGAGTGGGCGAAACGTCTCGAGTTGAAAGTTTCGGGAGAGGGTCGCCACGACCCCGACCCGGACCACGCGCCGCCCCGCACGCAGGCCGTGCTGCATGACGTCGGTCAGCTCCTCGCCTGCGCGAAAAATGGTTTCGGCATAGTCGAGCGCCAGGCGACCAGCTTCCGTCAGCGTCACCCCGCCGCGCCCGCGCTCGAGCAGTTTGTGACCCAGCGCGTCCTCCAACTGCTTGAGCTGGATGCTCAGCGCAGGCGGCGAGAGTTTCAGCTTGTCCGCCGCAGCGCGTAGACTGCGTTCGCTCGCAATAGCGCGAAAGTAGCGCAGGTGGTGGTAGTTCAAGAAAGCCATGTTTTAGAATATTAACTCAATTGATGAATAGTGTGTCATCGCGCTTAACCATGGGCATGACCTAAGTTCGGCGCATGCAAGTCGTTCTCGTCATTGCGGCCAGCTTGGTGCCGCTCCTGCCCTTCGGCGCAGCCTTGGCCGCGCGTGGTCGTCCAGCCACGGTCGCCAAGGTTGCGATCGCCGCCACGGCCCTCGCAGGTCTTTCCGCCCTCATCGCCAGCGTCGCGCTTGGACTTTCAGGCCCGATTAGCGCGCGATTTTCGCCGTTTGGCTCTGACGCGGTTTTCGCCTTCACCGTGGGTTTTGACCGCGTTACTGCGGTCATGTCGCTGCTGGTGTGCTTCTTGGGCAACGCCGTGCTGCGGTTTGCCCGCAACTACCTAGCAGGCGACGAGCGCCAAGCCGGGTTCTTGCGATGGCTGTGCGCCACCATCGCGGCCGTGCTGACCCTGGTTGTTGCAGGCAACCTGCTGCTCTTCTTCGTCGCTTGGGTCGCGACCAGTCTCTCGCTCCACGTGCTGCTGCTCCACTACCCAGAGCGAGCGGGCGCTGTCTTCGCAGCACGGAAAAAGTTCGTGATCAGTCGGATCGCCGATCTGGCGATGGCGGGGGCGTTGCTGTTGACCTACCAGGCCTATGGCACCTTCGAGTTCGACCGCCTGTTCGCAGCTGCCGCTGGGGGCAACACCCACGAGCTTACCCCGATCCTGCTCTTGCTCGCGTTCGCCGCCATGCTCAAGTCGGCGCAGTTTCCGTTTCATAGCTGGTTGCCGGACACCATGGAAACTCCCACCCCCGTGTCGGCGCTGATGCATGCGGGCATCATTAACGCGGGGGGATTTCTGGTAATTCGCCTGAGCCCGCTGTTCGCCTACGCCCCCCACGTGCTCGAGGCCCTCGCGGTCGTAGGCATGCTGACGGCCGCTTTCGGCGCAACGGTCATGTTGGCTCAAACCAGCGTGAAGCGAGCGCTGGCGTTCTCGACGATCGCGCAAATGGGCTTCATGTTGCTGCAGTGCGGGCTGGGCGCTTTCGGGCTGGCGCTCGCGCACATCGTCGCCCACTCGCTCTACAAGGCGTACACCTTCTTGACGGCAGGCAGCACGATCGGGGCGGTTCCGCGCGCCGCGGTCCGACTGGGTCGCGGCGCCATTTCGCTTGGGGTCTTGGCGGGCAGTCTCATCGTGTCCGCGCTCGCCACCGGCCTCTCGCTCGTGGACAGCAGCGACGACCAGCACGCCTGGGTCTTCACGGTATTGCTGGGACTTTCACTGAGCTACGGCCTGGCGCGCCTCTGGTCGGTAAGCGGCACATTGCGAAGCGCGCTTGCCGGGTTGGGTGTCGCCGTGCTGCTTGGACTCATCGGCCTCGGGCTACATGTGGTGAGCGCCTGGCTGGTGCCGGTCCAGCCCACGGCGCCGGTGGTGCTTGGCGTACAACTGGCAGCCGCAGCGCTCTTCGTCAGCCTGTTCACCTTCCAACTGCTGCTCTGGCGCACCGGCAGACTTCCGCTCGGCCGCGTGCTTTACGTGCACGCCCTCAACGGCTTCTACGTTGCCACCTACGCCAATCGACTGCTCGCGCGACTCTGGCCGCGCAGCTCGACAACCACCCAACAGCCCGTCGCACTGCCGGAGGTCGCGTGAACATGAACCAATCACTTGCCAAGAAGTCTCTGCCCCCTCAACTCGATTCCAGCGTCGTTCGTAGTGCGGCCGACGAAGCCATGGCGAAAGTGCCCCCGCTCTTTCCGCTAGCGCACTTCGTCGCGGTCAATCCCTTTTTGGGTCACCTCGATACCCGCTTCGAAGACGCCTGCGCGTTACTGGCGAGAACGAGCGGTTTGGCCCCGCTGCTGCCCGCGTCAACTTACCTCTCGCTGTACCGGCAAGAATGCATCTCGCCTGCCGACTTGACGCTGGCGGCTGAAGGAGCCTTCAGCGAGGCTGAGCTAGTCGCGGCTCTCGAGCATCCACCCGTCGCCGGGAGCTCCGCGCTGAGCACGGTGGTCGACGGCTTGGACGCCCACGATGGCCGCAAGACCTGGACGCGCTTCCTGACCGAAGAGATCTCCAAGTGGTGCGCGGCCTACTTCGATACAAACCAAACAACGTGGACACTGCCCTGGCGAACCGAGACTCTCTACGCGGCCTGGCAGGCGGGTGCGCAACACGACCGCAATCCTGAGGCTTTCGGAATACCTGGCTTCCGCAAATTCGTCCGGCAACTACCGAGCGACGCCTGGGCGGCGATTGAGCTGTGCCTAGCTCAAATCGCCCCCGGAGCCGGAAATCTCGCCGAGCTCCTTCAGCGCGAGCTGTTTCTCATCGGCGGCTGGGCCGCGTTCGCCCAGTACGTGGTGCGCGAAGAAGTACTGCGCGGGCGCGAACACAGCGCGCTGCGAGACCTGCTGGCGATTCGGCTCGCTTACGACGCCGCACTGCTCGCTGTCCCGGGCGCTACCGTCGCCAAGCTAGTCACGCACGGGCACCTTCGAGCAGATCCGAGCATCGCGGCACTCGTCTGCTGGCAACGAGCCTACGAACTCGGCTACCAGCGCGAACTGGCAACGAAGCTCGCCAGCCACGCACCCAGCGCAAAGGCGACTGAGACCAGACCGACCTTTCAGGCCGTATTCTGCATCGACGTGCGCTCAGAATTGCTGCGCAGGCACCTGGAAGCGGCAGCACCCAGCGGCCAGACGCTGGGCTTCGCTGGCTTCTTTGGCTTCCCAGTTTCGCATCGGCCGGCGCAGGCCGATCAGCCGACGGCGCGCTGCCCGGTGCTGCTGGTCCCGCCGCTGGAAACCCAAGAAGCGGGGGGCGCGGCGCGCACGGTGGCGGCTCGCCGCTCGCGAGCGGTCACGGCCGCCTGGAAAGCGGTGCAGAACGCGGCAGCCTCGTGCTTCTCTTTCGTCGAGAGCGCCGGGCTCGGGTTCGGGCCCGCATTGGTCTCGCTCCAGGGCAAGGATGGTGCGCACTGGTTACGTGCTGCAAACCCGCTCACGACTGAAGCGCTGCCCGGGCCGGCGCTGGACTCACTGGTCGCGATGGCCGAGGGGGCGCTGCGCAACATGAGCCTCACGCGCGACTTTGCTCGACTACTACTGCTGTGCGGCCACGGTAGCCGCAGTGCTAACAATCCCTACGCTTCCGCGCTCGACTGCGGCGCCTGCGGCGGCCACGCCGGCGACGTCAACGCGCGGCTGGCAGCCTACGCGCTCAACTTGCCAGCCGTGCGTGAACAGCTCGCGCAGCGCGGCATCTCACTACCTGACGACACGCTGGCCCTAGCCGGCTTGCACGACACCATGACCGACCAAGTCGTGCTGTTCGATGTGGAACAGCTGCCCGCTTCGCACGCCGCGGAACTGCGCGCATTACGTAGTGCGCTGGAGCAGGCCGGAGCCGCCACGCGCGCCGAGCGCGCGCCCAGCCTGGGCTTATCCCACCTTTCTGGGGACAACCTGAACTCCGCACTAGAAGCTCGCTCCCGGGACATCTCGCACGTGCGCCCCGAGTGGGGGCTGGCCGGGAACGCTGCCATCATCGTGGCGCCGCGCGCCCGAACACGAGGCCTTGCGCTCGGCGGCCGTACCTTTCTACACGACTACCACCCCGACCAGGACTCCGACGGCAAGGTGCTGGCGGTCCTGCTGGCGGCGCCGGTGGTGGTCGCCAGCTGGATCAACCTGCAGTACTACGCCTCGCGCGTGGACCCCCAACGTTACGGGTCGGGTAACAAGGTGCTGCACAATGTAGCCGGTGGGCTTGGCGTGTTCGAAGGCAACGGCGGCGACTTGAAGGTTGGGCTACCCCTACAGTCCATCCACGATGGCGAACGCTTCGTCCACGAGCCGCGACGGCTCAGCGTCTTCGTCGAAGCCCCGCGCGAGCGTTTGCTAGCTGCCCTCGCGGCCCAGTCCAGCGTCAAACGGCTCTTCGACAACAGCTGGATCCACCTATTCCTACTCGAAGCGACCGGGTGTGCCCGCTACACCGCCGGCGGCTTCGAGCACTTCGCAGAACGGCCAGCAACTGGCGTCGCATCCGGCAACCTGTACCTGCCACCTACAGGGTCAAACTAACTTCCAAAAGGAGGCCTTGCCGCGGTAGCTCACGCGAATAGCTCGTGGCGCGCCGCGTTCGAGATCGCCACGACCGCCGGGTGCTTCAAGCGACGCTCGACGGAGATTGCGTAGAAGCGCTCTTTCACGTCTTCGGCGACCCCGATTGGCTGGACGCCGTATTGGGTCATGACTTCCTTCTCGACGACGGTTGGTGCCGGAAACAGCCCGAGGCCGTCTGCCCCGAAGGCCTTGAGCAACGCGCTGTCTTCGAACTCCGCCACGATTAGCGGCTTGATGCCGTGGCGGTCGAACCAAAGGTTGAGGGAACGCCGGAGATGCAGGGTCTCTAGCGGTAGCAAGAAGGGCGCGCCGTCGAGCGATTTCGGGAAGTCGCGCTTATACTTGGCGATCAATGGCTTGGTGCCGAAGATGGCGACACCGGTCTCGCCGAGCAAGTGATTGAACGCGCGCACACTGCTGCCGGCGGGAACTGGTGCATCCGAAATCACGATATCGAGGGTGTGTAGGGCCAGGTCCCCTAGCAGCTCGTCAAAGGACTTTTCGTAGCAGACCAGCCGCACCGGCTCGGCCAGCTCAAGCGCCGGCTGCAACAGACTGCGCACGACGAACTTCGGCACCACGTCCACGACACCCACGTCGAGTCTTAGTGACTGACCGACGGAACGGCCCTTCACCGTGTCGACCATCTCGCGCCCGAGCGTAAAAATCTCGTCGGCATAGCGAAAGGCAACACGGCCCTGCTCGGTCAGCGTCAACTTGCGCCCGACTTTGACGAACAGCTTCTCGCCCAATTGGTCTTCGAGCGCGTGGATCTGCGCGCTCAACGTCGGATGCGATAGGCGCAGGACTTTGCCGGCTTGCACGAGTCCGCCCTCGCGCGCGACCGTCCAGAAGTACAAGAGGTGGTGGTAATTTATCCATTCCATACCGAAATCATATGTCGTCGTCACCGACATGTCACGAGTGACTCGGTAGATCCGGTCACGCTCGATCCGGCCAGACGACTCAAATAACCCGACAATGTGTCGTTTTCTGCATTCCGTGTCGGTCCCTGTTCGACCGCGCGCATATGTAGGTAGGACCTACAGCTACTAGAGATTATCTAATGGTTCAGGACAGCAAAGCCTGGTTCAGTGCGCCATGCCTCGAACCTGGGATCAGCGTTCAGTCAGCCCGGAAGTTGCTCTGAGTCAGCTTCGTGATGGCAACGCGCGCTTTTGCGACCACGCGCGGGGCGGCTCGCAGACAGTCGCGGTGTCACTATCTTCTACCGATCGTCCTTTCGCCGCGGTGCTCAGCTGTTCCGACGCGCCCATCCCGCCAGAGGTGCTCTTCGATCAGCAAGCGGGCAGCTTGTACGTCGTTCAAGTCGCCGGCAATATCGTAGCGCCGTCGATCGTCGGTTCGCTCGAGTTTGCGGTGTCACAAATGGGTATCCGGACCATCGTCGTGGTGGGCCACGCGCGCTGCGCGGCGATCGAAGCCGCGATCACGACGATTGAGCGCGGCGCGGGACCGGAGACTCGGAACGCCCGAGCGGTGACGGAGCGAATCACCCCGCATATCGAGAGCACCATCCTCGTGCGAAGCTCCAGCTCACTGGGCGACAGCGAGTTGAGACTCCGCGCCATGCGCGCGAACGTGCGCGCGTCCGCCGACCACCTCCGGCACGCCAGCCGTTGGCTCGAGGACTTGATCTGCGCTGACCGCTTGTGCGTCGTCGAAGCGGAATACGCCGACGACACCGGAGTCGTTACGTTCCCCGAGCTTGTCGCCGATCGAGCTGCGAATGCCTGAGCTTGGACTTAGGTTCGCAGTTGAACTCAGAGCACTGACATGAATTCTAGTCATCACACCCTCAATCACTTGAAGGCCCTGGAAGCGGAGGCAATTCACATTTTGCGCGAGACAGCGGCCGAGTGCGAGCGACCGTGCCTGCTGTTTTCGGGCGGCAAAGACTCGCTTGTCCTGCTCAGGCTCGCCGAAAAGGCCTTCCGTCCTGCCAAGCTGCCGTTCCCGGTGCTGCACATCGACACTGGGCACAACTTTCCCGAGGTGCTCGAGCTGCGAGACCGCCGAGTTCAGGACCTCGGTGAATGCCTACTGGTCGCCAGCGTCGAAGAGTCAATTGCCCGCGGCCGCAGCATCGAAGAGCGCGGGCCCCGCGCTTCGCGCAACCGCCTGCAGACGATCACGTTGCTCGACGCCATCGAGCAGCATCGGTTCGACGCTTGCATTGGCGGAGCACGACGCGACGAGGAGCGCGCGCGTGCCAAAGAGCGCATCTTCAGCCATCGGGACGAGTTCGGGCAATGGTCACCAAAGAACCAACGCCCCGAACTGTGGAACCTCTACAATACGCGCCTTCGCCGCGGCGAGCATTTCCGAGTCTTCCCGATCTCCAACTGGACGGAGCTGGATGTTTGGAAATACATCGAACTTGAAAGCCTCGAGCTGCCAAGCATCTACTTCGCCCATGAGCGCGAAGTCTTCTCACGCGACGGGATGCTGTTTTCGCGAGCACCCAGCACGCAACTATTGCCTGGGGAAAGCTTCTTCCGCGAGCAAGTGCGCTTCCGAACCGTGGGCGACATGAGTTGCACCGGGGCACTCAAGAGCGCGGCCTCAACCCTCCGCGCCGTGATCGAGGAGGTAGCGGCCTCGCGACTAACAGAGCGCGGCGCCACCCGTGCCGACGATCGCGCTGGTGAGGCTGCGATGGAAGATCGAAAGCGAGAAGGGTACTTCTGAGATGTCCAACCTCAATACTCAGACCAACTCCGCGGGCGACAGCAGTGTCGAGCTGTTGCGGGTATCCACGTGCGGCAGCGTCGACGACGGCAAGAGCACACTGATTGGTCGTCTGCTCCACGACACCAAGAACGTGTCGGACGACCAGCTGCTGCACGTTGAAGACGTTTCGCGACGTCGCGGCGATCAGCAGGTCAACTTGGCGTTGCTCACCGACGGGCTACGAGCCGAACGTGAACAGGGCATCACGATCGACGTCGCGCACCGCTATTTCGCCACATCCCGCCGCAGGTTCATCGTCGCCGACACGCCCGGCCACGCCCAGTACACCCGAAACATGGTAACGGGCGCGAGCACCTCGGAGCTGGCGATCGTTCTGGTCGATGCCCGCAAGGGATTGGTCGAACAGTCTCGCAGGCACGCCGCGCTGGCCGCCTTGCTGGGCATTCCGCAGTTGGTGTTCGCGGTCAACAAGATGGACCTGGTCGAGTGGCGCGAGGACGTGTTTCGAAACTTGGAGCACGACCTCGCTCAATTCGCGTCGCAGCTCGGCGTAAAAGGAGCGCTCGTCATTCCATTGAGCGCCCTCAGCGGCGACAACGTGGTCGAGCGCGGCAGCCACAGCTCTTGGTACTCAGGTCCGTCACTGCTCGAGCACCTAGAGACAGTGAGCCTCGCGCAAGGCTTCGATAACTCGGGGCTGCGCTTGCCGGTACAGTGGGTAGTCAGGCCACAGGTCAGCTCCGGCGACCTCCACGACTTCCGCGGTTACGCAGGACAGCTCGCCGGCGGCATTTTGCGCCCAGGAGACCGCGTAACCGTGCTGCCCAGTGGCCTCACGACTCGTGTTAGCCGCGTGGAGACTTTCGATGGCCCAATGGAATCGGCTTTTGCGCCGCTGTCGGTGACCGTCCATTTGGAGCACAATATCGACGTCTCACGGGGTGACATGTTGTGTCACCCGCACGACAAGCCACAACAGGGCCAGCTCCTGGACGCAATGCTGAGCTGGATGAGTCAAAAGCCCCTACTCCCGGGCGCCCGTCTCGCGCTGAAGCACACGACGCGTTGGGTGCGGGCAACCGTATCGAAGCTCGACTACTGCCTCGACGTGAACACGCTGCAGCAAACAGCCGGCATCGGAGAACTGGTGGCGAACGACATCGGGCGAGTGAAGATCCATACCACCTTGCCCCTGTTCTATGACGCCTACAGCGCCAACCGCAACACCGGCTCGTTCATCCTGGTCGATGAAGCAACGAACGACACAGTTGCGGCGGGCATGTTGTTGCCGCCCGTGCTTTCCTGAGCAAGCACTCTGCTGCAGCCGGGAGGCAGTGAACCCGCGAAGGTCGCGCCCCGCCCCGGTCGGCGCGACTCCGTGAAACGGGAGCGGCTTCGTGGGCGGCGCTCGCGTTGGATGCTCGCGCGGAGCTCGCTATTCTCACCGACATGAGCGCGGCATGCGGTAGTCAGGTCATTTCGAGCGGTTGCAGGCTCGTTCCGCTCCGTGGCTACCAAAAGGGGGTCGGGGTCGCGTCAGCAATGCTCCTTGCCGCCGGCATTCCCATCGTTAGCCAGCGCGACTTCCACACGCTGGCTCTTCTCAAAGCACGTCTCGAACCCGGCTATGTCGTGCCTGCCGCACTCCGAGACCATCACGAGCACGAGTGGACGCTCCTGAATCTTCCTCATCGCCACCCGCGCGCGTGAGGCACACTTCAGCTCGTGACCTGCCGCCCAACTCACGCCCTGAGGCGGACCGAACCCGAAAAGCACGCGAGCGTATTCCTCACCCTGACTGTGACGAGCGCCGCCCAACAAGCCATTGAAGCAGTCGGCCGCACCGGGTGTGGACCACGCACGGATCAAGCGGCGGTCCGTTCACGCGGGGTGGCGCACGTGACGTTGGCAACGTAGAGGCGTGAGAAGTAGAGCCAGAAGGCTTTCATGCGCTCGCTCTGTACGAGGCTTCGGACGCCGAGCACG
>JBBRMI010000215.1:0-12857 GCA_038230915.1 Polyangiales bacterium | reverse complement strand
GCCCAGTCATGCGTACTGTCCATCCGCGGTCAACGCGTGCCACCAGCAGAAATTCCCGGGCAATCCTGAGATGGAACCAATGCTCAGCCGCCTTCCTGTTCGCTCGCTGCTCGAGCCACGAAATGTGATGAATGGTCAGAGCCCAGGCGCCCAGCTGGGCGCCGTCGCCCCCTAGGGAACTGGGGCTTGCGCTGGCACGGACCCAGATTTTTTCACAGGAAGAGCAGAAGGTCAGAAGCCGAGAATTTGGGGGTTCGAGACGAACGGCCCTCTCAGGTGGCTCGACGATGGCGCCAGGTTCTCAGCGGTTCGAAACCCAAAAATCTGGGTGCCCGCCTTGTGATCTTCTGACCTTCTTGTGAGAAAATCTGGGGACTCGCGGCGTCGTGAGGGCTGCGTGCAACGTGATACGATGCGGCATGGCGCGGCAGCAGTATCCGCTCGAGGCGCTCCGCAAGTTGCGGGACGAGCGGGCTGAGGCGCAGGCGCAAGAGCTGGCGCAGCAGATCGCGCGAGCAGAGAGCGCCGAGCGCAAGCTGCGGGAACGCGAGCGGGTGCGGCGCGAACATGCGGAGCACACCGCCGAGAGCGTGCGGACCGAACAGCGGCGGCTAGCGGCCGGAGGCGCGAGTGGGGCCGAGCTGCTGCGCGTTGCAGAGTTTGTGGCAGCGGCGCGCGTGCAAGCCGAGCTTTTGGAGCGCGCGGAAGCCGAGGCGCGGCAAACCCTCGCGCAAGAGCGCGCGCTCGAGCAGAAACTTCGCGAACAGCAGGCCACCCGGGAAGCGGAAGCGAAGCTCGTGCGTAACCACGAAGCCAACTTTCACGAACGCCAGGCCGATCAGGCCCAAAAATCCGAAGAAGAAGCGGCCCTCGAACAATGGAACGCGCGACACCGCTGAAGAAAACCGCGCGCGTGGCGCTGCTCGGCGTGCTCGCCGGCCTGTGCGGAGTCGCGTATTCGTGCGCGGGCGAAACGCACGCGCCGCGTGCACCGGATCAAGCCCCGGGAAAAATCGCTGTGGTGCATGTGGCCGGCTCCGGCTCCGGTTCGACGGTGCCGGCGGCGCCCGAGCCGTTGTCGCTGGAAGGCTTTCGTCCGCTGATGGCCGACCCGCGCTACGAGGCCGCACGGTTGAAGCAAGAAGCCGGCGACTACGGTGCCGCTGCGGAGCTGGTTCGCGCGTCACTCGCCAAGACTCCGCCCGCCCCGGGCGAGCTCGATCGGCACCGCTTCTTGCTCGCCCGGCTGCTCGAGCGCGCGGGGCGATCGGCGGAAGCGCGCGACGCCTTCGTCAGCGTCTCGCCGGCGTCGCTGCTGGCACCGTACGCCGAGCTTGGCGCCGGGCGGATGGAGCTGCTGCTCGGTGCCGCCGACCGCGCGTTGTCGCACGTCGGGCGGGCCGGTGAAAGCTTGCCGGCAGCGGCCGGGCGTCGGCGTTTGCTGGCCGACGCCGCGTTCAAGTCGGGCGCGCGCGACATCGCGCTCCGCGAATACCGCCAGCTGTTCGAAGCCGCCCAGGGCGATCGTGAGCGCGGCGCTGCGGCGCTCGCGCTACTGAGCGCGCTCGGCAGCGGCCCCACGCCGCATCCCGTCGCCGAAATCGCCGAAGCCCTGCGCCTGATACGGCTGCTTTCGAGCTTGGGCGAAGACGATCCGGCGCTGCTCAAACAGGCGCAAACCCACGAAACACATTGGCTTTCGCTGGCGCCGCAAGCCGAGCAGAAGGCGCTGTCGCGGCCGAGCACGGCCGAGCAGCTGGAGCGCTTGCGCAGCTTGGTCGACGCGCGCCGTTACGAACCAGCGCAGACATTGCTCGCCACGTTGCCGCCGTTTGAGCCTGCGTCGAGCGAGCCCGAAGCGTGCGAAACCGAGGTCTTGCGCGCCAAGGTAGCGAATGCCAGCAAACGCGCGAGCGACGCCGAGAAATCTTACCTACTCGTCGCTCACTCGCACTGCGCCGAAGAGCAACGGGCGCGCGCGCTGTACGCGGCCGGCAAGGCGGCGCAGACCGGCGGTCACCACGCCGTGGCGGTTCAGTTGTTCGCCGAAGTCGAGCGCAGCTTTCCGATGCAGAGCGTGGCCGACGACGCGCGCTTGTACGGCGCGCTCAGCTCGCTCGAGCTGGGTGACGAAGCGCATTTCACCGACGCGCTCGCGAGCATGCCCGACGACTACCCCGACGGTGACATGCTGGCCGAAGGCTGCTTCCGGCTCGCGCTGCGTCGGATGGAGAAGCGCGACTTTCAGAGCGCCGAACGCCCGCTGGCGCGCGCCGTCGAGCACCTGCCCGAGGTCGAGACCGGTCGCGGTGGCGACTTTGCCGGGCGCGAACGCTATTTCCTGGCGCGCGTGCAGGTCGAGACCGGCGAGCGTGAACGCGGCCTGGCCGGCTACGAACGCCTGATAGCGGAGCTGCCGCTCGGTTACTACGTTCGCGCGGCGTACACGGCGCTCGCGGCGGCCGATCCTCCGCGCGCCGCGCGAGCGCTGGAAACGACGCGCGCTGCGGCAGCCAGCGAGCCGACCAGCATTCGTCGCCCGCCCCAGCAACTGGAGCTCGGTTTCCGGCGCGCGCTCGAGCTCGCGTCGGTGGGTGAGCTCGACTGGGTGCGGGCGGAGCTGTCGGCGTTGTCGGCGGAATCCGCAGCGCCCGAGCTGTTGTTCAACGCCGCGGTGCTGTACGCGCGCGCCGGTGCGGTGAAGCTTTCGAGCGACGCCGCGCGCTCGGTGTTGGGCAAGATGCCGCCGCGTTTTCCGGCCGGAAACTGGCTGGAGGCGTGGAAGCTCGCGTACCCACAGCCGTACGCGCAGTTGGTCAATGAGCACGCCAAGAAGAACGCGCTGGCGCCGTCATTGATCTACGCCGTGATGCGCGAAGAGTCGGCGTTCGATCCTGATGCCGAGAGCCCGGCCGACGCCTACGGTTTGATGCAACTGATCTTGCCGACCGCGCGCACGGCCGCCAAGGGCCTCGGGCTGCCGCATGATCGCGTGTCGCTCAAGCGGCCGAGCGTGAACATCCCGCTCGGCGTGCGCGTGCTCGGCAAGTACACTCTGCAGTTCCCCCAAGATCCGCTGCTGGCGATCGCCGCGTACAACGCCGGTCCTGGCGCGGCCCAGCGTTGGCGCAAAGACCGCCCGGGAACTAGCTTCGATTTGTGGGTCGAGCTGATCCCGTACGTGGAGACGCGCCGCTACATCAAGCGCGTGCTCGGCAGCGCCGCGGTCTACGCCGTCGTTTACGACGAAGCCGCTCCGGGCGAGGCGCTCGGCCTGCCCGCGACCGTGAGCGGCTGAGGTTGCCCGCGACTTCAAGTCGCGGTACAGCCCGTGTCATGGCCACGCCGTCCAACATGCGAGAGCTGGGCACTCGGATGCCCGGCTTCAATCTGCCGGACACCGTTTCGGGCAATTCGTTCGACTCGACGTCGCTCGTCGGCAAGCCCGCGGTGGTGATGTTCATCTGCTGTCACTGCCCGTACGTGAAGCACATCCGCGAAGGCCTCGCGGCGTTCGGGCGTTACTGCCAAGAGCAGGGCGTCGGCATGGTCGCGATCAGCTCCAACGACGTGGTCGCCTACCCGGACGATGGCCCCGAAGCGATGGCGATCGAAGCGCGCGGCTCGGGCTACGTCTTTCCGTACTTGTTCGACGAATCGCAAGCCGTGGCGTCCGCCTTCGACGCCGCGTGCACGCCGGATCTGTACATCTACGATGCCGAGGGCAAGCTCGCGTACCGCGGTCAGTTCGACGACAGCCGACCGAAGAATACCTTGCCCGTTACTGGCGCTGATGCGCGCGCCGCGGTCGCCGCCTTGCTCGCAGGTGCGGCTCCAGCTAGCGAGCAGAAGCCGAGCATCGGCTGCAACATCAAGTGGAAGACCCTTTGACGGCTGCCTCGTAAAGTTTTGTCAGTACACGAATAGCTGGGCGATATCGCGCGTGACGCTGATGTGGGTGAACATGCGTCAGTCGTTGTTCGTCTGCGCTCATGAGAAGAATCGGCTACCTTAGCGCTGTAGCGGATACGCAGATTCAAGGGCTCGTCACTGGTGAGGTGCGCTCATGGCTCGAACGATCAAACCTAGAAGTGTCAGCAGAGTTGGCGTGGGATTGGGCCTCGTGGTCCTGGCCCTCGGCGGCTCCGCAAGCTGCGGCGGCGAGCAGGGGAGTCTCGTCTCGCCGTGTAAATCTGAGATGACGTGTGGCGGTCCGTGTGACGGCGTCACGCAGATGTGCGGCACGGGCCAGTTTTGCGGCACGGACATGTCGTGCACGGCCGAGTGCATCCCCGGCGACAAGCGCTGCGGTGACGGTAAGACCTGCAACGGCGTCGGCCGCTGCGTGAGCGGCACCGGCCCCATCCTCACCGTCGGCGGCAGCTCGGGCGGGGGGACGACCGGCACCGGTGGCGATAACGGCGTGTGCGCTTCGACCGATGTCGATCTCGGTCACCAACTGCCGACCGTGCTCTTGCTCGTCGATCAATCGGGCAGCATGAACGCGATGTTTGGCACCAGCGACCGCTGGCAGACGCTGCGCACCGCGTTGATGGACCCGGCGATGGGCATCGTCAATACGCTGCAAGCGCAAGTGCGATTCGGTTTGACCTTGTTTAGCGGCATGAACGGCGCGGCGCCCTGTCCGACGCTGACCACCGTCGCCCCGGCGCTCAACAACTTCATGCCGATCGACGTGGCGTACCCGAAGCCGACGTCTGCCATCCTCGACGACACGCCGACCGGCGAGAGCATCGATGCCGCCGCGAAGATCCTGCAAGCCGTGACCGAGCCAGGGCCGAAGGTGATCGTGCTCGCGACCGACGGCGAGCCCGACACTTGCGCCGTGCCGGATCCGCAGACGCCTCAGGCCAAGGAAGTAGCCGTCAAGGCCGCACAAGATGCATTCGCGGCTGGCGTGTTCACGTTCTACATCAGCGTCGGTAACGAAGTGGCGAACGCTCACGCGACCGAGATGGCCAATGTCGGTCAGGGCTATCCGCGCGCCGACAAGACGCAGCGCTTCTATCGCGCCAACGACCAAGCCGCGCTGGCCAAAGCGTTCGCGACGATCGTCGACGGCGTGCGCAGCTGTTCATTCCAACTGAACGGAACCGTCAAGGCCGGCAGCGAAACCGACGGCTCGGTGACGCTCGACGGCAAAGTGGTGCCGATCAACGATCCGAACGGATGGCGTTTGAGCTCGCCCACGACCGTCGAACTAGTGGGTAAGGCCTGCGAGACCGTCAAAGACAAGAACGATCACAAGGTCGCCGCGAAATTTCCCTGCGGCAGCATCGTTCCTTTCAAGCCTCCGGCTTGAAATGAAGGGTCTGTGGAGTTAGCGTCACGGGCATGAAGCTGGGTTGCGTGCTCGTGGGCGGGCTGGCGTTGTTGGCATGTGGCACTGAGCCGGCGAAGGCGCCGGAGCCGGTGGGACCGCTGGCTGGGATGCCGACGGATGCTGCTGCTCCACCTGCCGAGGCGGCCGCGCCTGCGAAGCCGGCAGCGGACGCGAATGCCGCGAGCGTCGAGCCGGCCAAGGCGGCGGCGCAAACGTGGCTCGCGTTGGTGGACGAAACGAAATACGCCGACACGTGGAGCACGGCCGCGAAGGGCTTTCAGAGTGGCGTGAGCGCGCAAGATTGGGCCAACGCCGTGGCTGGCGTGCGGCAGCCGCTGGGCAAGCTGCTGTCGCGCAAGCTGCAGTCGGCGGAATACAAAACGTCGTTGCCCGGCGCGCCCGATGGCAAATACGTGGTGATCCAGTTCAACACCGTCTTCGAGCACAAGGCGCGGGCGGTCGAAACCGTCACGCCCACTCAAGAGCCGGACGGCAACTGGAAGGTGTCGGGCTACTTCATCAAGTAGGCTTGCCCAACGAAGCGAGCTCAGTGTTCGGTGCCGCCCGGGACTTCGGGGATGCCGGGCTCGTCAAGGAACTGCGCGGAGGTGGCGTCGGCGAGGTTCTTCCAGTCTTCGAGCGCCCACACCACGTCTTTCGCCTTCGTCATCTCGACGATTTGCAGGTTGCCGGGGCTACTGTGGAACAGCATCGCGGTGTTGCCGCTGGCCAGCCGCTCGCAGGTTTGCGTGTTGCCACCGATCTGCGCACCCGGGACCATGACGGCCGACTTCGTTTGTGACCAGACGGTCATGCCCATCGAGTCGACTTCTTTGCACATGGTCAGGTTTTCGTCCTGAATCAGCGTGTTGCCGTTGTGCAGGCGCGAGACCGACCAAGGTCGCGGCGTGATGTAGGTCCAGATGACTTTGAAGTCCTTGTCGTACTCGACGACTTTGCCTTTATCCATGAACGCGACCAGGTACGTGCCGGCGGCGGTCATGCGCATGCGGCGCATTTGGCCGTGGACGGCGCCACCTGAGCCCTCGGTCAGGGCGTGCTCCATCTCGACCGTCATCGTCTTGGTGTTGATCAGTTGCAGCTTGGGCGTCGGATCCTGATTCAGGCCGATCAATACCTTGTCGAGGCCGATCGGTTGGCAGGTGTGAATCTCGCCGCTTGGTGGCACGTAGTGCCAAACGACTTCTTTCTTCGGCGTGAGCTCCTCGATGTACGCCATGTGCGAGTACAGCACGTTGCCGTTCGAGAGCAGCCAAATGTCGTCGAGCTCGTAGCCGCCCTGCGTGTCGTACGTCCAGATGACCTTGCCGCCGTTGGTCATCGAGATGCGGTTGTAATTCTCGCCCACGTACAACAGCGGATGTTGCGAAAGTCCCATGCCCGGTCGCAGGGGCACGGCGCCGTTGTACGTGATCGGCTTCGGAGCCGCTTCCATCGGGCCACGCACCGGCACGTCCGCGGCCGTGAACATCGACAGCACGTCGATCAGCGGATGCGGATTGTTGGCAGCGCCGGCGGCTCCGGCCGTGCTCGACATGCCGCCCGCGCCTGCAGCGACACCGCCGACTCCCGCGCCCGCGCTCGGCGCCGCACCGCCAACGCTTCCGCCACCGCCCGCAGAACCAGGCATTCCCGCGCCCGGGCTACCCGCCGCTGTCGCACCGGTGCCAGCCGATACACCCGCGGATCCGCCGGACGAAACGCCGCCAGTGCCGAGCGGAGCCGGACTGTCAGAACCGCAACCCCAGCCGCTGAGCGCAGCTAGAGCTACGAGACAAAAGCCTCGAGGTGTTCGCACAGCCCCTCAGTTCCCGCCGACCAGGGCCGCGGCTCAACTTTGCGTCAAAGGGGTGCCGACGAGCTTCGCGGCGGCTTCTTTCCGCTCGCTGTGACGATCACTCAGGTAGTCGACGTGGTCGCGTGAAAGTGGACCCCGTCGTTTACGAGTTGTAGCGAGGGACTAGCCCTCGCGTTCGTGCGCACGGTCAGCGCGGAGGTTGTTGAATGCAGCAACCGAGCGAGCAGTAGGTGCCGAGCGTGCAAGCGGCCAGGCCGGTGCCGCAGACCTGCTCCCCGCCGTCGCAGGTGTAGCTCGGCCCGCTGCCACCACCACTGGGCCCGCCGGCCGTGCCGCTGCTTGTGCCACCGGTGCCACCGGAGCCGGTCGGTGCGCAATCAGCTGGTAAATCCGCGATCGTCTTGCCGGGGCAGAGCTCGCAATGGCCGCAGGTGTTGCCGCACGCGACGTTTTTGGTGCAAGTCGGGCAGGCCGTCGCGTCGCCGATCTTAGCGACTGAGCACGTGCTGACGGTTTGAATGTCGGCAGTGCCACCGGCGGGGAGTTGCACGGTGCAACAACCGAAACAATCGCAGCCGTTCGGTACGAGTGGGGCGCAGAATTTGATACAAGCGTCGGTGAGCTTGCAGTTCTTGTCGGTTGCTGGAAGGGCGCCCGTGAGGCAACCGGTGGCGTAGCGACAACCGTCATCGCCCGCGCCTGAATTGCCGTCGAAGAAGCAATCCTGCCACTTTGGATCTCTGTTGTCGCCCGGAATGCCGGTCGCGAAGCTGCTCTCGTCGTTGTCGCCTGGGCCGGTGCATTCCGGATCGAAGCCGTCGATCAGCCCGTCGCCGTCGTTGTCTATGCCGTCTGAGCACTGGGTCGTGCCGGTCGCGACGACACCGCCCGTGCCGTTGACGGTGCCGCCCGTGCCGTTGACGGTGCCGCCGGTGCCGTTGACGGTGCCGCCGGTCGTTGTTCCGTTGGCGTCGCCGCCGACGCCCAAGCCATCCCCGGCTACGTTGAGAGTGCCGGCACTCGCGCCCGAACCCGAGCTCGCCCCGGTATTGGAGCTGTTGCCATTGTCGCTGCTAGACCCACATGCCCAAGCCAGGGACAGAGGCAAAACTAGGAAAAGGCACGTCTTTGATAGATTCATCATGTAGGTCTCCCGCCGAGACCCTTTGGTGGGTCCCGGCAGGCTTCTTTTATGAACGCTTCACTGCCAAGCGCAGCCAGAGTGCAAACCGCACGTGGCCTCGTTGAACGAGCTGCAGGCGGTCGGGGTACCGCCGCACGGGACAAAGGCACAGCCGTCGTCGCAGGCGATGGCGGTGGCTCGGTCGGCACAAGCCGTCGGAGTGCCGCTGCAGCTCGCGCCCGTCGTACAACCCTGGGCCTGCGCGCAGGTGGGGTTGCTCAGGTGCGTGCTGCAGGCGACGGGAGTGCCGCTATCGCGCCCGCGTGCCCGACCGGCCTAGATAGGCTCGGGTGCTCTCACGCAACACCCTGTCACACAGTAGTCCCCAAAGTCGCAGGGCGCGGTCGCTGAACACTCCCGCTCACCCGACGGACAGGCACTTCCGGGATTGCAGCTCGGGTCGGGAGCTTTGTCCACGCACGTTTCGCACTTCGCGCAGTCGTTGAAGCAGCTCGGCACCGGAGTACAGGATGGGCACGCCGCCGGATCGTCCAGCTTATCGCGCTGGCAACCTTGGGCCCCCACGCCTCCGCCGAGGAAATGATATTTGCCGCTGCCGCCCGGGAGCTCACAACAGCCGAAGCAATCACAGCCGTTGGGCACGATCGGCAGACAAGCATCGAGGCAGGTCTGCGGCTGAGCCGTCTTTAGGCTAACGCAGTCGACGCCCATGTTCGCTCCCGTGGGGTCGTATTTGCAGCGTTTTTCGCCGCTGGGCGGGTAATCGGGCGCGACTGACAGCGGATCACACGCGTGGCTCCACTCGCACTTGTCGTTGCCGGGGCCGTTGTCGCCGTCGAAGTAACAGTCTTGCCGACAAGCCGCTGAGGGACTCGCAAGGCCGGTGCTCAATCCGAGCTCGTCGTCGTCGCAGGGGCCCAAGCAGTCGGGGTCGAGCGCGTCGACTAGTCCGTCTCCGTCGTCGTCAACGCAATTGCCGCATTGGTACTCTTTGCCGCGGCAAAGAGTCTTTTCGCAAGCAGCCGCGCCGGCTTGATTGAGGGAACCGGCAATCGCACGGCCGCCGACGCCCAGACCGCCAAGCTCGAGCGTGCCGCCGGTTCCTGCGTTAGCTGCTCCAGCCGTGCCGCCGGAGCTGAGCGCGTCGTCGACGCCAACTTCGACCGTCTGCCCGCAGCCGTTTCCGAACGCCAGCGCGAGTAGCACGCCGACCGAGCCCCAGCCGCTGACGCGAAGCCAGGCTCTATGTCGTTGCGTGTGGCTCACGGAGTCGGCTGCAGCTTACGCTGAAACGCGGAGCCCGGAAACGCCTTGGCAAAAGCCGCCGCGCGACTGTCTGCTTCGGCGGTTCGTCCGAGCTGGCGCAGTGCCTTGATCGCGATAACTTCGCGCTCTTGCACGAGCGCGCCGCCCGGAAAGCGACGGCGGTGCTCGTTCGCACGACCGAGCGCGCGCGCAGGATCGCCACGTAGGGCGCTGCGTGCTTGCTCCAACAACTCGGCCTCGGAAAGCTGAGCCGGCGGCGTGGGCTTCGCCGACGGCTTGGATGCGCTCGGAGACTCGGGGCTTGTGGCCTCGACCGGCGGTGTTGCAATGGCGGCCCGAGCGTCGGGTGTGGCTGGGCTTGGGGGGGTGGCAGTTACGGGCGCTGATCCGGAGATTGGTGCCGATGGGGGCGCAGACTTGGGTGCGGAGAGCAGCCAAGCTCCCCCACCGGCGACGAGTAGCGCGACCCCCGCGAGGCCCAGCTTGGCAGCCACTCCGAGACCGGCGGCCGTTGCCGCTGCGGGCGGTGCGAGTACGGCGGGGGGACCAAGTAGCGGTCCGAGGCGGGTGGCGAGCCGCGCAACTTGCGCGTCCGACCCCCAATCGGCGTGGGCTGCACTCAGCGCGTCACGTAAACCCGGAGCCGTTCCACTCGATGGATCGAGGAGACGAGGCGGATCTTTCGGATCAGTCACCCGGTCTCCTTTCTGGAGCGGAGCCATGCCGCTTGGACCAAGTCGCGCGCCGCGTGCAGCCGCGAGTAAGCCGTCTGTAGTGGACAGCCGACGACTTCGGCGACCTCGCGCATCGTGAGGCCTTCGATTTCATACAGCACGAGCACGGCGCGCTTGTCGTCGTCGAGCTCGGACAACAGCTCACGGACGAAGGCTCGGGATTCGACGCTGGTGTCGGGCTCGTCGCCGGTGCGTTCCCCGGTGTCGATCGGCGGGCTGTCGGTGACGCGCTCGCGCACCATATACGCGCGGCGCCGGTGGTCCGACGCGACGCGTAAGCAGATCGCGTAAAGCCAGGTGCGGAGCTTCGAGCGGCCCTCGAACTCCGCCAGCTTGCGATGAACGGTGACGAACACGTCTTGCGCCACGTCGTCGACGTCGGCTTCGGTGATGCCGAGGTGCCGGAGGGTGCGGATGACATAGCGAGCGTGCTCATCGAAAACCTCGCGCATGCTCAGCTCGGTCATCGGGATGAACCTTGGCTGAGTAGCTTTCCCCATACGTGGCAGCTCGCTGTGGCAATTATTACCAAAGCACAGCCTCCACACCGATTTCGCCCACCAGAGCTATCGGGGCGGGCTGAAACAGCTCTTTTGCGTTGCGCCCTCCCGACGTGAAACGGTCGCGTACCAGTGCAACCTCAGCTCCCCAATAGCTCCGGATTGAGACGGGGGGAAAGAGCCGCAGTCTGCCCTCCCCACCCCCCGTGAGGGCATAACTCAGCCGCTGCTCCTTCGAGTTGTGGCCGAAGCCGTAGCCTTCCACGGTGAGCCATCCCAGCTGCTGGCCGATGCACAGGCCCAGCGAGGCTGCGGAGCGCGACCCTAGCTGGGGACAGACCGCCAGCGCCGCGCGTAACAGATGAAAACGCGCCCCCGAGGTCGCGTCGCGCGTCGCGCTGGCTGGCCAGTAAGCTTCACCCTGCAGCAAGACTGGCGCAAAATCGCGCGGGACGATGCCGAGCGAGAACGCAGCTGCAGGACGAACGCTGGGCAAGGTGCCCCACGCTGCCTTGGCGGCGGCGCCGAAGCGGACGTGCCACGGCTCACGCGGTGCAGCCACTTCGGGGGGGATGGTGATCACCCGTTGGGGCCGTGGCACGGGGGCTTTCAGCGGCGGCGTGGGCGACGACGTTAATTGCGGCGGTTCGGCGGTCGCAGCGGTCGGCTTCAGCTCGACCGGATCCGGCGGTTCGTCGACCAAGAGCGCGACCGATAGCGCCAACGAGTCGTCGAGCGCCGAGCAGTGACCCGTCGTCACGAGCGAGCGCGTGCCGCGCGGGGTGCCGTCGATGCTCGAAAGCTCGATGCGGGCCTCGGTTTCGCCGTCGTGGAACGTGAACCCGACGCGGAGCCGTAAACTGGCGTCGGCGTCTGCCACGAACACGCGGCGCTTCAGGCGACGCTCGACGCTGCGCTTCACGTGGGTTTCGTCCAGGCACGCCTCAGCCCCCGGTCCGCGCTCGACGGACAAGACGGCAAGCAGGGCTGCCTCAGCCAACATCCGCCGTCACGTTAGGCCAAAGCGGGACCGAGGCTGCTTCATAAAATCATCCCGGTACGACCACTCACCAAACTGATGCTTTGCGCTCGATCTTCCAGAACCCGCCGAAATTCCGGCCGCGGTGCTGTCTGGGCGCTCTGCCTGTGCCTTGCGTCGTTGGCGGCTGCCTGCGGCAGCGACAGCAACGGCGGCGCCCCGCCGGCCCCCAACACCGGCCAGGCCTGCAAGTCGGCCGATCAATGCTACGCGGGCGTGAAAACGGGCGACTTGGTGGGGGACGCCGTGTGTCTCGACAAGGTGACGGGCGGCTATTGCACTCATTTGTGCACGCAAGACGCGGACTGTTGCGCGGCGGCCGGCGAGTGCTCGGGAAACCACGCCGAAGTGTGCGGGCCCTTCGAGTCGACCGGCGCCATGTACTGCTTTCTTAGCTGCGAAGACGCGGATCTCAAGCAGACGACCCTGACCAGCGCCGACGCTTACTGCCACGCCTACGCGGGCGCAACGTTCGGTTGTCGCTCGACGGGCGGTGGCGCGAAGAACCGCAAGGTGTGTACGCCCTGATTGGGCGCGAAACACTGCCGCGGCGCGGCCACCGATAATATTGTAGGCTTGGCGGGCCATGAGGCGGTTCCGACTTCAGATCATCGCGCTGTTCGCAGTGCTGGCGATCTTGTTGTCGGGGGCTGCGGCGGCTCAGATTCGGTATCGCTGCCTGATGTCGGGGCGCATCTTCGACGCTTGCTGCTGTTCCAAGGCCGGTGTGCCGCCAGCCGGCAACCGGCCGGTCGAGGTACGCGCGCCGGGCTGCTGTGAAAAAGTGGTGTCCGCGGCGCGTGCCGGAGCGACCGCTACGCTTGATGTCGAGCAGAGCCTTCCCGCGACTGTCGCGGCTTCGGTTCCGTTTCGAATCGACCCGCTCCCGCGGCCTTCGGTCGAGACTCACGTCGTTTGGCGAGACCGCGCGCCGCCTGCCATCGGTCCGCCGCTGTTCATCAAGCACTGCTCGTTCTTGAGCTGAGACGCTCCTTTCGTGCCTGCACGAGT
>JBBRMI010000214.1:0-12866 GCA_038230915.1 Polyangiales bacterium | reverse complement strand
TGGCGAGGCTTTCGCGAGGACCGGAGCGGAGCGTACGTTGGTACGTGAGCACCGGACCGGAGCGAAAACGAAGCCAGAAGCCAGGATCGGCGGGCGTGCTCAACAGCTGAGATGAGACCAATGACAAGCCGCCTTCCTGTTGATTCGCTCTCGCTCGCGCCGCGTGGCCTGAAGCGACTAACTACCGGTTTTTTCCAGCTCGCTACGCGAGACCATGGCAGCTTCTACGACTTCGCAGATGCCGTGCCACGCCAGCAGGTGGAGCTCTTGGACACGAGGCGTGGCGGCGTCGGGGGCTTTGAAGACGAAGTCGGCGGCTTTGGCGACGGCGCCGCCGTTGCGACCGGTGAAGGCGAGCGTGACGGCGCCGCATTCCCGGCCGACTTCGAGCGCGCGCACCACGTTGGCGCTCTTACCGCTGGTGCTGATGCCGACCACGATGTCGCCGTGGCGAGCGTGGGCGCGCACCTGGCGAGCAAAAATATCTTTGAAATCCCAGTCGTTGCCGACGGCGGTCAGAATCGACGTATCGGTGGTCAACGCCAGCGCCGGGAATGGCTCGCGCTCGAGCGCGAAACGCCCGACCAACTCGGCCGCGACGTGCTGCGCGTCGGCGGCGCTACCGCCGTTGCCGCAAAACAGTATCCGTCGCCCCGCCTTCAAAGCGCGCGTGATGACCGAGGCAATCTCGGCCAAGGTCGGCATCGATTCGACGATCAGCTTTTCGTGCGCGCGCAGACTGTCCTCGGCGATGCGCCGCAGCGTGTTTTCGAACCCGGGGCGCAGATCGCCTTCTTCACCCTCGCCCAACAATAAATCGACGGCTTCCTCTACCGCGCCGGCTCCGCCCTTGGCGGTCAGCACCCGCGACGCCGTGCGCCGCGCCGCGCGCGAACCATCGGCCGGCGACAGCGAGATGCCGACCAGCGGAAACGCCAGGGCGTCGCGATCCGCGTCGCCGACGAAGCAGATCCGCGATAGCGGCACCGCGGCGTTGGCCGACAGCGCTTCCAGCGCCGCGACCTTGTCTTTGGCGGCCGGTAGCACGAACTCGGCGCCGGCTTTGGCCGCGATCGCCATCACCAGCGGTCCTTCTTCGCCCGTCACCAGGGCGATGCGCAAGCCGGCGCGGCGTGCCCGCGCCAACGCGTCCAGGTCGCGGAACGCGATGCCTTTCGACTCTTCACCCGAAGGAGTGATGGTGACCGAGCCGTCGGTCAGCACGCCGTCTACGTCGAGCGCCAAGAGGAGAATATCAGAGCTCATGGGATCACCAGCAAGTCCTTCCGCCGTCGATGACCAGGTTCGAGCCGGTCATGTACGAAGATGCGTCCGAGCAAAGAAAAACCAGGGCCGCGCGGTACTCGTCTTTGCGCGCCATACGGCCCATCGGGATCAGCTGCGTGAGCTTCTCCACGAAGTCTTCGGGCTGCCCCGCATACACGCCGCCCGGAACGAGCGCGTTCACGCGCACGCCGGCCTCGGCCCAATACGTTGCGAGGTATTTGGTGAGCATCACCAAGCCTCCTTTAACGACCGAATACGTCACGGGCTTAACCGGTTGCTCTTCGGGAGCCAGGCCGGGGCGTCGATAAATTCGCTGATCTGGTGCGATCAATCCCAAATCAGAGGCAATGTTCACGATCACGCCCCCACCATGTGCGGCCATGTGGGCGCCGAAGACCTGCGCGCACAGGAAGGCGCCGCTGAGGCCGACCGCGAGCTCGCGGTTCCAAAGCTCGAGCGAGTAGTTCTCGAAGCGGGTCGCGGCCAGCCCCGCGCCTTCTACCTTCGGGTTGAGCGCGGCGTTGTTGACCAAGCCGTCCAGTCGCCCGTGGACGGCCAGCACGCGCGCGAGCGCCGCTTGGCATGAAGCCCGCGAAGTCACGTCGAGCTCGAGCGCGCTGGCCGCGCCGCCGTAGCGCTGGTTCGTCGCCTGCGCGACTCGCTCGGCGTCAGGGCCGCGCACGTCGGCGATCACCGGCACGCCGCCCGCTTCGGCGATCGCGGCGGCGTGTTCAGCGCCCAAAAGCCCTGCCCCGCCCGTGATCAACACCACGCGGCCCGCCAAGTCGAAGGCCGACGCGCGTGCGACCCCCGGGCTCATGATGGGTGCCTCGGTCCGCCCGGCTTGGTCGGTGCGTCGCCCGACGTCCAGGCTTTGACCGCCGCTTCCAGCGCCGGAATTTGATCCACGTAGTCGAGCTCGTGAATTTTGCCTTCGACCACGAACGGCAACACCACTTGACCGGTCATCGACTCAAGCTCGGTGATCGTGCGCGGCCGCACGATGTCGACGTAACCGTTTTGCCAGTAAGCGACCGGCAGTTTTTGCCGCGGCATCGAGTGGGCCTCGGGATAGCCAGGCAGCTCGATCAGCGGCCGCAGGAACGAGTCCTCGATGCGCCACATCTTGTACGGAGTCTGCTCGGCCGTCCCAACGCTCCGCAACGCGTCGGCTTCGGGAGTACCGAGCATGAGCTGCACGGCGCGCTCGATCAGCGTCGCTTCGCGGACGGGTCCGGTTGGTCGCAGGTGGACGACCAGCTCCGGCACGTAGCCCTCGTGCTCCGCCAGCCAGGTCAAGGCGTGGTGGAAGACTTGGAAATCGGTGGCGGTGTCGGAGGCTGCGTCGGCCGGACGCTTGAACGGCACCTCGGCACCGTAACTCTTCGCCACGCTGGCAATCTCGTCGTCGTCGGTCGACACGATGATGCGCGTGATCGAGGCGCAGGCTTGGGCGTGAAGAATCGAATAGGCGATTAGCGGCTTGCCGGCCACCGGCAACAGGTTCTTGCGCGGCACCGACTTCGACCCGCCGCGCGCCGGGATCAGCGCCATCACGTCTTTCCGATTCATGCCGCACCGCCGAGCGTGAGGCCGGCGCGATCGAGCACCGCACCGACGTTGACCGGCATGCCGCTCTGTTGCGATTCGAGGATCGACAGCGCAACCGCCAAGCTCTCGGCGCCGGAAGCGAGCGAGACGTTGGGCGACTCGCCAGCTTCGACGCAGTTCAAGAAATGCGCAAGCTCGGCTTCGAACAGCTGATTGCGTGGCAACGCTGAGTAATCGTGCGTCTCGCACAGCTCGCCGTCAGCAGACCAGCGCCGCAGACTCCGGCCGCTGAGGCTCCACTCCAGCTTGCCGGCATCGCCGACCAGGACCAGGCGCCGTTCACCCGGCCGCTGCACGAAATCCTGGTGCAAGCGCACCGGCAGCACGCGGCCCTCGGCGCCGCGAAACTCGAGCAGCGAGCTTGACACGTCGTCGACGTCGACGTCGAGGCTCGACAGCTTGCCGCCGAGCGAGAACACCCGCTCCGGTCGACCCAACAGCGCGATCAGAAAATCAATCTCGTGGATCTGCGAAAGTGTCACGCCGCCGCCCAGATCACGCCGCGACGCGTACATGCGCCGGTAGTCTTCGTACGGGTGAAAGCTCGGCAAGTGCTCAGCCACGACCGCCTCCGCGAACAGCGGTCGTCCGAGCAAGCCTTGCTTCAAGATCTCCGCCACGCGTAGAAAGCCCGGATGAAACCGCAGCTGGTAAGCGACATAGCCGACCAATTGACGGGTTTGGCTTTCGCGCACCAGCTCGGCCACGCCCGACAGCGAGTGTGATAGCGGTTTTTCGACCAGCACGTGCGCGCCGGCTTCCAGCGACCGCCGGGTGATATCGACGTGCAAGCTCGAAGGGTTGGTCACGAATACCACGTCGGGCCTTTTGTCGAGCGCGGCGTCGAGCTCGGCATGCACCGCGATGTCGTATTTGCGTTCCAGATCTTCGCCGGGCACCACTTGTAGCGTGTCGTCGAGGACATCGCGTTCGCGACGCACCCGAAATGCGTGCACCTCGACCTCGGCGCCACGCAGGCTGCGCAAGTTGCGCAAGTGCCGTTGACCGATCCCGCCGAGGCCAACGAACAAGCAGCGCGTCACCCGGCCCCGCGCGGCAGCCGGGCGGCGACGGGCCGGGAAATCGAGCACCACACTCATGCGGCCTCCGCCTTGGCGCTATCGAGCAGCTGCTGTACGAAGCTCAGACTGCGCTCGGTCTCCAGCTCGGGTTGGTGTTCGAAGTAATGTTGCAGCACGAAATCGCCTCGAAATCCGGCGCCAATCAGCGCCGAAAAGAAACCTTGGAAATTGGCATCGCCGGTGCCAAGCGACTTACTGCCCCCGCCGCGGACGCGATCCTTGATGTGCACGGCGTGCAGCAGCGGCAAGAGCGGGATGATGTCGGTCGCGATGTCGGCGCCCTGGGCCGTCGAGTTGCCGGTGTCATAGTAGGCGCGGACGTGCGGGCTGCCCACGCTTTGCACGACCTGGGCGTACTCGGCACCGGGGATCTCCATCTCCAGCCCGAGCGTCACGCCTTAGCGCTCGGCAACGTCCGCGACACTCTTCAGGCTCACCGCCACCTCTCGCTTCAGGTCGGGCGTATCGACCGCCGAAGTTTCGAGCAGCGGAATCAAGATTCGGTCGGCGCCGATCGCGTGCGAAGCGACGATCAAGTCCGCCAACACGTCGCGGTTGTGCTCCAGCGCATGCGCGCCTTCGCCGGCCAACCGATGCACCATGAAATAGTCAGCGCAGACCGACTGAACGCGCACGCCAGTGATCGCGATCAGCGCGCGGATCTCTTCGCGGCCAGCTTCGGTCCATAGCGGGTTTTGCTCGAAGCGCGGCGCTTCGAAGATCCATTCAATCGAGTGCAGGCCCAAGCGCGCCGCCTGGGCGAACTCGGTCGCGTAGGTCGACCAGGGAAATTCTTGCAGCTTGCCCGCGGGTCGCGGCGAGAGCCGACCCTGCATCACGCCGATGCGCAGCTCGGCGCTTGCCGCCGCTGGCTGCACTCGGCTGTCGTGCCCCTGCTCAGAAGTCATGAAACGCTCCTCAGCCCACGCGACGGAGCTTTTTCATGATCGGGACTTCGTCGTCGGTGACGCGTTTGACGCCGTCGCCGAGGCCTTGCTCGATCACTCGAACGTCGCGGATCAGCTTCATCAAGCCTTGCGGCTCGACGCTAGCTGCCTGATCGCTGCCCCACATCGCGCGATCGAGCGTGATGTGGCGTTCGATCATGCACGCGCCGAGCGCTGCGGCGGCGTAGCTGGTAGCGAGCCCTACCTCGTGCCCCGAGTAACCCACCGGCACGCCGTAGCGCGCGCGCAAAGCCGGGATCATCTTCAGGTTCAAGTCGGCAATTTTCGCCGGGTAAGCGCTGGTAGTGTGCAGGATCACCAAGGTGTCGGTGCCCAACACTTCGACCGCGTGGTCACACTGCGAAAGAGTGCTCATGCCGGTCGAGATGATGATCGGACGACCCGTCTTGCGATGATGCAAGAGCAGCTTGTCGTCGGTCAGGCTTGCCGAAGCGATCTTATAAGCGGGCGGAGCAAACTGCTCCATGAAGTCGACGGCAGCTTCGTCCCAGCACGAGGCGAACCAGGCGACGTTTTTCTCGCGGCAGTACTTGTCGATGTGCTGATACTGGTCGGCGCCGAACTCGAGGCCGCGTTTCAGGTCGCCGTTGGTGGCACCGAACGGGTTCTCGCGCGGTTTGGCGAGCTCCTCGGCCGTGTAAACCGTGTCCACGGTGCGCTTTTGGAACTTGACCGCGTTCGCGCCGGCAATCGCGGCTACGTCGATTAGGCGCCGGGCAATGCCGAGGTCACCGTTGTGGTTGATGCCGATCTCACCAACGATGTAGCAAGGCGCGCCATCACCAACCGCTACATCACCAATTTTGATCTGGACCATGATTTTCTCTCCGTGAGACGAGACTGCAAGGTGCTTGCCAACTCTCAGCCGACCTTGTCGGCCACCACGAGCAGCATCCACTCCTTGGAGAAACGGACGAACTTGGAGCGTTTGAAGGCGCTCGGCAGCAAAGCCGCCGCATCCGAGAGCGGGCTCAAGTACGGGCGCTCCCAAAGCCAGGGAAGTTGGCGGAAGCGCTTGGCCGCCCGCACCTCGAAGCCGTGGCTTTGGATACATTCGTTGAGGCCGGTCAGCGTGAACGGCCGCACGTGGGTCCAGTCGTCATAAAAGTGACGCCACTGAGCCTTCCAATCTGGCACCAGACTGACGAGGCGACCGCCGGGCGCCATCACCCGGTGACATTCGCGCAGCAGCGGTGAGATATCGCGAACGTGTTCGAAGACCGACTTGTTGAAAAGCACCGAGAATTCGCCGTCCGCGAACGGCAAGCCGCTCTGCTGGTAGTCGCCCACGACGACTGGCTCGGAAAAGCGCGGCTGCTCCGGACGGGAACGATCGAAACCGGTCACGCGAAAGCCGAGCTCGGCGAAGCCGTGCAGGAACTCGCCACGTCCACAGCCCAAGTCCAGTAGGTTGGCACCGCGGTAGCCGCGCAAATACTCCTCGGTCAGGTACTGCGTGAGCTTGCTCGGGTAGTCGGTATACGGACGTTCGCGCTCGTTGTAGCGGACGTCCAGGTAGCGAAACGCCGCGTCCAGCCGCGCGTTCACGTGTCCTCCGGCTGAGCCGAGAAGGCGCGCAAAGCCGCGCGATTGATCTGATCGGTGATGCTGAGCGCGTCGACGAACGAATCCGGCGACGGCGCCATCTGCGCATAAAGCCCCTGCAAATCGGCGGGTGTGCCGGCCCCGATCGCGCCGCGGTAGTCGAGCGTCGGCGGCGCCTCGCCCGACACGTCGAGCGGCTGCCCCAGGTAGCGCGAGGCGATCGACGCGACGTTGTTGAGGTAGGCGCTCTCTTGACCCGTGAAGTAGCCGCGCGATTTCAGACCCCGCACGAAGGCGTTCGGGTCACCTTGCTGGGCGCCCGCAACGGCTTCCGGGAAGCGGTGGCGCAGCAGCTGGACGTAGTCGGTAGCGCCCTCTTCGGCACTGCCGTAAGCGCGAAAATTGTCGACGATGCGCCGCTCGCTTTTGCCATAACCTTCGCGCGTGTGCTGCGCGACGGACAGGCCGCTCGGGCCCGCGCCCTTGATGCCGGCAAAATTGTAGTTGTACATCGACGCGCCGTTGCCGGTTTCGTGCGCCCACTGGGCGGTGATCAGCGCCAAAGTTTTGTCGCTTGGCACCTCGCCGGTGACCTTTTCCCAAGCCCCGCGCAGGGCTTCTTGAGCCTGCCCGGCGCTCAGCGGCGTCCGCACGACCGGCACTAGCCCGGCTGCCGGAGCCGTTTTAACGCCTTCCATGGCCTGCTTGAACTGCGCTTTCTGCGCCTTCGAAGCCTTCGCCTCGGGCGCCTCGCGTAGCTCATTGGCATTGACGGGGAGGATCGCAGCAACCACTGCCCAGAACCTGGCAAGAAGCTTGCCAGGTCCGAATTGGCAGTTAGCAGTTGGCAGTTAGGAGCTACGGGCTCGCCGCGAGACCTCAGCGTCGCCACAACCTGGCAGCGGCCCCCGAACCGCAGCTGCCAACTCCCAACTGCAAACGCCAACTATCTCGGATCCTCCGCCTCCGACTTCTTGATCGTCAAATCTTCGAGCAGCTGCAGGAGCTCCGACTCCAAGCCGCGGTTTCCAATCATGTTGATCGCCTGGTCGATCGAGCTGATGTCCTTCTTGCTCTTGCGCGAAAGTGCTCGTTCGACCACGCGCGCGGCCAGCACGGGGATTTTTGTCACCAACTTGCCGACGTTCTTACCGCCGGCCATCGGATCATTGAGCGCGTGAAGCAACTCCGTGATCTTGGGTAGCTCGGACAGGTGCTTGACCGTGATCTTGCACTCGCTCGGGTCCACGACGAGAAATCCATCCGGCGAGGTGCGCATCTTTTGGCAAGTCTTGCGAAAACAGGGCCACTGGCAAGAGGCGAAAAAGGTCAGCCCAAAACCCGCGAAGAACAGCACCGCCTGACGCCGCCCGTGTCAACGCGCTGACGCGTCGGAGGAGTGAGGGGTTAGGGGGTTAGGGGTTAGTCGGCGGAGGGGTGAGCGCGAAGCCAGGGGGCGCTGCCGCGAGTGGCCGACGTCGCGGGGCGTTGCGCTGCCGCGCGGCCGACGCTAGGGGCGAGGGTGGAGGTTGCAGCGTTTCCGTCCTGACTCTTCCCTACCCGCCCTCCGCTGACTAACCCCTAACCCCTCACTCCTCACCCCCAAGTCTCACCGTTGGTCCAAGACTTGCTGAAGCGAAGCCGACATGAGCACCGGCATCTGGTCAGCAGCTTCAGGCGCCGTTGGCAAAACTACGGCGCTCGACGTGGCGGCGGACAATGTCGCCAACGCAACGACACCCGGCTTTCGCGCCGAGACCGCCGTCTTCCGCCAAACCCTAGCCACCGCCGTCGACAAGACGCGCGGCACGCAGTCGTTGCACTACGCGATCACGCGCACGAACGTGCCGCAATTCAAGACCGGCCAAATCGTCGATACGGGCAAGCCGCTCGACGCGGCGATTCAGGATCCGAACGGCTTCTTCGTCGTTTCGACGCCGCAAGGCGAGCGCTACACGCGCGCCGGCAGCTTCCGCATCAGCCAAGACGGCGCGCTTCAGCTGCCCGACGGCTCGCCCGTCGTCGGCGAGAATCACCGGCCCCTCAAGGTCGATAGCACCCAGCCCAACATCCGCATCGACGGCCAAGGCCAGATCGTCGCGGGCGACGCCGTCAACGGCGAATCGACGCTCGGCAAGCTGCTGATGGTCAAGTTCAACGACATGACCGGCCTGCAAAAGGAGGGCAACATGCTGCTCAAGGCCCTGCCGAAGGCCGGCGCCCCCTCGACGTACGACGGCGGTGTGGCCAACGGCTGCGTCGAACAGTCCAACGCCAACGCCGTGGAGGGCATGACCCAACTGGTCACGTTGAGTCGGGAATTCGAAATGATCACGAAAGTGATCGAAGCTTTCAGTACCATCGACCACAAGGCCGCCACGGACATCGCCGGCACCCGATAAGGGCCCGTTTATCGGCTAAAAGCGCCCACCACTAGGCCCGATCTTATCAATCGAATGACCGGAACTTCTCCGTGCGTTGACGGTGATACTCGCCAGATGTCATTACCGAGGCATGCGCAACGCGACTTCGATTTTGCGGTTCGGGGCTTCGAGTCTAGTTCTCTCCCTCGTAGGTGCATGCGGCGGCAGCGGCGGTAGTCGCGCCGACGGCACGGCGGGCACCGCGACCAACGCCACCGCTGCAATGACCAGCGCCACCGCCGGCGTGGGTAGCGCGACGGCTGGCGCCTCGACGACCGGCGGCGCGTCGTCCACGGCTGGAGCGAGCAACGGAGGCACCCCCGCCTGTGTTCCGACGCCCGGAGCCAAAAAGGGCGACGGCGCGAACATGATCATCGACGACATCGACGACGCCAACACGATGTTCGCTCCGGCGGGTGTGGGCTCGGGCTCGTGGGATCTGTCGAAGGATATGAGCGCGGGCACGATTATGCCGGTCAACACCACGGCCCTCGCTCCAAGCGACGGCGGCCACATGGGCAAAGGCCTGCACGTTACCGGCACGGGGCTGGTCGGCTGGGGTGCTGCGTTGGCCGCGATCCTGAACGGCACGGCGGCGGCGTTCGATGCCTCGGCCTACGGCGGCGTCTCTTTCTGGATCAAGGGCACCACGACCGTCCAAGAAGGCTCGAACAAGTTGATGGTCTTGGCGCGTATGCCCGACGTCTTGCCAGGCGCGGGCTCGTGCTGTAACGACAAGGTCCCGGGCTCGGAGTGCTACAGCGCGCACCGCGCCGTGATCGATGTCACGACCGACTGGACGCAGGTGAAGATCGCCTGGAGTGACTTCAAGCCGCCAACCTACGGCCTCGGCATGACCTTGACATTCGACCCGAATCGTCTGCGCGACATCACCTTGTCGTTCAACCACGACGCGATGGTCACGACTCCGCCCGGCACGAGCTTCGACGTCACTGTCGACGACTTCAAGTTCCTCGCCAAGAGCGAGATGGGTAACGTCGGTAGTGGCACCGGCGGCGGCAGCGGCGGCGCGGCCGCTGGTACCGGCGGGGCGGCGGCTGGCACCGGCGGCACCGGCGGCACCTGAGCGTTAGAACGTCGAGCGGGCCCTGACCCGCGATTCACCGCCGGCGAGCGAAAGGGTCGTCTTTCTTCGCCGGCGTTGCTACGCCTGGAGCTGGCGGGCGCGGCTCGCTGCCTTTCTTGTGATCCTCGCGCGGCAGCTGGTCGATCGAAACCTTCGGCACCGCACTGCTCAACTCCGCGGCTCGAGCCGACGGCAACGTCACCGGCAGCGCGCCGGCGTGCACGGCGCTCGGCTCAGGCGACACCCCCGCGACTGCCGACTCCCCTGCACCACAACTCCGCCCCACCAACACCAGCGCCAAGAGCACGACGAATGCACCTCCCGCTAGCAGCAGCGGCCGCTGGCGCAATGCCAACGCCCCGGACAGCGGCGCCGGCAGCCCCGAAGCCGATACGCCGCGCGCGGTGGTCAGGCGCAGCCGCGGATCGGTCTCTTCGACGATGCGAATCGCCGACGCCGACGGGGACAAATCCGGCATCGAGAGCTGAGCCGCGCGCGTGACGTCCCCGCCCGCCAGCGCCGCATAGGCCAGCCGCACCTCGGCCTGCATCGAGCGGGCATCGGCGAAGCGCTGCGGCTTGGCGTAGGAAAGCGCGCAATCGATCAACACCGCCGTCCGCTCCGGCAGGTCGGCGCGCAGGCTCTTGATCGGTCGCGCCGGTTGAGTTACGGCGAGCGCCAACGTTTCGTTGACGGTCTGGCCTTCGTGCACGTACTTGCCGGTCAGCAGGGTGAACAGGGTCGCGCCGAGCGCCCACAGGTCGGTCTGGCCGTCGACCGCCTCCCAGCGGCCGCGCGCCTGCTCGGGTGCCATGAACGCCGGGGTGCCCATGGTGGCGCCGGAAAGCGTCGTGGTGGAAACGCCTTTCAGCTCCTTGAGCCTGCCAATTCCAAAATCGAGCAGCTTGACCACGCCGTCGCGCGTCAGAAACAGGTTCTCGGGCTTGAGGTCGCGATGCACGACGCCCTTTTCGTGAGCCGCCGCCAGCGTGTCGAGCACTTGATCAGCGACCGCCAGTACTTCTTCGACCGGCAGCCGATGCTCTTTGCGCCGCCAACGTTGTTCGAGCGTCTCGCCATCCAGCAGTTCCATGACGATGTACGCCGTGCCGTCTTCGGCGACGTCATCGTCGTCCACCGTCACCGCCCCGCGATGACCGACCGAATTGGCGAGGTAGCCTTCGCGCAAAAATCGCTCGCGAATCGCAGTATCCGTCGAGAATTCGCGATGGAGCATCTTCACCGCAGCGCGCTTCTTGTTGCGATGCGTCGCGGCGTAGACGCACGCCATACCGCCCACACCAAGCAGCCGATCCAGGCGCCACTTGTCCTTGATGAGCTGCCCGATACGCGCTTCCGCGCGCTCAGTGGCGACCTTGACGTCGACGGACATAGGTAGCTCGCCGCGCGGCAATCGGCGCGAAAAGCCACACCGAGGCTAGCACGGACTTTTGCGACTCCCTATGTGGGCAAATGGCGCTCACTCTCGCCCTTCCGCGGTTTCAGGCGGCGTACCGCGGTCACGCAAGAGTGCAATGCTCCTCCCTCTCAGGAGTGAAACGCTCCGGCGCAAAACGGGCGCAAGAGCGCACCAAACCGGTCGACCTTTGCCTGGGTTTGCGGGCTGCGGTCACGGATCTTTCCGGCAGGTCGCCACGACTTGCTTGACGACCCGCGGGGATTAGCATAACGGCAAAGAGTCGGTAGGCACGGTGTGTGCGGTTCGCACTCGCGTGCGGAGGGACCGGGAAGCGACGCAAGAATTGTCGCCGCTCGTCGTAAGTAGGAATGAAAGTTCGTAAGTGACCCTTGCGTTAGCGAGAGTCAGAAACAAGAAAAACGTATTCCGTTCGAGCCTACGCGCTCGAAACGAGACAACGAAACGCATGTGTGAGGCTGTAAATGTCAGACGTTGAGCGGATCTTCGACCGCTTCATCGACGCCTTCGCCAATGATCTGCTCGAGATCGCCCGGGCTTACATCGATGTCGAAATGGGCCGTGCGCTGGCCGTCGCCGAGCGCTCGAATAGCAAGCAAACCAAAGCCCAGCTTAGGGCCCAGAAGAAAGCCAAGCGCGCCGCCGCCAAAGAGCAGCTCCTGGCCGACAAGCGCCGCGCACGCGAAGCCAAGCGCGCCGCTCGCATCGCCGAGAAAGAGCAGCTCAAGGCCGACCGCATCGGTGAGAAAGAGCAGCGTCAGGTCGAGCATGATCGCCTGAAGCAACAGCGCATGGCGCTCAAGAGTGAGCTGGAAGCCGAGCGGCGCCGCCTGCGCGAAGCCGCGCGCAAACGCCCGGCGCGTCAGCTCCCGCTCGACTTCGACGGCCTGCGCGTGCCCAAGCGCCGCGGTGTGCCGCCCGCCAACTCGCCGCCACAGCTATTCGTGCACAAGCGCAAGCGCGACGGGCAGATCGAGAAGCTCGCTCGCAACGACGGCGCCGCCGTCCCGATCCCGAACGGCGCGCCCGTCGTCACCAACGGCGCGGCCGCCAGCGCCAACGGCGCCGCCGCCCCGTCGAGCCCCACGCCCGCAGCTCCCGCCGAATAACGTCCGCCTGCTCGGCGACAGAGCGCCAACATTCCGTCGCACGCGACGACGCTCTCGGGGCCACCCGTCCGCGAAGTTCGGCGTTCTGGCGAGGCTTTCGCGAGCACCAGGCGCTGAGCGTACTTTTGTACCTGAGCACTTTAGCGCAGCCAAAACGAAGCCAGAACCCGAGATCCGCAGTCTTGATCCGTTGTCTTGGCGCCTCGCGAGCGCGGCCCTCGGGAGGGGGTTCGGGAGCGGGGGTGGGTGCGGCCTCGGCAAGGGTTTCGGGCAAGCCAGAGGCTGGGCCGCGCTCGCGAGGGGCCTTTCTCGGACT
>JBBRMI010000213.1:0-13035 GCA_038230915.1 Polyangiales bacterium | reverse complement strand
CTCGACGAAAAGCTCTACCTCGAAGCCTTCGCCCAACCTGCCCAGAAGAAGGCCGCTGGCTCGCCCACGCGGAAGCGCTGACCGTGGCTCTTCAGCGAGACCCATCGCGTCTCGAGCCTCGCCTGCTCGCCGCCGCGCCCGAGCTCGCCATGCTGGCGCTGCTCGACAGCGCACTGGCCATCTGCACCTCGGCTTTGATAGCCGAGCATCCCACCCTCGATCACGACTTGCGACCTGACCCCGAGCCGCCATCGTTGCGCGAAGCGCGGCGGCTACTCGCCGCCGCGCAACGTTTCCGCTGCAACGTCGACCGCTACAGAAACGCTGTCATCGACAGCCTCGTGCCGCTTCGCGACCACGACGCCGACCCCTTCTGAAAACCATCGAAGGTGTCCTGGCTCAACGCTACGACGCGGCGCGTCCCGCAATCATCTTGATCCGAAGCCCCGCAGATCTCGTGCGCGCGCTCATTCGCGTTGGCTCCAGATGGGCACGATGTGCTGGTCGGTTACGGCGATCCAATCGCTGGCGGCGGGCGCATCACGGCTCCCGAAGCACTCGGCATCTATCACGCCCGAGCGGGCACGGACGCCTTCGAGCACCTGTTCACCGGCTCGATCAGCTGTCTGACTTGGTCTAGTGCGGGGCTTTACGCCTGTACATCCGAGGGAGACTTGGGCTTTACGCTTGGGCTCTCCACGCCAGTCCGCTTGCAAACAGGCACGCTGGTCCAATTTACGCCTTTGCTAAGCTTGCGCGGTAATGTCAGCCCCTTCGACTGCCCAGGTTGTTCCAGCAGTGCACGCTGCGCGAATGCCTGGCGAGATACGTGCGCAGCATGGGGCCGGCAAGATTGTGGCACAAGCAACGAGGCTGACGTCGCCACAACATGCTCCGAGAGGACAACAGAGCTTAGTGCCACCGGCGGGTGCAGCTGTCGCGCCAAGACCAATTCCCCCCTTAGGGAGACGGCGGCTATCGGCTTGCTGCTCTTGATCGGGTTGCTGCGGCGACGCGACGTCCGCGGCTCGCCTATGTCCTCGGCCGACTCGTAGCGCGACGCCCGCGGCACCTGTTATCGCCTGTGAGTTGTGCCAAAAAGGCCAATTTCGGCATCGGCCCGCGGCCCGCTTTGCCGCGCCATCTCGCCGCAGGCGCGGATTTCGAGGTGTGGCATGATACGTCGTGGTTCAGGAATCGCGGCACTGGGATTGTGTACGGGAGGGCGCTGTGGGCGCGGGAGGCCAGGCTGGCCTCATCTCGCAGGGGGTAGGGGGCGCATAGGGGGTGGACTCATCCACTCTTCCCGCTGAGGCTGGCTCGGGGTTGGCCGTGTCGAGCGATCGTGCGGACGACGGCCTAGGGCTGAGCGTCGTTTGGTCGCGCCACGACCCGAGCCAAATCGGTGAGTTGTTGTGGATACCGCTGGAAGGCGGGAAGGGCTGGGTCTTTGGTCGCGGGTCCGGGAACGGATCCGTTCTGCGAATAACGCTGCAGCGCTGGCATCCGAGCAGCGGGGGCGCCGCGCGGCTGGTGGAGTGCCCGCGCATTTCACGCGACCAACTGAGATTGTCGGCGGGTGGCAACGGTTCTCTCGTCGTGGAGAACCTCGGTTCCTGTCCGTTGGTACATCGCGGACAAGAGATCCGACGCGTCGAGCTTGCCGTTGGTGAAACCATCTCGCTGCGCAACGAGCTGCTACTGCTGTGTGTGCGTCGGCCGCAACGCTTGCGGGGTAGCCTGGCTGCGCTCAGCTTGCCGCCGCACAACTTCGGCCGTGCCGATGCGTTGGGGCTCGTCGGCGAGAGCGCCGTCATGTGGCAACTCCGCGAACGGCTTGTTGCCGCCAGCGCCCAGCCATTTCACGTGCTCGTCGTCGGTGCGAGCGGTTCTGGCAAAGAGCTGATCGCGCGCGCGATTCACGAGCTTTCCTCACGGCGCGGACATGCCTTGGTTTCGCGGAGCGCGGCGACGATTCCAGCCGGCCTGGTCGACGCCGAGCTGTTCGGAAATGCGCGCGGTTATCCTCAAGGTGGCATGGCGGAACGGCCGGGTCTGATCGGCGCCGCGCACGAGTCATCGCTGTTTCTGGATGAGATCGGCGAGTTGCCGCACGCACTACAAGCGCATTTACTGCGGGTCCTCGATGACGGCGAGTACCAACGCTTGGGTGACTCCAAGCTGCGCAAGGCGAACATTCGACTGATCGCCGCAACCAACCGTTCACCGAGCGAGCTCAAGCATGATCTGGTAGCGCGTTTCGCGTTGCAAATCGAAGCCCCCGATCTCAATGCAAGACGTGAAGATATCCCGCTTTTGATTGCTCATTTGCTGCGGCGTCAGGCTCTACATGACCGCTCGGTCTCCGAGCGTTTTTTTTCAAGTGAGGATCCGGACGCGATGCCGCGCATTTCGCCTCGCTTCGTCGAACGCCTGGTTCAGCACCAATACACGACGAACATCCGAGAATTGGCCGGCCTATTGGCGACGGCGACGCTCGAGAGCTCCGGCGCTTATGTGGATTCGTCGGCGCTCGAACTGCGCCTCGAGAACCCGAGGGCGCCGCGTGCAACAGCCGAAACGGTACGCGCTGCTGGAGCCATCGTCGCGCCGTGGCTCAGCCGCGAAGAGAGCGCCAGGCTCGAGTTGCTGAGAAAGCATCGATTCAGCCCAACTTCGTGCGGTCGTGATTCGGACTATGCCGGCAATCGTCAGACGGCCGACCTGCATTTTCGGCACCTGGCCTGCAAGGCTCTGCAGGCGTCGAGCTGGGACGCGAATGCGGCGGCCCGACTGCTCGCAGGCATCGATCCGACGTTGGTCGAGAAGTGCCGAGCGAGGATCCACAAGTTCGTGACGAATCTCGAAGCGCGGCTCGCTAGTGAACCGGCGGAAGACTTGAACCGCGCTCTATACGAAGACTGGAAAGGGCTCGTCGATGCGGTCCTACCGCTGATTGAGCGGCTCCGCACCGCACGCGGGGAGCGCGTCCCTGCAAAGCCATTGACGCGGAGTCAATAAGTGGGCGATCAACTGCCACAGGTCGGAGCCACGATTGACGGGAGGTATCGGATCGAGCGGACCTTGGGCAGAGGCAGCATGGGGCTAATTCTGGCGGCGCGTCACGTCCACCTTGGGCACCTGGTCGCGATCAAGTTTCCACTTTCGTCTCGTGTTTTGAGCAATGACGTCGTCGAGCGTCTGCTGCGCGAGGCGCGCGCCGTGATGCAATTGCAGAGTGAGCATGTCGCGCGCGTTTACGACATCGGTGTCCACCAAGGGACACGTCCTTATCTAGTGATGGAGTACCTGAAGGGGAGCGATCTGGCAGAGGTACTCCGTTCGGGGCCTCTGCGGATGGCGAACGCGGTTGACCACCTACTGGACGCGAGCGCGGCATTGGCGGAGGCGCACGCCAAGGGGATCGTGCACCGCGATCTGAAGCCATCGAACCTGTTCGTCGCGCAGCGCCCCGACGGCGTCCCCTGGCTCAAGGTCATCGACTTTGGCCTCGCTAAGAATCTTCGCGGTGTGGACTCCGACGCAATGACCCATTCTGGTGCAATCCTGGGCACGCCCTGGTTCATGGCTCCCGAGCAGATGCGGGGCCAAGCAGTGGACGAGCGTGCCGACATCTGGGCGCTCGGGGCGACTCTCTACGCGCTGCTAACCGGGCGGCCGCCGTTCGCCGGGAAGAATATGCTCGACGTTTACGATCGGATTCTGGCCGGCCCGCCTGACGTTGCCGAGCCGGCCCTAGCTGCGGGCGGAGCGCTCGAAGCCGTCGTTCACCGCTGCCTGAGCGTTCAGCCCGCCGAGCGCTACGCGAGCGTAGTCGAATTCGCGGACGCGCTGGTCGCTGCTGTGGCTTTCAGGGTCGCGAAAGCGGAGCGCGTGCGGCGCATCGCCGACAGCGCTTCGTCAGGCGACCCGACCCCCGAGCAGGTTAGCGGCGATGCCGATCCGGGACCGACTCCACTACCGGGGACCGCCACGGTTCCGCCTCGAGACCCTTCCTGGCAGGACCGGACATCCAGTCGTCGCGCCGACACGCCTGGGCCGTTGACCACGCGGTCTTCGCCCACGAAACCGTCGCTGGGCAAGAACGTCGGCCGACGCGCGATGGTGGCGTTCGGATTGGCCACCGCTTTGGCGCTGGGATTGGCTCGGTTCCAACGCTTCACCTCAGCACCGGATTTACCCGTGCAATCCGCGGCCAGCTGGACGACGTCGAGCGCTGTTACATTGACGCCACCAGCGTCGTTCGTCGACGAATCTCTCGTTCCGGCGCCGAGCGTGACGGCTTCCGCCCATCCGGTGCCATCGGCGAAGTGGGCGCCGCCTTTGTCGCGCGCACTGCGGCTCCGCCAGGTGAGCGCCCCCGCGTCGGCGAAGCCGCTCCGATCGAACGCAGTACCGCAAGATCCGCTGGCCGAGCCTGACTAATCCGACGCGCCCGCGTGGGACGCCCGTCACGGAACGGCGTCGGCGACCAGCAGATACCGCCAGCTGAGGAACCGGCTCAGACCGGCGGCGTTGAGTACCCTGCCGAGCCCGGCATCGAGCGCGAGTAGCGCCGAGCCGACGAAGCGCGGGCTCGGGGGCACCAGCACCGGGCCGACGTAGCCGCCGCTCATCGGGAAGGCGAAGAGCTCCGAGTACGACACGCGCGAAACCTGGAAGCCCGCCTGGCTCACGACGCGGATGGCATCCGCTGGGCGGCACACCGGGTCGACGTGGCCGATCAGCTTGCGCGCCAGCAAGAGCACGAACATCGGGTTGGGATCGAGCACCACCAGCCGTCGCCGCGCGATGCGCCGCACTGCCTTCAGAAAGGCGGCGACGTCGTCCTCCTCGTAGATGTGGTGGATCGTGTCTTTGAGCACGACCGTGTCGAAGCTCGCGTCGGGGAAGTTCAGCTCCTCGGATGCGGCCAAGCGCAGGTCCGCCTGCGGGTAGCGCGCCTTACCGGCGGCGATACCTTGCGCGAGCAGATCGATACCCGTCGACCTGAAGCCGCGCACGCGCAGGTGCTCGGTGAGACCGCCGAAGCCGCAGCCCACGTCCAGTACGGATTCGCCGACCACGCAGGCGGCGATTCGCTCGTTCAGCCGCTCGTCGACGCGGCCGTAAAATCCGTCCAGTCGGCGCGCCATCTCAGGCGTGTAGTGCTCGTAGTGATGGTGCTCGTGCGCCTGCTTGTCAGGCCCATGGGGTGCGGCGCTCATGCTGTCGATCTTTCTTTGGCATTAGCTCGCCGAGCCAGCTTCGACGGCACGGTTGGCGGTTTCGCGCCAGCGGCTCTTTTCCCACCACAGCGTCACGTAGCCCAGCGAGGTGCGGGCGACCTTCATCTTGCTCTTGCCAGCGCGGCGCGAGGTATCGAGCTTCATCGCGACCTCCGATACGGTCATCCGCAGGTAGATGATTTTCAGCAGCATCTCGATCATGCTCTCGAATCCGGTGCGCTCGACGATGCCGGGCCCGAAAGCTCGTTGCAGCTGCATCAAGGCCGAGCCGCGATAGAGCCGGAAAAACGAGCTCATCGTGACGATACCGTGAAGTCCCAGGCCCTCCTTGACGAAGACGTTGGCCATGTGGCTGAGAAACACGCGGTAAGCGTTCGTGTTGGAGATGCCGCCGCCATACAAATAGGGGCTCGCCAAAACCACGTCGAAGCCTTCGTCGGCGCGCGTCAACATTTGCTGCAACAGCTCCAGCCGAGAGGTGTTGTCGCCTTCGATGGTGACGACCCAGTCGGTCTCTCGAAGTAGCGGTGCCAGGTGGCTGAAAGCCATCGCGAACGCGCAACCCGGGCCACTGTTGACCTCGAGCCGCAACATGACGAGCGGTACGTTGCCGGCCGCCTGCTGAGCCGCGGCGCTGGTACCGTCGGTGCTGCCGTCATCGACCAAGATGAACTGCACGGCATATTTCGAGCCGAGCTCGCGCTGAATCTCGGCGCAGGCCAAAAACAGCCGCTCCATGTTCGCGGCTTCGTTGAACACCGGCACGACGAAGTACATTTCGGGCGCGTCAGCCATGACCTAGATCCGGCGTCGTGATGCCGAGCGCTCGCCGCCGCTCTACCTGCCAACGAATCGTGCGGCGCAGACCGTCCTCGAGATCGACCTGCGGTTCGAAACCGAGCAGCGTGCGCGCGCGCGTGATATCCGGCACGCGCCGCATCACGTCCTCGTACTTGCCGAACGACTCGTACGGCCGCAGCTTGACCTTCGGCTCGGCGCCAGGTCGGACCAAGCCCCAAATCAGCTTTGCCAGGCCTGCGATCGAGATTTCTCGGGTGTTACCCAGGTTGAAGACCTTGCCGTCCGCCTCGGCGTTTTCAACGCAGCGAATGATGCCGTCGACGTGATCGGAGACGTAGGTAAACGAGCGCGTTTGCGAGCCGTCGCCGTGCAACTCGAGCTCCTTGTCGTCGAGCGCGCAATCGATGAAGACCGACTGCGGACCGCCCCACCAGGTGAGGTTCTGGTTCGGACCATAGCCGCCGAAAAAGCGCATCGCGACGATGCGCATTTGGTAACGGTCGCGATAGCCGAACATCATCTGCTCCTCGAACATTTTCGAGATCGCGTACGCCCAGCGCTTCACGTCCGGGTTGCCCATTACCAGGTTCGAGTCCTCCGTGAAGGGAACTTCCGGATTCTTCCCATAGACGTCGGAGGTGGAGGCGGCGACGAATTTTGCGCCGACGGCGCGGGCGGCGTCGAGCACGCTCTCCGAACCGTGCGCGTTGGTTCGCAGTGTATCGAGCGCGTCCGAGTAGCGCGGGATTTTGTACGCCGCCAAGTGCACGACCACCTCGGAGCCGGCGGCGACCGCTTCCATCGCGGGCCGATCGCAGATGTCGATTTGGTGGAAGGCGTAGGCCGGATGCTCGAAAAAGCTCGCCATGTTCAGGCGTTCGCCTTGCGACAGGTTGTCGACGCCGACCACGGAGTGGCCGCGTTCGAGGAGTGCTTGCGTGAGATTCGAACCGATGAAGCCGGCGACGCCCGTGACCAGTACCTTCATGACAACGTCTCCCATGAGTCGGCGGGCTTGCCGCAGCAAGTGCCCGAATCTCGTAACGAATTTCGCAACTACGCCTCACCTGCTGCCGTAATGCCTGGCCAAGCGGCGGTCAAGCAGCCGAGGCAGCGGTCAAGGGCGTCGCGGCTCCCGGCGCACGAGCAGCTCGAGTGGGCCGTCGTTGGCGACCCAGAAAGGCGAGCCCAAACGTTTGAAAGCAGGCGACCCGCGCAGGATTTCGCTAGCGTCGATCCACGCTGGCCAGCGTCCGTGTCGGCGGTCTTGGCTCCGCCCACCGGCGAGCACGATCACGTAGTCCGCCTCTTCGACCAGGCGGTTTGCCCAGCTTTCCGCCGTCACGGTGGCGGCACCACTCACGTGGCTATCCCAGGCCCAGGGGTCCAGGGCCAAGGGATCGATGATCAGCGGGTTTCTGGGGCGGCGTTTGGGTTGGAAGGCAGGAGTCGCGACCCTCAGGCCCAAGTCGAAGATCAGCGAATTGACCAGCGCGGCGTCGTGCAGGGTTCCCCAGTGAACGAGGCCCAGCGTGACTCGTTTGCGGCCTGCGCTGAGCGCGTCTGCGCGCAATTCTTCGAGCGCGGCCACGGTAGACCGCTTGTTGTTGCCCGGGGCGTCATGAACCGAGCGCAACTCACTGAAGAAGCTCCAACAGTTGAACGCGCAGGCCACCGATAGCGCGGCCGCGAAGCGACCACGATACGGCAACGGCGCATCCGGGGTCGTAAACGGAAACAGCAACAGCACGAACAAGCCGAACAACGCGACCGCGCCATAGGGTTGAAATGTAGTTCCCATCTTGGCGAGGACGAGCAGCGGAGCCAGCGTCACCCACAGCGCGCCCCAATTGAAACGCCGCCAGCGCCGCTCCGGGCCGCTGAACAAACCGGCTGCCAGCGGCCAGCTCAAGACGCACACTAGCGCGATGTTCTCGGCGAACACCAACTTCGGGAAGCGGAGCCACTCCAAGATAGCGTCGGTTAGCGTGGTGTGATTCATCACGCCCTCCGTGCCGTATTGTGTCGGGTACTTGAGCAACATCTTCCAATGCCGGAGCAAGAACCAACCGCACACGGCGTACGCTACACACAACGAAATGAAGCCGTTCTGCAGCGAGCGCAGCATGTCACTCCACGAACGGCGCCAAAGACACGCCAGCACGTACGGCAGCATGGCTGGCACGACGACGCCCAGCGTGTAGACCCGCCCGAGCACCAGGCAGCCGAGAAATAAGCCGGCAAAGGCGCTCGGCAGTACGCGCGTGAAGCGATCGCTCAGGATCGTGCAGCACAGCACACTGGTGCCGAGCATGAAGCCGACCACGTTGGGATCCATGCTGGTGAGGCCATAAGTGATCGTCGTCAGGTACGGGTTGAGCACCAAGAAGGCTATCGTCCCCAACGCCGCCGTCGTCCACTTGCCAATCCGCGACCAGAGCAGCGAGTACACCGAACCCGCCATCGCCACGAACCAAACGCCGTTGAGGATGACAGTCATCGACGGGCGCAGCGGCAGGAAGGCGCGCAAGTACCACGCCATCATGGTTTGGAGCACGTAGACCTCGGTGCCACCGTCGGATGAGCGCAGCGGCGCCGGATTCCGCAGCACCTGGCGCAAGCGGAAGTCGTCCTTGCCGCTGACCAGCAAGCTGGCGCTCGTCAAGTAGTAGGATGAGTCGGCGGCAGTCAGATGGTGTTCGTAGTAGCGGTCGCTCGCGCGGAAGGATGCGACCAGGACGCCTGCGGAAAACAACAACACGATGATGGCGCCTGGTATCGGCCCGCGTGCCACCCGGCGTAGCGGCGTCGCGGCCGCCAGGAGCCGTCCAACCAGCGGCGCCGAGAAGAGCGCCACCCGCAAGATCCCCGCTTTGGCGAATGCACGCAGCCTTACAGGTCGTTGCAGAGAGGGCATTCAGGGCGACTGCCAAGGGGGTCCGCCAATGTGGAGTCCGCACGCCGAGCCAACCCAGGGCCGACACGTTGGAACGGGAGTTGGCGGACCAGCACGCGGCGCGACTAGCTCTCCTCGTCGGGCCTGTCAAATGGTAGGGCCGCTCCGTGGGGTTTCAGGGGCCGCTGAAACGAGCGGACGCCGGCTTGGATAGCACGCGCGAACCGTTCGTGGACTCCGCCCTTCGCCCGGACGTACTCATTCCCCACTAAGCGGCGGCGAGTAACAGCGGGCACCCTTCCGTGTAGATTGGCCTCGTGATCGCCAAATCAGCTCCGGCAGAAGCGAGTTGGAGTTGTTATTGAACTGCAACGGCAAAAGACAATTCCGTCTAACAAGGGTCCTCCACCTAAGACGCTAATGTCCGCTCGACGGCGGCCGCGTGACTTGTCGTTTTGGCGGTAGCGTATGCGATCCTGTGAGAGGACAGGGCCAGGTCGAAAGGCTTCGCGGGGTTCGATCGACTCGCGCTGATTGGCTTAGCTGGCACGCTCGTTGCTCTACGCAATGCTGGTGCGCGGCCATCCACGTGGCAAACACGGCGTATCGGCACTGACTAAGACTCCAACAGGAAAACGACCATGAAAGACACTATGCCGTTAGCTCGCCCGTTCTGTCCCAAGGGCTGTTTCAGAGCGGCGGGTGGGTCGGCCACTGAAGCTAGCGAGACGTTGAATGGTGATCCGCGGCCGTTGAAGACGATGGCCTTGGTATTTCGTCGGCTCGCACGCCCGGAGCAGATGTTCCGTTTTGAGGGTCTGGACGAGCAGGCTTTGGGGAGGGTTTCATGAACTTAATTGGACGAGAGTCGGGCGCCTACCAGGCGCCGCTGCTCATCTTGTTGTTAGTCACCGCCGTCGGTTGCGGTGCCTCCGAGGTCACCGCGGACGGCGAGAACGTCGGCGTCGTGACCCAGGCGCTGACCGCGAGTGGCAACTGGGGCGGGTGCGTTAGCGGGGGAATCAGTTCTTTTCCAGGTGTCTACGCTAGCAACTGCGCGTTGTTGACTGATGGCCGAGTGCTCTGTTCCGGCAGAGATTCGGACAAATGGACGCACTGGTACGCGCTCACGCCGTCGGCCGACGGCTCGTACAAGTGCGGGACCTGGGGAGAGGTCGGCAGTCAACACTACGGCCGGATTTTCAATCCCAGCTTCGTCATGCGCAACGGTAAGTACATGAGCTGCGGTGGCGAATATTCGAGCGATGCCGCTGGCAATCCTAACCCAAGCTCTGCCGAGTGCGAAACGTTCGACCCCAAGACGAATACTTGGAAGACCACGTCCAGTCTGCCGTCCAGCACCGCGCCCACCGCGATTGCGGATACCCCGGGTTCGATGCTCCCAGATGGCAGGGTTCTGATCAAGGAATATGACACGCTGCACAACTACGCTTACGACTACTATTCTGACGTTTGGACCCCCGTCGCCGATATCAATACCTTCTTCAGAAACGAAGGCGGCTATATTCTCTTGCAAGATGGCAGCGTTCTCGCCGGATGGCGCAAGTTTACTCGCTATTTGCCTGATACCGATCAGTGGGTCTCAACGGCCGACACTCCAGGAACGGCGGATGGCTTGTTCGTCTCGCAACCCTTAGCTGCCGAGGAAGAGATAGGTCCGATGATCCTCTTGCCCGACGGACGGGTGCTGCAACTGGGGGCCAACGTCAAGAACGGTCTGTATACGCCTCCGGTTACTCTGATGGGAGCTGGCTCCTGGGCGCTCGCGGCAAACACACCGGCGTCGCCAGGCTGTCTACTCAGGACGGGACTTCCATGCCCGCTCAACTTCGGCGATACCACGGCGACCGTCGAACCGACGACTGGCAATGTGCTCGCGATTCTCTCTTCGGATAGCGACGGATTCGCTTCGGTTCCGACGCTCGGATTCCGCGAGTATCGGCCTGCCAGCGACACCTGGGCGACCGTTCCGAATCCACCCGGAGGCTTGCCGGATAAAGATGCCGCTCGCGTTCGCATGCTGCCGCTGCCGACGGGCGAAATCATGGTGACCGGTTACTCTAACTCTAGCGTGGTGGTTTGGACCCCGACGCCGGCCATCAACGATTCTTGGCGACCAACGGTTTCCGACATCTCGCCTGTCATCTTCGGTCAAGTGCGGGTTGCGGGAACTCAACTCAACGGGCTCATGCTGGGCGCAGAGCTGGGCGATGACGCCAAGATGGCCGCTAACTACCCGCTCGTTTCGCTGCGAACTGGCAGCTCAGTCATCTACCGCCGGACGCACGACTTCGATCAAATGGCGCCGCGCCCGGGTGTGGCTGGTTCCTTCTGGTTCGACGCGCCACCGTCGAATGGGAGCGCGACTTACGACGTTTACGTCTCGACGCTCGGCCTCGAGGCTACCAATCACCCCACATTTACAACGCCCTACATTGACATGGGACCCGCGCTCGTCGCGGCCCTTTTTTGAATCGGGCCAACGGTGTGGGTATTCGAGCTGATTGGGGCGCGTTGCGCCCGTCTTGACGCGGCGTGCGGATGCCGACCAGCCGCCGCCGGAACAACATATCAGCGAAGGGCTGGGGTCGAGCGCTTGGCTCGGGGCGACTCAGCTCGGTTTTTATGTGAGCATCCGCCATTGAAATCGAGCGGTGCGCCGGCTTCGATGAAGCGCGTGAACCAGTCGGCGACGTCGATCTTGTCGGCCAGCATGCGCTGGTGATTCGCGACCAGGCCGTCTCGTGCTCGCGGCTGAGCGAGCCAAATGTCGAGCTGTGCGAGCGCGGCGGCGGTTTGGTCGGGGCGAAATGCGCGCGTCAAACCGTAGCGCTGCTCGAGCTCGCCCAAGATCGCCAGACGTCCCGCCCAGCTCGAAATGCGGATGCTGGGCGTGCCGAGCACCGCCGCTTCGGCGGCCATGGTTTGGCTGTCGCCGACCAGCAAATCGCAAAACGCCAGCACGTCGTGCAGCTTGTCGGCGGAAAGCGGGAACTTGAGCTCGCGGAGCGCGTCGGGCAATTGGCTCTCGTGGGTGGCGACGACCTTGCCGTGCTTCTGCAGCCGCTCGACGATCTGCGACAGCACCTCTGGCGGCAAGCCGCCCTCAGCGTTGTCGTGGCTGGCAACCATGTCCACGAAGCGCAGCATGAACAGCCGCTGGCCGGGCGCGACACCGAGCTGTTCCAGGACCTTCGGATCGGGCTGGAAATTGTTCGGGTGCAGGTACGCCGTCTGCTTGTAGCCGGCGTACTGGACGTGACGGCGCCCGTAGCTCTCGCCGATGCAATCGGGCGTGGTGATCACGCTGGCGAACGGCGACGCCGCCCAAAAATGGACGCCAGCAGCCTTGCCGTCGTCGGTGTCGAAGACCGAGCGAATGCCCAACAGCCGACCGGCTTGAGCGCCAGCCGGATTGCGGGTCACGATCATATCGGCGCGAAAGCGATGCGCAATACGGGCCAGCGTGTAATCGCGCTCGATTAGCTCGCGCGCCTGCCCGAGCCGGCCCTTTTTCCCGGACTCACCGGTGACGTCGTAGTCGAAGCCGAGCTTGTCGAGCAGCGCTGTCGTGACGTCTTTCTTGCGCGCGACGATGTGCGCCAAGTGGCCGCGCTTCTCCAGCGCACGCACGATATTCTTGAAGAAATGAACGTGTGCCGGATGCGCGATATCGAACAGAACCCTCACGTCGGCGCTCCGGTCAAACGCATGCTAGACCAGCGACGTTCTTGAAATGCGCGTCTCGGGTGTAAAGCACCAAGCCGTGCTCCAAGGCGATCGCCGCGATCCAGAGATCGTTCGTTGGTATGGGTTTGCCCCGGCGCTTCAGGCCGTCGTGGACCTGTGCGTAGCGATGCGAAACGGCGCCGTCGACTGCGAGCACGGACACGCCATCTTGAGACAGAAACCAAGACAGCCGCGCCTCGTTGTCCGCGGCCCGGCGCCCGCCCAAAAAACCGGAACGAATCTCACCGAGGGCGATGGCGGGCACGTAGAGCGCCTCCGCCGTCTCGAGCAAGTCGAGCACGGCGTCGTCTTGCACTAGCGCGTCTGACAGACGATTGG
>JBBRMI010000212.1:0-13235 GCA_038230915.1 Polyangiales bacterium | reverse complement strand
CCCAATTCAGCTCACCAGCGGGCGCATCCATCGGAATCTTCGCGAAGTAGACGAAGAGGCGCGTGTAGTAGGTATTGTTCGGAGCCGGAAAGGTCCGATGTTCGCTGATGAACGCGGTGTGATGAGCCGCTTCGGGCAACACGATATGCAGCGCGCGCTTTCCCCGAGCGGCCTTGGTGGCGTCGATTTTTGGGGGGTCGGTGCTGTCCTCGACGGACCACGTGTCGGGATTCAGATTCTCCGACTCGAAATCTTCGCAGAGCAACATCCCCGGAGCGCAGCGGCTCGCCCCGAAGAACGAAGCCGCGCCCGCGGTGCCCGCTCCACTCTGCTCAGCCGAGCCGCCGCTGCCCGCTGTTCCGCCGCTGCCCGCCGTTCCGCCGCTGGTCGCGCCGGGCTCACCGCCTGCGCCCGCCTGTGCAGCGGCTCCGCCGCTCGGCGACACGGACCCACCAGCGCCGCCGCTCAGTAGGCTCGCAGCGCCGGTCCCCGCGAGGCCGGCGCTGCCGCCCGACGAGAGGTCGCGCGACTCGGGCGTAGCGCCGGAGCCGCAGCCCAACACCGCCGCCAGCGGCGCGGCGAGCAGCAGCGCCGACCGCAGGGCGCGGGCCTTGCGCCAGCGTGGGTGTGCGTTCGGATCGAGCATGTTCAACCCGAGAGCAGTGTCAGCGGTGCCTTGGCGAATCGCGGATCGCCGAAACGATCAGCTCCGCCGAAGCCCTTCAGCAGGTGGCCGTGCAAGTCGACGATTGAGCGTCGGTTACCGCCCGTGGCTTCCACGCGAAGATGTCTACCAGTCTTCAGGTAGCCGCCCATGCTGCCAATGAGTACGAGCGGGATGTTTTCGTTCGAATGCCAAGAGCCATGACTCATGCTGTTCGTGAACATCACCGTGGTGCCGTCAAACGCGCCCAGCTCCTTGAGCTTGCTGACCACGTCGCCGACGACGCTCGCGCTCCACTTGGTGATTTCACCCATGGCTGCCAGACCAGCCTGCCAATCTTTGTCGCCCGGATTGGTGTGCGACAGCGAGTGCCAACCATCTTGCTTGACGTTGAGCCATTTGAACTTCTGCTGATCGCTACCCTCGCTGACGATTTGCAGGTAAGAAACGCGAGTAAGATCGCACGCCATCGCGATCGCCAAGAGGTCGGTCTGCAGCGCCGCAATCTCCGGCAATGCGTCGATGGCGTCGAACGCGTCCCAATCGCGATCGACGGGCTTTGCAGGAGGCTCGCAGCCTCGCGCGCCGGCAAGTTTCGATTCCACCTGGCGAAACGCTTCTAGGTAGAGGTCGAGCTTCTGCTGGTCGCTACGGCCCAATTTGTCGCGCAGCCCGGAGGCCTGGCTGAGCGCCGCGTCGAGCACGCTCTTTCTCTCCTGCTGCAGGCGCTCGAAGGCGGCCGGGTCGATCTTTCCGTCGCCGAATAGGCGATTGAACATCACGAGCGCGCTGTTTTGACAAGCCGCCGGCTTACCCGGACCGAACCAACTCGCGGTCGCAAAGGTGGGCACCGAGTCACCCGAGCGGATCCCGAACTCGAGCGACGAGAACTTGGTATCTTTGCCGATCACCTCCGCGATCGCCTTGTCGATCGAAGGTCCGCCCGCGGTCTTCTCCGACGTCTCGGTCGGCACGTTGTTGTAGCCGGTCGTTGTCGATGTGAAACCGCCGTGCTCCTCGTGCGGCGAGTCCAGCCCCTCCACCACTAAGACGTCTTTTCGATGGGCGTCGAGCGGTGCCAGGCTTCCGGTCAGCGCAAAATCAGGGTTGTCGAGCGCGCTGGTTCCGGTCGTGTAGTTGCTGCCGACTGGAAACGTCTCGCCCGTCGCGTAAGGTTTGCCACCCGGCGCTACGGGCCAAAACGCAGCCGGAAAGACGCCAAGTGGCTGCATGACGAGTACGAACCGCTGCGGCGCCGCCGCCCGGGCCACTCTGGCCGGCAGCAGCGATTCGAGTAGCGGCAACGCGAGCGCGACGCCTGCGCCCGCGCGCAAGCACTGCCTTCGGGAAATACGCGTCACTGAGCCTCCTCCGCCAAGTAGAAAAATTGGTCTGAAGTAACAAATCCCAGGATCGCCTGACGGTAGGTGTCGCCCCCGCAGCGCTCATTTCGGCGAGCAGGGCCTCGTCCGCCGCTTGCTCCTGTCGGCCCGACAAGTAGCGAAACAGCTGAGTCGCGTAACAGCGCTGCGCCTCAGGCGAGACCGCCAATTTCTGTCCCAGCTCGGCGGCACCGCGAAAGACGCCGATTGATGTGCCCGTAACGGCGCCCGCGGTGTCGATAGGAGCGCCATTCTCGAGCGCTCGGTAGCGACCCGTGGCGTCGAAGTCTTCCAGCCCGAGCCCGATCGGATCAGTCAACTCGTGGCAACTCTTGCAGCTCGGATCCTGGCTGTGTCGGTTCACCAACTCGCGGCGACTCTCCGCGCCGGTAGCGGGGGGCGGCGTCGTCACCACCCCTGGCGGTGGTGGCGCTAGCTCCTGACATAGCAGGCGTCGACGCACGTACGCCCCGCGCCGAGTCGGCGACGTGAAGTCAAATCCGGCATGTTGCGAGAGCACCCCAGCGCGCGTCAGCAGACCAGCGTAGTGGCCTGAATCAAGATCCACACGACGCAGATCGGCACCGGTAACGCCAGAAATGCCGTAGAATTTCGCAAGCGCGTCGTTGACAAAGGTGTAGGGCGCAGAAAGCACGTCCCTCAAGCCGCCACCCTCGAAAGCCGCGTAGTCCAAGAAAGCGTCGAGCTCACGCCGCAAGAGCTGCGGCACCTCCGGGGTGTAGTCGGGGAAAAGCTGTGGGTCGTGGTTGGCGCTCTCGATCGGTTTGAGCTGCAGCCACTGCTCGTGAAATCGCGCGACCACGCGGCGCGCGCGCGGATCAGCCAGCAGGCGCTCCGTTTGGGCCTGCAACGCCGCTCGATCGCTCAAGCCGCCCTGGCTGGCAAGACTGGACAGCGTATCGTCCGGCATGGTGCCCCACAGCGTGTAGGAAAGTCGCGCCGCGCGTTCGAATGAGCTGAGCTCGCGCAGGCCAGGTTTGCCCGCCGGCGCTGCTCCGGTTCCAAGCTCGACGCGGTACAAAAACGGGTACGAGGTCAAGATGACCTGCGTAGCCAGCTCGAGCGCGCGCTTGAAATCACCCCGATCGAGGCTGGGCTGCATCACCGCCGCACTGCGCTCGACCTCCGCGTCGGTGAGCGGCCGGCGAAAAGCGCGAGCCCCCAAGCCAACGACGAACGCGCGCGCGCAGCTGGGTGTCTGCTCGGTCGCCGCGCACGCCGCAAACGTTGGCGCTTTGGCCACTGCCGCGGGCGCAAGCTGTTGCGCCTTGCCCAAGAGCTGCTCCGCCAAGGTGGGCGAAAACATCAGCGCCCCGGCGTTGTTGTCATAGCTCAGCGCGGTCTCATCAGCGGGAAACTCAGCCTGGGCCTTGGCGTCGACACCGAGCAAATCCGAAATCGTGGCGTCGTACTCGAATCGATTCAACCGGTGCACGGGAGCGCGGACGCCGTTCACCGCGGCCGGTCCGGCGCCGCCCGACGCCGAGGTCGCTCCCGCTCCCGCTCCCGCGGACCCGAACGGCGTCATGCCCACGTCCCCCCGGATTGGAGAGATTTGCGCTTCGCACCCCAACAATGCAGCGCAGATGCAGCAGGCTTGCACGTTGGATAGCTTCATCATGCCTTCAGCTCGCTGATGGCGCCCTGGCAAACCGCGGGGTCACCGAATGTGTTGGTGTCGACGCCCACCGCGTTGGCGACGGTGACGAATGCGTCGCTGGTGCAGTGCACGCCTTTCCAACGCCTGTAGCCAGATTCAGGAGCGGGCAACTCGATGAAATTGCCTTTCTTCAAGAAGCCTCCGCCCGAGCCGAGCAGGAACAGCGGCATGTAGTCGGTGCCATCGTGGTGCACGCCGCCGCCGTCGTTGACGATCATCAACACGGTGTTGTCCGCCATCGAGCCATTGCCCTCAGGCACGGCTTTGAGCTTCTGCCACAACGCCGCGACCTTGGCGTAGATGTACGTGTGAATCTCCACCTGCGCGGCGTGGTCCCCAGCATGGCAATACTTATGATGCGACCCCTTGTTTTCGAGTGCGGTGTAGCCGTAGTGCGAGATACCACCGTCGTCGGTTCCGAAGCATAACGCCGCGACGCGCGTCAAACCGCAGATCAGTGCGTTTGCCGTGAGCTCGACCTGGGCATCGACTACCTCGGGACTGATGGCTTCGTAGTAACTGCCTTTGTCGACCGACGGCGGCTTTGGAGTTTCGCAACCGCTGCCGCTGGCGAGCGCGGTGAGCTGCTTGTCCAGGCCACCCAACGACTCCAAGTATTGATCCAGTTTCGTCGCCTCGTATTTGCCAAGCCGGCCCTTGATGCGCTCTACGTCCTGGCGCACGAAGGTCAAAATGCCTTGCTCGCGCGCCAAGCGCCGCGCCGCGGCGTCTTTGTCCATCGCCGCCATTAGCGCGTTACCGAACAACTTGTTGAAAGCTGACATCGGATTGCTTTCGGCAGGGAACTGCTTACCGGCTCCGTCGGAGCTGCGGTGATTCGGCTGAAAATCGTGATACATCACGCTGAGGTTGATCGAGTCGAACGGAGTGCCCTGGCCGATGCCTTTGGCGATGTAGCGATCGATCGAGATACCTCCGGGCTGTGCGTCCATCGCGCCAGCCGGCTTGTCCACGACACAGGTGGCGCCGAACACGTTGCCGTGCAGGTCGATGTTGCGCGGATTGTACAGACCATCGACGATCGTGAGCTCGTCCTTGATCGCGGCAAAGGGCATGAGCAGCTCAGGCAGCTTTCCGTCACCCCAAGGAGTAATTCTAGCGCTTGCACTGGGAGGCTCGACAACGGCTCCGGGCCGATAGAATTGATTGATCGGAGTATCGACGGTCGACGGGTAACCATTCGACGTGACGATCATGATGAAGCGCTTACCGACCGTGCCGTTCACGGCTTCCGCCGAGAGATCGGACAGCATCGGGCTCAGCAGCCCGGCGCCGAGCCCCGCCCCCACGCCACGCAAAAACGACCGGCGACGCAAGCTCATGGTGCCTCCTGAATGCGGGTAAAGAATTCGTCAGCCGAGACCATCGCCACAATGCGGTCGACCGTGCTTTCGCCAGCCGCGAGCATGCGCTCGCCAAGCGGCGGGAAAGCGCAGGCGCCTTCGTCGCCGTTCGACAAGCCTTGCGCATAGTAGAAGACTTGCTTGGAGAAGCAGCGCTGCACGACCGGCGACGTGGCCAGCCCTTGGGCAAGCTCGACGCCGTTGGTGAAAGCGTAGGACTGCCCCGCAGAATCCTGAACAGTGCCGCTGGCGTCGATCGGCTTACCGAGCTCTAGGGCTTGGTAGCGCCCGACTGCGTCGTAGTTGCTGAACGCGAAGCCAATCGGGTCCATCAGCACGTGGCACCCAGCACAGGTCGGATCGGCCTTGTGAGCGGTGAGGCGTTCGCGTTGGGTACGCGTGGCGTCCGGCGGTGGTAGCGCCGCGTTGACGGTTGGCGGCGGTGGCGGAACCGAGTCGCACAGCAGGCGCTCGCGGACGAAGCGGCCGCGTGACACCGGGTTGCCTTCCTTGTCGTGGGCAAAGCGCGTAAGCCACGCGGCTTGCGTGAGGATGCCGGCGCGCTGCCCGGCGGGCGCGACCTGGCGCGTTGGCGTGTCGCTGGTCACGCCGGCGATGCCGTAGAAGGGCGCGGTGCGCGCCGTAGCCATCACGTACGGTGCGGTAAGCAGTGTCGATAGCCGAGCGTCGTCATGCACCATCACCTCGGAGAAGAAAGCTTGGGTCTCCTGACCGTAGGCGCGGGCGACGTCGCTGTTGAAATCCGGGTAAAGGATGGTGTCGCGCGCCGAGACACTCCCGACCGCAGCAGTCCGGAAATACTCGCCGAAGAAGCGCTGCAGGCCGGATGCCAACGTGCTCTGAGCGATCAGGCGGCGCGCGTGTGGCGCCCGGCCCTCGGCGCTCCCTAGCTCGCCCCGCTCCGCAGCGGCGAAGAGCTCCGCGTCCGGGGGGGCGTCGGTCAGGTAGTAAGCCATCGACGACGCAATCTCGAAGTCAGTCATCTTGGTGGGGCCGGCGGGCGCATCAACCGGTCCGAGCTCACTTCGAAACAAGAAGCTCGGTGACATGAAGAGGGCGCGGAGCAGCGAGGTCATGCTCGTGGTCACGTCGTCCTGTTTGCGCTGCGCCTCGTAGAAGGTCGCGAAACTCGCAAGCTCATCGGGCAAAAGTGGACGCCGAAAAGCGCGTTTGCCAAAATCGCTCAAGAACGAGCGGACGCAGTCGCCGCCGGCCTGCGCAGACAGGCATGCTTGCGCGGGACCGCCGGCAGCAACTGCGCCGTTGGCGATCTGCTTGGCGGCCTCGTAGATCTCGGCGACGTGCGGCTGACTCATGTCGAGACGCGCCGCCAAGCTACTGAACGTGGCGTCGCTCAACGAAATCGTGTCGCGGAGACGCTGTGCAACCGACGGCGCGGCGATCTGGAGCGCGACCACCGTCGAATCGATTTGATCAGGGCTCAGGCTACGTAGGCGGCGGTTCGTCAGGCATTGAGCGGCCGGCATGGGACCCGAACCGCCGCCGCTGCCCCCGCTCGGGTTCACCCCAGGCTCCCCGACCATCGTGGGGCTGTTGCTTCCCGGTTGCTGCTTGCCGTCAATCGCCGCATCACAGGCAGTGAGCCCGACGAGCAGCGAACAGCAGGCGCCGCGGAACAGAAGATTCCAATGAAACAATGCGGTCTCCTTCACGCGAATTGCCTGGTGAACGTGAGGCTCGTTCCCCGGACCACGCGATGCGGTCACCCTGCCAGCATCATTTGAGCCCCACGCACCCAGACTTACCTACAAGCGCCCCGCTGGGGACGGCGCCCCGAGCAAACGCGTCCGAAAGAAAACTTCGCTGCCGGTGATAAGATCCGCGGGGTCGCGTTACGAACGGAGTACAGATTGACAGCCGCCGCGAAATTTCAGCCGCCGCAAGCGAGCGAATCCGAGCTCGTGCGCCTGGTTGCGGCCGCAAATGCAGGCGAAAGGTCTGCCATGCATCAACTCATCCTTGCTCTATCCCCGGTCATGATCGGCGCTACCCGCCGAGTCATGGGCAGCCACGACTCGGACCTCCAGGACGCGCTGCAGGAGTCGTCGGTAGGCCTGCTGCGTGCCTTGTCGTCGTTTCGCTCGGGGTGCTCGGTGAAACACTTCGCGAGCCGGATCGCGACATTTACGGCGTTGAAGGTGCGGCGCAGCCGTCGCTATCGTGAACATTTCACGCCCGCCAGACCGCCCGAGGACGCCGACGCCACGGAGGCCACCGGACCGCACGCGGAAGGCCTAGCGATGCAAGAGCGCACCCGGGAAGCACTGCGACGCTTGCTCGATGATTTGCCGGAGAGCCAAGCCCAAGCGCTGACGCTCTACGTGGTGTTGGGCTTCACCGTTCAGGAAATCGCGTCGGCTGAAGGCATTCCCGAGAACACGGTGCGCAGCCGGCTGCGACTGGGCAAACAGGCCCTGCGCGCGAAAATCGATTCGGACCCACGGTTGGGCGTCGAGCTGGGAGAGCTACATTGACCCCGAAGCCGCTATTTCCCGAGGATCTGCCGATTGTCGCGCGACGACGACAGCCGACTAGTGCCGAATCGAAGGCGTTGAGAGAGCTCGAGGCGGACGTCGTTGAGCGTGCGCTCCTGCGTGCCGGCCGTGCTTTCGACGCCCAAGAAACCGCGCTCCCGGGCGACGACGAGTTGGCGGCCTCACTGGCCCAGCACGCGCTCTCCGAACTGGCCGTCCCGTCAAAGCCACGTCCGGCAAGCGTTTCGCCAATTCGAGGCTCGGTCGCTGCCGATAGCAGGCGGTTGGGTCGATCGCGAGGTGCGCTGCTGGGAATTGCTGTGAGCTTTGCGGCGGCAGCGGCGGCGGCAGGTGGCTACGCGGTGCTCAAGCGTCAAGCCAGCTCCGACCCTGTGACTTCGACCGCGCTCCCCTCAACCACTGCCGCGCGGGTCGCCGGGCAACCCGCGCCGAAGCCAGGGGCTGGCGCCGGCGTGACGCCCAACAGCGTACCAGAACCCTCGCCTGCCCCCAGCATTCTGCCCCCACCGATCGCGATCAGTCGTGAAGCGCATGCTCTCAGCGCCGAGGACTTGTTCTCACGCGCGAACGCCGAGCGTCGTGCAGGTCGGATGCGTGAGTCGCTCGGCGCTTACGAGGAGTTGTTGGCGCGCTTTCCTGGCTCTTCCGAAGCGCAGGTCGCGCGTGTCTCTCTCGGCAACCTGCTGCTGACGCGAGGCAACGCCGCGCGGGCGCTGACGCTGTTCGACACGCACTTGAGTCGCGGCGGAGCGCTCGCCGAAGAAGCGCTGTACGGCAAGGCGCGAGCGCTACGCGCGCTCGGGCGAACCGCAGACGAGCAGAACGTTTGGCAAACACTCAAGTCGCGCTACCCCAACTCGATTTACGCCCGCGCAGCGCAGTAGGCAGACCGAGCTACGTGGCTCTTCGTCTCCGTATTGCAAACTCGGGGTGGCACCGACAGCGAGCTGGGCCGATTTTTAGCTCCCGAGGCGCGAGGGTCGATTGCCTTCGGCTGCGGCTCGCGTGCGTATGACTGAGCTATTGGCGCGTTGCGGCGCCGCCGATCGGCGCGCGCTCAATGCGGTCGAATCATTCGCTTACGCGATCAAAAAGCAAATCGGTGCCTACGTCGCCGCGCTCGGCGGGGTCGACTGCTTGGTCTTCACCGGTGGCATCGGCGAGCACGCGCCGCTGATCCGCGAGCTTGCCGTGAGCGGCTTAGGTGCGCTCGGCATCGAGCTGGACGCCGCGCTGAACTCCGAAAACGCTCCGATCATCAGCCGCAGCCCGTCGTCGTGCCAGGTACGCGTCATTCCGACCAACGAAGACCTGGTGATCGCGCGGGCGGCTTACGGGCTCGCCCCCAGTGTCACGGCTTGACGGTCCAAGCCGGGTCACCCAGCGGTGCCGTGCTTCAGCCGGCCACGACGCCGAAGAGCCGCCCAATGCCGGCCGTGACCAACATGGCCAGACCACCGCCCACGGTGACGCGCAGCGCCGCCGGGTCGCGGGCGGCGCCGCCTAAGTGGCCGCCCAGCGCACCCAGGAGTCCCAAGGTCGCCAAGGACAGCCCGGCGATGACGGGCGAGCGAAGACTCGCAGGAGCGACAAGCAATGCGCCAATCGGGATGAGCGCGAACAGCGCGAAGCTCAGCGCAGAGATGCCAGCTGCTTGGATGGGCCGAGCCAACTTGGCGTCGTCTATGCCCAGCTCGTCGTGCAGGTGCGAAGCGAGCCGATCTTTGGCGCTCAGCTGCTCGGCGACCTGCTTGGCCAGCTGCGGATCGAGACCACGATTTTCGTAGATCAGCGAAAGCTCGCGCAGCTCCGCCTGCGGCTCCGTGGCAAGCTCCCGCTTTTCGAGAGCAATGTCGGCATGCTCGGCGTCGCGCTGCGCGCTTACCGACACGTATTCGCCAACAGCCATCGACATGGCGCCCGCCGCGAGCCCGGCGATGCCCGCGATCAGGATGGCCTCCCGGCTCGCGGCCGAGGCTGCGACGCCAATCATCAAGCTTGAGGTAGAGACGATGGCGTCGCTGGAGCCAAGCACCGCGGCGCGCAGCCAGCTCGCGCGCGCGCTGTGGTGTGCCTCTCGGTGCCGCCGTTTTTGGAACATGGCGTTGCGCTACCAACTGATAATTTGCGGCTGGCGACGCAGATTCTGCGTCCGGCCGCCGCCAGAGGGACGTGAGCGCCACGTCATCCCATTCGGTCGGTTCGCTTGAAATACGCCTTGGCGTAGGCGACGAGCTGGCCGTCGGTGGGATGATCCACGGTTTCGATGCCGACGATCTTCGCCCCGAGGGAATGAGCGTGCTTTTCGATGTAGCGTAGGAGTTCGAGCTTCGCGGTCGACGGACCCAGCAAGAGCACCGCTTCGCTGCCTTCGAGGGATCGAACGACCTCGTGAAAGAAGCGCTTCGCGTCGTCCGGGTGCTCTTTGCCGCCCTCGGGTCCCTTCGGGTGCCGGTGGTGCAGATGCTGAGGCGCGCGCAGCGTCTCGCTATCGATTGTGTCCGCGTGCATGTGGAAGACGTGCGCTTCCTTGTGATCGATCCAGACGGCGACGTGCTGTGACATGCCTGACCTCTCTGTTGGGTGACTAGGCGGCCCGATAAGCACATTGCATGCCGACGGCAAGCGGGCAGCGCCGCTCGCGCGACGCCCCCTCGTAGTTGGCACAGCACCTGCTTAGGCGGCCACGTCGGCATGCCCGCCGTCGGGCAGGTGCGTCGTGACATCGACCTGCATGGCCGCCATTCCGCCTCACCGCGCACAAACGGTCGCGCGCTCGAGCCTCGAAGACTCACAAGGAAGCAATCCCATGAATACGGACACCCAGCGCCACGCCTCCATCACTCGCGATGCTCTCGCGCGGAGTCGTACAGGAAGCGACTTGGTCGAAAATCCGTTCATGTCTGGTGGCAAGCCACGGGGTGTCGTGAATCACGCCAGCGCCCCGCGTAGACCGAGCTTGAATATGGACCCTCGCCAAGCGGCTCCCGAGCGCGGCGACTCGCAATCGTCACGGGTCCTGGACGAGTCATGGAGGCAGGTTAACGGATGACCGATCTGCAAACGCCCGCGGGCTTGTTGGAGGCCGTGCAACGGCTCCGGAGTCAGGTCTCGACTGATGCCGAGGAGCTGCTCGGAATCTGGCGGCCGGCCATTTCCCGCCCCGGCTTCGAGGCGTCCGCACGCAATCTTGCCTGCTACCTCGCTCTGCGCCGCCACGACTTACCGGAGCTCCAACTGGCGTTGACGCGCTGGGGCTTGTCGTCACTCGGGCGCAGTGAATCACGGGTCCAAGCCACACTGGACGCAGTCGTCGCGACTTTGGGCGCTATCTGCCGACACGACGCCGCCTCGCTACCAGCGTATCCCAGCGCTGAAACGGTCTTGGAAGGCACGTGTGTGATCGAGAGGGAGGCCGAAGCCCTGTTCGGCTGTGCGCAAGCACCGCGCCGAACGCGCATCCTCGTGACGCTGCCCACCGAAGCCGCCGAGGACCTAGCGTGGATGCGGGTGCTGGTGGCTTGTCGGATTGATTGCGTACGCATCAACTGCGCGCACGATGACGCCGAAGTTTGGGGCGGAATGCTGCGAAATCTCAGAGTCGCCGAGCGCGAGCTCGGTTCGGGTGAACCAGTGCGCGTGCTCATGGACCTGGCTGGACCCAAGGTCCGCACACTTCGCCCCAAGCGGCAGGAGAAGGCCCTCCGTGACCAACGCACCATGAATTGAAAGTGCCATACCCGAGCGACGCGCGTCGGACGCGATCGAGGCTCCGTTCTCGAGTTGGTTCGCCAAGCACTTCGATTCCTGAGCCGTGGAGGCCTTGCGCGGGAACCAACCGCTAGTGAAGCGTACAAAAATAAGCATGACGACCCGAGCGGTGGTTGAGGCCGCGTCGTTGCTCCTGCTCGCGGGTGGGTGTTCTGATCAGCCAGCCGGCGCTCCGGCTGGGGGCGGTGTGAGTACGTCCGCCGGCGGCGGCAGCACCACGAGCGGCGGTGGACCGATGACGGCCGGGGCCAGCAGCGGAAGCCCAGCAGCTTCCTCGGGCAGCGGTGGCAGCAGCCAAAGTGGCGGCGGCTCAAGTGGAGTTGTCCCTGGTGGCACTGGTGGGGGGATTGGCGGGTCGGAGGCAGGCGGAGGCAAGCCGGTTCAAGTCGGCGGTGGCGGCGGGGGACCGGCGCTGAGTACCTGCGGAGCTGGGGTGGTGCCGATCCCTGCAAAGAACCAGAGCTTCACCATGGGTCTGGATCTGAACGACAAGCCACCGCTCCAAGGAAGCGGCCAGCCTTGGGCGTGTTACCTCGGTAAGCACAAGGTTACCTTCAGCTACGACTTTTGCATGGACTCGACGCTGGTGACTCAGGACCAGTTTTCGAAAGTGATGGGTTTCAATCCATCCAAGCATCAAACCGCTGATGGCACGCTCCCCGTCGACCAGGAGACTTGGTACGACGCCGTGCTCTATTGCAACAAGAAGAGCACCGCCGAAGGGCTGGAACCGGCCTACACGCACGGAGACATAACCTTCAATGGCAAGAACGCGAGCAACATTTCCAACCTCGCTTTAGACCTAAAAAAGAGCGGCTATCGCTTGCCGACCAACGCAGAGTACGAGTACGCGGAACGTGCCAACACGGTCGGGCTGTACTTCTTTTCCCCGACCCGGACCGCGAATATTACCGAGCTCGGTGCAGCCTACGCCTGGTATTCGACTAACTCGAAGATGCTCACGCAGCCGGTGGCCGGTCTCAAGCCCAACCCGTGGGGTCTTTACGACATCATCGGGAATCTGTTCGAGTGGGAGCATGACTGGGAAGGTCCTTACGGCACGGCGGACGAAACCGACCCCGTCGGTCCAGCCAACGGTACCGGATGCGGCGACAACGGCGTCAGCAAAATGGCCAAAGGTGGCTCGTGGCACACCGACGTGTCCTCGCACATGATGATCGGTTACCACTACAAATGGTCGCCGAGCTCCGTTCACGCCGAGCTGGGCTTTCGATGTGTAGCGACAGTGACGACACCGTGATGGTACGGCCTGCCTCGAATCCGTGGCGACCAGCTCGCCAGTCACGGGCAGACTTTTAGCCACATCTTTCAGTTACCGCGCGCGTGGCCGCGCGAGTGCTCAGCCTCCGTCGCCAACGGCACGCGATGCGTTGCGCCGTATGGTTAGCCTGGTTCCCCACACCGAGCGCTGCACAGAACCAGGCCAGCGTGTGCTCCTACGACTGCGATCCATGCCGGGACAATGGCCAACACGCGCGCTTTCCGTCCCGGCAGAGCCGGCCTGCCTTTTCGAGCCGCCGACCGATGTAGGCAGTCGAGTGACAGCTTTGGGCCGGTGAGCCGTCTGTTATGGTCTTGCAATGCTTGCGTTCACCGCCCGCGTACCCGCGCCAGCTGTTCGCCACGCGGGCGGCATCACGCTTGCCGTATGTCTCGGTGCTGCAGTCTGCGCTGTGTCAGTGGCTGTCCGAAACCGCGTGATTCCGGTGCGGAGCGCGGGCGGCAGCCAGAATCCGGCACCGATCTGGGCCAGCTGAGCTGAGCTCGGTTACAACGTCGCGCCCGCCACAAAAGGAAGAAAGCCCGGATTAGTGG
>JBBRMI010000211.1:0-13371 GCA_038230915.1 Polyangiales bacterium | reverse complement strand
TTGACCGCTGCGCCCGACGCCGCGTGCATCGCTGCGGTCGTCACGCAGGTGGCAGGGCGCGCATTCCGACGCCCTTTGCCAGACGCCGAAATCCAGCGCTACGTGCAATTCTTTCAAACGCAGTCGAAAGGCAACGGCGAAGGCGCCGCTCTTCGCATGCTGCTGCAGGCGATTGCCAACTCCCCCGAGCTCCTCTACCGAACCGAGCTCGGCAGCGGGGCGTTGGGCAACGTGCAACTGCTTGATCACGAGCTAGCATCGCAGTTATCGTTCATGCTCACCGACGCACCGCCGAGCGACGCGCTGCGGATTGCTGCGGACGCCGGCCAGTTGTCGGACCGCGCGACGATCGCAAAGTTCGCGAAAGATTTGCTGGCAACGCCTGCTGCGCGCAAGAAGGGGGACCAATTCGTCAGCCAATACCTGCAGCTGAGTGGAATCGGTTCAAAGGTCCCCGACGCTGCCGTCGCCGAAGCGATGACTGCAAGCACGCAAGCGTTCTTTTCCAATCTGGCCTTCGATACCCGAGGCACCTTCACCGATTTGATGACCGCCCCTTCCGCCTATGTAAACGCGGCGCTCGCTCCTTTTTATGGCGTCGCCGCGTCCGGAACTCAGCTGATGCGCGTCGAGCTGGATCCCACCAAGCGCGGCGGCTTGCTCACGCAGTTGGCGTTCTTGGCGGCGAAAACCGGGCCGATTCATCGCGGACGCTTGATCAAGGAGGGCTTATTGTGCGGAGAGATCCCCGCGCCGCCCCCGGGAGCTTCGCTTCAGAAAGACAAACTCGCAGGGCCCGACCCGGATGCTACCGAGCAACAGCGCTGGCAAAATTTCAAAGGCCAGCAGCCGTGCGGCGGCTGTCACACCATGTTCCAGCCGCTGGGCCTTGGCTTCGATCACTACGACGAGATGGGACGGTACCGCGACACCAACCCTGCGGGCCGAACCATCGACGCTAGCGGCGCGATCGTCGGTACGAGCGACGCTGACGGCAGCTTCGCGGATGCCCCCGAGCTCGGAAAGAATATCTCCGCTAGCACCACCGGGCGGTATTGCTTCGCCAAGCGTTACCTGAGCTTTGCCTTCGGACGCGACGTGACCACGGGTCGCGACGCATGCGCGATCAAAGGCGTTGGTGACCGCATGATTCAAAACGGCCTCGTGCTTTCCGAGCTGTTCGTTGCCATGACCCAAGACGACAGTTTCTATCAGAGGAGCAACGTCGAATGACGAAACCTGCATCGAGTCTGCTTCGCCCGTCACGCCGTGATTTGCTACGCGGCTTGGGCGCGGGCGCCGTGCTGCTCGCACCCTTCGCCCGCAGTCGTCGCCTGGACGCGGCTCCGGCGGCTGACGGGAACTTGCTGGTGTTTTTCACGCCAAACGGCTTCGCGCGCGACAAGTTCGACGCCGTCCCCAGCGCGGGCGGCGGTTACACGTTCAAACCATCGCTGGCGGCCCTCGAACCGCATCGCAGCAACGTGAGCGTCATTCGTGGCCTGTGCAACAAGTCCGCTTCGACCAAATCGAGCCATGAGGACTGCGTCAAAATCCTCACCTGCGTCTCGGGCGCTGATACCTCTACCGGTTATGGACCGTCAATCGACCAGGTCGTAGCCAAGCAGTTCGGCGGTCGTCCGCTGACGCTGGCCGTGGAGAAGTTCAACGCGGAGCCCAATTGGCAGACAAAAATCAGCTGGGTCCAAGCCGGCGCATTCGAACCGCACGTCAAGAGTACGAAGGCCGTGTTCGACAACGTCTTTGGCAATTTCATGCCGCCGATGGCGGGTGATGCAACGCGCGCGCCCGATCCGGTTTTGGCTCAAAACAAGAGTGTCTTGGACTTCGTGCGCGGCGATATCTCGCTGTTCAAAAGTAGGCTGTCGAAGGCCGACCAAGCCAAGCTCGATCTTCACCTCGACGCCTTGCGCGAGGTCGAAAAGCGCGTCGCGACGACGCCCGACCTGAGCCGCTCCGGCAACACGGGGGCGTGCGCCATAAATGGCCTGTCGCAGCGAGCCAGTGCAGCGCAGCTCCCGGATCAGGTCGACAATCTGAAGGCGCAGGGCGAGACGATGCTGGACCTGGTAGCGACATCGTTTGCGTGCGGTCTCAAGCGGTCGGCAACGCTGTTCTGGCAGCCCGCTTCCGACGGCATCAACCCCAATCGGGGTGGCGGCAATCACCACCAGGTAAGCCATTACGAGGCTCCCAACTCCGCGCAGCAGTGGCCAGCGATCGACGCTTGGTACGCAGACCGCTTCAAGTACGCCATCGAAGCGCTGGCGAGCCGCGGCGTGCTCGACGACACGGTAGTAGTTTGGGTCACCGAAATTTCGGAGAGCCACAATCAGAACGATTTCGTCAACGTGGTGGCCGGCGGCAAGAATCTCGGCATCAAGCTGGGGCAGTATCTGAAGTACCCGTTCGTTGGCGACGAAGGCGGGGGCGTCTCGGTGGGGAGAGATGCTCGCAACAAGAGCCAAGCGGAGCTTTGGGTTTCGATTCAGAAAGCATTGGGCATCGCGCAAGATACTTTTGGCGATGTCGAGCACAGCAGCGGCGGCTTGACCGAGCTTTGGAGCGGCTGAAGCCCGATGGCTGCACAAACCATGAATCTCGGGCTGTTTCGGTGGTGGATCGGGGCGGCGGCGGTTATTTGCGCCTGCCAATCGGAGACGACGCCGGCGCCGAGCGCGATGCTCGCTTCGGGTGCTGGCGGCGTCGAGGACGGAGCGAACCCCAGTCCCGCGGGCAGCGGAGGCATCGCGGATAGCAACGCATCGGCAGCGGGCGCCCCGGTCGTAAGCGGCGGCGTCCCCGGCGCGAACGCAGCCGGCCGCGTTCCGAGTAGCAGCGCCGGGTCGGCGAACGGCGGCGCGGGCTCCGCGGGCGCGCCCTTGAACAGCAGCTGCCCGTTGCCCAATGCCGCCGTCTGCCTCGACTTCGAAGGCGCGACGCCGCTCGCCGGTTTGAAGCTGGACGGCGACGGCATTGACGTGAGCCAGTCCGAGCACGCGCACGGCGGCGCGAGTCTGCACTTTGGTAACCTCACCCCGAACAAGCGGGCCTGGGTCACCACGAGCGCTCTGTCAGGCATCAGCAACGTGCTGTGGGGCCGGTTCTTTCTCTACCTGGACGCGGGCGCACCGAATGGGCACGGCGCGCTCGTGAACGCCTTCGATCAAGCCGGCAATTACTATGAGCTGGGCTTTGAGTTCAGTTCTTTCCACGGAAACTGGCATGTGCCGGCGGGTGTACCGGAGCGGGCGATGAATAGCGACCGGCAGATCCCGCGCAAGGCGTGGTCTTGCGTCGAATTCCTGTTCGATGGTGCACAAAAAGCTGAAGCGCAGATCTGGTCAAACGGGGCGCCCGTCAAATACACCCGGAAGGCCGGCTACCCTCCGATTGAAGCCGTCTCTCAGTTCAAGCGCGTCACGATCGGCTTCATCGCGTACCACGGCACCTCGCTCAAAGACTACAACGGCGACGCCGCGCCAAGCGCCACCCAGATGTACATCGACGACATTGCGCTGGGCCCCGAGCGCATTGGGTGCAATCAGACGGTGCAGTAGCCGAGGGGGCGACCAGGGCATTTTCCGGTCGTGGTAAGTTGGTTCTGGTGTTCAAGCCTACCTTTCGCAGGGCCCGCATCCTCGTACTAAGCCTTGCCGCCATCGGCATCTTCTGCGTCGCCTGTTCGGCCGGGGGCAGCCCGTCGGGCGCGCGCACCGCGGTTCCTGAAACCGGCGGCACTCCGGATGGACGCCGCCAGGTTCGCAAACTCGAATGCCCCGAATCCCGGCCCTCGATCGAGATTGGCTGCGGCTGTGCCGTCGACGGCGACTGCGCCGTGGCTCTGCACTTCCTGGATTGCTGTGGCAGCGCCGTGGCTATCGGAATCGCACGATCGGAAGCAGCACTCTTCGAGAGCAAAGAGAAGACTTGCAACCCCGCCGCTGGCCTTTGTGAGTGTGTCGCCTCGCCGACTCGGACAAGCGACGGCGTCGAGAGCGCTGATCCGCGCCAGATTGGAGCTCGTTGCACGGGCGGCGTGTGCGTCACCTTCTCCCGCTCCACTCAAGCGTCCCCGCCGCCGGCGGTAGCTTCATCGATGCCGGCGACCGAACCCACGCCGACCGCAACGCCCAGCACATCCTGCCGCGGGCGGCACTGCGTAACAGTGCCAAACCGAAACCAGACCGACCCAGAGCACGTCGAGTGCGTGGCGGGCGACGATCCTGGAGGCCTACCAATGGGCAGGACGGACGGCGGCGTTTGCTACTGCAATGGCGTCACCGATCGCTGCGAGGGAACACGCGTCGAGAAGGTGCCGTGCAAAATGGAAAAGGACTGCTGGGTCAGCTCCGAACCCGTCTTGCATCCCATCCGACGTCCGAAGGGGACGCATCACCGCTTTGTCCCCTGCGTTGACGGCGAAGTCCCGCCTATTTGCAGCGAGGGCTTCTGCGCGCTCGGTTTGCGGTATTCATGTTAGGTGAAATCTGCCCGGCACCCGCGCCGGAGGCTAGGCAAATGCTGCCTGATTTCCGGCGGTTTCGGGGGTCATGCCGCTCAGAAGTAGTCGTGCGCGGGGACGAAGATGCAGATGAGGCCGCCGAAACGCGCGCGGTCAGTACCCCCGCCACCTCCAAAAAGGTCAGCCGAAACGCAAGCTCCGTTCAGGAAGCTGCGACCAGTCAGGTTTCGCGTGGAGAGTGCAGAAGCTTTCAAGACATCCGCACGATCCCTGGCGACAGCCGACACAGATAAGAAGGCCCCATGTCGCGTTCGCCAACGACTCTGTTTCCGCGCCCCTTTCGCGGTATTGGGCTGTTGTCGCTGCTACTGCAAACATCCTGCGTCGGTAACATTGTCGGCGACGGTGTAGGTGGTCCGGTGCCCGGTCAGCCAGGTCAGCCCGGACAGCCCCCTGGATCGTTAGCTGGTCCCGTCGAGACGCCGGTGGCCGCGAAGTGCGTGACGCCTGCCGTGGGTCCGTCGCCGCTCAGACGTCTAACCTCGCGCGAGTATGACAACGCGGTCGCCGAGTTGCTGGGCGACGATTCGCACCCCGCCGCGACCTTTCCGGCCGACAATCGCGTCGGCTTCTTCGACAACACCGCGACCGCACAAACGGTACCCGTGCTGCTGGCCGAAAAGTATCTCGAGACCGCCGCCAAACTCGCTGACGGCATCACGAATGTTTCGACTCTGGCGGGCTGTGACGTCAAGGCTGTCGACGCCAGCAGTTGCGTGAGCAAATTCATCGAGCGCTTTGGCCGTCGCGCCTACCGGCGTCCGCTCGCGGCCGACGAGGTCTCGAGCTTGCTCGCTGTTTGGACCAGCACCACCGGGCAAGCGGACGCGGATACCGGCGTGCGCGCGGTGGTCGCGGCCGTGCTGGTGTCGCCCCATTTCTTGTTTCGACCGGAGCAGGGCGCGGGACCATCCACGATCGCCGGGGCAAAGCAGCTGACGCCGTTCGAGCTCGCGTCGCGCTTGGCCACCTTGCTTTGGTCTTCGATTCCGGACGAGGCGCTGCTCGATGCCGCGGCGAATGGCGAGCTTTCGACGCGCGAGCAAATCGCCATTCAAGCGCGGCGACTAGTCGACGACCCGCGCGCCAGAACCGCCACCAGCGCTTTCTACCAGCAATGGCTCGGCGCCCAGCTTTTGGCGACCACGACCAAGGACGCCACGCTTTATCCCGAATTCGGCGACGCGTTGCGCGACTCGATGAAGCAAGAGACCGAGCGCTTCATCAGCTACGTGCTTTGGGAGGGCGACGCGCGCGCCTCGACGCTGTTCAGCGCGCCCTTCTCGTTCGTGAACGCGCGGCTCGCCAAGTTGTACGGCGTGCAGGGTCCAGCCGACGACGCCACCTTCATGAAGGTTTCGTTGGACCCGAAACAACGGGCAGGCTTCCTGACTCAGCCTGGCGTCTTGACCGCCCTGGCTTCACCGACCGAAAGCTCGCCGTTCAAGCGCGGAGCCTGGGTCAGGCGTCGCTTGCTGTGTCAGGAGCTGCCCGATCCGCCTAACAACGTGCCTGTCTTACCCAAGCCCCAACCAGGCGTCTCGCTCCGCGAACGCGCGGCCATGCACTCGAGCTCAACGGCGTGCAGCGGGTGCCATCACTTGATTGACGGTCTCGGTTTCGGGCTCGAGCAGTACGACGCGCTTGGCCGCTTCCGCACTGTCGAGCAAGACAGGCCGATCGATTCGAGCGGTGAGGTCACCAGCACCGAGGATAGCGACGGCGCGTTCGTGGGCGGCGTGGAGCTTGCGACGCGCCTGTCGAGCAGCAAGCAGGCCGAGCGCTGCGTCGCCACGCAATGGCTGCGCTACGCGCTGGCGCGTCACGAGACCGACGACGATGTTTGCTCGCTGCAAAAGCTGCAAGACGGATTCTTGGCTTCTGGCGGAGACTTGAAAAAACTCTTGGTAGATTTGACAGCGACCGATGCGTTCTCCACCTACCGAGCCCCAACCGAGGTGGTGGCGCCATGAGCTCGCGACCTGCCGGTATCTGGCGACCCTCACGCCGCGCCCTGCTCGGCGGGCTGGCCGCGGTCAGCTGTGGCGCGCTCTTGCCACGCAAATCCGCGCTCGCTCAAACCGCGGGAAAGAAGCGATTTTTGGTCGTGCACGTGCCGGAGGGCATGTGGTCCGACGCAGTGCGGCCGGCCGTTGGTCAAACCACGCTCGGTCCCATCTTCTCGCCGCTCGATCCGTTTCGCTCGAAGCTCACCGTGCTCGACGGCTTGAACTTGCGCTCGCGCGATCAAGGCCCGGGCGGCGACGGTCACCATCGCGGCGTTCCGCACATGCTCACCTGCACCGAGATGGCAGACGAGTCGAACGCCGGCGGGCCCTCGATCGATCAAAAGATCGCCCGCGTTATTGGCGGCGACACGACCTTCAAGTCGCTGCAGTTCGCCGTACGCATCATCTACGGTGACACCAACGCCGCGCTGATTTGGGCGGCGGCGCGGGACCGCCTGCCGGCGATGGAGAATCCGTGGGAGGCCTACGCTCGCATCTTCGGCAGCGTAACGATGGCCGACGCTCCGCCGCCGGTGGATCTGCGAAAGAGCGCCCTCGACCACGCCTTGACCGAAATCACCAGCCTACGCGACAAGCTGCCGAGCGCGGATCGCGAGCGCCTCGACTCGTATCAAACCTCACTTCGAGACATCGAACGGCGGCTGGCCAATCTTCCGGTCCCAGGGCAGTGCGTGGTGCCGGTGCTGGGCGCGAAGGTGAACGACCCCCGCGCCGAGGCCGCGTATCCGGACATCGGCAAGCTACAGATGGATCTGATCGTGGCGGCGCTGCGCTGCGACGTAACGCGCGTCGCGAGCCTGCAGTGGGGCAACTCCAACGATCAATGCAGCTACCCGTGGCTGGGCGTGAACAAGCTGGGCCACGACTTGGCGCACAGCAACTTGAGCGCCCAAAAGCAGACGGTGTTCCACTGGTACTCCGAGCAGTTCGCCTACCTGCTCGGCCAGCTCGACGCGGCTAAGGAGGGCAACGGCAGCGTGCTCGACAACACGGTCGTGCTGTGGGTCTCCGAGTTCAGCGACTCCAACGGGCACAAGGCGGACAAACTACTGTGGCTCTTGATGGGCAACGCCGACGGCTTCTTGAAACAAGGCCAAGTGCTGCCGATGAATGGCCGCTCGGTCAATGACCTGCACGCCACGATCCAAAACGCCTTCGGCATCAGCGAGCCCAAGTTCGGTAACCCTGCCTATTGTGACGGAACCATCGCGTCGCTGATCGCCTAGCGGGGCCGCGCAATGCCGCCGGCGCTGATCGCGGTGCCTCGCGGCCGGCCCGCTCAGGCCGACGGAGCTCAGCGCTTCAACTCGCAATGGTGTTGAATGCACGCGGCGGCGAAGTTTTCGATTGGTGGACAGGGAGCGCAGTCGACCAGCGTGCAGTCGTAACGCGGCTCGCAGTTGGTTTGAGACGGCCTGGCCTCACCGGCCCCACGCCAACAAGCATCCGCCTTCGACATTCGGACCGAGATAGCCACTGGGCAACCGCCGCAGCAATCCCCCTCGCGCGCGGCGACGACGCAATCGGCGTCGACATTGCATTGAGCCGGATCGGGGACACACGAACGGCAGCAACTGCCGCTGAGCAATTGCGGCATGTAGCCTGTCTGACATTTGCCCTCATCGGGGCAGCCACTGTCGCAGCTGGGCGGATCGAGCGGCATCGCGTTGCGCACGCAACCGTAGCAGCACGCCCCAGGCGTGATGCCCGTGTCGTAACCCGCCGGACACTCGACGTGCGGTGGGAAGGTTGGCCCGGCAAGAACGTCATTGTACGTGCAACGCACGTTGTCGCACGAAGGCTCGACCTCACACACCGCGCAGCACTCACCGCTCGGGGTGATTACACGAAGTTGAGGACTGAGCGGCTGACCCTCGATGTCAACGGCGCAAGTCAGAGGCGCGCAAGCCACGCCGTCGCAGCTGGCCCCGCCGGCCGGAGGCGCACCGCTTGCCCCAGCGGTGGATGCTCCGCCAACCCCCGTACCTGCCGAGCCCGCCATCGAAGCGCCGCCCGCTCCGTTGACCCGCGCCGGGCCTTCGCCGTTGTGATTCGTCGAGCCGCCGCAGGCAGTTAGCAAGATACCTAAACCGAAGCTCGCGACGCGTCGCCACCACTTACGCATGTCCTCTAGGGTTATCTAAGACATTAGTCGACGCAAGCTCGAGGACTGCGTGTCTCAGTCACCTGTCCGATGACGCGTGATGGTCACGTGACAGGAGTTGTCGTTCGCAGTGCGCTTTAAAAAGCGAGCGAGCCGAGCGGCATGCTATGCAGCGCGTGAATCTGGGCTCAGAAAAGGGGTATGCGGATGAAGAGCAGTCATTGGATTGGCGTGGGCATGTTGGGGTTCTTGGCGTGTTCGAACGCCGACGTGGGCGTGAGCGAACAGGCACCGGGTGAGGCACGCGGGCTGCTCTTGATGGGCGACGCCGACCGGCAGCCCAGCAGCGATGCCGTTGTTTTTCTTGGGCAGTGTTCCGGTGTCTTGGTGAACCCGAACACCGTAGTCACGGTCGCCCACTGCCTGGACCTGGGAAAAAAGGGACAAGACGTCAACCTCGAGCTTCGCAGCGGGCCCGGTGCTCAGAGCTGTTTGACCCAAGATGCGCGTGGTAGGTGCAGCCCCTGGCAGCTTCGGGTCACGACCCAACCGGCGAGCGAGGTTGCCATCCTACAATCCGCAAAGCCGTTCGTCGGCGTGAGCAAGGCCGGTTTGCCGCTGATCGGCACGGCGGCGCTCGTGACCGAGCAACGCGCGCACGGATATGGCGTTGGCAGCACTTCCGAGAAAAACGCGCGCGCGCCCGGGCGACGTCTATCTGCTCCGGTCGAAGTCGAGCAACAGGGCGACGGTCAAGTGTATGGCCGCCCCGCGCCGGGCATTCGCATCTGCGGTGGTGACTCGGGTGGGCCGCTCATGGCGCCACTTGCCGATGGCTTGCGCGGGGTGCTGTCCGCAGTGCTCAGCGCGACGCAATACGACGCAACGGACCCAGAGTGCACACAAGAAGGCGGCCTGAATCGCTGGTCACGCATTGACGCGGAGCTACTCCAGGCCGTCGCTGGTCCGTGCCAGACCACACAAAACGGTCTCGACTGCTCCAAGGGCGGCATGGTCGCAAGCCCCAGCTTGACCAAGTCGGGCGAGCCCGCAGCTTTGCGCGCTGAGGTCGACCAGGTGCTGAAACGACTGAAAGCGCGCGGCGCGAACGTCGTCGCTGACGGCGAAGTGAACCAGCTGCGCGGCGTGCAAAAAATGAACGCCCAGAACGTGGTGCGTTTGGGCACGGCCAGCGGCAACTACACGGTCGAGCTGCCGACTGCCGACGTCGCCGCAATGACCGCGACAATCTCGGAGGTGTCACGGACGGCTGGCGTGAACAGCGACGGCCTGGTGGTTGGCGGCGGTGTCGAGCCCGTGCAAATTCCGATGGCCATGCGCGCCACCGGCTTGTCGGGTGGCGTCGACAACCGCGTTCTAAAAACGCTGTTCTCGGTCGGTGGCGTCCGAGTGGATCGCGAGAGCGCCTACCCGCCGGAGTGCACGGGCACGCTGATCGGCCGACGCATCGTGCGCACGGCAGCTCATTGCATGTTTGGCTCGGACGGCCACCCTTCGTTCACGCTCGCCTACGACGGCGGTCCAACGACCTGGTACATCAATGGTCGGATCGTCACTTTCATGCCTAAACAGGCGTCGTTCTATTGGTACGGCGGCGGCTTCGACAGCGTGACTCCCGCGCCGACAGGGTGCATGCCCTGGCTGGCAGCTACCGGCCTTGACCAATTTCCGCCCGACTCCAAGAAGCAAGCTTGCTCTGACTACGATTGGGCACTCTTGATCATGCCCGAAAACGTGTGGGCTGAGGTCGGCGCCGTTCCGAAATACCTCGGCTACTCCACGAGCCAAGCGCGCGCGATCGAAAACATTGGCTACCCGAGCTGCTCCGAGGTGACGAGCGCCGGGATCCCTTCGTGCGTGAGGGGACGGCAGTACGGCATGGCGTGCTCGGTGAAGGTGATCCAAAACCAGCACTTCTACACGGACTGCGACACGAGCCAAGGTCACAGCGGCGGTCCATCGTTTTACACGAGCGGCGGCACCAGGTACGTCATCGGAAACGTCTCGAATCCCGACCGCACTTACTATCAAGGTGGCGGCTACATCGATGGCACCAGCGACGGGTGCGGCTTCACCCAGAACAGCTGCATCGAGCGTGATACCGGCACCCAGGCGTGGCTCGCCGGCTTTATCGGCCAACAACGCACCGACTACGCCACCGTCACCTTCTGAGGCACCCCTCGGTTCGCGCTCCCGGAGGCTATCGCTCCGGGCAGGGCGGTCCGAAGCGGAAGGCGTCGAGGCCGAGCGCCCCGGCGCTGTCGATGCGAAGAGCGAGGCCTCGAAATGCGTCAAAGTCAGTCAGTGGCACGCAAGCGGTCACCCATTGACCACGCCGTGTGAACAACGCGCGAAGATCGAAGACGCGGGCGGGGCCGCTTGGCTGGCAAGCGATCTCACTCGGCCAAACAGAAAGCTTCGCGTCCGTCGCGCCGTTGATCGACATCGCATCGAACCAGATCGCGTCGGCGCGCGTCGGTTCGTCGAAGAAAAAGAGTGTTTGTGGAGTATCGCTCACGTCCAACGAGCCGCCATTGACGGCGGGGGTCGCGATCACGAAAACGTTGCCACGCGTCGCCGCTGGACAATTCGCACACGGCAACGCCGTGCTCGTCACTAACCGTGGCTCGCCCGTGCACCAGTCCCACCCGAGGCCGGGCCGAGTGTCACCGATGTCCGCGAGCCTGCCGTCGCCTTCAGGCGGTGGAGGATGGAGCTCTGGCATCAACAAGTTAGGATCGCTCGCGCTGCCTCCCGGCGCACCCGAGCTGGAGGACTCAGCGTCATTGCCCGCGGGTATCGTCCCCTCGCTCTTGCCGGCACAGGCGGTGGCCACCACGAGCGCGCCGGCCCCCAGAGCGATCGCGCGTGTTTGGGAAGCAAGGCCAAGCGCTCGAGGCATGGGGAGCATCGTTGTCTACTCTCTCGGTGGGCGCAAGGCGGCACGCGCCGGCTTCAGTCGACGAAAAAGATCCAGGTTGCTTGCATCTGTTTTGGCTTGGCTGGGACCGACAGCGGACCACTTCGAAACTTTCCGCCGTCCCAGGCCATGAAGGAGGGCTCGTGCGCAAGCGCTAGCGTCATCTGCTCGAGCGAGCCCAGGTCTGGAGAACTCATGCTCAAGGCGCAACCTCGGACGAAGCAGTGAGGGTCCGCGAAGGCTATTTTCCAGCGTTTTGCGAGAGGGCGCCATGCGGCGGCGGTTGCTTGGAACTTTGCGATCAGCTCCGGTGAAGCCGGTCCGGATGCAGCCAACTGTTCCGACCGAAGCGCGAGCTCGCGCTCAGCGGTCATTGCTGGCGCAGACGCCAACTCCGCAGGTTGAGAGGTGACTGAAGGGACCGCGCTCAGCGCCAGCGCCGAGGGACTCGCGCTCGACCCTGGCTTCGCGCGCGAATAGCCACGCTCCTGGCAGTTTACCGTCAGCAGTAACATGGCAGCAGTGAGTGTTTCGAACTTCATGTGTCGCTTTCGAAAATCAATAAGGTAACTGCAACTCAAGCTTTGCAAACCGCTTGCCGACTTGGATGGCCGCGTGATAGTAGCACAATGGGCATTCGGGCAGTGTCAGCTTGAGCGAGAGGTGGAACTAGCAATGAAGGTGAGATCGTTCTTAACGGTTGCGACTGTTCTGGGTATGGCGCTCGGCGCGAGTCGCAGCGAAGCGCAGGGGTACACGTACTATGGCCCGGTGATCGCTCGCAACAGCGGCGCAACGTGTCGCGCGGCGAATCGCCCGCAAGAAGATTGGCTCCGTCACAACATTTACGGCGCTGAAGTGAACCCGTACATGCCGGGCAGCGCCAGCTTCTCGAGTCTTTACTGTCCAATCAGCCGCCGCACCGTTTCCCCCTACTCTGTCGACGAACCCAGCTCGGGCGGCGACAAGGTCGATCTGGAGACCGTCGATGTTTGGGTCAAGCACACCCCCTACGGAAATCTGGGCAAATCCCTAGGTTGCTCAGTGAGTGCCCAGGGCGCCGCCACTGGCAGCAGCTACTATTCGGCTACGCTGTACGCGTGTTACAGCGACGGCGGGTGCTCATTTGTCGATACTTCGACGACCGGTTACCGCCACCTCCGTTTCAACCGTCCACTGAGCGCCACCCCCCTTACCGGGCTTTGGATTACCAACCTCGTTATCGGCTGCTCGGTGCCTCGCGGCTCATCGATCATCGGTAGCGTTTCAACCTTCCCGAGCTGGTGAAAAACATGCGAGCAAAACTTCGATTGTGTTTGGGCGGGCTGAGCCTGCTGAGTTGTTTGTTAGTGGCCGATGCGGCGTCAGCGACGCACCAGTCCTGGCAATTGTACGACCAGGGCTCGGCCTGCGCGTCCTATGATGGCAACGCCAATCTTCCCCGTGTCGGCGCCGTCGTCGCCGCTGCGGCGGGAGCGTGGGTCAGCTGCCCGGTAAACCTGAGCGGACAGTTCAACGGCGTCGTCACCGGCACCAACTCACAGGCCATCTACGCCCACGCCACCGTGCCCGTGAACGGAGCCGAGGTCGACGTTTCGGACTCCAGCACTGAAGTGGACCCCATCAGTCGGACCAAAAGCGGGGTGGCGTAAGCGGGACGCCTGCTCGGATTTCGTGATCATCAAAAACACATCGTAGTCTTCGTCGTCAACTGGAAAGCATGTCAGTCGTCACGAGCGAGCACGCGCTC
>JBBRMI010000210.1:0-13426 GCA_038230915.1 Polyangiales bacterium | reverse complement strand
GGGGTGTTCACGTCCGGCCGATTTCAGCGTTCACGACGCCGATTTGGCCGTTCATGACCCCCGATCCAGGTGTTCACGATGCCGCGATTTGAGCGTTCACGATGCGCCGATCTCGGTGTTCACCATGGGCCGACATCCGCACTGGATCATGCCCACGAGCAGCTCGGCCGTGGTGTAGCCGAGCGCCAGGCCCTGCCCGGCGATTTCCGCGCAAGTAGACTCGTCTCCTTCGCTCGCCGCCCGGAAAATGCGCGCGTAAAACCCGCGTACCTGCTCGTACTCCGCGTGCAGATTCTCTCCCCCGAGCAGCCGCGTCTCGCAAGGCGCGCAGATGCCGTGTGTGATTTCGAAGCTCGTCAGCGGCGGCGTCTCCGCCATCAAGCGCTGGCAGTAGCAGCACCAGCGGATCACTCGAATGTGCCCCGCACAGCTGAAGGCTTGAGTCGGCTCCGGCTGCTCCGCACCGCGGCTACGTTACCACGACCCTAGGCTTCGCGAGCTTGACCGAGCCCGGCCGCGACCTGAAGAGCATCTCCATGGCGATGCACGAGTGGGGTCTGCGCAATCCCGATGCGAAGCACGCGCGAGCCGCGGAGGCAAAAGCGAAGGCCCCGTAGCCCGAGGTCGCCCCCGTGCGCGTTCAGTTGGGTCCGAAAACTCGGCTGGCGCGTTGAGAACGATTCAGAAACAGACTGCTCGCCAAACACGGCGTCGCACCAGAGCCGTCACCCAAGCCTTACCGCTCCGTGCCTTTCGGGCAGCTGGCGTTGCCCTTTCGCTGACGGCTGATGACGCCGCTGCTGCGGGCTGGCTGCGCACATGACGCGCCGCGTTCAGGCCGATTCCACGCGGGTCTGCGCTGTTCCGCTTTTGCCCTCGCGCACGTCCGACCAGGCGGTTCGGGGGCTGCGGCGCCGTTGCGGGGACGGCACCCCAGCAGTTGCTTCCCCAGCCGGAACCTCATCCGTATCAAAAGCGCAGTTCGAATGTCCTTCGGGCCCGCGAGATCGGGCGGATTTGTCATCTAAACCGATCGCCACCCGCGCTTCGACGCGCCATCTGCTAAGAATCAGCGGTGGCCGCGAGCGGGCCACCGTGTTGTCATGGGGCGGCGGGTCGGTACCAAAATGAAACTAAGAACAGGCGTGGCGGTTGGGCTGCTGGGGTTGGGGCTAGGCTTAGCGGCGGGTTGCAGCAGCCCCGATCACAAATTCCACGAGGGTGCCGCCGGCAGCAGCGCTACGAGCGCTGGCAGCGGCGGTCAGGCAAGTGGCGGGAGCGCGGGCGGCGACGCGACGAATACAGCGGCCGGCACCGACGCTGGCGGCAGTCCACCGACCGACACCACGCCCTGTGAGACGGGCGCCACGCGCGATTGCAGCGAAGACCCGGCGATCCAGCAGCTGGGCAATTGCGCCGCGGGCACCGAAACGTGCAAAGCCGGCGCCTGGGGCGGTTGCAGCGTCAAACCCGCGACCTCCGACCAGTGCATGCCGGGGGACGACGCCAACTGCAACGGCACGCCCAACGAGGGCTGCGCTTGTGTCAACGGTCAGACTCAACCGTGTGGCCCGCCCGCCGAGGTCGGCATCTGCCGCCGCGGCGTTCAAACGTGCGTAAGTTCGGTGTGGGGGGCATGCACCGGCGCGGTCTTCGCGGGCGAGCGCGACTGCGCCTCCAGCGCTGACAACAACTGCGACGGCGCCAACGACAACACCATCGACGCTGTTTGCAAGTGCGCCAAAGACGGCAAGCAGACTTGCGATACCCACGTGGGTGACGGCAAAGGGCCATGCAAACCCGGCGAACAGGTGTGCCAAGTAGCAGCTGACAAGAAGAGCTCGGAGTGGGGGGCTTGCAGCGGCAGCGTGGGCCCCGCCGCGAAAGACTCGTGCCAACCGCAGAACGACGACAACTGCAATGGCAAAGCCAACGAAGGCTGCTCCTGCGTCAATGGCGAAAAGCAAGCCTGCGGCGAGACCAAGGGCATTTGCAAAGCCGGTCAGCAAACCTGCGTGGGCTCGGCGTGGGGCGCCTGCGACGGCACTTTCGCGTCCGCGCGCGACTGCACCTCGGGCCCGACAACGACTGCAACGGCACGGTCGACAAGCTCGACAGCACCTGCGCGTGCGGCGGCGCCACGTCACGTGCCTGCAACCAGCATCCTGGCAAGGACGGCGTCGGCCCGTGCAAAGCCGGCACCGAAGCCTGCGTCGTGTCGGGCGACAAGACGAGCAGCAGCTGGAGCGGCTCGTGTCAAGGCTCGGTCGCGCCGCTGGCGAAAGATTCGTGCAACCTGAACAAAGACGAAGATTGCAGCGGCGTCGCGGGGGACAGCTGCGGCTGCTACCCGAACGGCGACGTCACGTCGTGCGGTTCATGCACCCAGAAGACGTGCAGCAACGGCAGCTACGGCGCGTGCGTCAGCACCTGCGCCGCCGGCCAAGGTTGCGTCGCCAACGTTTGCAAGACCCCGAATTGCAGCGGCGTCGCCTGCGGCGGCTCTGACGGCGCCGGCGGGGTGTGCAAAGACGCCAAAGGCACCTGCGCGGCGGAGCAGCAGTGCATCGGCACTACGTGCACCTGCCGCGGCCCGGTCTTGAGCTGTAATAACGGCACGAAGGTGTGCACCGGCTGGTTCTTCGAATCAGGCACCGAGAACTGGTTCATCGATCGCGACTTCAAGTTCACCAACAACCTTGCCCCGAACTGGACGAGCGTGCGCTCGAGCGCGTCGGCACCTGGCGGGCCGTTCGAGCCAGGCGGCGGCACGCATTCGATTTTCCTCCCCTACAGCTATAGCAACAACGTCTACTCCGACTTCAGCATTTCGCTGTGCGGCGGCACCGCGTACCCGGACCTCAGCCAGATGAAAGAGGTGACGGCCTGGGTCTACCTGGAGCCAACCAACGGCAGCCGCGCGGTCACGAGCATAGAGGTCGACGTCACCACGCATTATTACGACGGCATCTACTCCAACAGTTACACCGAAGCCGAAATCACTCGGTTCGGGTCGGGGTCGTGGCAGCTGATTAAGGGCACCGTGCCTCAGTCACAAAGCGGCTGGACCCGCGTCAACTTCGAATTTCACGTCGCCGTCAGCGGCTGGACCGGCAACATCTATCTCGACGACGTCCAATTCGTACCCCAGTGAGCGCGGGACCTAGAAAGACGACGACCGGTCAGGGCAGTAAGGTTCCACGCGGAATAAAGTCTGAGCGGAGTGAGTGAGCGGCGGTGGCGGCGTCGTCCGCCCAGAAGAAGGCCTTCTTGCCGGCGATTTAGCGTGCCTCGTTGGCAAACGCGATTCCGGTGCCTTCGAGGCGTGGGGCGGCGTTTGCGGGCGCGAGCCAAGCCGACAGGGCGTGCCCGCGCCGTTCTGCTAGTGAACGCCGCATGGCTACGCTCGAACCCCCCGAGCTAGAAGCGCTGGGCCCCGTTGCCTCGCCTCACGTCGAAGATCCGAGTGCCTTAGGCAACGAGTCTGCAGCCCGAGACTTTTTCGAGCTTTCGCTCGACCACGTCTGCGTGGCCGGGTTCGACGGCTACTTCAAGCGCTTGAATCCGTCCTGGACGCGCACGCTGGGCTGGACCGCGGAAGAGCTGATGTCGAGACCTTCGGCGGATTTCGTCCATCCGGAGGACCGAGAGTTGACGCTGGCGGGTCGGGCGCGTTTGCAGAACGGTACGCAGCTGGGACCGCTCGTCAACCGTTACCGTTGCAAGGACGGCAGCTATCGCTGGTTTCAATGGAGCTCGGTTGCCGATCCCGATCGAGCACTCGTGTACGCGTCGGCTCGCGATATCTCCGAACAAAAATCGGCCGAGGAGCGATTGGTCGAGGCCGCCGCGTTGCAGGCACAACTCGAGCGCCAGCTCGTCTTCGCGGACCGCATGGCTTCGGTCGGAACGTTGGCGGCCGGCGTTGCGCATGAGATCAACAATCCCCTGTCTTATGTGAGCGGAAACATCGCGCTGATACTCGAGGAGCTGCGCCGCCTCGGCGTCGAATTTCCTTCCGAACGGGTAACCCAGCTGAGCCACATGGCGCTCGAAGCTCAGGTGGGAGCCGAGCGAATCCGCAAGATCGTGCGCGGCCTCACGACATTTTCGCGAGCCGAGGAGGAACGACGAACCGCCCTCGACGTAAGGCCGTTGCTCGAGCTTGCCGTCGACATGACGCACAACGAAGTCAGCCATCGGGCGCGACTCGTCAAAGACTACGGACCGATTCCACTCGTGGATGCCGATGAAGCTCGGCTGGGCCAGGTCTTCATCAACCTGTTAGTCAACGCCGCGCAAGCCATTCCGGAAGGGCAGCGCGACGCACACGAGATTCGCATCGTTACTTCGACCGCCGCCGACGGGCGAGCCTGGATCGAGGTTCGGGACACCGGTGGGGGTATTCCGGCAGCTGCAATCGGTCGCATCTTCGATCCCTTTTTCACGACCAAGCCGGTTGGTGTCGGTACCGGACTCGGACTGTCGATTTGCCACAACATCGTCGCCGGCCTCGGCGGGACGCTGACCGTGGAAAGCGCTGAAGGCCGAGGGACGGCGTTTCGCGTCGCTCTTCCTGCGTCTTCGGCGAACCAGGTCCAGGTTCCGACCCCACGCAGCGCGCCCCCCGCGTCCGCGCTGCGCGCGTCGGTGCTCGTGGTCGATGACGAGCTCGCTGTTGGCGATCTGATGCGCCGAGTATTACGAGATCACGACGTGACCGTATTTACGCGGGCGCGTGAGGCGCTCGAGCTGCTCGCGAGCGGCTCACAATTCGACATCATCCTCTCCGATTTGATGATGCCCGAGATGTCCGGCATGGAATTTTTCGATGAGTTGACGGAGCGCTTTCCCGAGAGTGCGGCGCGGATGGTCTTCGTTTCAGGCGGCGCTTTTACCCCCGCGGCGCGAACGTTCCTCGACCGAGTCACGAACGAACGTGTCGAGAAACCAATCGATCCGCAGAGTATGCGGAAATTGGTCCAGCGCTTCCTCCAGCGCTCTAGCTTCCCGGCCCTGGGCGACGCCCCCGAGCCGGCCTAGCTCGTTGTCCCCGCCCCCTATCGCTTCGCGGAGCCGCCCTCGTGTGTTCGAGCTAATCGTCCAATGGTATTAAGGGAGCTTACTTGGCGCAGTCGGTAACGACCAGACCGTCAATCCAGCGGGCGACGAGCGCGACGCCCGCGTCGTCTCTCACGCTTGTCGCAAGCTGCGGCATGCGAAGCGTGGATTCGAGCGTGTTCATGCGCGCCCAGACGAGCGATTTCTCGTGGGCGCCGGGCGCGATGACCTTGGCGCCGTCGATACCGAGCGTTCCGTCTTGAACCGCTGAATCGGCGTTGCAGGCTCCGGTTTGGGGCAGGGCTGTTTGGAATCGAAAGTCCACTGTGGGCTTGTTGCTGCCTGGCCGGTGGCATTGCGCGCAGTTGGCGTGCAGGTAGGCGCGGGCACGAGTTTCGACTGCCACGCTGGGGTCGTCGTAGGCCGCGAGCTGAGTACGCTTCAGCCGGTCGGGGATGGGAGCCGTGAGCAGCCCGATGGTTTCGAGCGTCGTGAGTTGATTGGCTGTCACGCCGTTCGGATACGTGTAGTCGGAATTGAGCTGCAGTGTCTCCGGGCCAAGGCTGAAGCCGGCGGCGGTGGTGTGGCATTGCATGCACTCGGCGCCGCTCGGGTAATGCCAAGTCTGGGTTACACCCGCGACTGTAAACACCTTGTCATTTCCCAAGCGGTCGACCAGCTCGGCGTCGGATTGGTCGTCACGCCACCGATAGCTGTGACCGAACCACTCTTCGCGGCTGAAGTGCACGAGCAGCCGCGTCTCGACGCGCTCGGCGCCGAGCGAGAAGTTCTTGACTAGGATCGTACCCACCGGAAATTGAAACTCTCCCTCGCTTTCGCAGCCCAGGCCGGGCGTGCAAACCGTGGGGCACTCGTCGGGCGTGCGTTCACAATCCTTGACGGTGATCTGCGCGTCGTCTGGAACGAGCATGTAGCGTTCTTTCTCCGCTCCGTCCGACCACAGCGGGCTCAGCACCGTGAACGGAATCAAGGCTGCGCCCGGCTTCAAGGGATCGTCGACGTCGAAGCAGCCGGTCGCGCTGAGCCTTGCCGGCGGCGCTTTGGGATCGGTCCAGGTGACTTGGCAATCCTGGTTGGGGGGACGCGCCGTAAGTCCCAGCGTGCCATCCGGAGGAGTCGTGTCGGGCGTCCCGCCGGCGCCGCCGAGGTCGTTGCCGTGGCCAGCTTGTCCGGCTAATTCAGCCGCCACGGCCGTGCCACCGTCGGCCGCGCCACCTGTTTCGACCGCGCGGGCCCCACCCACAGCCGTGTCTGCGCGCGGAGCTCGGCCGCCGGCGCATGAACCGAGTACTAGTAACGGCACGAGCCTCAACACATTTCGGATGATGAAGAGCCTCGGTGGTTGAGAAAGCACGGCCCGATGATCATCCTCTGCCCACCAGGCGGCTAGTGTGATTCACTCACCCGTCAGTTTAATCGGGGGAACGGTAACCATGCAGTCCAACTTGTGCCGCAATTTTTCGCTGTTCGCGCTTGGCGGCGCTGCGCTGTGCTGGGCGCCTTCGGCAAACGCGCAAGTGCTGTCGGACGAGGCCAAGGCACTATTTGACGTGTCCGACTTCGCCACCGGGCTCTCCAATCCTACCGACGTGGCCTTCTTGCCGGACGGCCGCGTGCTCGTGACCATCAAGGGTGGTTCGGACGCCACGAACTCCGGGTTGCCGGGCGGCTTCGTCGTGTACTCGAAGACGGGTAGCAAAGAGAAAACCTTCGCCGGAGTGTTTCCTCAGCCGAAGGCCAACCACGCCGGTGGAGAGCAAGGCGTGCTCGGGTTGGTCGTCGATCCGCGCTTCGCAACGAATCACCTGGTGTACGTGTTTTCGGCGGCTGGTCCCAGCGACGCGGACAAGATGCAGATCGACGCCTACGCGCTCGACGGCAGCGCGCCAGACTTCAAAGTCAGCAAGCAGAAGACGCTCGTTTCGATGTTGATCCACGGCCACCGCAACCACGTCGGTGGCGGCATGGATATCTACAACGGCATGCTCTACATCGCTGTCGGGGAGGGCGGCTATGTCGGCTACTCGCGACCGGGCGGGGCCGACGTGCTGATCGATCCGACGTTTGCTAACCCGACGCCGAAGAACCATCTGGCTCAGTGTCTGAACTGGGGCAACGGCAAGATCCTGCGCATCAATCTGGATGGGTCGATTCCGAGCGACCCCGCCGACCCCAATCCGCTCATCGACACGCCGAGCGCTACGACTTGTGGAGACCTGACCGACAACGAGACAAAAGCGGCGCCGTTTGCCACGGGTGCCCCGAGCAAGCTGGTCTGGGCCTGGGGGCTCCGGAATCCCTACCGCATCTGGGTCGACCCCCTGACGGGTAATGTGTGGGCAGGCGACGTGGGTGACGCAAGCGTCGAGGAGATCGACATAATAGAGAAGGGCAAAAACTACGGTTGGCCCTTCTTCGAAGGCGCCCAGCAGCGCAGCCTGGAAGCCAACTGGGGCAGCAATTTCCCGGCGGACTCAGCCACGAAAACCTGCGCGGACGTCAGCCCGGCGGGGGCCTGCGCCGCCCCGGCGCTGACCTTCGCTCACGGCGCAGCGCTGGGTGACTTTACGCCCCTAGGCACGGGCTCAGCCATCATGGGCGGGCTCATCGCGACGACTGCCAATTGGCCCGCTGCGTATCGAAAGAAATACTTCTTTGCCGACTACGCCCAGAGCGTGGTGTTCACCATCGACGTGAACGCCGGACACAGCGCGATCGAACCGGCGACCGCCAAGGCTTTCATGCGCGGCTTTGCCCCGACCGGCTTTCGCATGAGCCCGGACGGCATTCTGTATATGGTTTCGCACGGCGGCGGCTCGGTCTTCACGGTGGTGCCCAAGGGCGGCCCCCTCGTCTTGCCGGATCCGGCGGGCGGAGCCGGTGGTGCAAGTGGCATGGGCGGTGACAGCAGCAGCGCGGGCGACGGCACCAGCGCGGGCGACAGCACCGTGGGCGGCATTGATGGTGAGACGCGCGGCGCGGGCGCGGGCGCGGGACCGGCGGCTGCGATAGGCGGCGCGCCCGGCAGCAGCGAGCCAGACCCACAAGGGGCTGGAACGAATTCTGGCGGCGCACCGGACTCCCTGGCCCCCACCGTCAAATCGGGGGAAAGTGCTGGCTGCGGCTGTCGCGTTGGCCCAGCTGCGGGCAGCGGCGTTTGGGCGCTCGGCCTGTTGCTCCTAGTCGGGCGCTGCCGCAGGCGCTGGTACTTACCCGGGTCCGATTCGAATTGCTCGACGCGCAAGAGCCAACCCGAGCCGTAGTGATTTATTCGGCTAGCTCGTCGCGATCTCTCGCGCCGGGTGGTCATTACTATTCCGACCGCAATCTGCTCAAGCGTCGGTAGGACGAGTGGAAGTAAGTTCTCGCCATGCAGCCAACGAAGCTAGCGAACCTCGAAGGGTTGGGTGGCGTCTCCGAAGCGCAAGACGATGGCCCAGCGCTGCGAAGGTCCGATGTTCGAGAGCTGTCGCACTTGGACACCGCGCTGGCGCGGGGCCGACGGGCGCTGGAGGGGTTGCAGCGCGCCGACGGCTCATGGGAAGCCGTCACGGATCTGGGCCCCACCGGACCCGCCATGCATTGGATCGTCGAGCACAAGCTCGGCGGGATTGCGCACGAAGATCGCGCCGAAGGCGCTCGCTACCTACTGGCCCAACAGCGACCGGATGGCTCTTTTCTCCCTTACCCCGGCGCCGCCGAAGGCACGGTGAGCGCCACCGGGCTGTGCCGGGCCGGGCTGTTGGCCTGTGGCCTCGAGGCGCGCCATCCGGCGCTCGAGCGCGCCAGCGCGTTTATTGAGCAGCAGGGCGGCTATGGCCAGGTGGCGCGCGCTTTGATGGCGCGAGGCGACGCCACGTTGCTGTTCTTGATCGCGCAGGGCGTGGTTGGCACCGAGCACTTGCCGCGCGTGGCTCCGGAGCTCGCGCTCACGCCCTTCGATCGCCTGATCGAACGCAAGCTGCATGCCGGCAACGTGATGGTGCTGCTCACACTGTGCGCCTTCAATGCGCGCTACGCTGCGGGCGTGCCGCGCGGCTTACTCGCGAGCGTCGCGCGTCGCGCGCAGAACCTGCGCATTCAACACTACCTCTTCGCCTGGCAAAACGACGCCGGCGACTGGAACGGGCAAGCTTGCCAAACCTGGCTCATGCTGCTCGGCCTCGAGGCGAGCGGGCTCGACAAGAGCGACCCGCGCATGATGCGCGCGCTGAATTGGCTGCGTTCGCTGTACCGCCGCGAGCCCGGTGGTTTGACGGTGAACGCCATGAACACCGACGTCTGGAACACGTCGCTGGCGTTGATGGCCCTGTGCGACTCCGGCAGCGTACCCACCGATGCGCCCTGCTCAGCCGCCATTCGTTACCTCTTGCAGGCCCAAGTTACGCGGCCCATGCCGCGGGTGAATCAGCGAAAAACAGGCGCGGTTCGCGCGGGCGGCTGGCCTTTTCAACGTGGCAACGACACCATGCAAGACTCCGACGACACCGGTTTGGTGCTGGCAGCGCTCGGCCGCACCTGCGGAGCGACGGCGCCGCGGCAAGTTTGGAGCGCCATCGAGCAAGCCAAGCGCTGGCTCTACGACATGCAAAACCCCGACGGCGGCTTCCCCGCATTCGTCTGGAACCTGCCGTCCAAGCCTCCGGGCCCGATGTACCTGACCGACCTCGTACCCGCCGGTAGCGGCATTCTGCCCATGGTGTCGCTGTTGCTCGAGCCGCCGGCAGAGCTGAGTGATCCTGCAGCAGAAGGCATCACGGGGCGCGTGCTGTCCACGCCGATTACGTGGAGCGCGCGCTCGCTTTCATTCGGAGCCACCAAAATCCGGACGGCGGGTTCGGCGAAGAGCCTGCAGCGTACCGCGATCCGCGCCTAGCTGGCCGCGGCACCAGCAGCCCGCCGGTCACGGGTTTCGTTTTGCTCGCGCTGCTCGCAGTCACAACGGACATCGACCCTGCGATCGAGCGGGCGGCGAGCTACTTGCTCGATCAGCAGCTGGATGACGGCAGTTGGGACAACGCCGGCTGGCTCCATACCATGATCCCGCCCGACAGCTTTTACAGCATGGATCTGCCGGCAAAAGCCGTGCCGCTCCAAGCCTTGGGCCAACTCAAGAAGCGCCTCGCGCAGCGCACATGAAAACCGCAACGCTCGACGACGAGTGCTTGGACCAAGCACGGCAGCGCGGCGACGCCGACGCTGACGCCGTGGTGTCGAGCACGACGCCCGAACCGTGGACCTTGAGCTCATCGCCGCCGGCTTGGCTCAATTCGACCCGCGTGTTGCGCGCCCAGCGCTTTGCTCAGCAACACCTGTTGCAGATCACGGCTGCGCTTTTCTACGCTTCGCTGCCGACCAGCTACGCCGCGGCCCGCGGCGCCGCCGTCCTCGGCGCCACAGGTCGCATGAGTCGGGACCTCGACGTGCGCGTCAACGAGACGGCGCGCTTCATCTTGGACGTGCTCGAACCCGGAGCGCTCGAAACCGGCGCGGCCCCGCGTGTGCTACGCCATGTCCGGATCATGCACGCGCAGGTCCGTCGGTCCCTGCGCGGCTCGGCTCCGGCCACGGAAGTGCCGATCAACCAAGAGGATCTGCTCGGGACGCTGTGCGCGTTCTCGGTCGTCGTGGTCCGCGCGCTGCGCCGCATGAGCGTCGAGGTATCGCCGGTAGAGGCCGAAGACTACTTTCATCTCTGGCGCGGCTACGGCGCGCTGCTGGGCATCGAAGAGGCGCTCTTGCCCGCCGATTTCGCCGCCGCCGAGCGTTGCGCGGACCAGATTGCAAGGCGACAATTCGCGCCCTCCGCGGCCGGTCGTTCACTGATGACGGTCCTGAGCGATCGCATCGCCGCGCACGTGCCATTCCCGGGGTCGACGGATTACCTCGTGCGGCGGCTGGCGGGCGACCGCGTTGCCGACGTGCTCGGCGTGCCTTCCGACCACGCCTTCCGCGAAGCACTGGTACGGCTCTCGCGCTTCTCGTTGCTGAGCGACGTGCAGCTCCATCCGCTACTGAAGAGCGCGACTCCACTCGTGGCGCGTCCACTTTTGGATAGCATCGTCCGTCACAAACTGGGGACCGCAGCCAAGCCCTAAGGTGATAGGGTGCGCGGCAGCAGCTTTGACGCTCAATCGCCTACTCTCTCGAGCTGCACGGACCCGCCAGCGGCAGTGAGATCTGATGCGCGGTTCACTTGGGTGCGCGGCGCCGCGGGCCACGAAGCGCGCCGCGTGCTGGTGGTCTTGCAAGAAATAGAACTTGTGCGGTGTCGAGAGCGCGCCCGCGCGCGCCGGTCCGTGGGGCGCGTCTTTGAGCGTTCGTTGATTGTGGGCCTTGTCTGCGCGCCCAGCTGGGCGCGGCGCGCGCGGGCGACAGGCCCGCGCCAGGAACCTTGGCCTACCCCAGACACCCCTGATGAAGCCGCCGGCATTTTCGGCCACGGGCAACGTCAGGGCCACGTTTACGCCCTGAACAGCCTTCCAGGGACGGCGCTTGCAGTGACGACCCGGCGCATGCTCCTTCGTCCGGAATGAGAGTCCGATCGGCTGGCGTCGGTCTGCTGCGCGAGGTGGCTCGCTTGCGAACGGTTGCCGTCCGCCCAACGACGTTGACCCAATGTTTGTCAGAGGAGGTAACCCATGATCTTGGTTCTTGGAGCAACTGGTACGACCGGCGGAGAAGTGGCAAGGCAGCTGATCGCGGCCGGGCACAAGCCGCGAATTCTGGTTCGGAGCCGCGCTAAAGCCCAGGCGTTCGAGGGCAAGGCCGAGCTTGTTGAAGGCGATTTGAGCGACCCGGGCGCCCTCGCGAGCGCGATGGTCGGCATCGAAAAACTGTTTCTGGTGTCGACTGGCCTTGAAGGGCCGAAGCTCGAGGTGAGTGCGATCGAGGCGGCCAAGAAGGCGGGCGTGCGGCATGTGGTGAAGCTGTCGGTCATCTCCGCCGATAACCCGCAGATATCCTTTGCCAAGTGGCACGCCGGCACCGAGAAAGTTCTCATGGCGTCGGGCTTGGCGTGGACTCTGCTCCGGCCCGGCAACTTCAACACGAACGCCTTCGGCTGGGCGGACACCATCAAGAGTCAAGGGGCCTTTTACCAGCCCACGGCGACGGGGCGCTGGGCGTCGATTGATCCCGCCGACATCGGTGCGGTCGCGGTCAAAGCCCTCACCAGCCCTGGACACGAGGGGAAGGCCTACACGCTGACCGGACCCGAGTCGACCGACGGCGCGGGGTACGCGGCCAAGATCTCCGCCGCCATTGGCAAACCCGTCAAGTTCGTCGACGTTCCGCCGGAAGCTGCGAAAGACGGCATGTTGAAGAGTGGCATGCCCGCCGGTTACGTTGATGCCTTGCTGGAGCTTCTCGCGATCATGAAGGCGAATTACGCTGACGTGGTCACGCCGGATGTCGAGACGGTGTTGGGTCGGAAGGCGGCCACCTTCGAGGCGTGGATCGCCAAAAACGCCGCAGCTTTTCGGTAGCGCTCAGGCCGAGCCGTCGCTCGTTGAGCGGCGCGGTGGGCGCCGAGATCGACTGGGGCGAGTACCCCAGTCGATGTGCGGCGCCCGCGCCAAGGCGTCGCTTAACGCTCCCGGCAGCCTACCACCCTGGTTTCGGCTGCGACACCTAGCAGTCCAGGTTACTGATGTCGGCGGCAGGCGAGGCGATGCCGCGGCCGACAGCATCGGCGCCGGGTATCCCCTTGTCACTGCCCAGCCATCCGATTTGAGCGAATGGCAGCCTTGATTGGTGATCGGGCAGGGTTCGGGTTCGGAAGCGGCTGATCGGCAGCGGGATGGGGTTCGGCCGGGGCAGCGGCTTCGGGAATGTACAAACTCGCAAACGGCAGCGGTGTCGGACGCGGCAGCGGTGTCGGTCGTACCGGGCCTGCTTGTCTTGGGGACTCATGCCGAGAGCGCGCACTGCGCTCGATTCGCTCTGCAGTGCTTACCGTGGCCTGTTTCAGCTCATTACGTACGATGCCGGTGCCTGCTCGGCGCTCAATGCGTCCCTCGTGCGAGCACGCGACCTGCACTACCTGTTTGGTTTGACGGCCTCACAGCCCACGCTCTTAGAAGACGCCAAACGCTGGCTCGGGGCTAGGCTGACAGCAGCAGCCGACGCCACGACCGAAGACTTCGAGCGCGGCCAAAAGGTCGTGCGCAGGATCTTCATCGGGCACGCCACCGTCGAGCTCGACGGCTGGCCCCACCTGCGCACCGTTCTGCGCATCCAAACCCAGGCGTTCGATGGTGAGACCGGTGAGTTGCGGAGCGAAGACGAGCGCTATCTTATCTCGAGCTTACCGCGCGACCGCCTCACCACTCAGCATTGGCTC
>JBBRMI010000209.1:0-13456 GCA_038230915.1 Polyangiales bacterium | reverse complement strand
GCAACTGAGGCCCAATTGCTATCCCTAGCGTCGAGCTTACCCGTACCACCCACCCCAATCTGCGGGTTCTCGTCCTTCCCGGCTTCCCGCCTTCCTGTTGTTCCCTGCTCACTCGGGCAAGATGCGATGAGTGGTCAGACGGGCACGTTTACGGGCACGAGGGGGCCCAATCGGTTGACAACAGGGTACCCATCCATCATAGTCCCCGCCCTCTCGGCCGAACCGTGGGCCGAGCATTTTTGAAGGTAGTTCCCGATGGTTTCTTCGACGAGGCAAACAGAACGACGCCGAGCGATCCGCGCCCGCGCCTTTGGCAAGGGTAAGAAGCTCGAGCAGACCCCCAAGTTCCCCGTGCACCCCGACGGGTACGACGCGAAAAAAGCCGACGCGAAGGCCACCGGAACGAAAGCCGCTAGCTGAGCCATGGCCAATCATCCGTCTGCAGAGAAACGAAACCGCCAGCGCATCGTGCGCACCGAGCGCAATCGCGCCGCCAAGAGCGCGCTACGTGGCACCGTGAAGAAAGCTCGCGCTGCCACCGCCGGCAGCGATGCCGCCAAGGCGAAGAGCAGCGTGGCCAGTGCCGAGAAGGCGCTCGCCAGGGCAGCCAGCAAGGGTGTCATCCACCCGCGCACGGCCGCTCGCACCACGTCGCGCGTCGCGAAGGCGTTGGCGAAATCCGCCAAGGCCTGAAAGCCTGCTCGAAACGATGCTAGCCTCCGGTGATGGCGCGCCTGCTGCGCGCCTCATTCCGGAGAGGCATGTCGTTCGATAGTGGGAAAAAGCCCCCCGACGAGCTGGACTTGCTCGTCGGCTCCACCGTCGCCGGCAAGTATCACATCGATCGCTTGATCGGCCGTGGTGGCATGGGCGCCGTGTTCCAAGCGACGAACGCGGCGATTGGCAAGCGCGTAGCGTTGAAGTTCCTGGGTGTCGAGACCAGCAAAGACGCCGACGCCGCCACGCGTTTTCAACGCGAGGCCGAAGCCGCCAGCTTGGCTGAGAGCCCACACATCGTGCAGATCTTCGACTCGGGCAAGAGCGAGCAAGGCTTGCCGTTCCTGGTCATGGAGCTGCTCACCGGCGAGGACTTGCGCGAGCGCTTGCGCCGCGAAGCTCGGCTCACGGCGGAGAGCGCAGTGCGGATCGGCATGCAGGTGCTCAAGGCGCTGCGCCAAGCGCATAGCGCTGGCATCGTGCATCGCGATTTGAAGCCGGACAACGTGTTCCTGTGCCGTCGCGACGACGAGCCGAGCTTCGTGAAAATCGTCGACTTTGGGATTTCAAAGCTACAGCAGCACGCCGGCGTCGATACGTTGACGCACAAGGGCGCCGTGCTCGGCACCGCGTTCTACATGTCACCCGAGCAAGCGCAGTCGTTCCCGGACATCGACGGTCGCACCGATTTATTCAGCGTCGGCGCGATGTTGTACGAGATGCTGACCGGCGAGCCGCCGCACTCCGCGCCCACCTACGAAGCCGTGCTGATCGCGATCTGCACGCGCGACGCGGCGGACGTGCGCGAGAAGGCGCCCGAAGTTCCAGAAAAATTGGCGCGCGTGGTGGCGCGAGCTTTGCAGCGTGATCGCGACGAGCGCTACGCAACGGCCCAAGACATGCTGGCCGATCTGGAAGCAACACTGCACGAGAGCCGCGCGCTCGCGACCAAGACGCGCACCACGGCCGGCGTCTGGCTCGATGCTGCGCCCAAGAGCGCCAAGGCCGATCGATTTCGCACGTTGGTGTTCGCGGTGGTGGCGGCGTTGGGCGGCTTCGCCGTCGCGGCTTACTTCGTGGCCCGCGGCGGCGGCGCGCCTAATGGGGCCGCACCCACGGTCGCCGGTGCAGTCGATTCGACGTCGCCGAACGTCGGGCCCTCGCGGCTCGGCTCGCAGGCTGCGCTGGGAGCCGAACCAGCCGCGCTGCCGAGCGCGGCTGCCAAGCCGGTGAGCAAAGTGGCGCAGAGTAAGCCGCATGATGTTCCGTCCAAGCCCGGCGGCAAGAAGCCACCCCCCGCTGCTTCGTCGGGTGTTGCGGGCAGCCTGGGCCTGAGCACGCGCGAGCCGTAGAGCCACCCCGAAACCTGTGTTAGCCGTTGGGACTCTTGGCTGGTCTTGGCGGTTTCGTTCGCAGGCTGGGGCTCGCGCCGCTGGTCTGCTCGGCGCTCAGCGCGGCGCCTGCCCTCGCCCAAGACGCTCCCGAGCCGAAGCCTGACGCCCCGGACACCGCGACGCTCGACGCCCGGCGCCACTTCAAGGCCGGAACCAAGCTCTACCGCGATGGCAACTACGGCGGCGCGCTGGCTGAGTTCGAAGAAGCGTATCGACTCAAGCCCGGCGCTGGCTCGCTGCAAAACGTTGCGCTCAGCCAAAAAGGGTTATTTCGCTATTCGGAGGCGGCGACCACGCTCGAGCAGTTGATCGTGCGGCATGCCGCCGACCTAAGTGAAGGCGAGCGCAAAGCCGTCGACGACGCGCTCAGTGAGCTGAAAGGGCTGGTCGCCAGCATTAAGCTGCGCGTCGTGCCCGAAACCGCGCGCGTGCTGCTCGACGGCAAGACCCTCGCCCCGACCGAATGGGCGGTGCCGCTCGTCCTCAACGTGGGCGAGCACGCGCTCAGCGTGGACGCCCCCGGTTACACCCCCGAACGCCGTACGCTGCGTGTGGCCGGCGGCCAACGCGAGGTTCCGATCGACATGGAGCTGCGTTGCGCGGCGGGTTTCGTCGACATCACCAGCAATGATCCTACCGCCAACATTGCTATCGACGGCTTGCCCAAAGCGCGCCGCGCTTACAAGGGTCCGGTCGAGCCCGACACCGACCACCTACTCCAGGTGTATCGCGAAGGCGTCGAGCCGTTCGAGCAAACTTTTCAAGTCGGCGTTTGCAAGACGGTCAGCATCAAGGCCGAGCTCGAAGGGCTCGAAAGCGCACCGCCGGTCGATCCAAGCGACGCCGCGGCCGCGATTCCGGGCGCGCCGCCCAAACGCGGCCAGAAGGGCTTCTTCGGCCTGCTGTCGCTTGACCTGTTGGGGCTATCGAAGCAGCCGGTGAATCTCGCCAAGGCACAGAGCGGTGGCGGCTTCGGCGCGCTCGGGCTGCGCGTCGGGTATCGCTTGTCGAACCCGGTCGCGCTCGATCTGCGGCTCGACGCCGGCATCTTGCAAGCCCAGGGCGCGTTCGACAAAGCCAACCAGGCCAACCGCGACTACTCGTTGACATCAATCCACTTCGGGCCTGATTTGAAGCTGATGACGACCGGTGAACGGCTGCGCTTCGTGACCACGATTGGCGCCGGCATCGTTCATCACCGGCTCTCCGTCAGCCAGGGCGCACCCGACGAGGTGCGTGGCATCGATCCCTACTTCTCGTTCGAGCTCGGCATGAGCTTCAACTACCGTCAGTTCCTCGGCGAGATCGGGCTGATCGCGCTGATCGACGGCAGCACCGCGCTGCAAAAGGGATTCAGCACCGAGGCCAACCGCGCGCTAACTCGCGATCTTGGCACCACGCTGCCGATGGTGGGGATCGGCCTGCGCGGCGGCTTCTCACAGTGGCGCCCACCTCGCTAAATTACGCCACACAAACGGCATGATCAGACCACGCCTGGGGCTTTTCTAGCGGATTTTTGCTAGGTACCCTAAGCCATGGCGCTCGACACCTCCTCCATCGAAACCCACTCCGCTGAAACCCGGACCTTCGAGCCCAGCCCTGACTTCGTGGACAAGGCTCGGTGCAGCCGCGCCAAGTACGCCGACCTCTACAAAGAGAGCATCGAGTCGCCCCAAACGTTCTGGAAGCGCGAGACCGAGGAGCTGGTGTTTCGGAAGCCGTGGCAGAAGCTGCTCGACTGGGAGCTGCCGCACTCCAAGTGGTTCGTTGGCGCCGAGCTCAACGCCACCGAGAGCTGCCTCGACCGTCACCTGAAGACCGACGTCAAGGATAAGTCCGCGATCATCTGGGAGAGCGAGCCGGGCGAGACGCGCACGCTCACGTACGCACAGCTCCACGACCAAGTCGTGCGCTTGGCGTCGGCGCTGCGCGGGCTTGGCGTCAAAAAGGGCGAGCGCGTCGCGATCTACATGGGCATGGTGCCCGAAGCCGCGGTGGCGATGCTGGCGTGCGCGCGTATCGGCGCACCGCACACCGTCGTCTTCGGTGGTTTCGCAGCCGAATCACTGCGCGATCGCATCAACGACTGCTCAGCGAAGATCGTGTTGACGCAGGACGGCGCGCTGCGCCGCGGCAACGTGGTGCCGCTGAAGCAGATCGTCGACAAGGCGCTCGAAGCCACGCCGAGCGTCGAGAAGGTGCTGGTCTATCGGCGCCTATCGGATGAACGAGCCAAGATCGAGATGAAGCCGGGGCGTGATCTGGACTGGACTGACACGCTAGCCGCCGCCGATCCGAAGCTGGGCGCCGAAGCCGAGGTGGTCGACGCCGAGCACCCGCTGTTCATCCTGTACACGTCGGGCTCAACTGGAAAGCCGAAGGGCGTGCTGCACACGACCGCGGGCTACCTAGCCGGGGCTTACCTGACCTCGAAGTACGTGTTCGATCTGCGGCCGGACGACGTCTATTTCTGCACCGCCGACGTCGGTTGGATTACCGGTCACAGCTACATCGTGTACGGGCCGCTCTCCAACGGCGCGACGTGCTTGATGTACGAGGGCGCGCCGAATCAGCCGGATTGGGGCAGATTTTGGCAGATAGTCGAGAAACACAAGGTCTCGATCCTGTACACAGCGCCGACGGCGATCCGCGCGTTCATCCGTGCTGGCGACGAATGGCCGGCCAAATACGACCTTTCGAGCTTGCGCCTGCTCGGCTCCGTTGGCGAGCCGATCAACCCCGAAGCCTGGATTTGGTACTACGAGCACATCGGCGCCAAGCGCTGCCCGATCGTCGACACGTGGTGGCAAACCGAGACCGGCTCGATCCTGCTGACCACGCTGCCAGGCGCGCACACCATGAAGCCGGGCGTCGCTGGGCTACCATTCTTCGGGGTGACGCCCGAGGTAGTGACGGCCGATGGCGAGCGTGTCGCCGCCGATCAGGGCGGCTTTTTGGTGCTGAAAAAACCGTGGCCGAGTATGCTGCGCACCGTGTGGGGCGACGACGAGCGCTATCGCGCCCAATACTGGACCGACGTGAAGGGCGTCTACTTCACGGGTGACGGCGCCTACCGCGACCGCGACGGCTACATCCGCGTCGTCGGGCGCGTGGACGACGTGCTGAACGTGTCCGGACACCGCATCGGCACGGCCGAGATCGAGAGCGCACTGGTGTCGCACAAGGCCGTGGCCGAGGCGGCTGCGGTCGGGCGCGCCGACGAGCTGAAGGGCCAGGCCCTGGTCGTGTTCGTCACGCTCAAGCCGCAGTTCACCGGTGACGATAAGATGAAGAAGGACCTCGGCGAGCACGTCGCGCACGAGATCGGCAAATTCGCGCGGCCGGACGAGATCCGTTTCGCCGACGGCCTACCTAAGACGCGCAGCGGGAAAATCATGCGCCGATTACTGAAAGACGTCGCCAACGGCCGCGCGGCCCAGGGCGATACCTCGACGCTGGAAGACGTCAACGTGCTGGCCAAGCTGCGCGGCAACGACGAATAGGCGGGCTGCGAGTCGAGAGCGAGACAACAAGAAGGCGGGAAGACGGGAAGGCGCCGAGCAAAGGTTCTCTTTGGGTGAGCGTTACTGGGGGACGCCAGCGCAGGCTGGCGGCGTGGCCCTGACAGACCACCTGCTCGAACCATGAGAAATCTTCCCGCCTTCCCGCCTTCCTGTTGATTCTGTCTCGCGTAGGCTAACGTTAGGGCGTGCGACCGGTGATCATTGCGGCTGGTAGAGGCAGCCGGCTACGTAGCGAAACGGACGAGATTCCGAAGACGCTGGTCGAGGTCATGGGGCGACCCATGCTCGAATGGATTCTGGAAGCATACGCGTCGGCAGGTCTGTCGCGGCGCGACGTGGTGTTCGTTTGCGGCTACCGCGCCGAGGTGATCAAGGCGCGCTACCCTGAATTCACCTACGTGACCAATCGCGACTGGCAGAACAACAACATCCTGCTCAGCCTACTGATGGCGCGTGAGTACTTGAGCGAAGGCTTCGTCTCGACCTACGGCGACATCGTCTACGAGGGTGCGGTCGTGCAAAAGCTCGTCCAGTCGCCGGCCGACATTGCGTTGGGTTGCGACACCGCCTGGCGCCGCCGCTACGTCGGCCGCACCCAGCACCCCGAAACTGACGCCGAAAAGCTGCGCGCCACGGGCCAGCGCGTCGTCGAGCTCAGCCGCACCATCCCCAGCGAACAAGCCCAAGGCGAGTTTATCGGCGTGATGAAGCTGTCGGCGAGCGGTTCGGCCAATTTCCTGGCCGCCTTCGATCAGGCCGAGCGCGCTCACAGCGGCGGTCTGTTCCGCGAGGGGCGCAGTTTCCAGAAGGCTTATCTGATCGATCTGTTGGCCGAAATGCTGGAGCAAGGCACCCCGATGCAACGCGAGGACACCGCGGGTGGCTACATGGAGATCGATACCCTCCAGGACCTCGCGATGTCGGAGCAGTGGTGGAAAGAACGGCCCTAACCCTAGCGCCCGAGAAGCTGACGAGCGAGCTGTCAGCCATGTTGGGCGACGCGGACCCGAGCGGCGTCGTGATCGCCTTCGATGGCGACGGCACGTTGTGGAGCGGCGACGTCGGCGAGGACTTGTTCCGCGCAGCGATGCGCGAAAATTTCCTGATCGACGACGCCCTGCCGGCGCTGAGCCTAGAGGCCGAACGCCATAGCATCCCGCTCGGTGGTGCTTCGAGCGCGAACGCGGTGGCGCGCGTGCTGCTGGCCGCTTACTTGGCGGGTCAGTACCCGGAGCGCGAAACCTGCGCGATGATGACGTGGTGCTACGCCGGTCACGCGCTGGCCGCCGTCGAAGCGCTGGCCGCGTCGGCGTTGAAGGAAGCAGATCTGCCGACACGCTTCAACGCCGAGCTTTCGCCGATTCTCGATTGGGTCGCCGCACAAGGCATCCGCCGCGTGCTGATCTCGGCCTCGCCGCGCGTTGTCGTCGAGGCCGCGGGCCGGCTGCGCGGCTTTCTGCCGGCCGACATCGCGGCCGCTACGCCCGCGGTCGAAGCTGGGCGCGTGCTGCCGCGGCTCGCCGCGCCCGTCCCTTACGCCGAAGCCAAGCTGAGCGCCGGCCGCGCGTTGTTCGGCACTGCCCGCTGGCTGGCGGCCTTTGGCGATAACGTGTTCGACATCGAGATGCTCACGGCCGCCGAGGTCGGGGTCGCCGTGCGACCGAAGCCCAAGCTCGAGACCGAGCTGGCCGCGCTCGGGCTCCGGTTGCTGGCGCGCCAGGCCTGAGCCGGCTGCCCGCGCGGAGATGGCCCAAGAAAAACCGACAGCCGTGCAGCGCCGCACGAGGCCGCCGGCTCGGCCGTGTTTTGCGGCCGGTCCGAAGCTGGTACGTTCGCGGCGTGATCCTGGAGAGCCGCCACCTGCAAACTGTCGCCGCGATCGCCGACACCGGCAGCCTTACGGCGGCCGCAAAGCGCTTGCACTTGACGTTGTCCGCGGTGTCGCACCAACTGCGCGAGCTCGAGTCGCTGTTCGGCGCGCCGCTGTTCGACCGCAAGGCGCGCCCGATCAAGACGACCGCTGCGGGTGAGCGGCTGCTGCAGTGCGCGCACCAGGTGCTGCCGCTGCTCGGGCGAGCCGAGGCCGACGTGCTGTCACTCGTTGGTCAGAAGCCGGCCGAGCGGCTATTTTTGGCCTTGGAATGTCACAGTTGCATCGAATGGCTGCTGCCCGCGCTCGACGAGCTGCGCGCAGCGCGTCCCGATTTGGACGTGGATTTGCGGCTCGGCCCGCGCTTCGACCCGATCCCGGCTTTGCTATCGCGCGAAGTCGACGCCGTCCTGAGCACCGATCGCACGCCCGATTCTGGAGTGCACCACAGCGCGCTGTTCCGCTACGAAATCGTGCTGTTGATGAACAGCGAGCACACGCTCGCGACGCGCGCTTTCGTGGAGCCAGCCGATGTCGCGGCGCAGTCGTTCGTCACCTACCCCGTCGAGCTCACGCGACTCGACTTCTACACGCGCTTCCTGCGCCCCGCAGGCATCGAGCCGGAGATCGCGCGCACCGCCGAGCTGACCAGCGTGCTCCTGCAGCTGGTGCGCAGCCGCCGCGGTCTGGCGGCGTTACCGCGCTGGGCCGTGGCCGACGAGCTCGAACGCGGCGGCCTGTGCGCCGTCAAGCTCGGCCGCGCCGGCCTGCACAGCGAGGTGCTGCTCTCGACGCGCTCTTCCGACACCGACACCCCGCTGATGCAAGCCTTCCTGGCTGTCGCGCGCAAAGTCAGTCGCAACTCGCTCACCGGCATCACCCCCATCGACTGACCGGGCACGAGCGCGAATCAACGGGAAGGCGGGAAGGGCTTGCAGGGAGGGGGGCGTGCAGGTACTTCTAGCCTGCTATCATGTTCTCTCGCGTTTCGAAGCTCGCCTGGCTCGTCGTCCCAGCCTCCCTCCTGCTCGCTTGCGACGAGAGCGCGCCCCCTCCGAAGACGGCTGACGACACGCCCCAGGTCGAGCCGGAGCATCGCGCGGGCATCACGATGTCGAGCGAGATTGGCGGCCTCAATGAAGCCAAGGTCAACGCAGCCTTCGAATCTAGCCTGTCAGGTCTCGAGCGTTGTCTGCGGCAGGGCGCGTCGCGCGTCGAATTCTTGGGCGGCTCGGTCAGCTTTTTCGTGAAGATCGATCTCGAGGGCAAGGTTGACGGCGCGTACGTCGAGAAGTCGACGCTGGGCGACCGCGACACCGAAAAGTGCATGCTCGGTACGTTGCGCTCCAAGCACTGGCCCAAACCGGTCGGTGGCGAGCACGGCCTGGCTCGTAAATCTTTCGACTTCGACCCGCCGAACGACGTGCGCGCCCCGGCCGATTACGACCCGGACCACCTGGGCAAAGGCCTCGACAAAATCTCGGGCAAGCTCGCTTCGTGCAAGAGCACCAAGGGTTCGTACGAGGCCACCATCTACGTCGCTATCGACGGTTCGGTGCTGTCCGCCAGCGTCACGCCACCCAACGAGGCCGGCGAGGAGTCGGTGGATTGTCTGGTTTTAACGCTAAAAAGTGCGTCATTCCCCTCGCCAGGCAGCTGGCCGGCGAAGGTGACGTTCGCGTTGTAAGCTGCGCCAATGAGTGAAGCCGCTCCCCTTTCATTACGGGGCAAACGCGCGCTCGTGACAGGCGCGGGTCAGCGTGTCGGCCAGGCGATCGCCTTGGCGCTTGGGGCCGAGGGCATGCACGTCGCGGTGCACTACCGCGAGAGCCGCGCCGGTGCCGAACAAACCGCTGAGCAGATCCGGCAAAGTGGCGGCAGTGCCGTGACGTTGCCGGCCGACTTGACGAGCCGTGAAGCGGCGCGTGACTTGGTCGACCGCGCCGTGGCCGAGCTGGGCGGGCTCGACCTGGTGGTACCGAGCGCGGCGAATTTCGAGCACATCGCGCTCGGTGACGTTGACGATGCCGCCTGGGATCGCAGCTTGGACTTGAACCTGGCGTCGCCGTTCGCGCTCGTCCAGCGTGCGGTGCCGGCGTTGCGTGCCAGCCAGGGCTCGGTGGTGTTCATCAGCTGCTCGAGCGCGACAGTGCCGATGCGCGGCTACCTGCCCTACGTGGTCTCGAAGGGCGCTGTTCGCCACCTGATGAAGACGCTGGCCCTCGAGCTTTCGCCAGACATCCGCGTCAACGCCGTCGCGCCCGGCACCGTGATGCCACCACCGACCTACGACGCGGCCGCCGTGCAGCGCCTGTCGCGTGCGATCCCGCTCGGGCGCGTCGGTACTCCGCACGACATCGCACGCGCCGTGTTTTTTTTAGCCAGCTCGCCGTTCATCACCGGGCACGAGCTGGCGGTCGATGGCGGCCGCAGCGTCGCCCGCTCCGAGCATTTCGGCTGAGCCACGTCGCCTCCCACCATCACGCAACCCTTACGACTCTTCCAATGCCGCACCGCGAAGAACAGAGCTACTCGATCGACGTCAACCTAGTCGCGGAGTTCGACGACGCCTACGAAGGCGAAGAAGACGGCTTCGTCTGGCTGCAGCGCTTCGAATCGGAGCTCAAGCCGCGACTCACGGCCGCCGTGACCGAAGCGCTGCGCTCCAACCCACGCTTTTCCCTGCTCGCGGCCCCGCGCGGCAAGGATCCCGACCGCACGCTCGAGCTCGAGCTGCGGTTCAAGGCACGCTGAAGCCGAACACAATCTCGGGCGAGCCAGCTTTTTCGGCCAGCGGAGGCGCGTCTGTCGCGGGCGCGTCGACTTCTGCCAACGCCTCGAAGCGATCCGCCGGTACTGCGTGCGCGGTGAGCGCCGTGACCAACCGTGAAGTCGCGATCGGATCGGCGGCGGCCGAAGAATCCGCGACGCGCAACTTGGTCTCTTTATGCAGCTGCATCAGCCGAGACACGACCTTGAGCAGCGGCTCCGCTTCCGGCTTAAGACTGCCGTCCTCAGCCAAGATTTTTTCGCGCGGAACGCGCAGCACGACCGCGGTCTGCTCGGCGTCAAGCGTGTACTCACCGGTCGCGACCGGCTCCGCCAAAGCCAGCGCCACGTCACGCGACAAGCGCGACAGCACCCGGCCGCGCGACGCCTCGGCTTCGAGCGCCGCCTGGAGCTTTTGGCGATCGTCATGAAACGACTGCAAGTGTCCGCCCACGCGCGCTAGCTCGCCGCGCAGTTGTTCGACCATGCCTTCGGCGTCTTCGCGCTGCTTGCCCTGCGTCGAGCTATCGAGCTGGGCCTGGGAAAGCGCTTGATCGCGGTCGTCCAACGACTGGCTCTGCTGCTGCATTTGCCCGCGGAGCTGGGCGTTTTCGGCCTTAAGTTGCGAAACTTGGTGCTCGGAGCGAAGCCGCCCCTCCAGTTCGACTTGCGCTGCCGACTGCGCCTCCTCGAAGCGCGTGACCGGCACGCACCCCGAGAACACGCCGAGCAAGAGCAACAGCGCAAGCTGCCGCGGCGAAACCCGTCCGCGTCGCCACCACAACTGCAGGCGCGTCTTCAGCCAAGCCAGTGTCAACCAATCGAATGTCAGGGGAATCGTCACGTTCGTTTTCGTCCTCAGCAAAGACACACGCCACGCAGATTCAGCACGTCGAGGTGCTCGGCCAACGTGAGCCGATCGACATCGGAGATACGTACGAACTTCAGCGCCTGCTGCGAGCCGCGTACCCAGATCGGGCGGGCAAGCGCGCGGAGCGGTCGAATTCGTTCGGGCAACAACATCTCGAGCCGCATCAACAGCGGCTGGCTGCTCTGCTCGCGTCCGCGATCGACGATGATGCCGCTCGCCGAGATCTCGATGCCGCGGCAATGCGAGACCAAGCCACCGTTGGTAGCGACGACTCGAAAATCTGTGCGTGCCCTTAGGCCGACCCGATGCTGCATGGCTGCGAACCTCCGGTGACTCGCAAATGGTCAGGCATTGCCCTATGTAGGTCAAGTTCTTACATCAACCTACCTTTCACTTCGATAAGCGGCTTGGCCAGAAGTTGGCCGCCCCCGCCCGGGAGGCGGTTAAATCCGCGCGACACGATGAAACCGCGGCGAAGCCTGCTCGGCCTGTTAGCGCTTCTGACCTCAATCGCCGGCGGTACGGCTGCGGCTGCGCCGCATGGAGCCGCATTGCCAGCCGAGCCGAGCGCGCCCGCCGCACCAAGGCCGGCAAGCTCGCACGGTCCTTCGACGCTCGACCCGAGCTTGCAGCGCATCGCTGAGCACCTGCTGCGCGGCGCCAAACCGGTCGAGGGTGCGATCGTGGCGATCGACCCCAGGACGGGCCACCTGCTCGCCTTCCATGCGCTGACAGCCGGCGGCAGTAGCTTCGACGTGCTCACGCAGGCGCGCCTGCCAGCCGCGAGTTTGTTCAAGGTCGTCACCACGACCGCGCTCTTCGAGTCGACGGCGCTCACTCCCCAGGATCAGGTATGCATCAACGGCGGCGTGCACGGCATCGAACGCCGCCACCTCGAGCCCGCACGCGGTCCGGGCTCGGAGTGTGGCCGTTTCGGCTGGGCGCTCGGACACAGCAAGAACGCGGTGTTCGCACAACTGGCGACGCGCTTTCTGACCCGCGAAGAGCTGCTGCAAACCGCCGAGCGGCTGGGCTTCAACAGCAAACTTGCGCTCGACGACGGCGAACTGCAAGCGGAACTCGGCAAGCTCGAAGTGCCGTACAACGACCTCGATTTCGCGCGCGCCGCTGCCGGCTTCCAAGGCAGCAGCTTGTCCCCGCTCGGCGCGGCCTACCTGATGACGCTGATCGCGCGTGGCGGCGCGCCGGTCGGCCTCCGACTGCACGAGCCGACGGATGAAGCATCCGACTCACCCGTCACGGCTCATGCATCACACCCCTTCTCGGCTCGCACTGCCCAGCGCCTGACCCGCATGCTGGAGGTCACGGTCGAGACCGGCACCTCACGCCGAGCCTTCACGGCTCCGGACGGTAAGCGCTACCTGCCGAGCATCCGTGTTGCCGGCAAAACCGGCACGCTGCGCCCCGAACAAGGCGAGGACACGATGACCAGCTGGTTCGTCGGTTTCGCGCCCAGTCGGAACCCCGAAATCGTCGTCAGCGTGATGCTCGTGAACGGCCACACCTACCGGCGCAAAGCCAACGAGCTTGCCCGCGATCTACTCCGAACGTATTTCCGGTCGCATGGACACGTACAAACGGTCACAGATCCCTTCGCGCCGCGCGCCACCGAGCCGCTCGCCGCCGTTACGCATGAATGATAGGTTTGGGTCTATATGCGGGTGCCTACGAGCCTGCTGAATTTCGCAGCTAGCCTCGCCGGCTGTTGGAGCCTGCTGTTGGCGAGCTGCCAAGCCCCGGGCTCCACGCGCATCGTCGGGCCTGACGGTTCGCCGATGGCACACTTGCACTGCGGCGCCGATCAAGGCGCGTGCTTTCGCATGGCGGGCGAGCTGTGCCCGAGCGGCTACGAGCTGAAGGCGGTGCTGAGCGGCAACGACGGTAATTTCTTGGTGCGTTGCCGCACGCGGGGCGCACCGCTCGTCGCCGCGCAATCCCCGGTGCCGGCTGCGGTCAGCGCGCCGAACGCCACCGCTCGCGCGCCGAAGGAAACGTGGCCACCCGCGACTGAACCGCCGTTGATGTATCCGTGGCCACCACCGGAGAGCAGCGCCGCCGTGCGCGCCAAGCCGACCACGCCGCCAGGCGACGTCGACATCGGCTACTGAGGCGCGTCCCGGTATTCGCCTGGCTCTCGGGCGCCTCTGGCTGCAGCCTTGATTGGTGATCGGGCCGGGTTGGGGAGCGGGATCGGCTGATCGGCAGCGGGATCGGGGTCGGTCGGGGCAGCGGTTTCGGGTCAGCACAAATTCGCAGTCGGCAGCGGTTTCGGTGACGGCAGCAGGTTCGG
>JBBRMI010000208.1:0-13512 GCA_038230915.1 Polyangiales bacterium | reverse complement strand
TGCACAACACGGCTTGGGTCCGTGCGAGCACTATGACGCCTGCTTACCGCCTCTGCATTGTGCGTTCTCGGAAGCGAACGCGCCTGACGAATGCGCCCCTCCGCTGGCCGACGGTGAGCCGTGCGACAACCCTGACATGTGCGAGTCCGGCGAATGCCTGGGCGGTGACGATCAGCAGCAGCTGTGCGGCACCACCGTGGCCTCCGAAGCCATTTGCCGTGGGCTGCTCTAGCCGACCCCAAAAAGGTGTCAGAAGGGGATCGCGGAAGGGGGTACCGGACACCCAACGAGCTCCTCCCGCCGAATCTGCGCTCCGTCGAAAAGCATGCGCGCAAAAAAGGCGGTTCGGCACAGGAGCTGTGGCGCTCTTCGACGCCCTGGGGTTCAAAGAGCGTTGCGTTGAGCTCGCCACGAGCCTTGTGCAGGCGCGAATAGCCGGTGAAGAGTGGTATGCCGAGCTGGAAAGCAATCACGCGCATCGGCGTGCAGCTGCTGGGTCGGCGCGCAAATTCGTCACCCTAGCTGCCTGCAGCGCCCATGCTCGCGCGAACTAGCTCTCGTCGACATGCGAGCGCATCTCTCCAAGCTTCTTCCTGAATGGACGCACAGCCCGGGCCCCCTCTACGTTGTCGCCAGCAAGGTTCCGATCGCGCTTCTTGCCTTGGGCCTCTTGAGTGCGTGCGCCAACGCGGCTCGTCCCGGGGCCGGCACGACCCTCACCCAGGGTGCCCAGAGTGCTGGCGGAACGAGCGGAGCCGAAATCTCCGGGGCGTCAGGCAGTGGGGGGCTGGCGGGGTTACCGGTCGGCGTACCGCAGGGTGGGGACGCGCCGATGCCTGGCCAGGGCAGCCCGACTCTACCGATGGATGATTCGCCGGGACTCGCGCCGCCGCACTGCGTGGATTCTCCGCCCAAGGTGGCCAACGGCTTGGTCACGAACGACCACGCATGCTGGTTCGAATTTCACATGCCTTGGGACGATGCGTCCGTGAATATCACCAATCTCAGCAAACAGCTGGACGCGCCCGCGGGCAAATACGGCTACTTGAAGGTGGGAGCTGACGGTCACTTTCGGTTCGAAGATCGCCCCGATCGTGTGGTGCGTTTCAACGGGGCGAACCTCACGGCGACCGCGGCCGTGCCGGACAAGGCAGTCGCGGCGGCGGTCGCGGCACGTCTAGCGCGATTCGGCTTCAACTTGGTGCGAATCACTTTCGAAGACGACTTCAGTACCGGCCTGGTCCAACCGAATTCCGACCTGAACCCAACTCAGCTCGACAAGCTGGACTACCTCATCGCCGAGCTGAAGAAGCGCGGCATCTACATTCATCTCGACTTTCACTCGTCGCGTGCTTTCGGTTTCAGTCCCGGCGTCATGCCGCTGCCGACGCTAGGTGAAAAGATCGGTACCTTGTTCGACCCGACGCTGATCGAACTGCAGCGATCGCTCATCCAGAACCTCTTGACGCACGTCAATCCCTACACCGGCCTGGCCTACAAGGACGACCCGGCCATCCCGCTCGGGATCCTGGCCAACGAAAATTCGCTATTTTTGGGCTGGGTCGCCTGGCTCGCTGGGCGCAATTTCGAAGGCTGTGGTGACTGCTTGTCGCCGTACTACGCCCACGAGCTCGACACCCTGTACAACGACTGGCTGCGGGCAAAGTATGGAAACGACGCGGCGGTCGTCGCAGCCTGGGGCAGCTTGGGTGCTTCCGAGGCGCTGGCGAGCTCTTCGGTCCGGCGTACGCCTCAGTCAAAGTTCAATAGCACGCCACACGCCCGCATCCGTGACGAGGCTCGCTTCTACTACGAGCTTGAGGGCAAGTACCTTAAACGGCTGCGCGACACCATTCAAGTAACGCTCGGCTCGAAGATGCTAGTAACGATGACCACCCAGGTCTTCGGCGTCGCTTCGATTGCTTCCCAGGCGCAAGGGGATTTCATCGACAACAACATCTACTGGTTTCATCCAGCGAGTTGGGAGCGACAGGAGGGTGTGCGCGTATTCCGTTGGGTGGACGAGCCGATGGTGAAAAACCTGAACGACAACCAAAACGTGATCCCGCGCATCAGCCACTCACGGGTAAAGGGCAAGCCGCTTCTGGTGAGCGAGTTCAACTATAACTTCCCGAACTCCTATCAATCCGAGGCGCCGGCCATGCTCTACGCGTTCCTCGGATTTCTCGGCGCGGACGGGGTCATGTGGCACGCTTTCCACGACTTTTTGATCCGCACCGACACGTCCGACCCGAACGACGCTTACTTGCTTACGCCGTTCGAGATCGGTGCAAGCCCGCACATGCTGGCTCAACTGCCCCTGGCGAAGCCATTTTTGGCGAACGACCTGAAAGAAGCCGACAGCTTCGCAGAGGTAGCTCTTTCCGAGAGCGACACCTGGGACACCGTTTGGCAGACCGGTGGCGACATGGAAATCTCCGGCAGCCAGAAGGGTAAGATGTCGGCGCTCGTACAAACGCCGATGGTTAGAAGCTTCTTTGCCAATCAAAGCTCGTCGCAAGCCTTTGAGGCGCCCGCCGGTCGAGTCACCACGGGCCACGGCGAGCTCAACTGGGACAGCGTTGCCGGGATGTTCAGCATCAACAACGCCCACTGGGAAGGAGCCGTGGGCTTCTTTTCGAGCGACATCAGTCTGAATCACTTGCGGCTGGAAAACGTCAAGACGACGGGCGGTCGCAATTTTGCTTCGGTGCAGTTGGTCGCGATGGATAGTGCTCCGATTGAGAGCAGCGAGTGGTTGCTGCTCTCGACGGCGGCCCGCGCCGAGAACGCAACGCAGGTCTGGAACGAGGTCGAGCCCGAATCGAGCTACGGCCGCAAGGCGAGCTCACTGAACCAGCTCGGCACCGGAAACACCCTGCTCGAGCCCGTGCGCGGGCGCGTTGGCATCCAGCTGAACGACCTCACGGGCGTCGAAGTTTGGGCGCTCGATCCGCGCGGCAATCCCGCGCAAAAGCTGGCGTCGCAAGTCATCGACGGCACGCTTTGGTTCGACCTCGGCTACCCCACGCTCTGGTACCAAATCGCGCACCGCAGGTAGCTCGAAAGGGCTAGCCGCGGACGCCGCGAACGCGGCCAGCCGGGGTTCGGGAGCGGGCTATCGCGTCCAGGAGCGCATCAACAGTTCTTGCTGGAAGTCGGTGTAGGCGCGGTAGCTGCCGCGCAACCACAGCAAAGCCATGCGGCCTTTGACGCTTGGTGCCGGGACGAGCGGACGCAGATTGTCGAGCATCGAGTCCCGGGTGATGGCGGCGAATTGCCAGGTATTGCCGCCGTCCGGGGTCTCGGCCCGAAAGAGCTCGTAGTGGCGCTTGCTGTCGGCAGCGCTGATGCAGAACGGTTCGAGTGACATCACCCCGGCGCAACCGCGAGCAGAGGTGGGGCCGCTTTGATGCCGGCAGCGTGGAGATCTTCGACGAGCGCGTGGCGAACGTTGTTCAGCATGCCGAGATAGTCCCCTGCATTGGCCCACGGCATCACCGTGAACTCGAGGCCGCGAGGGCCGAGCCGTGTCAATGCCACGGCTACGACTGGGGTGGCGAGTACGAGGGCTGCGCGCTTGGCCGCATTCTCGAGGACCGTCTCCGCGTGGTGCGCGTCGGTTCCGAAAGCTAGTTCGACTACCACCTGACCTCTCAGCGTGCCGAGCCGCGTAAAGTTGACGATGCTCGCGCCGGTCACTGCGCTGTTCGCAATGATGATCGTCTCGTTATCCGCAGTGACAAGAGTCGTGGCAAAGAGCCCAATGTCGAAGACCACCCCCGTGTGCGCAGCGGCGGTGACCTTGTCTCCGATATTGAAGGGGCGAAACAACAGAATCATGACGCCGCTCGCGAAATTCCCGAGGCTTCCTTGTAGCGCGAGCCCGATCGCCAAGCCCGCTGACGCGAAGACAGCGACTAGGGTGGTCGTTTGCAAGCCGACCGCACCGAGCGCGGTGATCACGGCGACCGCGAGCACGGTGTACTGCACCATCGAAGCCACGAAGCTGGCGAGCGCTTGATCGAGCTTTCGGTGGCTGAAGGCGCTCCTGGTCAAGCGACTTGCCCATTTGCTCACGATCCACCCAAAGACCAGAATCGCGATCGCGATCAGGAACCCCTCGATGAGGGGCACGTACGGCTTCATGGCGGCGGGGATCGGTAGGGTGTCCATGCTCCCGCATATCACATCGATGCGGGACGCCATTCGCCGGCGTGCCTCCCCGGCGCGCCGTAGAAGTGGCGCGCGCTCTGAAATGTTGAATTCGGTGGCCGCTTCCGCGTCCAACCGGTTCGGCGTAGGCTGATTCGCGAGGTCGAGATGGTCGGACAATCGGGTGGTCAGAGGCTGGGCGTAGGTCTGGGCGCGCTGTTGGCGCTGGGCGTGGCCGCGTGCTCCGTCGCAGCGTGCTCGTCGGATGATCCAGTCAAGGCGAGCACCGCGACGGCTGGCAGCAGCGGCGCGAACGGAATGAGCGGGGCGGGTGGCGGAACCTCCGGCGCACCGGGCGGAGGCGCGGGTGGCGGGGGTCCCGTGCACCAGCCGCCGGTCAAGCTGGCGGATGACGCGTCGGGCATCACCGGGCTGGAGGATTGCGCGTTGGCGCAGTCGGGCAATTGCGTGAAGCCGCTGGCCCGATCGAAGGCGGAGGTATGTCAGCGTTGGAATACTGATCGCCCGCAGCAATCCCAGGGACTGCAGATGCCGGCCGCCATGGATTGCAATCCGGGCACCACCATCGACCCTTCCGTGCAAGACGCGCTGCGCCGGCTCAACTTGTTCCGCTGGGTGAGCGGCGCCGAGCCGTTGACGATCAACGACGATTGGAACGGCTTCGCACGCGCGTGCGCGATCATTCAAAGCTACCTGACCCCGGCCATCAGCCATTTTCCCGAAAAGACCGCGCGCTGCTACACCGAGCAGGGTTACACCGCGTCCGGGCAGAGTGAGCTAGCGGGCGGCTCGGTCAATCCGGCCGTAGCGATCGATGATTTGATCTTCGATACCGGCGACAACAACTTTCACATCCTGGGGCATCGCCAAGGCATGCTCGACCCGCTAGCCTTGCTAACCGGCATTGGCTTCGCGCAACCGCCCGAGGGCGCACCCGCAACTTGCGTGCGCATGTACGACGGCTCGCCGGGCATGCCGCACAGCGGCCTGGCAGACGTGTATTCGTTTCCGAGCCCCGGCCACCAGCCGTGGGAGTTGATCGCCCACTCCACGTACATGACCTACGACCGGCTGCTTGAATGGTCGATCACGGTACCGGAAGATGTCGACGCAACCGGCGGCAGCGTGCGCCTCGTGCATCGCAAAGACACCACCTGGGAAGACGTGCCAGTCACCTCCGGCAAATTCCTCGACGAACGCCGCCACGGCCTTTGGATAAACCTGGGCGTTCCGTCGCTGGCACCGGGCACCTACGCCGTCATCGTCAGCGGCACCAGCCTGCCAACCTTCGGCTATCAAATCGTGTTCGATCAATGCACCGACGGGCCGGTGACGTGCGACGTGGTCGCGCAAGACTGCGGCGCGGGCACTGGTTGTTACGACCCGCTCGCGCCATATTGCCATAAATCTGGCGGAATTTCGGTCGGCCAAGCGTGCCCGGGTTGGGACAACGGCGAGTGCGAGGTGGGCTCGGAGTGCGGGTTCGACGTGTTGGCGGGTGGCACCAAGTGCGTGCGCTATTGCGATCCGTCGAATGCGGCGTCGCCGAAGTCGTGTGGCGTGCTGTGCCCGGACTCGTTCGTCGAGATCACCGACGACAAGACGTTCGCGACCGTTGGCGCGACTTGCTTCGCCGGTGCCGGCGGTCCGTGCGCGCCGTTAGCCCCACACTGCGACGCCGGGCAAGGCTGCTTCGGCTTCGAGCATCCGGCTTGTCAAACCGTCGGCACGACGGCCGCCGGCATGGAGTGTGCGGCGATCGGCGGCACTTGCGCGGCCGGCTCCACCTGCGTCGGCCGGCAAGGGTCGGCCAAACTGTATTGCGTGCCCTACTGCGATCTGGCGCCAACTGCGGCGGGCGCCAACGCCTGCAATACGCTGTGCCCGGGCAATTTCTGGCCCTACGACGGCTTCGGTCTGTGCATTCCGCCCAACTGACAGCCCAGCGCCACGGCCCCAACGCCGCACGCGCGCCGCCAAGGCTCAAGCGCGCGCGGTGATGAACCAGGTGCTGGACGGTGCGTAGACGCCCTTCGGCGTGACGAAGCCGGCCAATGCTTCCTTCAAGGCGGCGGTGACCTCAGGCTCGCGTTGCTTGCCGATTTCACCGGCCAAACGCATGATTTCGCCGGCAGGCCCAAGCGCCATCGCAAACGCGATCGCTTCCTCGAGATCACGACCGACGCAGATGTCGACGTCGTGGCGCTCGAAGCCGATTTGCTGAAACCCGGCGGCCTTGAATTGCTCACTGACCAGATCTGGCCCGCGCATCGAGAACGGGCCGGGGCCGCAGGTGGGCTCGTCGGCGGTTTCTTCTTCGTGCGAGATCAACCCGCGGACGCATAGCTCAGGCACATGTAGCCACGGGTTGTCTTCGCGTTTGCGCCAAACGACGCAGGCGAACGCCGCACCCGGCTTGAGCGAGCGTTTGATGTTGCGCAGCGCCGCGACCGGTGACGAAAAGAACTGCATACCAAAGCGCGAGTAGGCAGCGTCGTACGGACCGCGCAAATCATCCACCTGCACGTCGGCGCGAAAGAAACTTGCAGTCTTGGTCCCGGCCTCTGCGGCATCGCGCGTCGATGCATCGACGAAGTTCTGCGCGACGTCCACGCCGACGGCTTGACCGCCCGACGCCGCGAGCTTGTCTGCCAGCTGACGGGTCATGTCGCCGAAGCCGCAGCCCAAATCGAGCACGCGCGCTCCGGGCGGCGGCGGGCGACGCGCAATCAGCGTCTCACCGTGGAGTGACAGACCGGTCGTCAAGATCGGCTTGAAGCGCGCGAACTTGTCGAACAACACGCCGTTCCAAGCGCGAGTGATTTCGTCGTTCTCGGTGGTCATGCAATCTCCTTTCGCGAAGCTTAAAGCAACGTCGCCGAGGACGGAACTCCGCCGTCGCAACCTTCGACCCAGTTATTCGCTTAAGCCCGTCAGAAGCCGCCCGTTCCGGGAAGCCAGGTGACGCTGGGGGCGTGCTAGCTTCCCGCCGAGCGCTGGACAGCATGCGACGCCGAATTCTGTTCGTCACCGAAAACATCACGTTGGCGCAAGTGGTGCGGCTGGCGACTTTGGCAGCGGGACTGCCGACCGATGAGTACGAAGTGCACTTTGCGTGCAGCGACTTCGACCCGTTGGTCTTCGAAGGTACCGCTTTTCAGCACTGGCCTTTGTATACGATCGATCGCGAGCAAGGTTTCAAGGCTTTGGCCAAAGGCGAGCGCCTGTATGACGTCAAGACCCTCGAGCGGTACGTCGCGGACGAGCTCAGGGTGTTGGACGAGGTGCAGCCGGCGGTGGTAGTTGGCGATTTTCGTCTGTCTCTGGCCGTGAGCGCACCGTTGCGCGGTGTGCACTGCGGCTCCTTGATCAATGCCTATTGGAGCCCGTACGCGGTGCGAGAGAAATGGCCGGTACCGGACCACCCGATCGTGCGGCTGGTCGGTGTAGAGCGAGCCGAAAAGTATTTTCCGCAGGCGCTACCGAAGGTGTTCGGGCACTTTGCGGCACCGCTCAACAACGTGCGCAAGCGCCACGGCTTGCCAGAGTTCGAGACGTTGTCACACCAGCTATGCTTCGGTGATTCGGTGCTGTATCCGGATCTGCCAACGTTGTGCCCGCTGTCGGAGGACGCGCCGGCGTCGCATCATTTCTTGGGCGCCGTGCAGTGGTCACCGCGCGTGGCGGCGCCGAGCGACCTCGGCAGTGCGGACGCAACGTTGCCGATGGTCTACGTGACGCTCGGCTCGTCGGGCGACATGGCAGCGTTGCCGACCGTGCTCGAAGGCTTGGATGGGTTACCGATTCGCGGCGTGCTGGCGACGGCCGGGCGAGCCGCGACAGCGCGAGTCCCAGCGAACTTCGTGGTCGCCGACTACGTGCCGGGCGAGCTGCTCGCGTCGCAGGCGCTATTCGTGGTCACCAATGGCGGCTCCAGCACCGGCTACCAGGCACTCGCGGCCGGCGTGCCGGTGTTGGGCATCCCATCGAACTTAGACCAGTATTTGGCGATGCAGGCAATCGAGCGCGCGGGCGCTGGGCTGACTCTGCGCAGCGGCGGGCTGACCCGCGACCAGGTGCGTAAGGCCGCGATTCGACTGCTGGACGCGCCCGCAGTCAAGCGCGCCGCAGAGGGCACGGCGACGCAATTTGCCGCATGGAACTGCCACGAACGCTTTCAAAATTGGTTATCTAACTTGCTCGGTGCGCGCGCAGCGTGAAGACTGGACGGATGGTTCTTGGCGAAGCGCTGACGCACCGGGTGGCGACGCTGGCCGGCGTGGTCGCGCTCTCGCTCGTGTGCGGGCGTTCGGCGGTGGCAGAAGAGAGCGTCGCCACGAACGTGATCGAATTCGAAACACAGAACCGCAACGACGCGGGTGTCGTGCGCTGCGGCCTGTTCAAAGAATCCGGCTGGCTGAAAGACGCCGTGCGCCCTGCCATCGTCAAGGTCAGCAAAACCACCGCCTTGTGCGTGTTCAAGGAAATTCCCGCCGGCACCTACGGCATCTCGGCTTTTCACGACGAGGACAACAACGGCAAGCTGAATACCAACCTCGTCGGCTACCCGCTCGAAGAATATTGCGCGTCGCACAACGCCCGAAACATGTTCTCGGCGCCCAGCTGGAAAGACGCAAAGTTCGCGTACCGCGGCGGCACCGTGCGGCTGCGCGGCGTGATGAAGTAGGCGCGCCGGCGCTGATGTAGGAGCAGCGGCGCCAAGCGGCCGCGACAGGCCAAGTGGCCGCGACACCAGCAGGCCAGGTCGAGGCCCAGGTCGAGGCCCCGGTCAAGAAGTGACACCGGTTCGGCGCCGTGTGCGATGATGGGGGCGTTATGCGTGGTGGCTTACCTAGGTCCTGGTGTGGTCTGGCGGTGGTGACACTGCTCGGTGCGTGCTCGAACATCATCGGCATCTCGAGCTACGAGATCGACCCCGCGCTCGACGACGGCGGCGGCGGGTCGATCACGAACAGCGGCGGCTCGCACGCCGGGACGCACAACGTGGACGGCGGCGACCCCAACCTGCCCGCCGGCGGTGACGGCACCGGCGGCAGCAGCGTTGGCGGCAAGAACACCGGCGGCAGCGCCGTCGCGGGTGCGCCAGCTGCCGGCGAAACCGGCACGGGCGGCGAACCGAGCCCGCCCGGCTGCCAGACCGCGCAGGACTGTGACGATACGATCGACTGCACCACCGACACGTGCAACGCCGGCACGTGTGTTCACACGCCGAAGAACACGCTGTGCGACAGCAGCTTGTGCGAGACCTGCCAAGTCGGCATCGGTTGCGTGGCAGGTTCGACGACCAGCATGCAGATGCTGCTCGACCCCAACTTCGACGCCGCCACCGGCGACTGGGTCGAAAAGTCGAAGACGTTCGGCAAGAACATCTTCACCAACGCCATGGCGCAATCCGCCGACAAAATCGCTAAATTCGGCCCCGCCGGCGCCGCAGCTTCGGGCAAGCAAGAATACGCCGATCTGTATCAATACGTCTCGATGCCGCCAGGCATCGTCGGGCTCAGTCTCACGGGTTACTTCAAGGCCACGCCGGGCACGAAAGCCCCGGCGGACGACTACGTCGTCGCAGCGTTTTACGCGATCGGCACGACCGACCCGTTCACGCAATTTCACAGCTTCGAGGCGTCCGCGGGCGCCCAAGCAACCTGGAAGGCGTTCACGTACAGCGCACCCAAAGCCGAGGTCGCGCTGATGGGCGGTAACGACTACACGTTCGACTTGGTGGCGCACGTCTGGGACTCGGTGTTCCAGTTCGACACGCTGCAGCTCAACGCGACGGTATGCCAGTAGCGCCCGCCGCGTTAGTAGCCGGCGCGTGCCGCCATGTAACACAGCCCGCACAGCAAGGTACCGATGCCGAGCATCGCCAGCACGCTCGGCACGAAGTACGGAAAAATCATCAAGATCAACCCGACCACGAAATGCGGCGCGCGCCCCATCTTCCGGCCGTACGTGAACAACACGAAGCCGACGCCCGAAACCACGAAGCCTGCGATCAGGCTGCCCGCGTCGAGGTTGAAATTCACCCTGTCAGCGTAGCGCTCGCCTCGATGTTCGCCTCTACCGGCCGACGGGCTGAAGATGAAATCCAGCGATGCCGGCTTAGTCCCCAACGCTCGGCTACTCAACGCCGACAGCTCGCCGACCGACCTGGGTAAGATCTATCTAGGGCTACCGCACGACCCGACCTGCACGCCGTAGCGACGGCGCACAGGTCGTTCGCGCGCAAGCGCTACATATTCACTTTGTGGCAGCCGCCGCAGCCGAACCCTTGCATGGTCTTGGGGTCGTACTCCGGCTTGCCGAACAGCTCGGCCATCGCCGGCACCACCTTCTCGTGCATGAACTTGGCAATCTCGGGCTTCTTTTCGGCCTCGACCATCTTGCCGTCTTTCACGTTCAGCTCGGGCAAGGCCATGACCGGCTTCGGCTTCATGTCTTTGCCGTGACAGGTCTTGCAGTTGAAGCCGGCGTACGCCTTCGCGTCGTAGTCCTGGAAGACCTTGCTCATGGTCGGCATGACCTTGGTCTTCATGAATGCGGCCTTGTCCTTGGTGGACATGCTGTCGCTCCAACCGCCTGCGGTGGAGCCGGGCGCATCGCCAGCGGGCGCGGCGGCGGGCGCATCACCCGCGGGTGCATCGCTGGCGGCCGCGGGTGCAGGTTGGCTGCCACCGCACGCGGCCAGCGAGACTGCGGCGAGCAAACACGAGAAACCAAAGTAAAATGACGAACGTCGCATACGAAATTCCTCCGATGACAAGGTCAGGGACCCGGCACGCTAGTACAGATCACGCCCGATGAGCTCGAGCAAGAACGCCGGATTATCGACGTGCAGCCAATGGCCGGCGTTCGGGACGATATGTAACCTCACTGTTCCCGTGCCGCGAACGGTCGTTGCTTGGGGGCGAACAGTCTGGAGCATTGCCTCGAGCCGCGCGCGATTCTGGGGCGCCCAGCGATCACTCTGCTCGGCCACGACCACGCGAAAGTCCGAATCGGATGCGCTCGACTCCAAAACCTGCCACAGGTCGACGCGAAAATAGTCGAGCATCAGCTCGTAAATCGCGTCGAGGTTGAAGCGCCAGACGAAACCTTCCGGCCGGCGTTGCAAGTTCGTCGCGAGCCAATTCGACGTGCCGGAGCTCAGCCCCTGCTCCGTCAGCTGCGCCACCACCTGGGCGCGATCCGCCGCGGGCGTCGTGGTGGTGCGCACGGCTTGGATGACGCGGATTACCTCGTTGGCGGCGCTCGGCTCCTGCGGGCCGGGATTCGAGTCGAGGATCCAAAACTGGCGCGCGCGGCCGGGAAACAGCGCACCGAACATCAGCGCGGTTTTGCCACCGAAAGAATGGCCCGCGACCACCTGCGGCTCTTGGCCGAGCTCCGCGATCAACGCAGCCAAGTCGTTCGCGCAGGCTTCGAGCGTGTTCGGCGGCGGCGCGCCTTGTGACTCCCCGTGATGCCGCAGATCAACCAGGCAGAAGCGGTACTCGGGGCGCAGCTTGCTGAGCTTCACCGCCAGGCTGCGCAGGTTGTTGCCGCTGCCGAGCGCACCATGCAACAAGAGCGCGAGCTTCGGGGCGGAGGGCTCACCGACGAGCGAGTGCGCGGGGACGAAAACCACGCCCGCTTCTAGCGGAAGTCGTCGCCACCGCCAATCACTTGGGCGGCGGCAGCTGCAGCCCGCATTGCGTGCTCGAAATGCTGCACAACGACGCCGCGCCCACCACCAGCGCAATCTCGCCAACGATCGCCAGCACCACCAGCCCCGGCGGCGGCTCGGTCTTGGCTGAGATTTCGCGCACCGTGAGGCAAGCGGCCTCCGGCGGCACATCGGTGTTGCTGCAGTACTCGCCCGGGGTCTTTTCGAAGCCGGGGCAAGCCGACAAGCAGTCGACGTACGCGTTCGGCGTGGTCGTCGACTGGCAGCCGACGAAGCAGTGCGCGGCCTCGCTCGAGCTGACCGGATTGCCACGCAGCAAGAGCCGATAGCGAATCGTGTGGCCCTCCTTTTGGGGATGCGTGGCCTTCACGTTGTTGCACGCGACCAGCAACACCAGCAGCAGCGCCAACACCCGCCTCGACCTCATGCGCGAAGCATAGCGCCAAGATTGCGGGTGTTCGAAAACGATCACGCAGGCCCGCAAAAGTGCTTGCAGCGCGGCGCTGAAAAAGGCTGATAGTAGGCCCATGGACGCCGACGCGCGCTTCGCTGAGCTGAACCTCGAGTTGCCCCCTGCCCCGAAGCCAGTGGGCGTGTACAAGCCGCTCGTGGTCGTGGGTAACCTGGCCTACTTGTCCGGGCACGGGCCGCTCCGCCCCGACAAGTCGCTGATCACCGGCAAGCTGGGGGCGGACTTGTCGCTCGAACAGGGCAAACTCGCGGCGCGGCAGGTTGGGCTGGCGCTGCTGGCGACGTTGAAGAGCCAGTTCGGTTCGCTGTCGCGCGTGCAGCGGGTAGTGAAGGTGCTCGGCATGGTCAACGCCGTGCCGGATTTTCAGGAGCATCCGTCGGTCATCAACGGCGCGAGCGAGCTTTTTGCAGCGGTCTGGGGGCCCGACCACGGTGTGGGCGCGCGCAGCGCCGTCGGCATGGGCTCACTGCCGACCAACATCGCGGTCGAGATCGAGATGATTGTGGAGCTGACCGACTGATGCTCGAAAAGCCGTCGGCTCGGAGATGCCACAGCCGCGCGTCGTGGTGCTCGTTCAAAACCAGCGTGCCCGCGCGCGCTGGCCAGTCGCCGCCCGCAGCCGCCGAATCACCCTATAAACCTGCGCACTTGACGAACGCGCCCCCTAGCGCCACTCTCCGCGCCGCTTCGCACCCCTAGCTCAGCTGGATAGAGCATCGGACTTCGAATCCGAGGGTCGCTGGTTCGAATCCAGCGGGGTGCGCCAGTCTACGACGTCTGCGAGAACTTCTGCCGGGTCGGCTTCGGCCTTCTGGTTTCGGGGCTCGGCCATCATTGCGATGGCGGCGTTGGCGCGTGCCTCGATTGTGATTTCGTCTTCGCCGATGACGATGTGGTCCACGAGGTTGTGCAGGTAGACGCGCGCGGTCGAGCGGTCGCCAGAGAGGAAGGCCTCGCGGAGGCGCAGCTGGAAGCGCTGGATGGTTTCCACCTTGTACAAATAGGGTGGAATCGAGTGGAGTGGCTTGAGCTTGGCTAGGGTGCGGAGCACCTCGTCGCGCTTGGCTTTGAGCTCGGATAGGCGCTCGGCGCCGACGTCGCCGAGCGCGGGCTCCGTTTCGATGCGCTCATACCAGCGCTCGAGCCGCTTGCTGAGCTCTTCGCGCTCGCGTTCGAG
>JBBRMI010000207.1:0-13592 GCA_038230915.1 Polyangiales bacterium | reverse complement strand
GTCATTGCGGGGCCCGAAACGGGTGTTCCGAGCCTTGAGCCCCTCGCTAAGAAGAAACTGGTGGCGACGCGCCCCAGCGATACCCGGTTTCATCCCATCAGGGCGGCGGCTCCTGCCGCCATCCGGGACTCCCTGTGAAAAAAAATCTGGGCGCCAAGCGAGACCTGAGGTCGCCCCGACAGCCTCTGCGAGGTGAGCCGCGTTGCGGCAGCCCAATTGAGGGCCGAATTGAGGCGACAGATGTGATGAATGATGAATCCTCAGTCCCGGCTGGCTTCGTTGCTCCTCAGTTACATACCGCAGTATGCGCCTTCGTCGCGGCCGAGCCTCTTCAAAAGCGGCCTCCCGCCGTGACGCCCCAGCCCGTCCACGCCACGCGCAGGGTGGGAGCTAGTGGCGCGCGGTCGCTGGTCTCGGGCGGCAGAGCGCTGGGCCGCGTGACGTAGCTGTACAGCGTCGCGCCACCACCGAGCAGCGCGACCGCGAACGCGACATCCGAGGCCAGCGCCAAACCCTTCACTCCGCGCAGATCATGGTCTTGGCACAACGGGGCGCAGCGCTGCTGAACCTCTTTGCGTTGCAGAAGCGCGAGGCCGCCCAGCACGGCGCCAGTCGCGGTCGCGGCGAACGTTGCGCCGCCGAGAACGAACGTCAGTGTGGGGACGGACCGGCGTTCGGGCGGCGGCGCTAGCACTAGCGGCGGCGGTGGCGGTGGCGGCGGGACAACGGGCGCCAGAGTGACGGGTAGGGGCGAGGCAAAGTCGAAGCGCACGACCCGACCTTTGTCGCCGGCTTGCAGCACATACGTTGAGTCTTGTGCTGGAAAACCAGGTAGCTCGGCCACGAAATGATGCGGCCCGGGATCGAGCGCGAGCGCCGAGCCGGTCAGCGATTCAGTGAGCAGCCGGTCGCCTTCGCGGACGCGCAGCGCCACCACGTCCTCGCCGTCCTTGGCCGCGCGAAAGATCACCGAGGGAATTTGCTGCTCGACCTCGGACAGCCACTGCACGCAGTCGCGCGACACGAGCGCCGGGCAGGCGGCGGCCGAGCAGTCGCGCAGCGACACCCGCGCCGCCAGCAGATGCCCCGAAAGTCGGGCGTCCTGCGCGCGCTCGTGATCCGCCACGCACTCTGCGCGGCTTGGCTCCGCGCTCACCGTGGGCGCCTCCGCATGCGCCAGTGTGCTCACGGCGCACCATGCCGCGCCGGCACGCGCCAGGAAGCGCTCGATCGAGCCCATTTTTCGAGCCTACGATGTTAGCCCGAAATTCTAGCGATGGCCTCGCTCAAACCGGCGACGCGGGGCCGGTTGGCGCTTGCGCCGCTAGCGTGGCGGCGCCGTTGCCGGCCGATCGGCCAAGCCACGGGCTAAGGTCATTGGCGGAGCTTGTCGTAGTTCTTGGCGATGAAATCGACGATCGGCTGCGTGTCGCCGACCAGCAGGAAATCGTGCGCGAGCTTGGCCAGGTCGTCCCAGGGGAAATCCGAGGAGCCGATGACCTTGAAGGCGGGCAGGGCGGTCCCACTCGAAAGGTCAGCCATGTTGGCTTGCGTGAGCGGGCTGAACTCGGAGCGGCGGTCCGCACGTTCGGGTGGTGACGACTAAAAGCGCGAGCAGACTGCCGAGCATGCGCGTTGCCTTGATGACCAAGGCCTGAGTGTCAAAACCAGCAACGATTCGGCCCGCCACACCGCACTCATCGAGGCACGCCTGCCCGGGCCCGAGCTTTCGGGCGCGCTCGTCGCTGGCGCGCGCCTGCCGCTCGCCCTCTACCGGGTGGAGGGCAAGTCGCCGCCGCAGTACCTGGCCTGGCGTCCGCCCCGCACGCCGCAGCGGCTTTCACGTCCCGGAAGGCTTCGGCACGTTACAGGTCGATTTCTGAATCCATGCCGTGGCCAAGCGTGACTCCTAGGCGTGAAGGCTTCAAAGCTCCGTTGGGACCAGCTTCGGGTCACGCAGGGCGCCTGGGCAGTCAGCCTGCTGGCTCTGACCTCGCTCGCCGCGTGCACTGCTGAAGTATCGGGTAAAGACCCGATCAAGAACCCTGGCACGACCGGTGGCAACGGCGCGGGAGGGGGCAGCGGCGGCAGTATGACCGCACCGCAGGATTGCGATGGCCCTGAGATCGCGATGCCGAAACGGCTGATTCGCCTCAGCTTCAATCAAATCGCCAGCTCGCTCCGGCCGGTCTTCGGCGAAGCGTTCGCCAAGGACGTGGTCACCAACAATTCGATCCCGCCGACCACGCAGCGAACCTTCCCGCCGCTGGGCGATACGAGTGAGGGCTCCACCTACATCGACTCCAAGTGGCAGTCGTCTGAAGCCATCGCCGAAAAGGCCGGCGACTTCGTGTTCAAGAATTTTGCGGCCGTCACGGCCTGCCCGGCGCCCACGACGGCTGACTGCGCCAAGGCGTTCCTGGTCAAGCACGCCGAAGGCGCCTACCGCCGGCCGCTCACCGACCGCGAGAAGACCAGCCTGCTGCAGGTCTACACCGAGGTGACTGCCGCCACGGCGGGCGGCACCGTCGAGCAAGGCGTGCAAGCTGGCGTGCGCGCCATCTACGACGCGCCCGAGTTCCTGTACCGCACCGAGTTCGGCGCAGACACCAAGACGGGCCCGCTCACGCCCTACGAGCTCGCGAGTCAGCTCTCCTACTTCCTGACCGATGGTCCGCCCGACGCGCCGCTCCTGGCTGCTGCTGCGGCGAACAAGCTATCGACCGACGTGGATATCGGCGCGCACGTCGATCGCCTGCTGGCACTGCCCGCGACCAAAGCGAACCTGCAAGACACCGTGTTCGCGTCGTACGGCATCGCCCGTGTGCTGGCGGTGGTCGTCGACGGTTTGCCAGCCGACGTCTTTAATAACGGCGTCGCAGCGTCGATGTTCCGCGAGAGTCAGTTGTTCATCAACAACGTGCTCTGGAACGGCGGCGTCGTGTCGGACCTGGCGACGTCGCGCAAATCGTTCATCAATAAGCAGCTCGCGCCGCTGTACGGGGTGCCGGTGCCGACCACCGGCCTCGACGCCGACGGCTTCGGCCCCGTGGACTTGCCCGAGAATCGCTCGGGCATCCTGACCAGCGCGGGCTTTCTCACGTCGCGCTCGCGCCCCGACCAGCAATCGGTCGTCGGCCGCGGCCTCTCGGTCAACGACGCGATTCTGTGCCAGTCGAATCCGGCCTTTCCGGACAACCTAGCGGCCCAGATCAAGATGCTGTCGGCGATGCAGACCAACTTGTCAGAGCGTGAGCGCGCTACTTACCGCGCGAGTAACGCGCCATGCTTGGGTTGCCACCCCAGCTTCGATCCGTATGGTCTCGCGCTCGAGAACTTCGACCTGATCGGCCGCTTTCGCACGATGGACGCCGAGGGTCGGCCGATCGACGCCTCGGTGACGTTGCCCGCCGTCGTGGGCGGCAAGGCGGCAATGAACGCCGTGGAGGCGGGCAAGGCGCTGGCCGAGAGCGGCGCGCTTTCGTCGTGCGTCGGCGCCAAGCTGCTCACTTACGCGCTCGCCGAAACCGGCGTCAGCGGCAAGAGCTGCGCCAGCAAAGCGGTCGCCAACAGTTTCGCCAATTCCGACCATTCGTTCAGCGCCTTGGTGCGCGCGGTCGCGCTGTCAAAGACTCTTACCCAACGCACGGGAGGCTAAGTTGCACAGGTCATATCGATTCGCTCGCCGTTCGTTCCTCGCCGGTATTGGCGGCGCCTTCGGGCTCAAGGTCATGCTGCGCGACTTCGAAGCCATGGCGGCCGGCATGACGTCCCCGCCGCGCTTTTTGATGATGCATTGGCCGGTCGGCACCATCAAACACCAGTTTTTGCCGAACGGGGGCATGAAGCCGAACGGCGTCGGCAGCATCACGCAGTGGTCGCGGATCTTGCAACCGTTCAAGGATAAGGGCCTCGACGGCGACATGAGCCTGTTCTGGGGCTTGCATGATCTGGGGCCGACCAACGGCGCTGGCGGCCACGAAGGCGGCACGCCGATGGCTTCGACCGGCACCGGCTGCCCGGGCACGCGCTCCAACGGCGGCGAGGCGGACGACGGCGTGGCCGGCGGTCCGTCGTGGGATCAAATCATCCTCAACGACGTGAAGGCCGACGCCACTACCGGCGCCGTAGCGATGACGCGTCCCGGTATCGGTTACGCGAACGCGATCTGCGACGCGCGCATCGACGCCCAGGAAACGTCGACACGCTGCCTGTCATATTCGCACCAGACTGCAGATATTCCCGCCGCCAACAAGCCTGGCAACGTGACTGAGCACGTGCCGCTCTTGCCCGAGCTGGCGCCGGCGCAGCTGTACATGAAGCTGTTCACCGGCTTCATGCCCGGCGGCTCCACGCCCGAGAACATGGCGGCCGCCAAGATTGCGCTACAGCAGCGGAAGAGCGTGCTCGATTTCTGCCTGCGTGAGCTCGACCAAATCAAGGCGATCGCGCCGGCTTCCGAGAGCAAGAAGATCGACATTCACGCCGAAGCTTGCCGCAAAATCGAGATGCAGGTCTCCGATCTCCTCAACGGCAAAATCGTGACGCCGAGCGGCTGCGTCGTCCCGGCGGCACCCGATCCCAACCTCAAGGGCCAGGTCGGTTCCAGCAACCCGTACGGCGTCGATTCGGTCGCAACCGCCGACGATGAAACGCACGCGGCGATCGGCAAGCTGCACGCCGGCATTCTGCTGGCGGCCATGCAGTGCGACATCATCTCGACGGCCAGCTTTCAGTGGTCGCCCGGCACCAACCACGTCTCGTTCAAGGGTCTGCGTCCGGATCAGCCGGGCAAGATTTTCATGCATCATCCGCAGAGCCACAAGATTTCGGGCCCGCGCGGTAACTACTTCGATGCGCCGCCGACCGACGCGCTGCAGCTGGCGCTGGTCGACTTCCTGACCTCCGTGCACACCTGGTACAACGACAAGACCGCCGACATCGTCAATACGTTCAAGAACGCGCAAGACGCGTTCGGCGGCAACATGCTCGACCACACCGTGATGCCGTTCTTCACGGAAGTGGCGATGGCGGGGCACGACCGCGACCCGAAGCCTGCCATGTACTTCGGTGGCAAGGCGCTCGGCATGCAGCACGGCAAGTACGTGAACTTCGAGGACGGCGGCGGCGCCGGGCAGCGCGCGCACGTCGACTTCTGGGCGACGGTGGCGCAGGCGTACTTCCAGTCGAACGATCCGGCGCAGTACCTCGGCGGTCTGAACTTCGCATCGCCTCCGAAGCCGATCGACGGCTTCTGGGTCAAGCCCACCATCTAAGTAAACCAAAAACCGCCCCGCCCAGCGGCCCAACGCAGGCCAGCGCCAAAACGCCGCAAGCCGTCGCGGCGCAGGCTACGCCGGCTTGCGCAACACCATCGCCAGCCACGGTTGCTCGGCGCTGGGTCTGCCAGGCGGCCGCAGAAAATGCGTTTCTAGCGCGAAGCCGGCAGAATCGAAGAGCGCTGACCAACTTTCGAACGTGAGGTACGTGCCGTAGCGCTCGCCTTGCCAGCCTTCGCGTTCGCCGCCCATCGCGCGCGGATTCGAGCAGAACAGCGCGCCGCCCGCCGTGAGCGCGTCGAACAACTGGCGGAGCACGCGCGGCAGCGTGGCGCGGGGCACATGAAACAGCGAAGCGTTGGCGAAAATGCCGTCGAAAGCCGGTGGCGGTAGCGAAAGCTCGAAGAAGCTGTGTTCCAGCACCTCGCAGCCACTGAGCTCGCGCGCCATCTTCACGAACGCGGCGCAGCCGTCGAGCCCGACGGGTGCATGCCCCAAATCGCGCAGCGTTACTAAGTCGCGACCGGGACCGCAGCCCAGATCGAGGATGCGCAGGCCGCGCTGGGCCGGCAATGCGCCGAGCAAGGCTTGCAGGTTTTGCGAAACGTCGTGGTCGCGCGTGCCCTCCCAAAACGACTCCGCACCAGCCTGGTAATGCGAAAGCGTGCGTTCAGCCAGCGCGCGCAGCGTCGTCTCGTCGGGTTCCTTCATTCAGCGTCGTCCGTGTGCACCCACATCCTTGCCGCCAACTTGGGCGCGAACGCAATATCCCGCACCCGCAACGCTCCAATCACCGCGCCCGGAAAGCCATCGCGCGTGTACGAAAAACCGTCCTGCACCTCGCCCGCGGCGTTCAGGATTTCTCCGCGCCAGCGCGGCCCCGGCGTCGCCTCTGACGCCGCCTCCGTCGATTCCGGGCCGCTCGGCGCCGCATGCACCGTAAACCCCGTGTACAAAAAGACGATCGCCGGATTGTGCATGCTGAGCAGCATGCGCCGCTGCGCGAGCGCGGCAACGCGCGCTCGGACATTGTCTGGCCGGCGCGCGCGGCAGCCGTAATTTGCGGGCGGGGTGCTGCCACGCCGCAGCTCGAACTGCAGAAGCTGCCGTCGCGCACCAGGTTGCGGCGGCGCGGTGAGCCCGATGCGATGAAGATTTCGTCGAGCTGACTCGAGTTTCCGGAGCGGCGCGTGGCGCTCGGTTCGCGCGGCTGAGAATCGACCGCGCCTAACGCTGCGGCTCGGGCAGCACCGACTCGTTCTTGTGCCACTCGGGATTGCTCGCGAACGCTGCCGCGCAGGTCAGCGAACAGAACCAATACTCGCGGTTCAGGTAGTGCAGCCGGCCCGCAGCCGTGCGTCGATCGACGTGGTTGCGACACACGGGATCGATTGGCGTGTCGGTCGCGCCGAGCATCAACGCCATCGAATACACCCGCGTCATCTTGCGCACGTTCTTGAGCGCGACCTCGCCGATCTCGACCACCGGAATGCCGAGACCGCGCGCGGCTTCGGCGATGCCAGCGGTGCCGAGCACTTCGGCTGGGTACGCCTCGGCAGCGACACGCGCGGCTAAATTCACGGCCGCGCCGAACACATCGCCGTCACGCTCCACGGCTTCGCCATGGTGCAGGCCGGCGCGCAGCGTGGGCAGGCGCGCTTCGGCGGCGGCTTCAGTGAGCAGCCGTTCGACCAGTGACAAGCCGGCTGTGGCGTCCGGCGAGGTTATCAGCACGGCGTCACCGATCGTCTTGATCAGGCGATCACCAGGGGCGAGCGCGGCGCGCGTGATGTCGGCGAACATGGTCGCGAGATCGGCGGCGTCTTCGTCACCTTGCGCTTCGGTCAGCGCCGTGAAGCCGGCCATGTCGACGAACGCGAAGGTAGCCTCGATACGCATGATCGGAGCGGCGCGTCAGTCGAGCGTCGTACGGTAACGGCGCGCTTGGGATTGTGCCGGGCTCAGGTGCCCGTAGCGCGCGTCGCCGTCTTCCAGCGAGATGCGGATCAGCCGGCCCGCTGAGTCGAGCGGCTGCGTGTCGAGTGGGAAGGACGCCTGGCTCGCGTCGTCGAGCGTGGTGCGGAAGCGCCGGGGCTCGCAGGCGTGGCTCGGCGCAGGTGCGCCTTCGTCCAGCGTGGTGCGCAAGTAGCTGGGCGCGCTGACCCCGCCGGCTAGCGCCTGCGCGGTCACGCAAAGCGCCGAAACTGCCTGCAAGATACCCAGCGAACGCACGAGAACAACCATACGCGGACTTTCCCGCCGCGCAAATCGACTCGAATTTGTGGGCGACTTACGTCAGGCTAAGCCGACGTACAGGTGCTGCACGTCGTCGTCCTCGTCGAGCGCCGCGAGAAACGCTTCCACTTCGCTGCGCGCGTCGCCCTCGAGCTTGACCGGGTTTTTCGCGATCCACACCAAAGTGGCTGCGGTGACGTTCCAGCCCCGCGCGGTGAGCGCCTTCGAAACCGTGTCGAGATCACTCGGCTCGCTGATGAAGCGCTGCTGGCCTTCTTCGGCTGCTTCCACTTCTTGTGCGCCAGCTTCGATCGCGGCTTCTTCTGCATCTTCGCCAGCGGCGGGCGGTGACGCTTCGATCGCGCCGCGGCGGTTGAAGTCCCAGCTGACCGAGCCGCCGGCTCCGAGCTGACCCTTCTTGAACAGCAAGCGGATGTTCGGCGCGGTCCGGTTCTTGTTATCCGTCAAGCATTCAACGATCACCGGCACTTGATGCGGCGCGAAGCCTTCGTAGACGACGGTCTCGAACGCGGCTTGGTCGTCGAGCAAGCCGGCGCCCTTCTTGATCGCGCGCTCGAGCGTGTCTTTAGTCATCGACGCTCGTCGGGCTTGCTCGATGGCCAGCCGCAGGCGCGAGTTGTTGGTCGGATCCGGCCCGCCGGTCCGCGACGCAACCATGATCTCTTTTGTCAGCTTGGTGAAGACGCGCCCTTTGGCGGCCGCACTCTGCTCTTTGCCTTTTTGTTTCCACTGAGCGCCCATGCAGCGGCGTTTAACCCGGGCTCGCTCGGGATTGGCATAAAAGTCACCCGGCCTCCGTTGACAAGGCGCGCGGCCGTACGCATCTCCTGGAGGCCAACGTGGAAAGTCGTGAAGTCAAAGTCCACTTCGAGCAAGAAGGCTCGGAGCTAACGGCCGTCGAAATCGGGAGAAATACCCGCTCGCCGGTGATTGTGTCGCTGCACCGCGCGCTGCTGGCACTCGGCATCGTGGTGTCGTCGTACCAAGTGCGGCCGACCGCCGACGGCTTGGTGGAGCGAGTCGTGCTTTCACGGCGCGACGGCGGGTCGATTCAAGGCCCACTGAACGCCGCCACGCGCGCCGCTATCCTTCCCCTGGCGATGCTCTCCGACACCAATGGCTGAATGCCGAAAGCGTGCGACTGCCAAGGAGCGCCGCGCCGTCCTTGCGATGCCTGCTACGCCGGCCGGCGCGTGCTTCTGGCGTGCTCGGGCGATTGTCTGGACCCTCACCCGCTGACGCACAGCTCGCCGGCGGCGACGCGCGCCAAAGCGTTGCTGACGCAAATCAACGCGCGTCATCCGGACAGCTCTGCCGCGTTCGGACCGCGCCGTGAACGTTGTAAGCGCTCGTCGCGGTCGCGCTTCCGTCGCGCGCACCCGCTCCGGTGTTGGCAACGCGGTTCGCAACGCCACGGAATTCTGGCGCTTCACGTTGAAACGCAACGCCGCGCAGTAAAGGCCGACTCTCAAGCGGTCCTGGACCAGCTGCGCTCAGTCGCTGACGGGGCGTCAGTCTTGGCATTTTTCGGGAAGTTTTGAAGCTGCTGTGAGCAAAGTTCCATATCGACGCATGGCGAGCGCATTTTCCAAGTCCTCCGTGGTGTTTCTGGCCCTCGGCCTGCTTTTGGCGTGCGGGGGTGAGGACCCCGGCTCGGCCGACGCTGCCGCGGGAAGTCCGGGAGTTAGCGGCTCCGGCGGTGCTGCGGCGGGCGCTAGCAGTGCGGGCTCTCCAGGCGCTGCGGGCAGCTTCGCGGCGGCCGGCGGAGGCTCGGGCGGCGTTGGCGGTGGGTCCGCGGGGGTGGCAGCCGGCGGCGGCGCGGGCGGCTCAGCGGGGCTGGGCCAAGGCGGGGGAGGCGGCGCGATTGGCGGCGGCGCAGGCGGCATGGCTGGCGCGGGCGGCGCTCCCGCTCCTTTCGTCTTGACCTCGCCGGCGTTCGCACACGTTGAAGCGTGCTCGCAGCAAAATCACGCGCCATGCAGCTTCGTTCCGAAGGCGAACGAGATGACGACGATCGGCGGCGACAACATGTCGCCGGAGCTCAACTGGGGCGCGGGCCCTGCCGGCACCATGAGCTACGTGATTACATTGCACGACTTTTCCAACACCTTCACGCACTGGGCGATCTGGAACATTCCCGCGGCGACGCTCAAGCTGCCGGCGAGCTTGGCGCGTGACTCGAAGCCAGCGGTGCCAGCCGGCTCGCAGCAGATGAGCTTCGACAACAACAACGCCGGCTACGGCTTCATGGGCCCGGGCGCCGACGATCACGTCTACGAGTTCCGGCTTTACGCGCTGAAGGTTGCGAGCTTCACGCCCAAAAACCCGAACGATCAGGGCAAGGTCTACGATGAGCTCGAGGCGGACGCGGCCAAGATCGTGCTCGGCAAGAGCATGCTGCGCGGTCGCTCGAAGAAGTACTGAGGCCGCGGCGTCAGTCGCCGCGCGGCAGGCGGATTTCGACGCGGGTGCCCCGAGCGCGCGGCACCAGCACCAATTCACCCTCCAGCTCGGCGACCAGCCGGCTGGCGACGAACAAGCCGAGTGCGTCGCCGATCCCTGGCGGCTTGCGTGCGTCGAAGGGCGCGCGCAACGTGCCGGCCATGTCCGGGGAAATGCCGGGCCCGTCGTCCTCCACGCTGACATGGACGCGGCCGCCGGACACACCCAACTGCAGCCGCACGCCGGTGTCGGCCGCCAGCGCGGCGTTCAGGATCGCCAGCCGCAGCGCGTGGCTGAGCCGGTTGGAATCCGCCAACACGATCAGCTCTTGCTCGAAGTTGCGCTCGACGCGCAGCGGGCGCGCCAACTGGCGCTCGGCGTCGGCGATCGCCGTGTCGAGTAGCGGGGCCAGCAACAACGCCTGGCGCACGGGCGGCGCACTGCTGCCCAAGAGCTGCAGGTAGCTGGTGGCGGACACCAAGCGGCCCGCGCTGGAGCGGGCGTCGGCGAGCGCTTCGAGCACCTCGTGGGTCTCACGCGAGGGGCCGAGCTGCCCGAGCAGCACCGGCAAGCGATCGGACAGCCACTCGAGCGAGCTGACGACCGACGCGAGCGGGCTATTCAGCTCGTGGGCGAGGCTGGCCGAGAGCTGACCGGCGGAGGCAAAGCGCGCCGACTCGAGCAGGCGTGCTTCCAGCTGTTTGCGCGCCGTGATGTCGCGCTGGAGGCTGATCCAGTGACTATGCTGGCCGGCTTCGTCGAACATCGGCAAAATTTGCAGCTCGACCCAGTGCGGCGCGCCGTCTTTGGCGTATTTCAGCAGATCTTCGCGGACCGGACGGGTTTGGCTCAGCGCCGCTTCCAGCCGCGTCAACACGTTGCGATCCGTACCCTCGCCGATCGTGATGTTGGGCGTCTTGCCCAAGACCTCGTTCGGCGCGTAGCCGGACGACTCGCTGAACGCGCGGTTGACGAACACGATGCGGCGGCCGACGCCGTCGATCGCGTGCGCTTCGGTGATGAAGACGATGTCCGTCAGGTGGTCGACGGCTTCGCCCAGCAAGCGCAGTAGCTCGAACGAACGATCCTCGTCGGGGTTCGGCGCGATCAGCGCGAACGTGACCGCGGTGCCCGAGACCTGCGTCCGCCGCGACAGCACGCGGGCGAGCAGAGGCTGGCCCGACTGGTCACAAAAGCGTTGGATGTGCGGCGACGCCGGCGGGCCCGCAGCGCCAGCGCCCAGCGCCGCCAGCAATGCTAACTCGTCGTCGGGCGCGCCCAGCACTGCTAACCGCTGGTGGACGAGGGCGCCGTCGCCGTTGCAACCGAACCAGCGCACGCAGGCCGGATTGGCTTGGACGATCCGCTCGCCATCATGCAACAGGGTCGGCCACGGGAAGTCGTCGGTGGCGCCCGGCAGGCCGCGCGCGCACAAATCGTCCATCACCATGCGCAAGTCGCGCAGGCCAACGGTCTCAGCGCGCGCTAGGTCTTGGTCGCGAGGTGGTTCTGGCCCAGTGTCTGTGCTGCGTATCCCCACGTGAAGAGGCTAGCAGACGCGCCGAAGCGCGTTTCCAGCGCTACTGGCAGCGGTTACAGCCTGGCTGTTCATGGCGCGGCAGCGCGCGGGTGGTGTCGCGTGTCGCGTCGCGCGATTTTCGCGCCATCTGCTGGGCCTAACCTAACGGGGTGATTCGCCGGCGGTGATGCGCATGAAGTGTAGGAGCCTGTCGTCGAGTGCCCGCACGCGCGCGCCGCCTAGGAAAATTTTCGGCTGACGCTTAGTTATGACCGTCCGGATACGGAGGTCTCGTATGCTAGGCGACGATGGCACGCACTGTTAGTCGGGGAATGCTCCAGGTGAGGGGGGTTACGTATCGCATTGAGCGCACTGAACCGCACGTCTACTCAGTGGTGCGCTTGCTCGATGATGTCGAGGTCGGCGCGTTTCGAACGCTGCCGACGCTTCGGATTCACTCCGTTCAGATCGAGCTTGCGTTGTTGCGCGACGTGGTGCGCGCGGCTCTGCGCTCGGCGCGCACCAGCGCGGTGATGCATGTCGCGCCGGTGTTCGAGCCGGACCAAGATAGCGCGCCCGCGGCGGCGTCGGAGCCAGCCGCGGCCCCGCACGGCTCCTGCTCGCCGAGCAGCGTGCCGCCGCCTGCGCCAGCCATGGCCTGAGTCAACGACCGGCGAGCCGCGCGCCCCACGAAAAGCCCGCCCAAACGGGTACGAACAACGCCGCCATGCGCAACGACTCGTGGCCGGTAGTGGCAAGCGAATGCACCAGCAAGACTAGGCTCGTGGCGAGCGAGCCCGTCAGTACCCACCCTGCGCGGCGTGCGGCGCGTGGCCCACTTCGCCCGAGCGCCAGCGCGCCGCCGAGTCCGACCAGCGCGAGCGACCACGGCGGACACCCGAGTAAGCTCGGGTTGGCATGTGCGGCCCAATGCTTCGACATCGAGAAGATCGCCAGCGCCGTGCCGAGCAGCCCGGTCACGGTGCCAGCGAGCGCAATCAGCAGGCCGAACAACACGCGCCAAAAGCGCGCGCGCGCCGCGGCCCAACCAAGACCAACGAACAGCAGCCCAAGCCCAGTGCCGCAACCGGCGAAGACGAGCCAGGCCGCTTTCGGTTCGCTCGGCAGGGGCGGGCGGTCAGCGTGGTGCAAGCTGTGCTCACTCTTCACGAGCGGTACACGCTGGCCGGCGAGCTCGCGCTGGGCGTGGCTGAGCGCGTCGTGCAGCTCTTGGGGCAGAAACAGTTCCCCCCAACGGGTAGTGGGGCGATCGGTGGGCGCACCCAGCGCGATATCCAGGCCGAAATAGAGCCACGGCGTGTCGCCGACCAAGCGCAGCGTGTGCTGGCGGAGGGTGAGCTGACCCGGGCCGACAACACCACGCCGTAGAGCGCCCGCAACCGCGCGGTCGATCGCGTCGCGCACGCGGGTCGAGCAATTGTCGCGGTAGTAGTCATAGTCGTAGTAGCGATGCTCGGGGCGCGCGTTTTCGACGAGCGCCGTGGCAAGCTCGGCACGTTCGTCCGGAGTTAGCTCCAGCTCTTGTGCGGTGAGCGAGCGGTTGGCGGCGCTGTAAGTGCGGACGGTGGTTTCCAGGTTGCTGACGCTGAGCCAGTACCGAAACCGACCGCCCATGAAATCGCGCACGCCCTGCAGGCCATCGAACTCGAAGGTGCCAAAGTTGTAGACCTGGTTGCGCGTGTCGCCATCTCGGTCCCACTCGAGCAAGAGCGCGTTGTGGCCGAAGCGCGTGAACGGGTGGTCACCGGGGCCCATCGTCAGCACCGAGACGCGCGTGGGCGTTGCGGCCGTAGCGTGAGCTTGGCGCGGCACGATCAGCAGCAGCAGGAACGCCACGAGCAGCGCTCCCCAACCCGGCAGATGACGCGGCCACATCCTGTTCGATGATGCTATGCGCTCTCCAACTTGGCCAGTCGACGCTACAAAAACGCAGTGCTGATCCGTTGTCGGGGCCCTGCGCGAGGGCGGCCCCAGGAAGGGGTCCGGCAGCGGGATCGGGATCGGTCTCGGCAGGGGCTTCGGGCAAGCCAGAGGCGGGGCCGGGCTCGGGCAGGGCCTTTCTCGGACTCGACGCG
>JBBRMI010000206.1:0-13806 GCA_038230915.1 Polyangiales bacterium | reverse complement strand
GGGGGTTGCGCGGGGGTGGGGCGGGGGCGGGGGGCGTGATCCGGCCGGCGCTCTGGCCCTCCGCCCCAGCGCGCTCGCGCCCCAGGCAACCCGCTGGCGCACCGGCTGCGGGCCATACGCGTGCGCTCCCGCCCGCCCCCGCCCCCCCCGTGCGGTCACCTGATCGCTTTGCCGCAACCGCCCTCGTTCGTTTTCTTACCCGGCTACGCCGGGCCGCGCACTCAATGATCCATGAGAGATCGCCGCGCTTGGGCGTTCGGCTGTCTGCTGCCCTTGGCCGTCTTGGGTTGCACGGGAACTGCGGACGGTCCGCCCGCGAACGCGGCCGCGGGCGCCGCTGGCAGCAGCGCAGCCGGCGGCGGCAGCGCCACGGGGGGCGGCAGCACCACCGTGGCCGGCGGCTGGCAGCCGCTCACGCCGTGCGAGCCGGTGCTGGAGCAGCGGGTCACGCGCTTGAGCGACCGCCACTTGGCGAATGCGCTCGGCGAGCTACTCGGCATTCCGGCGCCCGCGATCGAAACCGGCGCGCTCAGCGAAGACGCCTTCATCCCTGGCAAGGCCGCGGCCGTGACCGGCGCGACCGCGTCAAAGCTACAAGACGTCGCCGAAACCGCGGCGGCGCTCGCCACGGCGCCTGGACAACCGTTGGCGACCTGCAGCAGCGGCAACCAGACCGACTGCGCCAAAACCTTCATCGACGATTTCGCGGCGCGCGCCTTTCGGCGCCCGCTGCGCGACCAAGAGCGCACTGATTTACTGGCGGTCTACGACGCGGGCCAGAAAGCCGACGCCAGCTACGCGGGCGGCGTCAGCTTGGTCATCGAGACGGTCTTGCAGTCGCCGTCATTCTTGTACCTGGCCGAGCTGGGCATCGCCGCCGGCGCCGAATTCAAACTCTCCGGCTACGAAACCGCCGCCAAGCTCGGCGTCTTCCTGCGCGATGGCTTGCCAGATAAGCCCTTGTGGGAGGCCGCCAAGACGGGCGCGCTCGACACGGACGCGGGCATCTCCACGCAGGTCGATCGGCTGCTCGCTGATCCGGGCGTGCAGCAGAACTTGTCGAAAATGTTCGAGCGCTTCTTCCAAACCCACGAGATCTCGGGCTTGGATCGCCCGGTGCCGGATTGGCCGGCGCTGGCGGGCGCGATGCACACCGAAGCGACGACGCTGATCGACAGCGTGTTGTGGCAAAAAACCGGCACGTTGTCCGAGCTGCTCACGACGCGCGAAGCGGTCGTCACCTCAGCGCTCGCTCTCTTGTACGGCGTCACGGCACCGGCCGGCGCCGCGACGACGCCGGTGCTCCTGCCAGAAACCGAGCGTTCCGGCTTACTGACTCGCGCCGGGATGATGGCCGCGCGTGCCGAAACCACCTCGACCTCGGTGGTTTTCCGCGGCCTACAGGTCGCGCGTGGGCTCCTGTGCGTCGACACACCGCCGCCACCGGCGGCGGTCCTCGCGCAAATTCAGGCGTTGAAAGCCGAGCCTCTGACCGAGCGCCAAAAGGCCGACAAGCGCCGCCAGACCGCGCCGTGCAGCGGCTGCCACACCTTCTTCGATCCGTTCGGCGTCACCTTCGAGCACTACGATCCGATTGGCAAATACCGCACCGCGATCCCGATGCCTACCGGAGACGTCGCCGTCGACTCGAGCCAAGACATCCAAATCTCCGACATTGCCGGGCACTTCGACGACGCTGTGCAGTTGTCGGCGGCGCTGGCCAAGAGCCGGGCGGCGCGTGAGTGCATGAGTCGGCAGATCGCCTCCTACGCGATCGGCGAGAAGCTCACGCCCGAGCAAGCCTGCACGGTCGGCAAATTGTCGCAAAACTTCGAAGCATCGGGCGGCAACTTCAAAACCCTGATCAGGGACGTGGCGCTGTGGCCCGCGCTCCGCACCCGGAAGGCGATCGGACCGTGACTTTTACCCTGCCGAAAGACGACTTCAGCGCGCGCCGTGGGCGGCGCTGGTTCCTGAGCGTTGCGGGCGGCTCGCTAGCGCTCGCCTACTTTCTCCAGCGCGGCATCGGGCGCGCACAAGGCACGCCGGCGCCCAAACGCTTGATGATCCTCCATCGGCCGAACGGCTCGATCCGCGAGGATTGGTTGCCGAACGGCAACCGCGGCGCGATCCTCGAGCCGTTCGCCAAAGTGTGGAGCAATACGGTCGCACTGTCGGGCATGTCGATCAAGCCCGGCGCCAACAGCGACGGCGCCGATCCGCACGGTCTCGGTACGACCACGATCATGACCGGCGCAAACCTGTCGCCAAAAATTCCCGCCGGCAGCGACGACGGCCGCTGGAACACCGTCGAGTCGCTCGATCAAAAATGGTCACGCGAGAGCGCCGTCTTCCAGGGCACGCTGGTACCGAACCTACACATCGGCGCCAACGGCGTGCAGGACGGCGGGCAGGAACCGCAAAATCGCACGTTGTCGTTCGGCGGCCCCGAGCAGCCGCTGTACCCAGTCATTAGCCCGTACGACGTGTACAAGCGCGTGTTCGGCGACACTATCTTGCCGGGCGGCGACCAAGCCGCCAAAGACAAGGCCATCGCGCGCCTACGCGCGCGACGCGAGACCGCGCTGACCTATGTCAAGGCGGACTTGGCCAACGTGAAGGCGCAATTTCCGGCGAGTTTCCGCGCTGATTTGGAGGCTCACGAAGCCGCGATTCGCGAGCTCGAGCAGCAGCTGGACCGCACCGCGATGCCGAGCAGCTGCCTGCCGCCTACGCTCGCCGCAGGCCTGCCGGTGAACGACACCAACTACCAGAAGGCGCTGCAAGTCGCCGAAGCCCAGTTCGGGTTGGTGCGCGCCGCCTTCGCTTGCGATATGACGCGGATGGTGACGTTCATGTGGGGTACCGGCGCGTCAGCGCTCGGCTTCCCCGAATTTGGCATCGGCAATCACCACGCGTCATCCCACGATGCGACGCAGACGGCGGGGTTGTCGAAGGCTGAGCAGTGGTTCTCGACCCACACGGCGCCGTTCATTCAGTCACTCGTCGACACCGTCGATGTGAGCGGCGGCAAGCTGATCGACAACACGCTAGTCTGGTACATCAACGAGTGCGCAGTCGGCGTGAATCACGACCACTCTGACATGCCATTTTTGCTGTTCGGCGGCGACGGCGTCGGTCTGAAAGACCGCGGGCGGGTCGCCCACGTCCCGGGCACCACCAGCAACGACGTGTGGCTCTCGATGGCGCCGCACTTCGGCATGCCGGGTCTAACCAGCTTCGAAACGGCGTTCACGGGCCCGATCCCCGGCCTGTTCGCCTGAGCTCGCCATGCGGCGGCGTGGCGCGCGGCGGCCGGCCTAGCCGCGTTGGTAAATCAGCACCGCGGGGTACCCAAGCTGACCTCCAACGCGCCGACAGCGTAAAACGTCATACGACCGACACCGAAGCGAGTCAAAGTCGGACCCTATGCGTCGTGGCGTGGCCCTGCTGCTAGCCGTGGCGAGTTGTACGCCAACCGCCCCATCCGCGCTGGAGAGACATCCGGGGGTCGCGCGCGTATTCGTGAGCCGCCTGGTCGCGGCACCGTGCGCAGAAGCCAGCGACGAGTCCGTCGCAGCGCTAGTGTGCCGCTCGCTGCCGGACAACGCCGGCGCTCTCTACGTCGTGCCGCAACAAGGCAGCTTCTTCGATCCGAATCTGATCCGCGGCCGCGGCATCAACCATGGCACCCCCTATGCTCAGCCGCCGCTGGCTTTTTCTTTCGCCAACCACGTCTTGATCTCGCCCTCGATCACCGAGAGCGCTTGACCTTGGAACGGCCGGAGCAGGAACGGCACGTCGAGCTCGAGCTCGATGCTCTTGTCCTTCACTTCGACCGCGCCCGAGAGGTTCATGCCCTTTACGTTGAAGGAGATTTGCGCGTGGCTCGGCGTCGTCCACGTGGTCTTCGGGCTGTACTTGGCGAACTTCTCCGAGTACGTCGCAAGCGCGGATTCAGTCACCTTTTTCGCGCGCTCTTGGCCGAGATCGTGGGAAACCGTGTGCTTCATCTTACTTGGGCCGACCCTTAACGCGAAACCAGGGCTGACGCCAGCTTGGCCGCGCTAACTAACGCGCAGCACGATTTTGCCGGCGTTGAGGTTGAGTTCCATCCGCGTATGCGCTGCTGCGACTTCGGTCAGGGGTAGAATCTGGTCCAACTGTGGCGAGAGTGTGCCGGCGTCCAACGCCGGCCACAGCTCGCGCTGAAAGCGCTGCGTCAGCTCGATCTTCTCGGGGAGGCTGCGGGTACGCATGACAAGGCCACACAAGCGTTGTCGCTTCATCAAGATGCGGCCCAAATCGAGCGGCGCAGCTGCGCCGCCTAACAGGCCTACCAAAACCAGCCGGCCACGCTCAGCCAGGCACGCTTGGTGCCGCGCGAGCGCGCTGCCGCCGATGAAGTCGATGATCGCGTCGACGCCGCGGCCCGCTGTCGCGCCCCGCACGGCGTCGACGAAATCCGCGCGGTCACGCTCGAGCGCGACGTCGGCGCCGAGCGCCGTGACCGCCGCGAGCTTTCCGGCGCTGGCGCTGGCGAGCACGAACGCGCCGCGCAATTTGGCGATTTGCACGGCCGCGCTGCCCACGCCACTGGCGGCCGCGGTAACGAGCAGCCGCTGCCCCGCGCGCAATTCGGCTTCAACCAGCAAGGCTTCGCTGGCGGTGAGAAACGCTTCGGGCACAGCGGCCGCTTCCTCGAACGACAGTCTTTCGGGCATCGGCATCAGCACGTCTTCGTGAACGACGACCTGTTCGGCGTAACCGCCACCCGCCAACAGCGCCATCACGCGCGCGCCGACTGCAAAGCGCGTCGCGCCCGCGCCGTTCGCCGCGACGACGCCGCTGCACTCGAGACCCAAGATGTCGCTCGCCCCGGGCGGCGGCGGATACAGCCCGCGTCGCTGCAGTAAATCGGCTCGGTTCAGCGCGGTGGCGCGAACCTCGAGCAGGACTTCGCGCGCGCCGGGTACGGGCGCCGGTATGTCCTTCACGGCCAGCACTTCGGGGCCGCCGCTTGCACTGCAGACAACGGCTTTCACGGCTGTTTCGGGCTCCTGCGCGGCTAGAGCGTCGTCAGGTGTGCGGCGCCGATCACGCCGGCGCGCTCGCCCAGCTCGCTCACCAACAACGGCACTTCGCCGGTAGGCTTGCCGAACACGTGCTGACGCAGTGCCGTCCTGATGTGCGGCTCGATCAAGTCGAACGACGCCGACACGCCGCCGGAGAACACGATCGCGTTCAGGTCGAGCACGTTTTGAATCACGGCCAAGCCCTTGCCGAGGGCCAGGCCCATCATCTCGAACGTCTTTTTGCCAGCTTCCTCGCCGCGACGGGCGCTGACCGAGATCGGCAACACCTCGCTGCCTTTGCCGCCGAGCTCGGTGAAGCGACGCAGCAGCGCTTTGGTGCCAGCGAACGACTCGATGCAGCCACGCTGACCGCAAGCGCAGAGCGGCGCGTCGGGCGCCGAGTCGACGTTGTTGTGGCCAATTTCCGCCGCAAAGCCGTTGGACCCCGGATAGAGCTGGTGACCAAGCACGAGGCCTCCGCCGATGCCGGTGCCGAGCGTGACCATCAAGAAGCTCGGGTTGTCCCGGCCATGGCCGTACAGCTGCTCGCCGAGCGCGGCGGTGGTGGCGTCGTTCTCGACCGCGATCGGACAACCGAGGCGCTTCGACAGCTCTTCGCCGATTGGCACGCCCTCGAAATTCGGCACGTTGGCCAACCGCCAGCAACGCCCCTCCGCGTTCACCTCGCCCGGGATCGCGACACCGACAGCTTCGGGCTTGGGCGTCAGCGCCAAGACGGTGTTGGCGATCGCATCCAGAATGTCCTTCGGCCCGGTGTCGAGGCGCGTCGCCGCAGAGGTACTCCTGACGACTTCGCCCCCAACGACCATGCCGGCCTTGACCGCCGTTCCTCCGAAATCGACTCCAATCAACATGACGAGCGGGATCGTAGACGAGGAGAGCGGGTGGTCACAAGGGTGTGGTAGAGTTGGCGGTTCTGGAGACGACGAGATTGGAAAAGCTGCGCGTCGCGACCCTCAATATCTGGAACAAAGCGGGGCCCTGGGCCGAGCGCCTGCCGCTGATCAAAAAGCAGGTCAAAGAGCTCTCACCTGACGTGCTCGGCCTGCAAGAAGTCCTACGTCTCATCCCGGACGAGAAGCAGCCGCCGGTGCCAGCTCCGGACAACGATCAGGCGAGCGAGATCGCCGAAGGCCTCGGGTACAACATCGCCTACGGCATCGCCGCGGATTATTCGGGTGGCTTGAAGTTCGGCAACGCGCTGTTGACGCGTTACAAGATTTTGGACAGTCGCACGTTCCGGCTACCCGGCGCTGACAGCGGCGAGACGCGGTCGCTGTTGTACGCGCTGCTCGAGACACCGTGGGGCCGGTTACCGGTGTTCGTGACGCACCTGAACTGGAAGCTGCATCACGGTGTCGTGCGGGTGAAACAAGCCGTTTACACGGCCGAGCGGATCTTCGTGTTGGCGCCGGTCGAGGCTGATTTCCTGCCACCCATCCTGATCGGTGACATGAACGCGGATCCGGGAACTGACGAGATTCGTTACTTGAAGGGTCAGCACGTGATTGACGGCCGCAGCCTCTACTTCGCGGACGTTTGGGACTATGCCGAGCCACCCAGCCCCGGCCACACCTACGCCCGCGACAACGCCTACGCGCTCAAAAACGGCGAGCCGAATCGACGCATCGACTACATCTTCGTCCGCGGCCCCGACAAGGACATGCGCGGCCAGCCCTCCAACGTTCAACGCGCCTTCGAACAAAGCGTGCCCGGCAGCGAAGGCAGCGTCTGGGCGTCGGATCACTACGGGGTGGTTTGCGATCTGAGCATGTCGACGAAGTAGCTGCGCCCGGGAACGCCAGAGACCGCGGAAGCAAATCACGTTTTGTGACATCGTTCTTCGGACCCAGATTTTCTCACAAGAAGATCAGAAGATCGGAAGGTCGAGAGTGGGCGCCAATTTCGAACGGAGCTCGCGTCGAATTGCGGGCGATAGAGATCGACGCAAGCGCGCCACGAGCGTGGCGCCAACAAACCACAAGGCTCGCAACGCGTCGTAACCCTTCGCGTGCGCTTCTGATCTTCTGATCTTCCTGTGAAAAAATCTGGGTCCACCCGTTTCCGTCCGGGTAGGCCGAGTTTCGTATGTGGCGAGGCTGCCCAGCTGGGCAGCCAGGGACAAGGCCTACCTGCCCGCCGAAGCGATGCGAGATACGGTAAGCAGGGGCGAACGCATTCGGGCAGCCAGCTACGTCGCCAACACACTCCGCAACTTGATCACGCCTTCGACGTTCGGCCGCACCCGCGCTTGGCAGGCCAGGCGGCCTTTGCCGCCCAGCAGCGGGATCAGGTCGCGCTCGGCGTCGTTCTGAGGCTCGAGCAGCTCTTCACCTTCGAGCACTTCGACCTGGCAGGTGCCGCAACTGGCGGACCGACACGAGAACGGGATCGGCGCGAAGTGGTGGTCGCAGATGTCCACGATTTCGCCGCCCTCAGGCACCTCGATGCGTTTTTCGGCGCCGAAGCGATTGGCTACGAACACCAAGGTGGCCATAGATCCGCCGCACCTTAGCATCAGAGCGTGTCCTTGAAGGGGATCACCCGTGCCCGTAAACGTGCCCGTGCCCGTGCCCGACGGTCCGTAGGGTACCGGATCGAGTGTGTAGGCCCTGCCTGCGCGCCCAGCTGGGCGCGGCGCGCGCGGGCAAACGCCCGCACCAGGAACCTGGGCCTATCAGAAGACCCACGCGTGACGGGTGGCTTTTCGGGCACGGGCACGGGCACGGGTAGGCGACTCAGCAATTGATGGACACGCCCGGTCCGCGTTGGCCCCACCCTCTCAACTGTGTTTTGCTGGGGTCGGTAAGCATGAGCCAGGCCTCGGAAGACGACCCATTCGGGTGGGTCGGCGCCACCGTCGACGGGAAGTACCGCGTCGACGAGGTGGTGGGGCACGGCGGTTTCGGCATCGTGTACCGGGCGCATCATCTCGGCTTCGAGGAGACGGTGGCGCTCAAGTGCTTGAAGTTGCCCAAGGAGCTGCAGGGCGGCGACCGCGATCGGTTCCGTGACAGCTTGGTGGCCGAGGGTCGGCTGCTGCTGCAGCTGTCGCGGGCCACGACCGGCGTGGTGCAGGCGCTCGATGTCGGCGCGGTAGTTTCGCCGAGCAAGATTTGGACGCCGTACCTGGTACTGGAGTGGCTGGAAGGCACGCCGCTCGATCGCGATCTGTTGCAGCGGCGTGAGAAAAGCGAAGGCGGGCGCAGCTTGGGCGAGGCGCTCGAGCTGCTCGACGGCGCAGTGCGGGCGCTCGGGGTCGCCCACGGCATGGGCATCGCCCACCGCGACATCAAGCCGGCGAATCTGTTTTTGGTGGAGGTAGCGGGGAAACGCACGATCAAAGTGCTCGATTTCGGCATCGCCAAGGTGCTGGCCGAGTCGGACAGCGTGACCCGCGCCTTCGAGGAAACGGGCGGCACGGTGGCCGCGTTCACGGCGCGTTACGGCGCACCCGAGCAGTTCAGCCGCCGTTTCGGCGCGACCGGGCCGTGGACGGACGTGTTCGCGCTGGCGTTGATGTTCGTGGAGGTCGTGCTGGGCGCGCCCGCTTTGGACGGCACCGACGCCGCACAGCTGTTCGTCGCCGCCTCCGACAAGATGATTCGACCGACACTGCGCGGCCGCGGCTTCGATCCGGGCGACGCCGTCGAAGCCGTGCTAGCGACCGCGCTTTCGGTCGATCCGCGTGAGCGCTACCCGAACGCGACGGCGTTTTGGGACGCGCTGACCTCGGCCGCCAAGAACGAGCCAGCGCGGCTCAGCGCACGGCCGCCCAAGATCGACCACGAACGGCCGACGCGTGAGATCAGCGGCGACGCCGCGAGCTCGGCTTCGAGCGTGCTGCCGTTCTCGATGAGCGGAGGCTACGCTTCCGCAAACGCGCCGCCTGAAGCCGCCAGCTCCCGGCCGACGCGCGACGCTGCCAGCCCGCCCACCGAGCTGAGCTCGAGTCAGGGCATCCGGGTCGCCGATCCAGGAGCGTCGATGCGGCCGCCACGGCGCGGCAGCTTCGTGAGCCTGCTCGGAGTAGCGCTGTTGGCGGCGGGCGGCGCGGTCGCGACCGTGATGTTCATGGCCCAAAAGCCACCGAGCGCCGCCGGCATCGCCAGCGGCAGCGCGTCGAGCCCGGCGCCGCTCGGTGACGCGCTGGCGCTGCCAACGCTCGTGGCAGCGCCGTCGGCCCCCGCCGCGCCGAGCCCGAAACACGGCGACGGCGCACCGGCGCCGAGCAGCTCGGCTGCTGCAGTTTTGCCGACGCCGGTGCCGCCGACTGCCAACGTCGGTGTGCCCTGGCCGGGCGCGCAGTTTAGACAAGTGAGCGCAGGTACGCTCGAGCCGAGCGGCTTGTGGCTGGAGGGGTTCCGCGTCGTGCGGCGACCCGACGCCGCGCCGAGCCTTGACCACGCGTTCCGCGCTTGCAGCGAGATCGGCCTTGGGCTGTGCACCGAATCGCAGTGGCAGCTTGCCTGCTCGGCGTTCGGGGAGATCGCCAAAGATCGCTCGCTGACCGACAGCCTGGAACCGGACGGCGTTGTCGAGCGCGGCGGCGCTGGCTGCGACGCGCGCAAGCTCGTGCCCGCCGGCGGCGAGACCGGACGGGACTTGGGTCTGTGCTGCGAGCGCAGCATCGGCATGACCAGCAAGAACCTGCAGAAGCAGTTCTTGTCGTCGACCGGCGGCGTGCTGAAAAAGCTGGAGAACGCCCTCAACCAACACGACGCGGCCGCGCTGACCGATTTGCTCGACGACAAGGTCAAGCTCGACGGCGTGGAGCGCAGCAAGGCTTCGGTCGTCGCGCTGTTCGCCCAAACCTTCAAGGCGGCGCCCGACTTGGTCGTCACCCACGAGAGCTGTGACGTCGCCGTGCAGGCCAACAAGATCGTCAAAAAATCGAAGCGCGGCCGCAAAGTCAGCACGACCACCAGCTACGAGACCATCTCGTGGACGGCTGTCTGCAAGCAGATGCGCCACCAAAAGGGCGAAGCGACGCTGACCAGCGCCGAGTACGTGTTCAACCCGATCAGCAAGCTTGTCCGCATGTCGGCCAAGAACCAGGCGAGTCAGTGATGCGGGCCGTCGTGCAGCGCGTGACGAGCGCCCAAGTCACGGTCGTTGGCGAAGTCGCCGGCAAGATCGACGGCGGGCTGTGCGTGCTGGTCGGCGTCGGCAAAGACGACAGCCAGGCCGACGCCACGACGCTGGCCGACAAGGTCGTCAAGCTGCGCATCTTCGAGGACGACGCCGGCAAGATGAACAAGAGCCTGGTCGATGTCGGCGGCGCGCTGTTGGCGGTGTCGCAGTTCACGCTGTACGGCGACACCAGCAAGGGTCGGCGCCCGAGCTTCGTCAACGCGATGGAGCCGGGCCGAGCCGAGCAGCTGTTCGAATGTTTCTGCGCCGCGGCGCGAACCCTGGGCGTGACCGTTGCGACGGGGCGCTTTCGGACCCACATGTCGGTGTCACTGGTCAACGACGGTCCTGTCACCTTGCTGCTCGATACCAGCCGCGACGGCGGTCCCACCCCCAACCCCGCGTCGTCATGAAGGAATTCGAAAAGCCCGCACCGAGCCCGCTGGCAGTCGCCCCCGACGGCCGCCCGCCCGTGCCCGACTGGGCGCGCCGACTCAGCGTGCTGCTCGACAGCGCTATCCGCATCCCCGGCACTGACGTCCGGATCGGGCTGGATCCAATCCTGGGCGCGCTGTTGCCGGAGCTTGGCGACGCGCTCACGGCGGTGCTCTCGCTCGCGTTGCTCGGCGTCGCGTTTCGGCAACGAGTCCCGAAGCTGGTCTTGGCGCGCATGCTGATAAACATCGCAATCGACGCGCTTTTGGGGGCAGTTCCGCTGGTCGGCGACCTCTTCGACTTCGCCTTCAAATCCAACGAGAAGAACCTGGCGCTGATCGAAAAGCACCGTGGCGACCCCGCGCGGCGAGCCAGCGTGGGCGACTGGCTCGTGATCGGCGGCGTCGCGTTGGTTGCGCTCGCGTTCGCGCTGGTGCCGATCCTCGTCGGCGTCGCGCTGTTCCGTTGGCTACGCAACGCGGCGGCGGCGCCGTAGGAACAGCCAGCGCGGCGGCGGTGCCGTAGGAACAGCCAATGCCGCGGCGGCGCGGTAGGGCCTGAGCTTCGCGCTGTCAAAACGACCAGAGCATCGCGCGCCAGTTTGGGGTATCGTTTCTTCGGCGGATGCGGCAGAGCCTCGAGGTGCGCGACGTCTTCTTGGGCCAGGTGCTGGAAAGCGCTTTGCAGCCGGGCGTCTCCTACCGTCTCGAGCACAAGCTGGGCGAAGGCGCGACCGCGGTCGCTTACCTCGCCAAGCGCCAGGGCCCCGACGGCGAATGGCCGGCGGTGATCAAGATCATCCAGCCGCACATCGTCAAAGACTCGAACGAGCGCGCGCTCACCATCATCAAGAAAGAAGCTGTCGCGCTCGGGCGTTTGAACGAGCGTGTACCCCCAACGCCGTTCGTGGTGCGGCTGCTCGACACGGGCACGCTGATGTTCACCCCCTTCGGCAAGGGGCTCGAGCTGCCGTGGATCGCGCTCGAGTACGTGCACGGTGGGCTCGAGGGCACGACCTTGCAAGATCGCGTTCGCTACTCGGTGCGCGAAACCGGTTTCGCTTTCGATCCGACGCGGACGGCGCGCGTCGTGGCGGCGCTCGCCCGCGGCATGGACGAGATCCACGCCGTCGGTGTCGTGCATCGCGACGCGCATCCGGGCAACGTGCTGTGCTGCGGCGCGGGCGAGACCGAGCTGTTCAAGATGTCCGATTTCGGCATCGCGCGGCCGGTCGGGCTGAACGCCACGTTCGGCGGCGCCACGGTCGGTACGCCCGGCTACATGGCGCCCGAACAGTACGACGATCGCGGCGGGATCGGCCCGCTGAGCGATCTGTACAGCCTGGCCGCGATTGTCTTCTACGTGCTCACCGGCGAGAACTTGTTCGAAGGCCGCTCGACCACCGCCGCCATGAACGCGGCCAAGTCGCCCGAGCGCCGCAGCTTGCTCGACGTGCCGACACTGGCGTTCGAGCTGCGCGAGCGTGAAGCCGCCGTTTTGGCGCTCGATCTGGCGCTGGCGCGCGCCACCTCGCTGAACGCCAAAGATCGCCCGCAAAACGGCAGACTGTTCGCCGACGCGCTGCTGCCGTGGCTCAATCTCGAGCCGAACACTGCGCGCCCCAGCCGTCGCTGGATGAGCAGCATGGAGGCCTTGCGCTCGCGCGAGATGGTGGTCGAGACCAACTGGACGGTGCGCCATCCGCCCGGTGACGACCGCCTCGTCACCAACGTAGCCTGGGATTCGGCCGGCAACGCGCTGGCACTCACGACGCGCGGCCCCGCCTTCTGGGACGGCACGCGCTGGCTCGATTTGCCCGCCAACGGCCTGCCGCCGCCCGACTCGATCCGCTTCGTCGAGCGCTTGGGCGCCGCCTCGTGGCTGATCGGCACCGAGGGCGCGAAATTGTTAGAATACTCGCGCGACGGCGCGCGTGAGCTCTGCGCCGGGCCCGATCCGACCGTCGCTTTCTCGGCCGGCACGACCGAGCTCGACGACCTAGCGGTGCTGATCGGCGAGCGCCGCGGTGAGCCGCCCATGTTGTTCACGCTGGTCGGCAAGCGCTGGCTGCGCCCGCTGCCGGTGACGAACGCTTCAATGCTGACCGGCGTCGCGCGCATCGACGACGAACGTTTTCTGGTCGTCGGTCGCGGCGTGGACGGCGAGGCCTTCGCGGCGGTGTTTTGGCCGCTGCACTGGTCCCTCCAGCGACTGGAAACACCCAAGAGCCGCGCGTTTCTCGCCTGCGCGTCGCGCCCGGAGCGAAAACTCGTCGTCGCCGTCGGCACCGACGGCGTGGTCGTCGAAATCGAGGGCAACAACGTCAGCGCGCGCAGCGTGCCGACCGCGCCGGACATGGTCGCGATCGCGATCGATACCTTGGGTCGACAATGGGCTGCCGGTCGCGGCCGCGTCTACTCCAAGCGCATCCAGGGCGAATTCAACTGCGTCTGGGAGCACCAAGCCTGGCAGCCCCCGTTCGTCGGCATCATGGCCGAAGTCGGCTCAATCGTCGGCGTCACCGTCGACGGCGCCGTGCTCGAATGCCGCTCGATGGTGATGGACAAGACCACGCCGGCGTTTTGAGGCGTGCGAGGTTTCGCGCGGCGAGCGAAGCAGCACCGACTAGCAACCTCGTCGCGACCGCGACCGCGACCGCTGCCAGCTCGTTCACGACGCTCGCGGGCTGCTGTCATAGCGGCTGGCCTCGCCGAAACGTTCTCCGGGCATGGACCTTTACGGCCTTCGCTCGGACAGACGACGCCTTTGCCAAGCTGGCCCCCGACACGGTCGACGCAGCCTTGATTGGTGATCGGGCCGGGTTGGGGAGCGGGATCGGCTGATCGGCAGCGGGATCGGGGTCGGTCGGGGCAGCGGTTTCGGGTCAGCACAAATTCGCAGTCGGCAGCGGTTTCGGTGACGGCAGCGGTGTCGGTCGTACCGGGCCTGCTTGTATTGGGGACTCATGCCGAGAGCGCGCACCCGGTGCGCCAGCGCCGGGACCAAATTCTCGACACCGCTTTCGCCGAGGATGACCACCCTTGGATCGAAGCCAATCCTCGCGCGGCTTTGGTCGTCGCGATCCTGCGCCGCATTGCTTACACCCTGCTTTCGCTCTTCCGCAGCGTCACCCAGCGCTCCG
>JBBRMI010000205.1:0-14034 GCA_038230915.1 Polyangiales bacterium | reverse complement strand
GTTTGCCGAGCCGCACCCTCCGCGGTGTTGAGCACCGCGCTCTTGGCGCTCTTGCGAGCCTGCTGCCGAAGCTCCGCGTCGTTGATGCGGATGCGCGCCACCAGCTGCAGCAACTCTGCCGCGACCTGGTAGGCAATCAGCTTGGTACGACCGACACCGCTGCCGCGTCCGACACCGCTGCCGTTTGCGAATTTGTGCATTCCCGAAGCCGCTGCCCCGGCCGAACCCCATCCCGCTGCCGATCACCCGCTTCCGAACCCGAACCCGGCCCGATCACCAATCAAGGCTGGCCTTGCGTTCGGATGGCACTCTCCCCAACGGCGGGACCGGGTCGACGTCATGACTGAGCTCTTAGTGGTCGAAAATTAGGCTGCGCGCCTGCGACGCTGGACGATGCGCGCGCCGCCGCCAAGCAGGCCAACGCCCAGCACCGCGAGACCGAGGACTAGCAAACTGCGCGAGACGGCGGTTGAGGCTGGCGTGGCGGTGGCTACTACTGGTGCCGCAACAATGCTGAGTGTCCCATTCATCGGCTCGTGGTACTGACACTGATAGTAGAGCTGCGTCGGCGCATTTGCGGGTACGGTGAAGGTCACCAGACCTGGCGACGTGCCGTTGTTGGTGACGCCCGTGTCGTAGGAGCTTGAGGTGCCGATCTCGGGGAACGTCTTGATCCAGAACGGATGCCCCGTGACGACGACGTTGAACGTGTACGTCTTGCCACGGGTCAGCTGCAGTGTCGGATTCGATTGACCGTTGATCACGTACGCCCCCTGGCCCGCGCTGTCGACCGTGAAGTCGGCGGCGACGGCCCAGCCGGGCTTTGCGAGAATCGAGACTGCGAACAGCGCAAAGGTGACGAGCAGCTTGTTCATCGCGACTCCTCCTAAGCGGGCACGATGGCGGACGTTGGCGCCGCGCTCGTGACGGTGAGGCAAAGGTCGTGCGTCTTTGCGTCGGAAACCGCCGCATAAGCCGAAAAATCCCCCTGCCTGGCCCTGGCACGGAAGCCGGCTATGCTGCGCCCCCGTGCGTCAGCTGCCCGTCGCCGAAAGCGCTTCGACCGAGCCGCCGCGCGTGACGCGAGCGCGAGCTTGGGGCCTCTTGCCCGACGAGCTTTCGGCCTTTGGCGTCCCGGCCGCCGACGCGACGTTCGAGCGCCTGCAGCGGCCGTGGCTTTGGCAAGCCGGCGCGCCGATCGTCAGCAAGGCGGCGCGCGTAGTCCTGGAAGGCTGCGGGATGGAGCTGCCGGGCGTCGCCGAATGCAAGCGCTCGCTCGACGGCTCGAGCAAGCTTTTGCTTCAGTTTGGCGCGGAGCGCATCGAGGCCGTGCACATGCCGCGCGCTATCGGCAGCGGGCGGGTCAGCTTGTGCGTCTCCAGCCAAGTGGGTTGCGCGATGGGCTGCGGCTTCTGTGCCACCGCCAGCATGGGGTTTCAGCGTCACTTGAGCGCCGGTGAGATCGTGGCTCAAGTGTTGCGTGTCATCTCGGAGCTTGGTCCGCGTCACCCGAGTGAGCTCACGTTGGTGTTCATGGGTATGGGTGAGCCGCTGCACAACCTGCCCGAGGTAGCGCGCGCCATCCGCGTGCTGTGTCATCCGCGCGGGCTCGGCTTGCCATCGAAACGCATCACGGTGTCGACGTCCGGGCTGGTGCCAGAGATCGACGAGCTGGGCTCCCTCTCGCCGCGGCCGCTGTTGGCGCTGAGCCTGAACGCGACCACCGACGCCGTGCGCTCGGACCTGATGCCGATCGGCAAGCGCTACCCCTTGGCAGAGCTTCGCGCCGCCTTGGAGCGCTTTCCGCTGCGGCCGCGCGAGCGCGTCACAATCGAGTACGTGCTTTTGGCAGGCGTGAACGACTTGGATGACGATGCCGTGCGGCTTTCGGACTTTTGCCAAACGTTTTCGCACAATATCAACCTGATTCCATTCAACGAGCACCCGCTCGCCAGGTTTCGCGCACCCGCCGAAGCTGACGTCGAGCGCTTCGCTAGAGCGCTGCTAGCGCGCAAGCGAACGCTCGTGACCGTGCGCCGCTCGCGCGGCCGTGACGTGCAGGCCGCCTGCGGTCAGCTCGTGCAAAGCTGAGGCGGAAGCGCATCGTGCTGTCCAAACTGATCCTGGTCGTCCTGCTGCTGCGGCTCGTGAGCAAGCTCGGGCTGAAGACCAAGTTGCGCAACTTGAAGCCGCAGCTCGATCGCGCGGTGAACATCACGCTCGTCGTGCTCGCCGTGGCTTACGTCGGGCAGCTGCTGTGGTTGTTCGCGCACCGCGGCGGGCACTGAGGCGAAAAGCCTCGTGCCGGTTGGGTGTCGTAACTCCTACCGTAAGAGTGATAGGGCACGCGGGGAGTGGCTGACGCTGGCGGTTGGGCAGCGGCGGCCGGCCGTCGGGCAAGTGACGGTGGCCGGCCCGGCGACGGAACGGTCGGAAACCGCGGCGCAATTCTCTATTTAGCCAAATATTGGGCCATTGGCGGCTTTTTACAGTTGCCGCTTGCCGCCGGGCCGGGGTTGTCCCACAACCGCCTACAATGACGCTGGCCCACGCACCCGAAGGCGCCGACTCGTACGACGAGTCGAGCCCGGATTCCGGAAATCTGCGCGTGAGCCTAAAAACTGCTCATGAGAGCGGTATTCCTCCAGCCCGCGAGCGGCTTTCGCGCAGCACCACCGACTCCGACGCTGCGCTCGACCAACTCGAGCTGGTGCTGGTGGAGAGCACGCGCGCCGAGGCCAACCTCGGCCTGTTGATCCGCGGCTTGAAGCATTTGGCGGCCGGCGCCGGCGCCGCCCAAGAAGCCAACGCGATTTTGGGGCAAGAGCTCGAGGCCCTGCGGATTCGCATGGCCAAGGTGTACGAGAGCGAAGCCGTGCTGAAGCAGCGCGTGCAGACGCTCGAGAACGTGATCGACGCTACCGCACGCGAACGTGACTCGTGGCTGGTGCAGGAAGATGCATTCCTGGCCGGCCTGCTCGACGAGCACGAGCAGAAGCTTTTCGACATCGAGCGCGCTCAGGAGCGCAAATTGGCCGAGATGGATCTAGCGTTCGACGAGCTGCGCCGTGAGCGCGAGAACGCGCGCATCGACGTGATGCGTCTCACTTACGAGCGCGACGCCGCTGTCGCCTTGTTGAACGAGCCAGTCGCTAGCACCGAGCGCCTGCCGAGCCCTTCGCCGTCCTCGGTCGGCCGTCTCGGTAGCGTGAAGCTGCCGAAGCCAGTTTTGAAGCCCAAGCCCGACATCGCGTCGCGGCCGATCGTCGGTTACTCGCTGGTCAGTGATGAGCTCGAGGAAGAGCGGCTATCCAACACGCCGACCTCGCGCCCGCCGCGGCCATAGCTTTGCGGCGCTAACGTGGGTACGCTCGGCGCGTGCCGAAGAGCCCGCACGCATTCGGTTGGTGCTTGGTCATCATAGGTGGTGCCTCGTGCTCGGGGCGCCTCGAGCTGCCGGACGGCTCGAACCCAATCGGCCTGGGTGGCCAAAGCGCGGGGACGGGCGGCGAGCTCGGCGCGGGCGGCAAGCTCGGCGCGGGCGGCAAGCCCGTCACCGACGGCGGCGTGGGCGCGCTGGAGGCCGGCGCGGGCACGAGCCCAAGCCCGGTCGGCGGCAGCCCAGATGGCGGCGCCGGTGGCGACGCCGCTGGTGGCATGGGCTCGATCGAAGCCGACGCGCGGCTGCTGCCGACAGCGAGCAACAGCGCGACCGGCAACGTGCACTTCACCGAGCAGGGCGACAGCGTCGCCATGACCATCAGCCTGAAGAGTTGTCCGGCTGGGCTGCACGCCGTGCACCTGCACGCCAACCCGGCCTGCGGCGACAACGGCAACGCGGCGGGCGGACACTGGTCGCCGCAAGGTGAGGGCATCGCCGACATCAAATGCGACGCGGATGGCAAGGCGAAGTTGTCGCTGCTGGTGGCGCGCGGTGTTTGGTCGATCGGCGGCCCCGCGGTTTCCGACCTGCTGCGCCACGCCGTCATCCTGCACGCGGCTCCCGGGCAGCCCGACCCCGGAGCGCGCATCGCCTGCGGGATCCCAGCCAAACTACCGTAGCTGCGCCGTCTACCTAGCCTCCCGCCCGGTTGCTTGCCAAGATGTCGGTCATGGATCTTCCGGACGATCGCTCGCTGCGTGAGCTGGTTCAGCGTTACGCCTCGATCGTGGAGCGCTTTGGCGACGATATCGGACAGCGGCCGATGGTGCTACCGAACAGCCAATTCTTCCCCGATCAGTTCAACGGCGATTTCCCGTCGGTGCAGCGCTTGCTGCGGCGCATGCAAGGTCACGCCGGCATGGCGGACATTCCGATTCAGATCGGCGTTTGGAACCCGGACGCCGCCGCCGAAGTGGCTTGCGGTACCGGCGCCTGCGGTAGCTGTGCGGCGCCGAACGTGTCGCCCGAAATCGCCGCCGCGCGCCTGGTCGATTTGGGCGACGGCTGGCGCATCAACATCGCGCCCGGGGAAGTGCAGAGCCCGGTCGCGCTGACGGCGGCGCTGGCGCGCGCGCTCGGTCACGTCTTCTTGCTCGAAGAGACCGGCGCCGAGCGGCCGATCGAAGACCCGCTCGAGGTGACGGTCGAGCTGACCACGGTGGCGCTCGGGCTCGGGACCTTGCTGCTCTCCGGTTCGTACTTGTATCAAAAGAGCTGCGGCGGGCCAAACGTAGCGTGCCTGACCGCGCTCGGTGTCGGCGAGTTGTCGGTCGCGTTTGCGCTGTTCGCGAAATACGCCGGCCACAAGCTCGGCCGCGCCCGCGCCGAGCTAGACGCGACGCAGAAGGATCAACTGAGTGAGGCCGAGACGTGGATGTTGTCCAATCCGCGCGTGAGCCAGCTGTTGGCGAGCGATCCGTTGCGGTTGGTGCTCGGCGACTTCGAGCTCTCGGCCCCGAAATCGTGGGTGGCGCGGCTTTTTAGCGGTCTTTCGCCCGCGGCGCGTGCCTCCGCAGTCTCCTGACGTCATGCACAGCGCCGAGCACCGCCGCGGCCGTTTGGAGCGGCAGCTCTGGAGCGAAGTGCGTGACACCTGTCGGTGAGGCCAAAGCTTCTGTTATCGTTCCCGGTCGGTGCAGCCTTCTCCGCCTGGCCAGGGTCGCGTTTACGGGTTTCGGTGCATCCGTTGTGGCAACGGTCTCGAGCTGCCCGCGGACATGCGGCTGATGTACATCGATTGTCCGTTTTGCGGTCAGGACAACCTGCTGCCGCCGGATATCGTGCAGGCTCGCCAGCGCCAGTACGAGCTCGATCAGCAGCACTACGCGCTGCAGATTCAGGAGCAGGAGCGGACGCGGATTGCGCAAGAGCGCGACAAAGTTCGCAAGCAAAGCTCGCAGCGGCTGTTGATTTGGCTCGGTGTGGGCGGCTTCTTTGGGCTGCTGATGTTGGGTAGCTGCATCGCGATTGGCTACTACTCGAGCAGAGAAGAAGAAGAAGCAAAAGCGCGCGCGCAAGATCCGAAGATCAACGGTCACGCAGCCGTGCTCGCGCGCTTCGACGAGATGCGGAAAAAACAGGGCTGCAGTCGGATCTTGGTCCAGCCGTCAACCCACCTGAAAGAGACGAGCACGGTCTCGCTCGACATGATCAAAAACGATGCCTGCGTGCACATTTTGGGTATGACCGGCGCGGAAACCAAGCTGCGCATGAAGTACGACGACAAGGTCGCGCTCACGCAACCTTTGCCGGCAGCCGGGCAGCTGCTCGACTACCGGCTGTGCGCGTCGGAGACCGCGACCCACACCTTCACGCTGGAGGCGGTGCCGGCCGAGCCGTTCACGACCGCGGCGATCGAGTGTCCGCGCACGCCCGCTGAAGGCGGCGCACGCTCCGGCCCCGACGACGCGAAGAAGACCGGCAAAGAGCGCGTACAAGGCATGCTCGCCGACCTGGTCAAAGCCGGCTGCAAAGACGTCGTCAGCCAGCCCACGGTCGCGCGGGGTGATCAGACCTTCACCGTCACTTCGCCCAACAACGCGGCTTGCTACAACCTGATCGTCGCGAGCTTTTTTTCGGACGTGAAGCTGACCGCGGTCTTGAAAGACCCGACGGGCCTGCGCATTCCGGTGCCGGACCCGGACTCGAAGTTGCGTATCGAGTACTGCGCGCCGAAGGCTGGCGAATACAAGCTCTCGATCAGCCCGAGCACCGGGGACTACTTCGCTACCGCCAGCGTCGATTGCAACCGCTTCGGTGCCGAAGGCCTGAAGCGCCTCAACAAATCGAGCAAGTAACCGGGGGGCGGCCCCATCAGCGGTGAAATGGGCCCTCAAGAGTCCTGAAATGTGTCCGTTCCGTCAGTCCAGGAGCCCTGTCTGTCCGGTTCGTCCAGCGCCGCCCAACGATCTCTTCCGCCCAGCGATCAGCCGGGGGCTGAAGGCGCGGGTGCGCCGCACGGGAGCTTCGATTCCACGGCGATCGTGGTGCTCGGAGCGCCCGGCACGCCGCGCTACACCGAGGGCAGCGTCGTCGCCCAGAAGTACCGCTTGGTCCGCATCCTCGGTGAAGGCGGCATGGGTGCGGTGTGGGTCGCACAGAACCTCACACTCGGGGTTCAAGTCGCACTCAAGCTGATCCGCTCCGAGATTGAAGGCAGAGTGGACGGCCTGTCGGAGCGCTTGCTGACCGAAGCGCGCGCCGCGGCGTCGATCGGTCACCCGGCGATCATCCAGGTCTTCGACTTCGGCCTCACCGAGCACAGCGAGCCGTTCATCGCGATGGAGCTGCTGCACGGCGAGAGCCTGGCGCAGGTGCTGAAGAAGCGGGGTCGCCTGGCCGCCGGGCGCGCGGTGCGGACGCTCTTGCCAGTGATCGAAGCGCTGGTCGTCGCCAACCACCGCGGCATCGTCCACCGCGATCTGAAGCCGGACAACATCTTCCTTTCGCAGCAAGCCAACCGCGTGCAGCCTAAGCTGCTTGATTTCGGCATTGCCAAGCTGAGCGAAGGCTTCTCGGCCAACCTGACCAGCGAAGGCACCGTGCTCGGTAGCCCCGCGTACATGTCGCCCGAGCAAGCGCGCGGCGAAAACAACGTCGACTTTCGGACCGACATTTGGGCGCTGTGCGTGGTGCTCTACGAAATGATCACCGGCGCGCAGCCGTTCGTCGGCGCCAACTGGCACGGCCTGATGTGGTCGATCATGGAGGGCAAGCCGAAGCTGCTCGCCGACCACGGCATCGAAGAGCCAGGGCTGTGGGCGATCCTGGCGCGCGGCTTGTCGAAAGAGCGCGAGCAGCGTTGGACGTCGATGTTCGAATTCGGGCAAGCGCTGGCAATTTGGCTCGTCGAGCAGGGCGTGACGCGGGACATTTGCAACTCGTCGCTCAAATCCACCTGGCTCGAACGCTCGCCCGATTCGTCGCCGGCGCTGCATTCGTTTTTTCCGTCGGATGCGCCGCGTAGCAGCGACGCGAAGCCGGCGGTGTTATTGGTCGAGTCGGCACCGGACGCCGCCCCGCTCGACGCCAAGGCTGCCGGGCTTGCCGACGGCGTCGTGCTCGCATCGAAGAGCCGGATTCGTCGTTCGCTCGGCGCGCGGCCCCGGTCCGCCGCCCCGAGCGCGGCGTCGCGGGGATGGCTCGTCGTCACGGCGCTCGGCGCGCTGATCTCGTTCTCGATCGCGGTCGCCTACAGCCTCTCGGGCGCGCCCAAAAATTCGGTCGCGTTCGAAGATGACGAGCCCGCACCGAACACCAGCGTGCGTCAGCCGTCCAAGAACCTTGGCATCGGCACGCGCCGCGACCTTCTGCCCGGGACGCCCGCCCCAGCCCTGCGCCTCTCCGACGAGCTCGACACGCTCCACGAAGCCCGCGAGGCCGCCCGCACTAGCGCTGGCTCCAAGAAGCCTGGCGCCCCCGCCAAGGCTCCGGCTCGCTCCACCGCGAAGAAGGCTGTCGCCGACCTAAAAGATCCGTTCGCCAGCGGCGGTGAGTAATCACGTTGCAAGGCTCGCCCAGCCGTCTAGAGTCGTCGGTATGCGTTTTCCTGGTCGCCTTTTCGCGCTGACGCTGCTGGCTTGTTCGGCCGTGGGTTGTGGCGGTGGCGGGCAGGCGAGCCAACCCGCAAGCTCGGGGGCGGCTGCTGGTCAGCGACTGCAGGGTGATTGGCACCTGGTGGGCTTCGCGCCGTCGCTCGAGCTCGAGCCGCCGTTGAAGGCTCTGCTCGACGCGCAGCTGCAGACGCTCAACATCAGCTTCGCCAATGGTCAGTTCACGGCGACTGGACCCGGCGTCGACAGCGGCGGACGCTACGAAATCACCGAAGCGTCGGGCGACGCGCTGACCGGCCGCATTTACGATCGCTCCGGCGCTGGCTACGGCATCAGTGGCGCGTTCGTCGGCTCACAGTTCCGCTTCACCAGCACCGACTCGCCGTGGGCCGGCAGCGGCGTCTTGGAACGTGCGAAGTAGGCTACAGCAGCAGCACATCGCCGGGTGCCGTGCTGACGTATCAGGTCGGGCATCGGCACCCGCAGCGGCGATCAGTCCTTTTCAGTGTGAACGTCGACGATGACGCCGGAGTCGGCATCCACGTTCACCTCGGTGACCGCCTTGCCCTTTTGGCCGACTGCACGGATTTCAAACGAGTAGATCCAGCGGTGCGCCTCATGCTCGAGCTCTTCGTCGAGCACCTTGCCGGGCACCTTGCCCAGCGCCGTACGGCGCGCGTCGGCCATGGAAACTTTCGCGTCGTGTTTGGCGCCACCCGCGGCGTAAGCCGGTAGGGCGCTCGAACAAGCAGCAGCAACGGCAAACGCTGCGAAATAACGATAAATCATCATCGCCCTCCCTGAGGTGGTTGAAGTTCCGAGAAGTCAATCTGGGGCTTCGCGCCAGGTGTGCAAGCCGCGAACCAGGAATTCGCGCTGATCTTGGCCTTTGCTGCAAGATCCCTTCATCGACATTTCGCGTTGGTGCGCAGCGAGCCGTCAGCGTCCCGAGAACTCGGCGCTGATTAAGGCTTGATTAAGAAGCAATCAGGTTGGCCGCCAATCCCAGCCAAAAGCTCGCCGTCCGCCAAACACGTGGTAGCAACTCCCTTCCGGATGTTGTTGTCGGTCGTCATCGTCAACTGGAATTCCAAGGACCACCTGGCGACTTGCCTCGAGTCGCTGAGGAAGCAGACGCATCGCGAGCTCGACGTCATCGTCGTCGACAACGGTTCGACCGACGGTTCGATTGAGCTCGTCGCGACGCGCTTTCCCGACGTGACGCTGATCCGCGCGGGCGAGAATCTCGGTTTTGCCGAGGGCTGTAACCGAGGGCTCAAGCTGGCGCGCGGCCCGTGGGTGGCGATGCTGAACAACGACGCGTTCGCCGAGCCCGAGTGGGCAGCGGCTTTGGTCAGAGAAGCCGAGAGCGCTGCCGCGAACGTGGGCACGCTGCAATCGCTGATGGTGTTCCAAGAACGTCCCGACGTCGTGAACTCGGCTGGCGTCGAGCTGCGATGGAACGGTGGCGGAAGCGATCGGTTGGAGGGTCAGTCGCGGAGCCTCAGCACCACACCCGCCGAAATTTTTTGCGCGTGCGCCGGCGCCGCCGCCTATCGGCGCCGCATGCTCGAGCAGGTCAAGACCAAGAGCGGCTACTTCGATCGCACGTACTTCATGTATTTGGAGGACCTCGACTTGGGCTGGCGCGCGCAACTCGCCGGATGGAGGGCGCGCTACGTCCCCGATTCAGTCGTTCACCACGTTTGGCACGGCAGCTCGCGGCGTCACGGGAAAAGCTGGCTGACTGCGGCCGCTCGCGCCAACCGCATCCGCACCTTGCTCAAGAACGCTTCCATAACGCTCATGACTCATTTGGCCGTGAGCCTGTTGGGGGCCGCGCTCGAGGTGCTGTGGCACGCTGGTGCCCGCGGCCCAAGGGCGCTCTTCGGTGCCGTGGTCACTGGCCTAGAAGGTCGCAAAGAAGTATCGACCCTTTCGACCTGCGATCGGCGTGAAGTCGAGTTGAAATGGCAGTTGGCCCGAACCCCGTGAGCGACGCTGAAAGCGTCGTTTCGCCCTACAGCGTCGCTCTGCAAAGAAAAGCCAAGCTCGGTGCCATCGCCCTCGGCGTGCGCAGGTTGGTCATGCACGTTCGTGGTGCTCGGTGCTGAAGCCGGCGTCTGGCGCGCAGATGCCGCTGGCCCGCGCGGCGCCGAGTTGTGGCGACGTCCGGCGTGCTCGCCTGGATCGCGCTCAGGAGCCGGGACTTGTCACGACCAATCTGGTGACGATATGCTGCTCCGCGCTTGTCGAGCAGAAACAGCGAAGATGATCGGTCAAGAGCTACGCGCCTCCGTATTTCGCGATACCAACGATTTCTATCTGGATTTTCCAGCCGATGCGGTCTCGCCTTCGCTGATCGGTTTCGTAGTAGAGCGGGGCGGGCACGCAGTCCTCGACCTAGGGTGCGCCGGCGGCAATTATTGCCGGGCGTTGTCCACGCGTGGGTTCGCCGTCAAAGGCGCCGATATCAACCCCAAATACGTCGAGCTGGCGCGCCAGCGTGGCGTGGACGCATACCTCTCACAGGACCGCGTCCCTTTCCCCGATAAGTCTTTCGACACGGTCTTGCTGTTCGAAGTGCTCGAGCATGTGTCCGCGCCCGCCGACACGCTTGCCGAGGCTCGTCGCCTCGCCCGAAAGAACGTGCTCATTACCGTGCCCCATTCGGGTGGCATAGCCGATTTGCAGAAGAGTGGTCTGCTCTTCGAACATTTTGCGGATCTGGATCACAAGCATTTCTACACCGAGCACTCCCTCGGTCAATTACTGCGGCCCCTGTTCCCACACGTTCTCGTCAGGAAGGGCGACGCCCTCAGCCCGTTTGCGCTTGCTCGAGCTGCCTGGTTGCGATCCTTGGGCGACGTCTTGATGCGTTGGGGGCTGCTGCGTCCTCGCTACTATTTTCGCCTATTCGCAGCTGCGGACGTCTGATGACGACCGGTGAGCGTGCTAAAGAAACGGCCCTCGTTCAATGCTGCTTTCGGTCGTTGTGGTGAATTGGGACTGCAGACGAGCTCGAGTCCTCGGAGGCCCAGACGCATCGCGAGCTGAAAGTCATCGTGGTCGGTAACGGAGCGGGCAAAGCCGGGCTTCACGGACGACGAGAGGTCACGGCCCTGTCGACGCAAGCTCGACGCCGCGTCGAAAGCAAGTGGCTAGCGAAGCGATGAGCGAAGACGCCGCCGCCGCGTCGGCTCAAGGTCTCGCTCTCCGGCGCAAGGCGCGTCTGGGTGTGATCGTGCTCTCGATCAGCATGGCGGTGATGCAGTTCGTCGTGTTTGGGGGCGACATATTCCTACGCCGACGGCTGGTGCCTGCCGACTTCGGCTTGTTCGCTATCGTACAGTTCGCGCTCGCCTTCTTCGCCCTGTTCGGCGACGCCGGCTTGGGCGCCTCGCTGATTCAGAAGAAGGACGAGCCCGGGCATCGCGAGTTGTCCAGTATCTGGACGCTCCAGGTGTTGCTCTCGCTCACGATGGTGGCTGTCATTTGGGTGACGGCTCCCTTCATCATGCGAATTTGGCCGGATATGAGGCCGGAAGGCGTGTGGGTATTACGGGCGCTCGCCGTCAACTTGTTGCTTACCGGCATGCGCTCGGTCCCCATGATGCTGCTGGAACGCGAGATGGAGTACCGGCGTCTGTCCGTGCTCGACGTGGCCTTGAATCTCGGATTTTACGCCACTGCGGTGACACTGGCCGAACTCGGCTTCGGCGTGATGTCGTTGATTTGGGCGGTCCTGACGCAAGGCACGCTCGGCGTCATCGGCGCGTTCTTGCTGCGTCCATGGCGACCATCCATCATGCTCGACCGACGCGCGATTGCACCGATCGTCCAGTTCGGCGTCGCCTACCAGGTGAAGAACCTGATCGGGTTTTCGTCGAGCGCGATTGCGCCAGTCTACGGCGGGCACGCGCTCGGGCAAGCGGGGCTTGGCTTCGTGAACTGGGCACAGTCGACGGCCTTCTTTCCGCTGAAGCTCGTTCAGATCATGTCGCGTGTGTCGTTCCCGTTGTTCAGTCGCCTGCAGGGCGACAAGGTCATGCTCGCACGAGCGCTCGAACGATCCTTCCAGGTCTGCGCGCTGGGAACGCTGTTCTTCGTCGGACTCGGCTGGGCGCTGGGTCCCAATCTGGTGCGGACTGTCTACACGGACAAGTGGCTGCCTGGCTTGCCCATCTTCTACGTCTACCTGTCGGGCATTTCCATCGGGTTCTTGGCGCCGCTGGTGGCACCGGCTTTCGATGCCATTGGCAAACCCAAAATCATGGCGCAGCTGTCCGTGGCCTGGACGCTCGCCACCTTCGCGATCGTCCTGTTTACCACGCCACGTTGGGGCCTAATGGGCTTCGCCGTCGGTGCTTGTCTGCCGATGGTCCTCGGAAACCTGCTCTTGATCTACGTCACCCGGCGCTTGTTTCCCGAGGTGCGCCTCTGGCCCAGAATCCGCGCGGCGCTGGTTGGCGGCGTCGTGGTCGGCCTCGTCGGAAGGTACACCATGTCCGGTTGGGCGTTCGGCCCGATGTTATTTCCGGTGGCGATCGTGTTGTCGGCCCTGCTTTTCGCGCTCGTGGTGTTCAGCATCGACCGCTCGCTACTTAGCGACGCGTTGGAGATCATTCCAAAGCGTCGCGCAGTCGACACCACCCCCCGACCAGGCGCCTAGAACTGCTGCGACGTTGCGCATGGTGGTCATGCAGTTCGTGGTGCTCGGCGGTGATCTTCAGGCGCCACAGGCTCGAGCCTGCCGACCTGGGGTTCAGTTTGCGCTCGCTTTTTTCGCTTTCTTCGTGGACGCGGGGCTCGGTGGAGCGCTGAAACACGTGCTGTTCTTCGTCACGATCGGCCCGATTTACTTCCCGCTCGGCGTGTTGGCGGTCACCCGCGGCATTGGCGCCCGCTGGCCGACGCTCAGTACTGAATTTGGGACATGTCGTAACCGCTGTCGGCCATTGCGCGCAGAACTGGGCTGAGGCGCACGCGGGCCGGGTTGTCGCGTAGCAGCTGCACCTTCACCAGTGGCATGCCACCGCGTAAAAGCTCCATCGGGTAAAAGAAGGTAGCGTTGCGGCGTCTGGCACACAGGCGCTTTTTTGCCGCTTCCGACTTAATCCAGGCGGCCATTGGGACGAACGCCGCCGGCACTAGACCACCCTCTTGCAGAAAGCGCGTCAGCCCCAGCTCGTAGCTCCGGATGACTTGATCCTTGTCCCGGTAAGGCAGCACGCCACGGAAGAAGGTTTTGAAACGCTCGGACGTGAACGCAGTTCGCTTGAGCACCAGGAAATAGCTCTGTAGGTGCCAAGCGATTTCGAAACTGTCCGTCATTCCCCAGAAGTCGCAGTCGCGTCGCGACATCTCCTCGAAGATCGGCCGAAGCGGAAACACCGGCCCGAAGACGCTGGAGTTGACGAGCAACAGCTCATCCGAGCTAGACAACTCGAGCTCGGTCAAAGCCGCCTGCCACATGCAGAAGTCCCAACCGACATTTTCACGCAGCGTCGCCGTGGAGCAGTAGTCGCTGACCTTCGCCAGCTGGCCCTGGCTGAGAGTAGCGGTCGAGACGAAAGCGATCGCGTCACACTCCGCCCGCAGCGCCTTCAAATACGAGAGGATGTAGGGCTTCACTTCGCCCAGATGGTCGTAGTGGGCGAAAATCGCGATGCGCTTCATTGGTTCGTCCGTGCGGCTCACCTTGAGGGGCCGCGCGAACCTACCAAATCAGTCACACAGCGCAACGAACCCCAGAAATGAGCGACGTTCGCCGACTCGTTGGTTGCGAGGAGGGGGCTAGCCAGGAAAATTAGCTCGCGATCGGGCGTGGATCGACGGCGCCCGATTGAATCGGGCGCACGTCGATCACGTGCGACTCAATACAGCTCCGACCCTGAGCCATCGACTCAAACCTCCTCGCGAGGCTGCTAGCCCTCGACTGCGTACCCGGACCCGGTGATAGCGAGCGAGAGACAGACATTTCGTCAAGAGTCATATCGAATGCCAGACGTCGCCACGTGACCGGGCCTCCGGCCTCGG
>JBBRMI010000204.1:0-14207 GCA_038230915.1 Polyangiales bacterium | reverse complement strand
CCGAACCTGCTGCCGTCACCGAAACCGCTGCCGACTGCGAATTTGTGCTGACCCGAAACCGCTGCCCCGACCGACCCCGATCCCGCTGCCGATCAGCCGATCCCGCTCCCCAACCCGGCCCGATCACCAATCAAGGCTGGGCGGGATGCATCGGCCGCGAGGGCGACTGACTTAGCCATTCGCGGGCCCTTAGACCCCCTTAGACCGAAACAGTGCCTCGGGCGTACCAACCGATCCTGATGCTCAGAACGCCAGGAATCGGACATTTTCAGGGGATCGGCTTTGGCGCGTGCCTGATGGTCGCGATCGGGTGTGCTCCGACTTCAACCACCGCGCGGCCGGCCGCGTCGGGCGGTGCCCCCACCGGCGCGGGAGAGTTCGGCGTACCGCAGGCGAGCGTCGTTTCGGCGGTCGATGATCCGAACGCGGTGGCCGTAACGTCGGCGATTCGCAAAGTGACGGTTTACTCGGATCGGGCGCTAGTGTCGCGCCAAGGAGCCGTGAAGCTCACGGCGACGCCGACCGTGTATGCGTTTCGGCAGCTACCGGGCTGGGTCGACGAAGGGTCGGTGCGGGCCGCGACGTCGGCGGGACGCATCTTGGACGTGCGGGTTGTCCGCGGCTACCTGGCGCGCGCGACCGAACCGCGATTCGCGAAGGCCGAGGCCGCCGCGCACGTTCTCAACAGCCGGCTGCTCGCGCTCGACGACGAGGTCAAGGTGCTCGACGCCCAGGCCAAGCAAGTGGAAGACATCAAGGCGTTCTCGCTCGATCGCTTGAACAAGGACGTAGTCGCCGTGCCGCCGAGCGCCGCCGCCGCCAATCCGCCCGGCAGCGTGGGCGTCGGCACCTACGAACAGGTGGTCGACTTCATCGCCAAAAAACTGCGTGAAATCGCCAAGGGGCGCCGGAGCGTGCAGGCCGAGCGCGAGACGCTGCTGCCGGAGGTCGAGGCGAACAAGAAGCTGCTCGAGGAGCTGCGCGGCCTGACCCAGCTCGAGGAAACCAAAGTCCTCGTTACCGTGCAGGGCCCTGCCGGCAACGGCGGCGGAAGCGACGAGAAGCTCGAGCTCACCTACTCGCTGCCAGGTGCAACGTGGGAGAGCGCGCACGAGGTGCGCACCTCGGACAATGATCCGACGGTGGAGGTCACTTCCTACGCAGTCGTCACGCAGGCCAGCGGCGAGGATTGGGACAACGCGGAGCTGACGTTCTCGACCCAATCGTCGACCGCGGCCACGCGTATTCCCGAGCTAGCGGCGCTCACGCTCGGCGACACGCGCGCGCAAACCCAAACGGTCGAGACGCGCTCCGCCTCGTTCAAGCGCGCCGAGGCCGCCTTCAAAGGGCAAAACCGGCTCTGGAACAAGCGCGCGCAAAGCGTCGATTCGAGCAGCAACTTCGAAGCCAGCTACCAAACGAACTTCGAATCGCTCGAGGTGACGCAGAGCAAGACCGTCCAAATCTTCCAAAGCTTGCAGCAGCGCGGCACGACGACGCAATTCAAAGCCCTGAGCACAACCCGTGTGCGCGCCGATGGGCGCTCGGTCCGCGTGCCGATCGGCCACGCCAGCTTGAAGGCCAAGCGGGCGATTGTGGCCGCCCCCGAGCAGTCGCTCAACGCCGCCCAAACGCTCGAGATGCTCAACGACAGCGGGCAATCGCTGTTGCCGGGCAACGTCGCCATGTACCAGGCGGGCGCGTTTCTGGGCGTAACGAACCTGGATTTCGTTGCCGACGGCGAACAATTCGCGCTCTTCCTCAGCGTCGCCGATCAACTGAAGATTTCACGCCTGCTCGACAAAAAGCACAGCGCCTTGGTCAGAAAACAGCGCTCACAAATGCAGCTCGCCTTCATCGTCACGGTCGAAAACCTTTCGAACAAAGTCATGCCGCTCGATCTGGCCGACCGCATCCCGGTCTCCGAAGACAAGGACATCGTCATCAGCGGCGTCAAGATCTCCCCCGACGCCAAGCCCGACTCCAAAGGCATCGTGCGCTGGCCGCTCACGCTCAAGCCCAAGGAAAAGCGCACCTTCGAAATCCAATACCAAATCGAATACCCGCCGACCTTGGTTTTGGAAATGAAGCGCAACCAGCACAACGCCGACGCCGAACCCAGCCCCCCGCTCGCCGCGCCCGCAAGCCCCTTCGCGCCATCACCGCGCAAAGCCTACGACCTCAAGCAGGACATCCAACGCCTGGAAGAGTCGTTCTGAGAGGCCCAACTCGCCAGCGCCGGCGTTGTCCGCGAGGCCATGACCTTCGAAGCCGTAAGCGCCGCTCGACGTGCCACAGCACACGAACTGCTGAGCGCTGCTGTCGACGCTGAAATTGAGCAGCGCGACCGCGCCACGGCAGACCGTGGGGGGCAACATTGGCGCGAGTTGGTCGGGGCCCCCGACCCGGTCAACGGCCAAGCCGCGCGCTAGTTCCAGCTGTCGATCTTCAGATCATCCGGCGCTGGCCGACCACGACCGGTCTCGACCAGCTGCCGCAGGCTCAACAAAAACGTCGCCCATTTCATGCTGCAGTGGGCCATGAAGTCGACCGGCTCACGCCAGTTGCGGTGACCGAAGATGACGCTGGTGTACTCGCCATCTTGCGACAGCTGGAAGGTCGCGTCGGTTCCGATCCACTCCGGTGGCCCCGACTTAAAACGCCAACGCACTTCCTTGTTGGGGTCGAGCGTGGCCATTTCGAAGTCTATTTGGCCCAGCTCGTCACCCTTGGGGGTGCGGAAAACGAGGTGCACGGTGCCGCCGAGCTTGGCGTCGCCGGTCGTTTCTTTGCTCCACCAACCGGCAACGCCTTCGGCCGTCGCCAATGCTGCGTAAACCTGCGCCAACGGCGCTTTGATGCCAACTCTGTGAATGATGTCTACCATGGTGTCCTCCGGTTGAATCGGGATGCCCGTTTCTTACGGCATCGCGAGCGCACCCGGGAGTAACAACGGTGTCGCGACCCGCGCTACGGAGCGCCGGCCGCGCCGCCCAACGGACCTGGATCGACAGAGCCCGCGCCGCCCGCCCCGTTGCCGCCCTGCGTGGCGCATGCGTCGACTCTGGTATTCGTGTCGAATTTGCAGGGGTCGCCACCGTAAAGCCAGCTGAGCGAACGACCGCCTTCGTAACACGTGTGGAGCGAGCCACCTTCGACGAGCCCGTTCACCACCATGTCCGTTTCATCGAACTCCCAAGTCTCGGTGCGATCGTCGTCGCCACGGACCAGCACCCGACCCCCGCAAGAGCTGTCGTAAATTTCGAGCTTGAACTGATGGATTTCCAACCTAAAATCCCGGTTCCTTAGCCAGGATAGCCCAAGCGACGTTGCCCCGTTACGTCCAAGAAACCTCGGCCGTATCAATGTAGATAGCTGTGAATTCCGAGCGTCCCGTCGTCACCAACGCCGAGCGAAGGCCGGCGCGGCCCTTCGGCCTCGGCCGTTGGAGCTGGCGCCTCACCCTGCTCGCCGCGTTTGGGCTCTTCACTTGGACATTGCTGCACCGCGCCACCACGCGCGGGCCGAGAAAATCTCCCGCCCCGCAAGCGCCGGCTCAGAAACTGCCGTCAGAGAAACCCCGACTCACGCTCGAGGCCGGGCTGGTGAGCTAGCGGGAGCGTGGCCGCTCGGGGTAGCTTCGTGGCCCTTCGCTGCGAATCTCCGCCAGCGATCGAACCAAGGTCGCCGGTGTCGTTCGCCATGAAGCCATCCAAGCTGCTCCAGACGCTCTCGTTCGTGACGCTCCTGCTCGGCTGTGAGGAAGAGCCGACCAAGGCCCACACCGCCCAACCGAGCGCCGCAGCGTCCGCCGTCGCGCCACCGACCCCGAGCACGCCGCCGCCACCACTCAAGCTGCGCGACGACTGTCCGAAAGGGTCGAGCGGAGTCGGTACGTCGGCCGAGCCGTGCTTAGCCAGCGGCGAATCGCGGATGATGGAAGTGAAGTACAGCGGCAAGACGACGGACGAAGGTCCAAAGTTCAGCATCGTCAACAAGGCCGACCAGCAGATCCTGTTCGGCTCGCTCGCCGTGTACTTCTACGACAAGGCCGGCAAGCAGCTGAAGGTCACCGAGGGCGACAAGCCGCGTCCAATGCAGGTCTGCGCCGGCAACATCTTCGCTGGCGCGGTAAAGCCCGGGGAGAAGATCTTCATGTTCTTCTCGTGCGTGAAAAAGTCGCAAGTCCCCGAGGGGGCCGTCACCATCGAAGCCGAGGTCAAGACGGTGGGCTTCGCCGACGAGGCCGGCAAGAAGAACGAGTTCTACTGGTCGAACCCCGACCTCGTCCCCAACGAGCGCCCCAAGAGCGGCAGCAAGCCCGCCGCCAAGAAGTAAGCTGAAGCGGGCGCCCAGTGGGCAGTAGGCGAATGTAGGTGGGCGGCAATGTCACAGTGCGATGACGCGCGCTGGGCTAATCTGCGTCTGTGCGGGGCCAACGACCATGAGAGCACGCGCAGGAGTCGCGGCGTTGATGCTGACACTTTCGAGCTCGGTGGTGCCGATGCCGGCGCTCGCGAGTGAGGTGCGGTTCGGCCCCACCGACATTCCGACGGTGTTTTACATCTCGAAGAGCGACGATGGTAACCGCGTGGACTACGGCATGCGGCTCAACGGTGACTGCGCTCCGGCCAACAACGACACCGTTTTCCCCTACTGGCGTGAATTCGAACCGCCACCTGTGCACACGAAACCGCTCGGAGCGTTCGCTCACCTCGGTTACGGCATCGCAGACCAACGACGGGTGAACCCAGGCAAACCTGACGCAGTGTACCAGGTTCGCCTGAAGCAATTCAGCCAGCGCCCGCTTTGGATCACGACCAAGCGCGATGCCGGCGGTCACTGCCAAGCGCTCGCGCGCTGCCAGATCGGCGCGGTACGCCTCGCACAGCTACTGTCGATCTTCGTGAAGCTGTCGGGCCCACTATCGGTCGACTACATTGTCGTCAAAGGTCGCAATCTGGCGACAGGCCAGCTGCTCGAAGAGCGCGTCAACCGCTGAGCAGGCCGCTTTTTCCAAGTCTTTGCGGGGTGGGTCCAAGACCAAGCCGGCGCAAAAGTGCATACTCAATCTCGTGCCTTCCTCTACTCGGGTTGTTTGGCGTCTGCGGGGTGGCTTCGGTCTAGCGTTGCTAGTCGGGAGTAGCTGTACGGCGGAAATGTCTGCCGCCACTGGCCAGAACGCCGGCAACATGCCAGGCCTCACAGGAGGATGTTCATGAGCTCAGCTTTCGACCGCAACGTTTTTGGTCTGGCGCTGCTGCTCGCCAGTGGCTCGCTCGCCTGTAGTGCGACCGGCGGAGGAGCGCCCCAGGGCCAGACCGGCGGAAGTGCCAACGCTGGCGGTGGCTCTGGCGGTGGCGCTGGCGGCGGCTCGGGAATGCCGATAGACCTGAGCAAGGGAGGGCCGAAGTTGAGGGTCCTCACCCAATCCGAGTACAGGAATTCGGTGACGGAGTTGCTGGGGCCAATCAGCGCCCAGCTCGAGCTGCCACCCGATACGTACACGGCAGGCTTCTCTGCTATCGGCGGCGCGGAGGTGGCGATCAACGCGTCGTCGGTCGAGCCGTACGAAACCGCGAGTCGCGCGATCGCGGCCGAGGTCTTCGCAGACGCCGCCCGCTGGCAAAAGCTCGTGGGCTGCCAACCGAAGGCCGATCTAAGCGACGCTTGCGTCGTCACCTTCATTCAAAGCTTTGGTAAGCGAGCCTTCCGGCGCGACTTGGCCGCGGACGAAGTTCAACAGTGGCTGCAGGTAGGCAAAGACGCGGCCCAACTGCCGGGGTCCAGCGCAGCGCAAGGCTTGGCGACCGTCGTCTCCGGGGTGCTTCAGTCTCCGTACTTCCTGTATCGCGTCGAGACCAACAAGCTGGACGCCACGAGCGGACGCCTCAAGTACGACGGCCCGTCGATGGCGACGCGCCTGGCTTTCCTGCTCACCGGCCGCACCCCGAGCGATGCTTTGCTCACGGCGGCTGCCGCCGGCCAGCTCGACACGGCCGATGGCGTGAAGACAGCCGCTGCGCCACTACTGAATGACCCGAACGCGCTCGATCGCATGGCGGTATTCTTCAGCGAATACTCGCAAGCCCAGGTCGTCTTGGCAGTTCAAAAAAGCGCGGACATGTTTCCGAGCTTCAACCCGACCCTGCAAGCCTCCATGCTGCAGGCTACTCAGCTTTTCATCAAAAACATCGTGCTCGTGCCCGGTGCCGACGTCCGCTCGTTCTTCGATAGCGATCAGACCTTCGTGGATGCGACCTTGGCTCCGATCTACGGCGTCTCGGCCCCGGCGTCGGGCTTCATGCAGCTCAAGCTCGGTCCAGAGACGGGTCGCGCCGGCATCTTGGGTCAGGCCGCGGTAGTTGCAGGTCACTCGCAATCCGATCACAACTCGCCCACCCGCCGGGGCGTTTTCCTTTTGGAGACCTTTCTCTGCACTACGCCGCCGCCACCTCCCGGCGGCGTGAACACGACCTTGGTCAACGACCCCACCCAGACACGGCGTGCCCAGCTGGAAGAACACCGTAAGAACCCGAACTGCGCTGCGTGCCATGCGCTCTTCGATCCGCTCGGGCTGGGGATGGAGCACTTGGATGCGATCGGGAAATATCGTGAAATGGATAACGGCAAAGCCATCGACGCCACCGGCACGCTCGACGGAGTGGCCTTCGACGGCGCAGCGCAGCTAGGGGCCGCGTTTCGTCAGAATTCACGCGCCATGACTTGCATGATGAGCAACTTCTACCGCAGCTCCACGGGGCGCTCGGATGCCGAGCCGGACTCAGCGCAAGTCGACAAACTCACGCAGACTCTGACTGCGAAGGGCTACGTCTGGCGCGACCTCGTTGCTGAGTTCGTTGTGAGCGATGCTTTCCGTTCCGCACCCGCGGCGCCAGTCACAGCGGGGAATCCGTAAACATGGAACTGCTAAAAAAACTCAAGGTCTCTCGGCGGTTTGCGCTGCGCGGTGCGCTCGGCGGCATCGGTGTGGCCATGTGGCTGCCCGTGCTCGACGCCATGTGCAACAACAGCGGCACGGCGTTCGCCGCAGGGGACGCATTGCCCACATCGTTCGGCATCTGGTTTTGGGGCAACGGCCACCACCCCGATGTTTGGACTCCGAAGACGACCGGAAATGGCGATGCCTGGCAGCTTTCGGAAAATCTACAAGATTTTGCCGAGGTCAAGGACGCGATGACGCTCGTGACCGGGCTGCAGATGATGGACGGCGTGTTCAAGGGCCACGGTTGGGGCGTGGCCTACGCGCTCGCCGGCGGAGACGGCCACATGTGTACTGTGACGTCCGACATCGACGGAGGGGGTCATAGCTTCGAGAAGTCGGATTCGACGCAATACCAGCCCACGCTGGATCAGACGATCGCCGACGCCCTTCACAAGAACGAGCCGTTCAAGTCGTTCGAGACGGGCATGATCCCCTTCACCGGCGACGTGGCCATGGGCACCGTCGGCAGCAACCTTGCGCACCGCGGCCCCAACGACTTCCTGCCGCCTAAGCGCGAGCCGAAGGCGATCTTCGACGCGCTGCTCAGTGCGATCCCAGCGACGCCGACGACGCCGACGGGCGGCGGGGGCTCGACTGGCGTGCCCTCCGACATTTCGTTCAAAACGCGCCGCAGCGTACTCGACGCAGTCCTGGCAGACGCTAACCGCTTGAAAATGACCCTGGGCGCGGCCGACGTGAAGCGCATCGAGTCCCATATGGATGGCATTCGGGCGCTCGAAATGCGGATTCCGTTGGTGAGCGGCACTGGCACCGGCGGCACCGGCGGCACCGGCGCGGGCACCGCCGCGTGCAAGGGTCCCGAAGCACCGCCCCTGACGCTCGCGGATATGACCGCTAAAAGTCATGCCATCAACCAGCTGATCGTGACGGCGCTGTCGTGCAATTTGACGCGCGTCTACTCGCACCTGTGGTCCGGTCCCCGCAGCGACAGCAACTATCCGACCATCAATCTCAGCGGCGGTCACCACGCCTACACGCACGGCTCCAATGGACAGGAGCCAAGGGCGATCGAGCGTTACATCATGAGCCAGTATGCCGACCTGGCGAAGCTCATGAAGGCGACCCCCATGGGTGCCGGAACCATCCTCGACCACACGCTGCTTTATGGCGTGAGCGACGTGGGGGAGCCTGGTGGTCACATCATGAAGGACTGGCACATCGTGCTGATGGGCCATGGCGGCGGCAAGCTGCCCGGCAACCGCCACGTGCGCTTACCCGGACGCAAGCTGACGGAGCTAGGCCTCACGCTGCAGCAGGTGATGGGCATGAACGTGACTAGTTGGGGCACCTGGGACCAAACCAGCAAGACCGTGCCGGAAATCCTGGCTTAAAGTCGGACGGGGCCGCTGGCAGTTGCCCGGCCCCTTGCTGGCTTGCGCGGCTCTCCGTCGGCAGAACGACGGGCAACTTCCTAGCAGGCTGGCGGCCAGCCACCAACGGTTGCAGGATCGGCCGCTCGCGGCTTTTATCAACACCCTGCTCAGGGCTCCGCCATGATAGTCGGCGGGCATGGCGTCGCTGTCGCTTCCACGGTTCCGTCAGGTGCTGGCGTGGGCCACGGAGCAGGGTATGTCCGTCAACGGGCAGCTCACCGAAGAGCAGCTGGTCGCTTTGGAGCGTGCCTTCGCCGGAATGGAGCCGTGGAGCTTCGAGCAGTACCAGCCGCTGCGGGCTTTCGCTCACGCTTTGTCGCGTCTGAACCTGCCGGATCTGCCCGCTGTGCTGAGCTTTGGTGACGTGCTGCAGGCGCTAGATGAGCTTCGAGCAGACACGCTCGCGGCATGGCCGACGCACGAGGCCGTCGCGGACAGCACCTTCAGCGAGCTGGGTTATGCGTCCACGTCGGCGGCTATCACGGGCGTGCGTGAGGCGAACACAGCCGCTTGGCGAGAGCACGCGGTCAACAACAAGCAGCTCTTGCTGCGCGGCGCCGAGCGCGCCACTGGAACGCGCGCCGTCGTGATCGGCGCCGGCAAGCTATACGACATTCCGCTGCACAAGCTGGCAGAACGCTTCGAGCAGCTGCTGCTGGTCGACATCGACGCCACCGCGTTGGCCGAGAGCGTCAAGCAGGCCGCCCTACAGCCAAAGCTCCACGCGCGGCTGTCGCTGGTGCAGGCCGACGTCACGGGCATCAACGACGTTTTTCTGGAAAGGGCTCACGCTGCGCTGGCGTTGACGGGCGAAGTCGAGGTTTACGCGGCGCTGCTCCGGCTTCTGCACGAATATCGCCTCGACGAACCGCCCCGACTTTTTCCAGAGGGCGCGGCGCGGGGCCCGTTCGACTTTGCTTGCTCGTCGATGGTGTTGTCGCAGCTGGCGACGCCACTGACCCATTACGTGGAAGAGCGGTTCGCTCTGCGCTTCCCAGCGAGCCAACGCACGCAGGCTCCCGAGTTTCAGCAGGCGCTCGGTCAATTCACGCACCGCGCGCAGCTGGCGCACGTGCGCTCGCTGCTGGCGGCTGCGCCCTGCATCGCGCTGAGCAGCGACGTTACCGATCAATACACGGCGCTCGATGGGCGGGGCAACGTGGTCTACTCCGCTGCGCGCCTGCCGCTGATCGGTGCTCCCACCTTAGAGGCCCTCGTGCCGCGCCTGGAAGCACGTAGCGTGTTTACCGCCGACTGGCAGTGGCGGCACGTTGTCCCCACCCGCAGCAAACCTCGCGGTCGCACCGTGCAGGTGGCAGGCGTCGTCGCAGAACGCACCTAAATCGGGCTGGCAACCGGGCGGTTTCGAAGCGGCACGCCCGTCGAAGACGCCAACCGTCTTGTACGGGCAAGCTCGGCCCCTTGGGGGACTGGAACGCGACAGCGCGGCGAATGCAATTGACGGCCAATTGGAGCGGGTGCAATCGTTGTGGGTTATGAATTGCTCAACTTTCACCTTTCGCGGCATCGGTCTGGGTATCGCGTTGTTCGGCACCGTAACGGCAGCCGTCGGTTGCGGCGGCGGAGGCGACAGTGCGGATAAGTCGGCAGCGAGCGGCGGCAGCGCCGGGCAACCTGCCAACAACGCCGGTGGCTCGGCCAAGGCTGGCAACACCAGCGCCGGTACGGCGAGCGATGCCGTCGGCGGCAGCTCGAGCGCTGGCAGCGGCGGCAGCTCGAGCGCTGGCAGCGGCGGCAAGCCGAGCGGTAGCGCGGGTAATTCCGGCAGCGCCGGCTCTACTGCGGGTAATTCCGGCAGCGCCGGCTCTACTGCGGGTGCGGGCGGCTCGACTTGGAGCGGCAACTTCGAGGACTGCGATCCCCAGCAAGCAGGCCTCGAGCATTGTTCCACCGACAACCCCGATCACGCGGGCACGTCGGTCTGCACGGAGTACTACACGGCAGGTTACGGCAAGGTCTTTTGTGCCGACAAGGCCATGACGGGGCCGTGCCCCCGGGGCAACACGCTCTATGCCATCTGCGTGAACAACGCCTCGACCTACCAATACGATGACTCCAAGGCCGACGCGCCCGTGTTCTTCCAGGCGTCTCCGCGGATCTGCGACGCTCAGGCCGGTACTTGGTGCGGGCCGCGCTGAAACACTGGGGCGAATTCGCACGCTCACTTCACGTCTCCCACCGCCCCGGTCGTGGCGGACACTTTCAAGCCACTGCCGCGAAGCTGCAGCGTTTTGCTCAGTACATCGAACCAGAAGCCGGCGCCCAGGCTGACGGCCAGCGCCGTGATCAGCCAGCCGACGCCGAGGTAGGCGTAGTCCCAGCCCCCGAACGTGGCCCACACTCGGCTGTGCCAGCCAATCGGGAGACCCGAGGTCGTGATGAGTGCGGAGCCTGACTTGGTCTTGTCGAGGGCTTGCGCAGCAGCCACGACGGCGTCACGCAGCGCGACGTCGTGCCACAGTCGGTAGGCTACGTTGACCGAATCGGCGTTGAAAAGCGCGGTCACGCCGAACGCCATCACTAGCGAGAACACCTGCGCTTTTCGCTTGTACCAGCCGGAAGCGCGCGCCATCCGATCGTTGAACCAACCCTCGATGCGCTCGCTCACCACCGCCGCGCGCTTGTCGATGTCGTCGCCGAAGCGCTCGGTGTCGGTCAGCAGCAACGACAGCGTGTCTTTCAGCTGCCCCGGCGCGAGCTTGCTCACGACGTCGCTGGCGCTGGCCAGCACGCGATCAGCTCCGGTGACTACGGTCAGCTTCTGCGATTGCCGCAGCACGTCGATCAACGCCAGCGCGAACGTCTTACTCGGGATGTACGACGGCAGCCCTTTGCCGCTCAGTGTCGGCTGCCCTCCCACCAGCTCGAGCCCTTCATTGACAAGGTTCCTGACCAGTGGGCGCGCGTAAACTTGTTCCGTCAAATTTTTACCACCACTGTCCGCAGTCTCGAACATCCCAGCGATCGCATCGAACAAGTGCTTCGCCCGCTTACCCAGCGCCGTCGACACCAACTCCTGCAACGTCGTCACCAACAGCGCCAACAGCAGATACAAAAAGACGAGACCAATCCCCACATCGAGAGCTGCGCTCATGTTTCACCTTTTCGACTCCGTTTGTCGTCCGGTCGATAGTCATCTTTCCAATCGGCGGCTCGTAAAGCCTACCCGACCGCCGCGAATGTCGTCATGCACCCGCCCAGGCCGCCGACCCTGGCACGACTGGCCAACCTACGTCCGCTGCGCTGGTACCGACGGGCGGCAACGGAGCGCGCTGACGAAGCCGCCGCGTAAAGCAGCCGCGATTTTCCGCCGCGCGCGGCCGGCGCCGAACGACTTGGGCTAGTCTGACGCTATGCGCTCGGAAAAACCTGCACTGTTCGTCGCCTCTGGTGTGCTCACCCTCGCGCTGATCGCGAGCGCTTGCGGTTCGTCTGACGATCACCAGAAATCGCGAGTTGGCATGGGCGGCACAGCGGGAGCCGGAACCGGCGGTGACGCGGGTGGCGAAAGCTCGGGCGGCGCGGGCACTACCGCCAAGCCTGGGACGCCGGGCGAAGCAGGCGCGGGCGGTGAGCTCGGCACCGGCGGCGACCCGTCGGGCGGTACTCTGGGCAACGCCGGTCAGGCTGGCGCTGACGCAGGCGCCGGCGGCGCGGGCAGCGTGGTGGATGCCAGTCCGTTCGTCACGTCGCGAGCGGCAGCCTGGAGCGTGCGTTTCGGCGGCACCGGCGAGCAACAGACGACGGCGATTGCCGCGCCGCTCACCGGCGGAGGCGTCGTCGTGGTCGGGCAGATGGACGGCACGATGGTGACCACCAAAAAGACGCTGATCAGCGCGGGCAGCTACGATGCCTTCGCGCTCAAGCTCGATGAGACCGGTGCGTTGGTTTGGGCGCTCAGCTTCGGCGACGCTGGGGATCAACGCGCCACCGCGGTGGCGATCGATGCGTCGGGCAACGTCTTCATCGGCGGCTTCACGCAGCCAGCTTCATCGATCAAATTTGGTACGGGCACGCAAACCGGCGGCACGTTCTTCATCGTCGAGGTCGACGCGGCCGGCACGTACCTGCGTGGCGGAGTCATCCCTTCCGACGGTAATACGCGGCTAAAAGGCCTGGCGATCGGACCGAGCGGCTCGCTGCTTTACTCGGCAGATTTGCCACCGGGTGCCACACTGACCGCGGGCTGCACCACGCCCAACCAAAATCAATATTCTAACTCGGGCACCACCAACGTGGTCGTGGCAGTCGAATTGAGCTCCCTCTTGCAATGCTCGCGAGACTTGGGTGCCGGCGCCGATGCGTCGTTCGGTATCATTTACACGCTCAAGAACAAGCTGGTCTTGCCGATGCGGCTGGCCGCGAGCGGGCAAACCCCGAGCTCGATTGCGATTCAGGATTTCGCCTATGCCAACTGGTCGATGTCCTCACTCATCGAGTCGATCGCCGTCCAAGGCGCAGGCGCCCAACTCTACGACTTTCGGGCCGCAAGCGACGGCGCGGGTGGGCTTTTGATGGGCGGCAGCTACTCGGCCAACGCGGCGCTGGTAAACAGCACCGTGCTGCCGGCAAAAGCGGGCGGTGAAGCGGCGTTCGTGGCGAAGGCCGACGACGCCGGCACGGTCTTGTGGTCGCGGTCCTACGGCGAGCAGGCATCGGGCCGCGTGGCGTCGGTTTCTGCGATCTCCAACGCGGGGCGCTCGTACATTGCCGGCTCAGCGCAAGGCATCCTCGATTTTGGCGCCAAGCCCGTGCTGCCGATCGGCAAAGACACGCCCTTCGACAACACGTATTTCGTCGCATCGCTCGACGGCAACGGCCGGGCCGTTTGGGCCAGCCGTTTCGCGCTCGGCGCCTCGTATCCCACGATCGTGATCGCCTCCGTCCTCGACGATACTGTTTACGTCACCGGCGCGCTGAACGGCTCGACCGATCTCGGCAAGGGCGCCCTGACCAGCGCCGGCGGCGATGACGTCTTCGTTGCAAAGTTCGCCCCGTAATCAAGGCCCTGTGCAGCCGCGGCGGGGCGGCTAACGAAATGATGGCGGCGGACGTAGCGCCAGAGGTGCGGCTTCGTCGACGCTGTCAGGCAGTGCTGTTCGGTGGGGCAATTTGCTTCGCCAGCGCGAGCCTGCCCACCGCTGCGCATGCCGCCCCCAAGCGTGGCGATGGTCTGCAAACCGATAGCTTGAGCATGTTGCTGGCCAGCCGCGACTACACGACGCACAAGACCACCACGCTCAAGGACGCCATCAACCTGTCGGCCGTCGTGGGTCTGCACTACTACTTCGTCGATCGTGTCCGCTTCGGAATGGGTCTGCAATTCACCGAGCGGCTTTGGCCGGATCCGCCAGCAGGCGCCAGTCACTTTCAGCGCTTCGCTGTGATGCCGCAGCTCGGCTGGAGCTTCTACGATCCGTTCTACACTGCCCTCATCTTCTCGTACGCACCGCGTACCCTTGGCCGCCCGATCCCCGATCTTGCGATAATACCCGCGCTCGGCGCCGCGCTTCCCGTCACACCTCGAATGAAATTCAGCCTGGCGATCGAAATGCCCTGCGCGTTTCACTACCACCGAACACTGGGTTTCGTGGCGCTTGCTGGTGTTTCGTTCCGACTCTGACGCCCGGCACGAGTACGCTACAGCAGCCTTGATTGGTGATCGGGCCGGGTTGGGGAGCGGGATCGGCTGATCGGCAGCGGGATCGGGGTCGGTCGGGGCAGCGGTTTGGGGTCAGCACAAATTCGCAGTCGGCAGCGGTTTCGGTGACGGCAGCAGGTTCGGT
>JBBRMI010000203.1:0-14214 GCA_038230915.1 Polyangiales bacterium | reverse complement strand
GCCGAGTCCGAGAAAGGCGCCTCGCGAGCGCGGCCCAGCCTCTGGCTCGCCCGAAACCCTTGCCGAGGCCGCCCCCGCCCCCGCTCCCGAACCCCCTCCCGAGGGCCGCGCTCGCGAGGCGCCAAGACAACGGATCAAGACCGCTGCTAGCACCGTCCAACTCGACACGCGACGCGAGACAGACGATGTTCGCGGCCTCACCAGCATGTGGCGGAAGTTTCGCGATCAGCGCAGCAGTGGACGGGCCGAGGCGCTTTTCCGAATCGCCTTCGCTGCGGTCTTGCTGCTGCAGCTCGTGACCCTGCGCCCCAACCTCGACTACTTCTACTCGACCGAGGCGCTCGCGCCGCCGCCGCCAGGCCTCGAGGCTTACTACGCGCCGGGCCTCGTCCTTGCGGGCTTTTGGCTGTGGTTTGCCAGCAGCGTACTGTTGTTGCTTGGCGCTTTCACGCGCTTGGCGGCGGTGGTGTGCTTCGTGGCCTGCTTCTATTTCCTGGAGCTGCGCCTGCCGCAAGCCACGCACGCCGCGGACTGGCTGCTCCCGAGTATGGCGTTCCAGCTGGTGCTGTTGCCCAGCAACCGCCATTTCGCGCTCGACCAGCGACTTTTTCGTCGATCGAAACGCGACGCCTGGCCCGTCGACGTGCCGGCGTGGCCAGTCCGCTTGGCGCAGCTGAGCACCGCGTTCTTCTATTTCACGGCTGGCACCTCCAAGCTCTGGGACCCGATGTGGCGACGTGGCGCAGGCTTTTTCATGACCTTCGCCAACCCGATGCTCAGCCACTTCGACTTGGCTTGGTTGGCGTCTTTGCCGGTCGTCGCTCCCGCGATCAACTACGCCGTCATGGTCTGGGAGTGCGCGATGCCGTTGCTGCTGCTGTGGCGGCGAACTCGCTGGCTCGCGCTGCTGTCCGCCGTGTTCTTCCTGACGTGGATTGACATCACGCTACCGGTCGGATGGTTCGCTTGGTTTTGCATCGCGAACCTCTGCGTGTTTGCCGACGTGACAGCGTGGCCGCGCGCGTGGCTGAAGCGCCTGCCCTGGTTGGCACCGCCAGCAACGCCGACGTCAACTGCACCCGCCTCACCGACGGCCGTCGCACCGCGCTGGAAGCGCGGAGCCGTGAGCGTGTTCCTGGTTTTTCACCTGATAAGCTTTGGCTTGCTGCAGGCAGGCTATGCATGCTTTGCGCTGCGTCAGTTCAACCTCGGGCGCCGCATCATCGAGTTGCCAGTGCTCGGCCCGTACGGCTACGCAATCGCGAACGTGCGCTACTACGCGCTCTGGCCGGGCCAGATTTTCTGTCCCATCCGCTACGTGTACTTCGAGGCGGAGGGGCGCGACGGGCGCGCGCTGGCGCTACCGCCCTTCGACGATCGAGGGCGAGTCCACATCAGCTGGCGCGACTCACGTGAGGTGCGCGATGGCGTGTTCCTGATGAGCGCGACTAACGGTCTGGGGAGCCTGAGCTGGCGCCGCTTGTTCGCGCACGTGGCCGAACGCTACCGGGCCGAGCGCGCCGAGACGCCGCCGTGCCCGCGGGAGCTGCGCGCCTACGCGGTGGAGGTGTGGCCCGGCCGGCGTAGCTTCCAGGCCGACCTACGCGCCAACAAAAGGTTCCTGCAGCGCGCGGAGCTGGGCCGGACCAGCTCGGCGGAGTGCGACGTGCTCAGTCTGGGGGATGCCACCGGGGACCGCCAACTGGTTCAACCAAAATAACCCAACACTTTCCGCTCATTACCCGCAAAATCTGACGATGTGACTGGAGACGCGCTTGACGAAGCCGATCCCGCGGCGCAGAGTGCGTTTCCCTCATGTCCGCTTCTTCCGCGTTCGGCCTGATGCGCTCTTCGGAGCTGGCGTCGTCGATTCGTGAGGAAGCGGGCAGCGTCGTCGTTGTCGTCGTTACCATTGCGCTCGAGCTTATTAGCTCGGGTGCGGCGGCTGGCTGACGGAACGACGGTTCCTCCAAGTAGCCCCCGCACCCCAGAGGTTCGGGGGCTTTTTTGATTTCTGCTTCATCAACTGCAATAGCCAGCATCCAGAAAACAGGAGACGCGCCGTGGCCGCACCGCTTCACAGCCTCACCGAACCCCAGCCCACTTCGACCGGTCCCAAAACCCTGACCGGCTCCCAGATTATCTGGGAGGCGCTCGTCAATGAAGGGGTCAAGACGGTCTTCGGCTACCCGGGCGGCGCGATCATGCCGGCCTATGACGCCCTGACCGACTACCCACACTTGCGCCACATCTTGGTGCGGCACGAGCAAGGCGCCGCGCACATGGCCGACGGCTTCTCACGCGCTTCCGGGAAAGTCGGCGTGTGCGTCGCCACCTCGGGGCCCGGCGCGACCAACCTGGTCACCGGCATCGCCAACGCGATGATGGATTCGATCCCGATGGTGGCGATCACCGGTCAAGTCGGCTCGCACCTGATCGGCAGCGACGCCTTTCAAGAAGTCGACATCACCGGCATCACTTTGCCAATCACCAAGCACAACTTCTTGGTGACGAAGGCGGCCGACATCGGGCCGACGCTGCGCAAGGCCTTCTACATCGCCGCCTCGGGCCGCCCCGGGCCGGTGCTGGTCGACATCACCAAGGACGCGCAGCAAGCGACGACCGAATACCGCTACGACAGCTCGCCGGTGCGCATGCCTGGTTACCGCCCGGACAAGCACCCGCTGCCCTCGGACATCGAGCGCGCCGTCGATATGATCAAGGCCGCCAAGCGCCCGATCGTCTTCTGTGGTCACGGCATCATCAAAGCCAACGCCACCGCCGCGCTGCTGGAATTCGTGCATAAAACCGGCATTCCGGTCGCGCAAACGCTGCTCGGCTTGGGCGGTTTCCCGGCCACGCATGAGCGCAGCTTGGGGATGATGGGCATGCACGGCGAAGCCTGGGTCAACAAGGCCATCCAAGAAGCCGATCTAATCATCGCGCTCGGCATGCGCTTCGATGATCGCGTCACCGGCAACCTGAAGACGTACGCCTTGAACGCCAAGAAGATCCACGTCGAGCTCGACCCGGCCGAGATCAACAAGAACGTGAAGGTGGATCTGGCGCTGTTGGGCGACGTTCGCGAAATCTTACGCATGCTCAATCCGCACGTGGACGGCGTGAACGTCAGCGAGTGGACGAAGCAGATCGAAGACTCGAAGGGTGACAGCGCGGTGCGCGAGATCACGAACCTGCCCGACAACGGTCGGCTGTTCGCGGCGCACGTGATTCACGACCTGTGGCGCTACACCGACGGCAAGGCGCTGGTCGTGACCGACGTGGGCCAGCACCAGATGTGGGAAGCCCAGTACTACAAACACGATTATCCGCGGAAGCTGATCACGTCGGGGGGTGCGGGCACGATGGGCTTCGCGCTGCCGGCCGCGATGGGCGCGCGCTTCGCCTGCCCCGATGACGAGATTTGGGTAATCGCTGGCGACGGCGGCTTCCAGATGACCGCTTGCGAGCTGGCGACCTGCGCGCAAGAAGGCATCAAGGTCAACATCGCCGTCATCAACAACGGCTACCTGGGCATGGTCCGCCAGTGGCAGCAGTTCTTCTACGGCGGCCGCTACGTGGCGACGCCGATCAAGAGCCCCGACTACGTGAAGTTGGCGGAGGCGCACGGTCTCAAGGGCGTGCGCGTCACCCAGCGTGATCAGGTGAAGGCGGCGGTCGAAGAAGCGCGCAACTGCCCCGACACCTGCATCGTCGACTTCCGCGTCGAGCAGGAAGACAGCGTGTACCCGATGGTGCCGGCCGGCGCCGATCTGGACAACATGATCCGCAGGCCAAAACCCGCCGCCTCTTCTGGCGAGCACAACCCGATTTTCGAGATCGGAAAAGACAAGTGACCACCTCCTTTTTTCCCTCGCCGCCAAGCCATACGTTCATCGCCTATGTGGAAGACCAACCGGGCGTTTTGAACCGCGTGACCTCGCTGTTTCGCCGCCGCGGCTACAACATCGTCTCACTCAACGTTGGCCGCACCAATCAAGACGGCGTTTCGCGGATGACGATGGTGGTCGAAGCCGACGACGACAAAGCCGTCCGCATCGAAGCCAATCTGTACAAGATGGTCAATGTGATAAGCGTCGAGGACATCACGCACAAGGCCAACGTTTCGCGTGATTTGGTGCTGATCAAGGTGAAAGCCGGCCCGGACAAGCGCTCGGAAATCTTACAGCTGTGCGACGTCTTCCGCGCACGCTTCATCGACGTGCACCCGGAAACGTTGATCGTCGAAGTCACCGGCACGCAGGACAAGATCGACGGCTTGGTGCAGATGCTGCTGCCGTTCGGCATTTTGGAGATGGTGCAAACCGGCACCGTCGCCATGACGCGCGGTGCCCGCGGCGAAGCCGCCGAAGCCGTCCAACCCGCCTCGAGTCTGAAGTCAGTCGCCGTCGCGTCCTAACGGAGCCGAAAGTCGCCATGAGTCTCGAGATTTTTTCACAGGGAGATCGGGAGATCGGGAGCCGAGCATTTTTGGTTCCGAGCTTCGCATCATTTGGACGCCGTCACGATCTCCGTGCACTGGGTCTCGAACCCCCAAAATCTCCCGATCTCCCGATCTCCCTGTGAAAAAATCTGGGTCCTGAAAGAGCAGTTACGGGAACGCACAATGACTAGTCCAGTTACCAAGCCCGACCCCAGTTACGTCCGGATCTTCGATACGACGTTGCGCGATGGAGAGCAGTCTCCGGGCGCGACGATGACCAGCGAAGAGAAGCTCGAAGTCGCGCGAGGGCTTTCGCGACTCGGCGTGGACGTGATTGAGGCGGGCTTTCCGTCGGCGTCGCCAGATGATTTCAGCGCCGTGAAGGAGATCGCCAAGACGATCGGCAACGACGTGCCGCAAGGCCGAATCTCCAGCGAGCCGCCGACGATCTGCGGGCTAGCGCGCGCGACCGAGAAAGACATTCGCACCGCGTTCGAAGCCGTTTCGCCGGCCAAACACCCGCGTATCCACCTGTTTTTGGCGACGTCGCCGATTCATCGCGAGCACAAGCTCAAGATGACCAAAGAAGAGGTGGTCGCGCGCACTTCGCAGATGGTCGCCCTCGCGCGCTCGCTGTGTGAAGACGTCGAATTCAGCCCTGAAGACGCCGGCCGCACCGAGCCGGAGTTCCTGTACGAGGTGCTCGACGCGGCGATCGCCGCTGGCGCGACCACGTTGAACATCCCCGACACCGTCGGCTACACCGTGCCGGAAGAGTTCGGCGCGATGATCGCCGGCATCGTCACGAACGTGAAGGGCGTGGACGACGTCACTATCTCCGTGCACTGCCACAACGATTTGGGCCTGGCTTCGGCCAACGCGCTGGCCGGCATTCGCAACGGCGCACGGCAGGCGGAGGTCACGATCAATGGCATCGGCGAGCGCGCCGGCAACACCTCCCTCGAAGAGGTGGTGATGGCGCTGCACACGCGCGCGCCACTGTTCGGCCTGCGCACCGGCATCGACACCACGCAGCTCACGCGACTGAGCCGCCTGGTCAGCCTGCGCACCGGTATGGTCGTGCAACCGAACAAGGCGATCGTCGGCGCCAACGCCTTCGCGCACGAGGCCGGCATCCACCAAGATGGCATGCTGAAGCACTCACAGACTTACGAGATCATGACGCCGGAGAGCGTCGGCGCGAGCAAGACCCTGCTGGTCTTGGGCAAGCACTCCGGGCGGCACGCGTTCGGCGTCCGGCTGCGCGAGCTGGGTCACGCGCTCGAGGGTGAGGGCCTGGAGGCGGCTTTCTTGCGCTTCAAAGTGCTGGCCGACAAGAAAAAGCGCATCACCGACGCCGATTTGGAGGCGCTGGCCGCTTCGGAGGTCGGACGTGCGCGCGAGTACTTCTCGCTCGAAGCCGTCCAGGTTACGTGCGGCTCGAACGGCATGCCGACCGCCACCGTCAAGCTCCGCGATCCGAATGGCGAAAGCGTCGTCAACGCCGCCGTCGGCACCGGTCCGGTGCACGCCGTGTTCACCGCCATCGACGAGATGGTCAAGGCGCCGAGCGAGCTGATCGAGTACTCGATCAACGCGGTCACCGAGGGCATCGACGCGCTCGGTCACGCCAGCGTGCGGCTGCGCGCCGTTGCCAGCGACGGTCGAGTCAACCCGCAACACGGCGCTGGCCAGACGCAAGTCTTCCACGGCAACGCCGCGGACTCCGACGTGATCGTCGCTAGCACCAAAGCCTACCTCGCCGCGCTCAATCGCTTGCTCGCGATGCTCGGCACCTATGAAAAGACCGACGACGCGGCCGACAGGCTCGCCCAAGTCGCTAATTGAGACAAGAGACGAAGAAGCCGATGGCAAAAACGCTGTTCCAAAAGGTTTGGGAAACTCACATCGTGGCCGAAGAGGCCGGGCGCCCAAGCGTGCTCTACATCGATCTGCACCTGATTCACGAGGTGACGTCCCCGCAAGCGTTCTCGGGGCTGCGGGCGCGTGGGCTCAAAGTGCGCCGGCCGGAGCGCACGATCGCGACGATGGATCACTCGACGCCGACCTTGCCCAAGCATCTGCAAGTCATCGACGACGAAGCCAAGGCTCAGCTCTCGCAACTCGAAAAGAACTGTGCCGAGTTCGGCATCCAGCTGTATCCGCTGGGTAACTCGCGCAACGGTATCGTGCACGTAGTCGGCCCGGAGCGCGGCTTCACCCAGCCGGGCATGACGATCGTGTGCGGCGACAGCCACACCTCGACGCACGGTGCGTTCGGCTCGCTAGCGTTCGGCATCGGCACGAGCGAAGTCGAGCATGTCTTGGCCTCGCAGTGCCTGCTGCAGACGAAGCCGAAGACGATGGAAGTGCGCGTCGAAGGCCGGCTCGGCCCGAGCGTCACCGCCAAGGACATCATCCTCGCGCTGATCGCCAAGATCGGCACCGCGGGCGGCACGGGCTACGTGCTCGAGTACACCGGGTCGGCGATTCGCGCGCTCGAGATGGATGCGCGCATGACCGTCTGCAACATGAGCATCGAAGGCGGCGCGCGCGCCGGCATGATCGCGCCCGACGACGCCACCTACCAGTTCGTGAACGGCCGCGAGTACGCGCCGAAGGGCGCCGACTGGGACAAGGCGCTCGAGCGTTGGAAAAAGCTGCCGAGCGACGCCGGCGCCGTGTACGACACGCGTGTCGACATCGACGCCTCGGCGCTCGAGCCGATGATCACCTACGGCACGCACCCGGGCATGGGCGTCGGCATCACCCAAGCACTGCCGTCGGCCAGCGACTTCGTTGGCGCCGAGCGGGCAGCCTTCGAAAAGGCCATGACTTACATGGGCCTAGAAGGCGGCAAGCCGCTGCTCGGCCACAAGGTCGACGTGGTGTTCGTCGGTTCGTGCACCAACTCGCGCATCTCGGACTTGCGCGCCGCCGCCAGTATTTTCAAAGGTCGCAAGGTCGCCAATGGCGTGCGCACGTTGGTCGTGCCGGGCTCGCACGACATCAAGAAGCAGGCGGAGGCCGAAGGCCTCGACCGCGTGTTCACCGATGCCGGCGCCGAGTGGCGCGAACCGGGCTGCTCGATGTGCATCGCCATGAACGGCGATCAGCTGTCGCCCGGCCAGTACGCGGTCAGCACGAGCAACCGCAACTTCGAAGGCCGCCAAGGCAAAGGTGGCCGTACCTTCCTCGCCTCCCCGCTCACCGCCGCCGCCGCCGCGGTCACCGGCAAAGTCACCGACGTCCGAACCCTCGCCTAACGAGACCCAAAACATGAGTCTCGAGATTTTTTCACAGGGAGATCGGAAGATCGGGAGCTCTGCGAGCGCGAATTTTGGGGCTCGCGCTGCCGCCCGCGATCGGTTGCGCTCTCCATGCGAGATCGATTTTTTGTTCGGTCCTCCGAACGAAAAATGCGTTCTGGGCTCGCACGACTCCCGATCTCCCGATCTAGGAAGAAACTGGCGGCGACGCGCCCCAGCGATACCCGTTTCGTCCCATCAGGGCGGCGGGCGCGCCCGCCATCAGCGACTCCCTGTAAAATCTCGAGCCGCACAATAACGTTACAGAGCTCAACATCATGGCAAGCTTCACGACTCTCTCCTCGCACGCAGTCCTGCTCTCGGCCGAAAACGTCGATACGGACCAGATCATCCCAGCGCGCTTCCTCAAGACGCTCGACAAGAACGGCCTCGGCAAGCAACTGTTCTTCGACTGGCGCTACTTGCCCGACGGCAAAGACAACCCCGACTTCGCGCTCAACAAGGCTGAGGCGCAAGGCGCACAAATCATCGTCGCGGGTGACAACTTCGGCTGCGGCTCGTCGCGCGAGCACGCGCCGTGGGCGCTGATGGGTTGGGGAATCCGCGCGGTGATCTCCACCTCGTTCGCCGACATCTTCAAAGGCAACAGCTTGAAGAATGGCCTCTTGCCGATCCAGGTCGACGCCGCCACTCACGCCAAGCTCGTCGCCGCGGTCATGGCCAACCCCAAAGCGCCAATGTCGGTAGATCTCGCCCGTGCCCAGCTGACGCTACCCGACGGCGTGAAGGTCCAATTCCCGATCGACGGTTTCGCTCAACATTGTCTCCTCAATGGGATCGACCAGCTAGGTTACATCTTGGGATTCGAATCGCAGATCAAGTCGTACGAAGCCGGGCACGCGTAGGAACGACGCTTTACGATCCAACAGGAAGGCGGTTCATGCGCGAAACAACGCGCTTTTCTGTCAATAGGGGCGGACCGGAGACGCCTTGGGGCCCTCCCACCTACCTGTTCGCTCGCTGCTCCGTCTTTCGAGCACGCAAAATTTACTGAAGGAGGAACTAGGGCGCCGCCATTCACCCGAGCATGAGGCCGCGACTAGGACTCGCGGCGTGCGTCGCGCGCACGCTGGCGCGACAGAGCGCGCAAGAACGCCTTCCGAGCGCGGTGCAAACGCGAGTACACGGTGCCGACCGGCACGCCGATGTTCTCACCAATCTGATCGCAGGTCAGGCCCTCGAGCTCGAACATGGTGAAGACCACGCGCTGCTCCAGGTTGAGCGTGCTCAAAATGTCTTGCAAGCGATCAGCCGCTTGGCGCTTCTCGACCTCACGCTCCGGCGTGGGTGTGGGCGCAGCGACGTAGGCCACCGACGCCGCATCGGGCACCAGCTGCTCACGACGGAAGTGCGCGCGGCGGCGATAACCAGCGGCGACGCGAAAGCAAACCTCGAACAGCCAGGTCGTGATCGCACAGTGGCCGGCATACGAATCGAGCCGACGATGCACGACCAGGAACACCTCCTGGTAGACATCTTCCAGGTGCGGGGAGCGCACGCCCATGCGGTAGAGCGTCTTCCAGATGAACTCGCCGTGGCGCGTGTGCACTTCAGCGACCGTGAGTCTCGGACGGGCCAAGGCCGACGAATCCGAAAAAGTCTCCAGCGTATTGACAAGTTCCGTCATGGGCTTTGCTCGGACAACCGTCAGCGACGCCGAGCAGGCAGCCGTCAACGGCTGCTGTTCGAGCCGCCAGCAGTTGCTGTTCGGACGACAGACAAATCACCCCGCGCAAGGGGGCACAACATCCAACGCGAATCAGACTGTACTCTGGGAAATTGGCTTGGTCAAGCGGTTGACTAGAATCCGGATGGAAGCTGGCAACTCCGCGGCTTCACCAATGAAACTGAGATTTCCGGCCAATTGACGCATCGAGTCGCGCGAAAAAAAATCGAGACCTGAGCGGCCCCTAGAAACACGAGCCCCTGAACCACCTTGAGCAAATCATTCGAAAAGTCGAGTCCACGCGCCAGCGAGGAGAAGCCGCGGTGGGGTCGGCGTCACGAGGACCGGCGCGAAACCGCTCCCACCAAGGACTCGGCCGACCATCCCCTCCTGCCGGGCGCCGCTCCCGGCGGCCCCGTTCTGAATGTAGTAAGCATGAGACCGTTGGAAAAACGGCCGCGCGTCACCATCACGGACCTCGCCCAGATGCTGGGTATGGATAAGTCGAGCGTCTCCTTGGCGCTCCGGGACAGCCCCAAGGTGTCGATTGCGACCCGCGCTCGCGTGCGCAAAGCCGCCGCCGAGCACAACTACATACCCAACTGGGCCGCGAAGCGCCTGGCCGGCTCGAGCGGTCACGCCATCGGTCTGGTGATGCCCAGCGCGTTCGGTTGCCTGACCGATCCGCCGGTTGTTCGCACGGCCCAGGCGCTTGCCAGGCTGGCCGCAAATCGACAGCTCACCTTGAATCTGATGGCGCATCAGCAGCTGGCCGACTCCAACGGCGAAAACAGCCTGCCACTACACGCGGACGGCCTCTTGGTGTGGGGCGACGTGCCGGCCCCCGCCGCCGTGCGCTTCTCGAGCGCGTACGCCCGCCCGTCGATCGTCCTCGACCCCCATCATCCGAGCTACGCCAAGTACAAGGGCAACACGATCGCCATCGACAACCGCGGCGGCGCGGCGGCATTGGTGACTCACCTGCGCGACCGCGGCGCCAAGAGCTTGACCTTCGTTCAAGTCGAAGACCAACACCTCAGCCACATCGAGCGCTGGAAGGGCACCCAAGAGACGTGGGCCAACCTCGCTGAAGAGTCGACGCTGACGAAGCTCACGCTCGAAGAGCTGACCGACGCCAAGCTACGTGAGCTCGCCGCGCGCGGCGACGCTGCCATCTTCTGCTCCAACGACCACGGCGCGATGCAGGTCTGGCACCGCTTGCGTCGGCTCGGCATCTCGCCGCCCGGCGACATCAAGCTGGTCGGCTTCGACGGCGACGAGTACGGCGAGCTAGTCGGCCTCACGACGGCCGTCTTCGACTCCGAAGCCCTAGCCGAGACCGCGTTCACTCGGCTGATTGCGCTGCTGTCCGGCGAGGCGCAAAGCGTCAGCGACTCAATCCCGGTCACGGTACGGGTCGGAACTACGAGCTAGCGGGCCCACGGGGCGTGGTTGTTGGTTGGCAGCGTTGAAAAGGTCAACTGCGCTACTCTGGCGCAACACCTTGGCGACGCAACTCAAGCTCCGGTGTGCCGCGACAATTCCTGCATCCACTCGCTCTTCTCGGTCGGCGTGAGCACGATCTTAGCAAACCACTGCGCGTTCGCGTCCTGAAGCTCAATGATCGTGTCCGCTGCGAGTTGCTCACCGTACGCAGAGGTGTGTAGCTCCGAGAGGCTGAAGACCCAGCGCCGGCTGGGCGAAGGATCTGCAAGAAATGAAGTGAGGTGCGAAGCGATGTACTTCAGGCGTTCTGCACCCAACCCGCGCCCAACACCCGCCACGAGCAGATGGACTTGGCACCAACCGCCAACACCTTGCTCGTCGATAGCCAGGGTCAAGCTGCCGCTTGAGCTACTCAACACGATGGGGTTCACGGCGGTCACCACGGCACCCCGCCGCCGATGAATGTTACGTTGCCCTGGAAGGTCGCCCAGTTCGCTTGGATGTACCTGTTAGACAGATCGACGAACAAGCGGATGAACACCGCTGCTCGAGAAATGATCGCTGCGCGCATCAGCACGGCGGGCCGTCTACCTCAGTGTTCGCCGCCACCGCCCTTCTCTTCCTGCTGTTCAACACCGTCCTCCGTTCGGACAAATCGAAAGCGCTTTGGCTCGTCGCTCACCGGGAGGTTCTCCCGCCACGAGAGCCCTAGGCGGTCCAGCAAGCGCCTGTACTCGGCGCTCGTCGGATGCGGTCCCATTTCAACTGCCTGACGGAACTCTTGGGGGGGCTGATATTGATGATCGCAAATGTAATGAAAGATCAGATTCGGGGCCGCGAACACATCACCAGCGGACCCCAATACTCGGATCTCGCCCGAGCCGAGAAGCAGTTTGGTTTCGCGTCTTGCAAACGTGTTCGTAGCAGAGGTGCAAAGCTCACAGCCATGAAGTCCCCTCGTGGGAACAACTAATATCGAACAATACTCCCAGAGCGCGTCAAGTAATTCGGGACGAGGCCGTTCACGTGGGAAGTCGTGTTTCGCGTCCAGCCAGCCCACATTTCGTGCCGAGGCGCCGCGGGGCGCCGCTTCGCTGTAAGTGTACGGCGAGAGATCTTCGAAAAACGTCATTGCTATAAGCCCATGAAAGGAGCGAGACATGCCCCGCTGTTGCAGAATGCTCCGATGGTCGTGCCGGGTCCGTTGAGCATGCCGGAGATCGCAGAAGGTGAAAGTTCAGCGAGGTTGTGGACCGTTACGCCCTCGATCCCGCCAAACGCCGCCACATCCTCAACTAGGATTGCTGCGTCGGCCGTCATCACGCCTGCGACATTGCCGTGAACACCACTCAAAATATCGACGGCCCCCCCCTCATCAAGCCGCCGTTGACAAACCTTGCGAAGTCGGCCCCCTGTACCGACCCCTCAGCCGTCACTACGAGCCCGCCAGCACCATTCTCAGCGCCGGACACGACACCACCCAAGCCGTTGATTCCCCGCATTATTCCACCCGCCTCCGCCCCCTCCACGACCGCCGCCCTCCCTGGGGGACCCGCAGAGCCATGACGTACGCGTCGCACGCGGCGGCGGGTGACGCTTCGGGGGTGCTGGTGACGGTTGGGGCCACCGGTCGCGTGGAGGCGGCGGCCGTGATTGAGACGAGCAGCGCAGCCAACGCGGCCACCACGGCCAGGAAGGGGCGTCGCACCATACTTGCAGGAGAAGGCACACCAACGCTCCTTGTGCGCACACGAGCGCGCGTGTCATCGCAGATTCGCCAGCGGGTTCATGACATCACGCGCATGAACTGGCTGGGCACCAGGTCGGCAAGCCACACCTTGTCGTTTCCCTCGTAGAAAGGGACACTCGCTCGATGCGCCAGCGCCGAAGCGATCTCCCAGACCACCGTTCGCGTTGATTTACGCCGCCCAACCTCCTGGGCCGTGAGCGCGTCAATCGAGAGGTGCACGTACTGCCTGGACATGGGCCTTAGGCCCTCTTTGGCAATGGTGGCGGACGCGCTGGCCGAAGTTCCGTGGAAGAGCAGCGTTGGGGGGTACCCCGGCCTTCGCCGGAGCTTGCCGGGCACGCTGTGGCCATACAGAGCACGAATGCGTCGCGCGTCGATTTCGTGACGCCGGTTGGGCGACAAGCGAATCACGCGGTCGATATCGGCTGCAGTCAAGCTCTGCCACTCCGCTCGCTGCTCGCGCAAAGCGAACAGCACGGCGTCCAGCGAAGCCCATCCATCATCGTCGAGTTCGAGTTCAAAAAGCCACGGCTCGTGACGAAGCGCATGTGATAGCGCCTTGCTCAGTTCGGCGTCGTTCATGAGCAGCTCACTCGAACAGAATCATGTCTTCGATCGCAGAGCGAAACCAGTGCCAGAAAGTGTCAAACTGACCGCGCGACTCAGTCCCTTCGCTTGCGAAATCGTGCACGATCACGACCTCGCCGGGGCGGGTGGGATCAAGGCACGCCAAGTCATCGTTGTCCTGACGCCGAGCGAAAGGAACATATTTTTTGGAGTATCGCTGCCGCAAACCTCGAAGCCTTTTCAACGCGACATCTCTCGGCATCACGTGCCAAGGCGTCAGGTCGACGAGATTTTGGCCAACGATGCGCAGAAGCGCATCTGGCACTTGCACCTGCACATCAAGATCATCTGCCTCGAACAGCTTGGTTTCGGTCATGGTGCGCCAACTCCAGTTGTCCACGAACCGTTCGGAAAGAGCGAGCGGTAGGCAGCATTTTGATTGCCAATCCGAGAGAGGACGGCCTCGCCCCAAGTCGCAGCATCGCCAAACCGCTCCGCCATTGAACCAGGGAGCGCCGCCGCGGCGTCGTGAACGACCGCCTGGACGGGCGTCTCCGTCATGCTCGCCGCAAGCAGCCTAGTATTGTCGACGGTGACAAGACCGCTCTCCAACTGGACGACGTCGATCGGAGCGCCCACCCATCCGTTTGCAGCCATGCTTTCCGCGATCGAGCCCACGCCATTCACGGAGCTCTGGCTAAATCGGATCGACGAAGAAGTGAGCGTTGCTGCCCCCTCCGCCCCCTCCACAACCGCCGCCCTCCCCAAGCCGGCGACCGACCCCCCAACGACCGCCACCGCCATCCCCGTATACCGCCCCACCGCGAACGCCCCCGAGCATTTGCTGCCGTACCGCCCGAGCCCCGTCGCCCCAATCAACTTGTCGCTCAGCCCGAACGTGATCGCGCTCGACACGCCCGCCGAGAAGTCACCGGCGCCTTGTAAGACACCGTGGTCGTCAAGCCACAGCAGCCAATCCGGAACACCCTTGACCAGGCCGCTGATGTCGGTC
>JBBRMI010000202.1:0-14505 GCA_038230915.1 Polyangiales bacterium | reverse complement strand
CTTGCCGGCTCGGTGGTGATCGACAAGGGCGAAGGTGACTATGTTGTCCAGGCGCAGCTTACGCGAGGGCTCCACTCGCTCGCAATCGGAGCCCATATCGGCAACTGTTCGACCGGACTCTACAATTGCGGTCCTCTGGTTCACGTCAAGGCATTCGGGGTTGAGAACGCCACCGCCGCCCCCGAATCAGGGTCCACTTCCCCCTACGGTCGCGTCTTTACCTGCAAACCAACCCCGGGCCAGGAAGCCACGTGTGCGGCAGATATTCTCAAGCCATTCGCGACGCGCGCTTGGCGTCGCCCTGTAGAGGCCGACCTGCTTACACGGTTGGTTTCGGTGGCGACTGCCGCCACGGCCGCAGGTGCCGGGTTCGACGAAGCGATCGGGGCCGCCCTGCGAGAAGTTCTTTCCTCGCCTCGGTTTCTCTATCGGTTTGAGTCTGCCGCGGATGCGGTCAAAGGCTATCGTGCCCTCGACGATTACGAGCTGGCTGCTCGCCTGAGCTACTTCTTGTGGAGCACGATGCCCGACGCAGAGCTCACTAGCCTGGCCGACCAGGCAACGTTGACCAAGCCCGAGACTCTCGAGACCCAGGTCACTCGCATGCTGGCCCACCCGAAGGCTCAAGCCCTCACTGACAACTTCGCGGGCCAATGGTTGTTCCTTCGGGCAATACCGGGCGTCACCAAGAACCCGACATGGCATCCCGACTTCGACGCGTCACTCGACGCTGATTTGGTGCAGGAGTCACAGCGCCTGTTCTCCTTCGTGGCGCATGGCGACGGGAGCGCGCTCGATCTGGTGACCGGAGACTACGCGTTTCTCAACGATCGCCTGCGCACGTACTATGGGCTGCCGACAACCGGAAAGACCGAGTTCGAACGGACGAGTCTGGCCGCAACGGGTCGTCGTGGCCTGCTGGGAGAAGCTGGACTGCTGTCATATCTCGCTCGTCCAGAGCGAAGCTCGCCCGTTACTCGCGGCAAGTGGGTACTTACGCAGCTGCTGTGCACCACGCCCGCGCCGCCGCCCAAAGGCATACCACCTCTTCCTGCGTTGAAAGACACCGAGAGCATGACGATGCGCGACGTCATGGTTCAGCACCGTGCGAGCCCAACGTGTGCGGCTTGCCACCAGATCATGGATCCGATGGGCTTTGCGCTCGAGAACTTCGACGGCGCCGGCAAGTGGATCGACGACTACCGCGGTCAACCTTTGGACCTCACCGGTCAAATGCCGACGACCGGTGCGCCCTTCAACGGACCCAAAGAGTTGGCGTCGGCGATTGCGGCCGACGCTCGGTTCCCGCGCTGCGTAGCCAGCAAACTGTTCACCTACGCGACCGCACGCGCTCCGGACGCCTTCGATGACGCACAAATCGATGTGCTGGCGAAGAGCTTTGCGGAGTCGCAGTTCAGCTTCCCCGCGCTGGTCGCCAAGCTCGCCACCAGCCCTGCTTTCACGCTGCGTCGCGCGGCAGACCCAGCGGCCGCGGCGCCCTGAAAGCCGGCTTAGAGGTCCGACACGAACGCGCGCGGAGCCAATGCACAAATCTTCAACGAACGGTCGCCTGCGGCATTCACCGGATCTCAGCGAGGGCATTCACCTATTGAATCGTTGGCGGGGCCGCCCCTTGGCAGTACCCCTGTCGATCGCGTTGCTGCTGAGCTGCGGGTCGGGGGTCGATTCGCCTGCGGTGCAAGCCCCGCCCGTGGCCGCTGGAACTGGCGGAAGTTCCGGCGCTTCGATGCTGACGCCCACGTCCGCCGGCGTGCCTTCGATGGGTGGCGCGCTTTCGAGTTCCGGCGCCCCTTCGGCGTCGGCTGGCGCTTCTGCCTCCGGCACACCGTCGGCGACTGGCGGGGCTTCAGCTTCCGGCGCCCCCTCGGCGTCGGGCGGTGCAGCCGCTGGTAGCGCTGGCCTGACGCCAGTTTCCGGCGCTGCGGGCGCGGGCGGCTTGGCGCCGATGGACCCTCCCAGGCCGGTCGTCCCTCCAGGCCAAGGCTTGAAGGGTGAATACTTCAAATGGTCGGGTACTCCCGAGTTGACCCCACCGGCGCTGCTCACTCAGATTGAGGGGAATATCGATTTCAATGGTCGACCGGGTAGCTGGGAGAAGGTCGGCCCGAGTCTCGCGATTGGGCACGACTACTTTTCGGCGCGCTGGACCGGGCGACTCAAACCAAAGGTGACCGATAAGTACACGTTGGGTACACGTTCGGACGACGGATCGCGGGTATGGATTGATGGCGTCCAGTACGTCGACGATTGGGCATTGCACGACGGCTCGAATCATGACTTCGAGATGCAATTGAAAGCCGGGATCAGTTACGACATTCGTGTCGAGTACTTCCAGAAGGAGGGTGGGGCCGTCATGGAACTTAGCTGGAGTCGAACAGGCGACCCCTCCCCCCCCGAGCGGATCCGGCCCGAGTTCTTCGCTCCGCCTCCCTAGACAGCCTGGCATCGCATCCGCGGAATCGGTGGGCTTGCAGGCAATTGTTCCAATGAAGAAGAGTCAACTGCCCTCGGCGTTGAAGTTTGCGACCCTGCTGGGACTAGCGGTGGCGTCAGTCCTCGGCTGTGGCAGCGCCGCGACGCCCGGCACGTTGGCCTCGGGTGGCGGCCCGTCGCTGGTTGTTGGCGGTGGCGGCGCGCCGGCAGCGAGCGGCGGCGGGACGGACGTTGCCGGTGACACGAGCGCCAGCTCCGCCATGCCGAACGGCGGTGTCTCAGGTGGCGCGGGTGGATCAGGCGGCACGAGCGACGGCGTTGGAGGAAGTGGCGGCGGTTCTGTTGAGCTCGCTGCGGTTGCGCCACCTGGGCGCGTGGCACTCGGCGGGTGGGCCGCGTGCGCCGTCGGTCAGGATGGTCTGGCGCAGTGCTGGGGTCTGCCCCACCACGATGGCAATGGCGGCAATCGCAACCGCGCGCCTGCCAATCTCAAGGCGAGCTACCTGTCGGGCTGCCATCACGGTGCGTGCGCGATCGTCGGCGATCCGAAGACGCCGAGCGATGCGATCACCTGCTGGGGGGCGGATCTGGGCCTGGTGCCCCCGCCGGCCGTCAAAGATTCGGTGCAGATCACGTCAGGCTATTTTCATTCGTGCGCGCTCGCTCGCGATGGTGCGGTGTCCTGTTGGCGCGGCGGTGACGAAGCCGTTGTTGCGCCGGACAGCGTCTTCGCTGTTCCGCCGGGCTTGTTGGCTCGCGCGCTGTGTTCCTGCACCTACAACTGCGCGATCACTAGCGACAACTTGGTCACTTGCTGGGGTGACGGCGCACCGCAAGCGCCGTCTGGCCTCAAGGCTAAGGCGATAGCCTGCGGTGGCTGGTACGAGTACAACATCAACGCTCGGCACGCCTGTGCCATCCAAGAGGATGACACCGTGACTTGTTGGGGCGACAAGGATGGCGGGGCCCTCGATGTGCCTACGGTGCTCAAGGCCACGAGTGTAGCGGCTGGCAACCAGTCAAGCTGCGCGGTCCAGTTCGACGGGCACGTGGTGTGCTGGGGAACACTGATGGGCAGCGCCGTGCCTGAGGGGCTCAAGGCAACCTCCGTGTACATGACGCACGAAACGGCCGCCGCTGTCTCGATGGACGGCAGGGTAGTCGTATGGGGCGAGCTGCGCGCCCCCACACCGGAGATCTACGTTCCCCAATGAAGCGACCGCTGCGGCCGCCCGGCTTCGGGGTGTAAATCGGCGGGCTTTTTAGAGAGCGGGCATCCCCGGTGCTTAGGCGTCGGCACCGGGCTAGGCTTTGCGAGCGGCTTTGCTGAGCGGCGCGCTTGCATGGGCTACAGGCTTGCTTGGAGCCACGGTGACAGCGCCGGGTGAAGTCGCGCGCAGGCAATGAACTTCGACTCGGCGCGCCGGAAGCGGCGCTTCAACGTGGCCAGGCTGAGTCCGCGCGCCTCAGCGGTTTCCGCCAGCGAGAGTTGCTCGAAGCGTCGAGCGAGCAGCACCTCGCGTTCTTCGGTGCCAAGCCGGTTGAGGATGCTGGCGACGTCACACTGGGCGTCGTGCGAGAGCGAGTTCCGCGCGGGTGGATCGGGCAGCAGGTGCGCGGGCACGTATTCGAGCCAGCGCCGTCGCCAGCGCGACCGCGCATGATCGCGAGCCTTGCTCACCGCAATGCCGAGCAGCCAGCCGCGGAGTGCGTTCGGCTCGCGCAACGAGTCGGCGGAGACGAACGCCGTCAGGAAGACCTCTTGGACGATGTCGTCCACGTCTGCGTCACGACCTAGTCGGTGCCGCACGACGCGCTCGACCGGCGTCGCGAAGCGCTCGTAGAGCTTGCGGGCCCCTGCCAGATCGCGACAACGCAAGGCCGCAACCAACCGCTCGTCATCATTCTCGGCCAGATCGTCACGTGTGGCTTCGGGACCCGGCGCCTTGGAACGATCACGCGAAGGTGATGAATTCATAGCCGTTGCCGAGAGCGAAAGAAGTCGGAGGTGACGAGCGCCACGACAAGCTCGCTCGGCGAGTCACCGTGCGCGCGAGCGGCGTCGACCAGCCCGTCGACCAGGCAGCTGTCCTCGTCGTGCTTGGCGCGACCTCCGGCGAACCGCACGTAGTTGCGGGCCAAGCAGGCGCGCGCGTAGCTCGAGCCCGAAAGGCGTGTCGCAAGCTCGGCCATGTTCGAGAACGGGCCGCTCGCGTCGCCGGCGTTCTGGACCTGACCCGAGGCGTCGATCGGCTTGCCGTTTTCGGTCGTTCGGTAGTGTCCCGCAGAATCGAACTCTTCGAGCGCGAACGCGACCGAGTCGAGCGTGTCGTGGCAACCCGTGCAAGTCGGGTTCTGCGCGTGAATCACGTACTGTTCGCGGGTGGTGGCGTTGTCGAGCTTGGGTATCGGGGGCACGTCGAGCGACGGCGGCGGCGGCGGCAAGGCCTGACACAACACGCGCTCCAAGAGCTTTCGGCCGCGACTCATCGGGGCCGTATCTTTGTCGCGTGACCATGACGCCACGAGCGCGCCGGAGGTGAGCAGGCCCGCTCGCGCCGTGCCAGCCAGCGGCGCTTTCCCAGGTGAAGCGCCGGTGACGGCTGGCAAGCCGTAGTAGGTCGCAAGGCTTGGGCTCACGATCGTCGACGAGCTGGCGAAGATGCCGCCGAGCGTGGCGCCCGGGCCCAAGAAAGCCTCGCGGGAAAGGGCGGCAAACTCGCTGAACATGTCGGCCTTGACCGCGGCGAATTCCGGAAACGTCGCAGCATCGCGCAGCGGAGTGCTCGGGTCTTGGAGTTCTAGCCATTGCGCGGCAAATTCGCTGATCAACGCGCCGGCTCGAGCGTCGCCAAGCAGGCGTCGTGTCTGAGTCTCAAGCTCGGGCGTGGTCGTGAGCTTGCCGCTCGAGGCCGAGGCCAGCAGCGCATCGTCCGGCGGCGTTCCCCACAACGAGTACGAGAGGTCCGAAGCCAACTCGTACGCCTCGAGCTTGGTGGCACCGGCCGACTTGTCGGTAGCGGCGCCGAGCTCGGAACGGTACAGAAAATAGGGCGATTGCAGCATCGTTTGCACGAGCAGCAGCACGCCGCCCGGCGCCTTGTTGTCTTCGACGCCGGCTTGGTACACGCCCAGGTACGCGGTTGCCTCTTCGCCAGTCAGAGGGCGTCGAAACGCCCGCGTACCGAAGCCCTGGATGAACTTTTGCACGCAGGCCTGATCGGCCAACGCTTCAGCCGCACAACCCGAGTAGTGGGCGAACTGGCGCAAGCCGTCGGCGCCCAGCGCCTCGCCGGCCTTCTGCAGCTGACCGGCGAAGTGGGTGGAAACGCTGAGCGCGTCGGCGTCGTTCTTGAAGCCTTCGACGACTGGCTCGGCTTCGAGCTCGACGTCAGGCGCCTTGTCGAGCAGCAGCAAATCGCGCGCGCTCTCGCGGTATTGGGCTGACGTCAGGCGCCAGATGCGGGTGGGCAGCAGTGGCGCGTTGGCGCAGGTCTTGCCGTTCACTGACGGGCCTCCGCCGCCGCCCCCGCCTAGGCCGCCCGGAGTTGGCGCGCCACCGGGCCGAGCTTCGTCGCCGTTGATCCGCGCCGTACAGCCCGCGAGCTGCAGCGCGAGCCCGAGGGCGATCAGGGATCGATTTCCGCTCACGTTAACAACTCCGTGATCGGGCCCTTACTCAGCATGGCGTCCCCGAAGGTGTCGATCGGAGCGCCCATGACGTGTCCGACCGTCGACCACAGGTCGTTGATGAACCGATCTTTGGTTACGATCGATTGCCCGGTCCGAACGGCTCCACCCGCCGAACCGGCGGTAACGAGCGGCAGGCGCTCGCTGTCGTGCAAGCGGCCTTCACCCATCGGGCTGGCCCACACCACCAACGTATTGTCGAGCAGGCGCTTGCCGTCCGTGTCGATCACCCCAGCCAGGCGACTGAGCAGGTACGCGAACTGCTGCGCATACCAGAGGTGGATTGCGTACATTGGACCACCGTCGACGTAGTCGTCGGGCCGGTCCATATGCGAGTAAAAGTGCATGTTTTGACCGGCCGTTTCCCCATGCGCGTCGAGCGGCAAGAACGGGAACCGCATCGAGCTGCCTCCTTCGGCGCCCAATTGAAACGAGATGACCCGGGTCATGTCGCAGGCCAGCGCGTTGACCGCGAGATCGATTTGTTCCGTTAGCTGCTGCGGCGCGACTTTGTATTCGCCGTGGTCGCCGCGGCAGCCGCACGCCGCGGTTGGCGGAGTTGGTCGGTCACAGCTCTGGGTGGCTAGGCCTGCCAACTGCTTTTCGAGCCCGCGGATCGAGGCAAGGTGCACGTCGAGCTTTAGGCGCTCTTCGCCGCTCAACCTGCTCTGGAGCGCGCCGATTTCGTTGGCAAGCCGGTCCACCATCGCCTTGGGCCCCACTCGTGGTTTCGGTGGCTCCGCCGAGATGGGCTGCGATCCGTACAGGCGCTCGAATACTTTCTTGGGATCCCCTTCTGAGATCATCGGCTTGTTGCCCTCGGCCCAGGCCAAGAAGCTTTGTAGCGGGTCGTTCGAGTAATCGAGGGCAGCGCCCAGCTCGAGCACCGGAAAGCGCGTCGCCGCGCCCAACACTTTGCCGAGGTATTGATCGATCGACGCGCCGTTGCCCGGACCAACTGCGCCGGTTTGTTTATTGGCGAGCCCGGTCAGCATGCGCCCCAAACCTGGGTGCCCGCCGCCCTCGTGTACTCCGCCGCCGTCGTTCAGGATCAGGTTGAGATCCTTGAGGTAGGGTTGCAGCGGCGCCATGATCGGGCCGAGGGCCGTCAGCGGCCCGGGTGGCTGCACCCAGTGCTGCTTGATCGTGCCCATGGCGGTCGAGAACACCAGCACCCGGCGGGGCGCCGCGCCCGGGACTGCGGCGGCAACCGCCGCCTCGCGCAGACACAGCGGCACCGAAAGGGCCGCGCTACCCAGGCCGAGCAGGAAGCGACGCCGTTCGCGCGAGCGACGAGACTCTTCGATTGCTAGCGGCATGGAGGCAAGTGACCCGAGCGCCACGCGCGGTGACAAAATTGTTAGCCGTTTTGATGTGCGCGAACCCTGGCGGCGCCTGGTTCGCATGTGTGCAGAATCTTTTGATAAAGGTTCAGAAAAGCGGCAGGTCGACGCAGCGCGTGACTGACCCCGTAGAGCTTTCGAAACCGGTTGAAGTCGAAGCGGTCCTGCCACGTGATTCCAAAGCCGCGCGCGGCCCATCGACAAGGCAATCGGCGACAGCTCTCCGGACGGCACCGCTAGCCGATCGCTCGCCCAGCACTCCATGCCGGCGATGTAGGTGTCGTGCGGCAACCCGACCGCTGCCGGTCCGAAAGCTGACGGTGGTGAGCGAACAGCTTTCCGCGCGTCAGCGTCGGAACTGCGTCACTGGCAATGGTCGTCAGGGAACAACTGTGTGCAACCATGACTTCGACACGCCCGCGAGCCCATTTCGCCGTAAATACCTTGGTCTGCTTGGTGCTCGGAGCCGCGGCCTGCAGCAATGGGCCAGCAGCCGCCGGCAGCGGAGCGACCGGCAGCATTGCCGGCGCCCCGACGTCAACCGGTGGCAGCCCGGCCGCCGGAGGCTCGGGGGGGCTCACGGCGGGCGCTGGCAACGGGATCGCGGGGGCAGACCCGAATGCCTCGGGCGTCGCGGGGTCGATGCCGATTGGCGGCTCGGCCGCCGGGTCAACCGCAGTTGGCGGTGACGGCGGCAGCGGCGGCGCAGGCGGCGGCAGCGGCGGCGCAGGCGGCTCCGTTGCAGTAACGCCCGACGCGGGCTGTACCATCTACGCGGCGCCGAACGGCGCCGGCACCGATTGCTCAGCGCAAGCGGCTTGCTCGCTCACGGGTGCCCGCGACAAGGCCCGCGGCCTGAATGGCACTTTAAAAGCCGATCTCGAAATCTGTTTGGCAGCCGGCACCTACGCGCTGACCGAGCCGTTCACGCTGACCGAAAACGCCGCGATCCACGACTCTGGCTCGAACGGCTTCAACGTCGTGTATCGGGCCCTCGACAAGGGTGTGCCGATCATCAGCGGTGGGCGCGCCATCACCGGCTTTCAGGTGTTCGACGCACAGAAGAACATCTTCAAGGCCGCGGCGCCTGGGCTCACGGCGCGCCAGTTGTTCGTGAACGGCAAACGCGCTCAGCGCGCACGCAGCAAAGACAACTACGGTATGACGAAAGCCGACCACGGCTTCGACGCCAACACCACGGCCCTCGCCAGCTTCAAGAATCCCACCCATATCGAACTGAGCGGAGAGCTCGATTGGCGGCACTACCGTTGCCCGGTCGAATCAATCTCCGGCAAGTCCGTGCGCCTGCAGAGCCCGTGCTGGGAGCTCAGTCAGGACATCAACGGTGGCTGGTGGAACTTCAAAGAGGTGAGCTGGGTCGAGAACGCCTATGAACTGCTCGACGACGAGGGCGAGTTTTATCTCGACGAAGCGGCGGGAGAGCTGTTTTACAAGCCGCGCGCGGGTGAGGACATGGCTACGGTCAGCGTGATCGCACCCGTGCTCGAGACGATCGTGCGCGGTCAGGGCACGGTCGGAACGCCACTTCACCACGTGGCTTTCCGTGGTCTGACCTTTGCCCACGGAACTTGGCACGAGCCGAGCACCAACTTGGGCTACACGTCGTGGCAGTCCGGCTTTCTGCACCGCACGATGAAGCAGTACTACGACTCAGGCTTCTACGTGGCGCCTTCGAACTTGGTGTTCGAGCTCGTCGACTCGCTGCGCTTCGAAGGCAACGTGTTCACGCACTTGGGCTCCAATGGGCTCGACATGTTCCACGGCAGTAGTAACAACTCGATCGTCGGTAACCGCTTCGAAGACATCTCGGGCCGCGGTATCACGCTCGGGCACATCGACGACTACGCAGCGCCTGACAACGAGATCATCAAGAACAACACGATCAAGAACAACTACATCGGCCATATCGGCGTCGAGTACCGCGATTGCTCGATGGTGTTCATCGGCTACACCCAAGGCACAGTCGTTGAGCACAACTGGTTGCGCTACGGCCCATACATGGGCATCTCGCTCGGTTGGGGCTGGGCCAGCCACCCCGACAGCACGGCGGGCAAGAACTTGATCCGCTGGAATCGCATTGAAGACTTCATGCAGTTCACGTTCGATGGCAGCGGCGTGTACGCGCTCGGCGTTCAGCACGGCTCGAGCGTTGATCACAACTACATCTTCCGTGGTTTGCCGCGTGGCGAGGGCATCTTCCCCGACCAGGGCGCGTCGTACATGGCTTGGGAGTCGAATGTGATCGAAGACGTGGGCTGGCAATGGATTCACGACTGGTCGAGCCAGGCGCACGACAACGTGATTCGGAACAACATCACGAATCAGCCCAACTTCGAGCACAGCGGCGGTGCCGACAAACACGACATCTTCGAGAACAACCAAATTGTCACCGACGGCAAGTGGCCTGCCGCTACGGACGAGATCAGGACGAAAGCCGGGCTCGAGCCCGCGTACGCAGGGCTCGCCCCGTGAGCAGGAGTCGCGCATGTTGAAACAAACCTTTTTGACGGGCATCGTGCTGACTCTGCTGGCTTGTTCCTCGGACCCGAGCTCCGTCACGTCGCCCGCAACCGGCGGTTCGGGCGGGGCTGCTGTGATCCCGATGGCGGGCGCAGCGGGCGCAACGGGCGCCGAGGCGGGCACGTCGGGCGGAGGTGTTGCGAGCGGCGCGGGCGGGACGGGTGGCGTCGGCACGGCGGGCAGCAGTGCCGCCGGAGCCAATGGCGGAGGTGGCGCGGCAGGTACCGGAGGCGCCGAGGCCAACGGCGGGGCACCACCCTGGACCTGCCAGGGAAGCGGGATGGCGCTCGAGTTCGACGGTGATCAGGTGGATGAGGTCATCGCCGACTTGATGGGCGACATGCCGGCCGACACCGCCTCGCGCACGATCGAGATGTGGGCCTACACCCGCCCCAAGAGCTGGCGCATCGGGCACCCGCTGTTCGACGTCGGCACTGCAGGCGGCGGCAAAGTGCTGGGGCTCGACTTCGCCACGAAGTGGGAAAACAGCATGATGGTCCAAGACGCCTACCCCTCTTTGAACATCTATAGCGAGAAAGAACCCAACGATTTTGGTTGGTGGGCGCCGTTCACGCCAGGGTCGCCCAACTACCTCGAGACGGGCTGGATGCACGTGGCCATCCGCTACGACCACGACACCAACAAGTATGCGATCCTCACCAACGCTCAAGTTGTTTTCGAGGGTGACGCGACGCTACACGGACACGTAGCCATCCGCACAGCGGCCACGCCACTACATATCGGATTTTCCGAGGACTTCGGCCAACAGGGCTTCGACGGAAAGATCGACGAGGTCAGGGTGTGGAACAAGGCCAGAACCGACGCTGAGATCAAGAGCACCATGCACAGCGTGCTCCGCGGCGACGAAGCGGGCTTGATTGGCAATTGGCACTTCGACGAAGGCGTGGGCACGGTGAGCAAGGATTTCACTTCAGGCCATCACGACGCGGTGATGAACACTCCGATCAAGCCTCAATGGGTCAAGGCCGAGGGCTTGGAGCTGAAGTGTCCCTAGAACGCTGATGACGGGACGAGGCACACGAAGAAGAGACCGAGCCACCGTCGAAGGCCGGTGGCTCGGCTTTTGACTCAGCGCGGCTGGTTGTGGTCGTCCGCGGCGCCCGCGTTCAACCCTTGAGGTTGTTGATCGGGGTCGTGTTGAACTCCGCATCCCCGTAGGTCGTGCGCGGATCGCCGAACAGGTTGAGCACCGCGACCAGCAGATCGTTGTGCGGCCTGCCGTTGTAGTTCAGGTGCCGGCCGCCCTTCAGGCCGCCTCCGCCACCAGCGAGCAAGAGCGGAATGCTGACGTTGGTGTGCTCGGGCGGATGCGCCAGCTCGGAGCCGAACAGGACGACGCTCTCGTCGAGCAGCGAATGGCCACCCATGTCACAGGCCTCCATAGCCTGCAGTAGGTACAGGTGCTGCTTCGAATACCAGATGCCAATCTGCTCGCACTGCACCGGTTGGAAGCCACCGTCGTGCTGGTAGAAATGGTGGTGCTCGCTCAGGTTGAGCCACGGGAAGGTGTGCTTCGCCTCGGTGTCGGACCACTGGAACGAGCCCACCGCCGTGATGTCGCAAGCCAACGCCATCACCATCATGTCCATCATCAGCGTGCCGACGGCTGGAATCAGCTTGTCGGTTTCGACGGCGCCAGCCTGAACCGTGTCGACGCCGGTGCTCATATTCAGACCGGCGGCGTAATCGTACTTGCTCGTGTCGATCAGCGTGGGCGGCTTGCAAACACCGCCGCCAGCGACGCCCTTGTCGAGGGCCAGCTCGATGTCGCGAATCTTCGACAGGTGCTCTTGGAGTCGAACCTTGTCCTTGGCACCGAGCTTGTTGGACAGGGCGTCGTAGCGCTTGTCGACGAAGTCGAGCACCGACTTGCGCCGCGCAACTTGAGCCGCTACCTGGGGTGCCTGGGTTGCATCGAGCGAGCCGAACAGGTCTTTGAAGATGGCCTGGGGATCGAGCAGCGGCGGGATCGGAGACTTGGCGGCGTTGTCCTCGAAGTTCACGCAGTTGATCGGCGAAAGCAGGCCCTTGCTCCTACCCGTGGCCCAGCGCACCGCCATCTGCAGGCTGGGCTTGGCCTTCACGCCCTTCGAAATCTTGCTGGCGATGACTTGGTCGATGGAGGCGTACGACGAGTAGTCGTTGGGCGAGCCGCTCTGCTTGCTGCCAGTCAAGAAGGCGATGATGCCGGCCTGGTGCTGCTCGCCCGCCTTACACTTGTAGTCTAGGCCCTGTAAGGCATTGAGCTTGGCGCCGAGTGGAGCCAACGGCGTCAGGATGTTGCTCGAGGTCGAGTCGACGCCGCTCGGCCAAAACTTTGCGAGCACCGTGCCGCCGGGCGTGTACACGCTGAGGAAGCGCTTGGCGTCCGTGGCCGCCTGGGCGTGGGCCTCGTTGTCGTGCCCGCCCATGATTTCGAGCCAGGGCAGCGCGATGGCGATCGAGCCAGCGCCCCGTAGGACCGTGCGTCGATTGAGGCGAAAATTACGCATGACGTTCATTCTGGCACCGCCGGCAGATAGAGAAACGCATCGGACTGCGTCAGATCCAAGAGCAGCGACTTGATGTTGTATCCCGCGTCTTTGAACTTGGTGTGAACCTCATTCATGCTGCAGACCTCGGTGTCCGCCTTCACGTTGCGGCCGTAGCCGTAGCTCATCCATTGGGTAGCGAAGCAGTCCTGGACTTCCGGAGATTCGGCCAGCTGTTGGCCGAGCTCTATCGCGCCGTTGAAGGGCTTGGGAAGGAGTGGGGTCGTGCCCGTCGCGTCGATGGGGACCGCGTTCTCTTCGGTTCTATACTGACCGATCGGGTCGAAGTTCTCCAGCGCGTAGCCCACTGGATCCATGTTGACGTGGCAGGACTTGCAGACCGGATCCATGGAGTGCTGGGTGAACCGCTGCCGTGCCGTCGCCGCGCTGTTCGGATCAGGCGGCGTCACCTTGGCCGCGATGGCCCCGGTCGGGAACGGGATCGGATAACAGAGCAGCTTCTGAACGACGAAGGAGCCGCGCACGACCGGGTTGGCGTGGTTGGTATGGATCGGACCCGCCAGGATTCCGGCCTGGGTCAAAAGGCCGCGGCGCTTGGTGGTGTCGAGCGGTACCTTCTGGAAGGTGTCGCCCGTGATACCCGCCATGCCATAGAACGCGGCCAGGTCTTGATTGACATACGTGTAGTCGGCTGTGAAGACGTTTGGCCACGTGCCGGAGCCGGCTTCGCCCGAGAAGATTTGGTGCTCGAGGAAGGTCTGAGTCTCGAGCCGCATGGCGGCGCCCACTTTGGGGTTGTAAGCCGGGTAAGTCGTAGCGTCACGCGCCAGGCCCGCCAAACCCTGAATCGGTAGCAGCTTGTCGAAGAACTGAGCGATGACGGGGCGCGACTTGGGATCGTTCAGCAGCCGCTCGGCTTGGGTGCGCACGCCGGCGGCGGTGGCGAGCCCACCCGAGCTGGCTGCCGCTCGCAGCACGTCGTCCGGCGTCGAAGACCAGTACAGGTAAGAAAGGCGGGTTGCCATTTCGTCGCCGGTCGGTTGCTTCACCTGCGGTTTGCCCGCGACGGCAGCTCCGAACTCGGGCTTGTAGAGAAACTCCGGGCTCTGCAAAACGCCCTGCAGCATCGCGGCTACGCTGGTCGGGAAGTCCGCTTTGGCGCGAACTGCCTGAAAGAGCGCCAGGACGCTGTCCGCCTCGCCCGGCAGCGGCGCGCGCCGCCATGCCTTCGGGACGAAGCTGTCGACGATGGAGCGAACGCAAGCCGTCTCGGTCGCTGCGTCAGTCGCGGGAGTCACCTGTCCGGCGCAGGCAGCCAGCTTGGCAATACCACCCGGCGTCGTCACGGCGGCCGAAACTGTCTCGGACACTTTCATGTACTGATCGGCGAGTTCGGAGCCCACCGGCTGAGAATCGGCGTCATTTCCGAACCCATTGCCGCTGAGCTCGCTCGGAAAAGCATTGCCCGGAGACGTCAAGTCGCCGAGCAAATCGCGCATCGTGTTGTTGTATTCGATACGCGTCAGGCGTCGCAGCGGCGCGCGCGGAGGGGGTAACGCTGCGCAGTTCGACACGGCGATGATCGGAGGCGCGCCGCCCGTGGTGGTGCCGGTGCTCCCGGCGGTGCCGCTGCCAGGGGTCGTCGGGTTGCCATTGCTCTTCGAGATCTCCGCGGTGCAGGCGGCTGCCGAAAGGACCGCAAGGGTCAACGCCAGCGCCGAAAGCGGGTTGGTCACTCGGTGCATGACCACGGTTCGTCTATCGCGGACGGGCATCTTGGAAATTTCCACCTTTCGACTCGACGCGGACAACGGACAACAAATGATGATGACAGTAGCATCGGCAAGTGCCAGGCCACCGAGTCCCACGCATAGTCGTTAGTGCGGCAGGAGTCCGAAACCGTGCAGATAAAGCGAGCGGGGGACGATCGAGCCGCGGGTCGCGGAGGTGGGTGCAGGTACTAG
>JBBRMI010000201.1:0-14506 GCA_038230915.1 Polyangiales bacterium | reverse complement strand
CCGACACGAAATGACGCCAGACCGTAGATCTTCGAGAAAGTGCGCAGCACGAGCAGCCGTTCGCGCAGCCCGCGCAGCTGCAGTGAATCCGGGTAATCAGCGGCGTCGGCGTACTCCAAATACGCCTCATCCATCACGACGATCACCTCCGCCGGCACTTCACGCAGCAGCTTTTCGACTGCCGCGCGACCGACGTACGTGCCGGTCGGATTGTTCGGATTGGCGACGAACATGACGCGCGTTTGGGGTGTGACCGCGGCGGCCATCGCCGGCAAGTCATGGACCAGCTCAGCCGTGAGCGGCACCGCCGAAAACGGCACGCCGCAGGCCAGCGCGACAATGCGATAAACGACGAACGCCGGCTCAGCGAACACGATGTGCTCGGCCGGCGTGCAGAACGTGCGCACGACGAGGTCGAGCAACTCGTTGGAGCCCGCGCCGAGCAGGATTTCGTCCATCCCGACGCCGTGCTTTTTCGCCAGCTTCGCGCGCAGGTTGTAAGCCGCGCCGTCGGGATAACGATGCGAATCAGAAAGCACGCGCCGCGCAGCTTCGAGCGCACGCGGGCTCGGACCGAGCGGGTTCTCGTTCGACGCCAGCTTCACCGCATCGGTGATGCCCAGCTCGCGCGCCAGCTCCTCAATCGGCTTGCCACCCTCGTAAGGCGCCAGCGCCTCAATCGTCGGAATCACCAATGCCATGCGGCGCGAAGCCTACAACAAGCCCGGCGCCAACGCTCGGGATGGGATTCCACGGGGAGGTAGGGAGGTTCTCGAATTGCGGACTGACCCTCACCTCGCCACAGACCGCCTGGAGGCTTCTATCGCCACGGGCCATCAACCAACCCTCCCAAACTCCCCGTCTCCCTGTTTGCTCGATCTCGGAGGGCGTTAGGCTTCTTGTGGAAACGAGCCGAGGACGCGCAAATAGCGCGTGCTTTTCTTGACGGCTTCGAGGGCGGTGATGACCGAGCGTTCGGTCGCGTGTCCGCCAATCTCGACGTAGAAGACGTAGTCCCACGGCTCGCGCCCTGCGGGGCGCGAGTGAAGCCGGCGCAGGTTGATACCGCGCTCCGCGAAATGCCGCAGAATGTCGAACAGCGAGCCCGGCTTGTCGTCGAGGCTGAACAACAGGCACGTCGCGTCGGCGCCGGAACGGCTCGCGGGGCGGGGCGCAGCGATCGCGTAACGCATCTTGATCTCGGCTACGTCGGCTACGTTTTCGCGCAGCATGCCGAGCGACTGCTCGCGCCCCGTAGGCTCTGGCACGAGCGCGGCGCTGGTCGTGTCTTCTTGCGTCAGCTCAGCTGCGACCTTCATCGACCTCACGTCGATCACGCTGACGCGCGGCAGCTCCGAGTCGAGGAAGCGCTGACACGCGGCGTGACCGGCCGGCGTCGTGTACACCTTCTCGAGATCGGCGAGCGCCGTTGCCCGCCCCATCAGCTGAAATGTCATCGGCAACGTGCGCGCCCCGACGATCACCAGCTCGGTATCGGTTAACGCGGTGACGGATGCCTGCACCAAGCCGTCAGCCGACGATTCGAAGGGAAATACTGCGCAAGCAGCCCGACCGCGCGCGACTTCTTCCAAGGCTTCGCGCACCGATGGGCACTCGATGAACGCGCCGCCCGCGCCGAAATGCGCGCGGCCAAGCACATGACAGAAGCCACCTTCGGGTCCCAGGTAAGCGACGCGCGGCGCTTGTTCGAGCGCGCGAGCCGACGCGCGAATCGTTGAAAAAATTGCGTACAAGGATTCGGTCGGCAAGTCGCCGCTGGCGACCCCGCTGAGCGCGACTAACGCGTCACGATCGGTCACATCGGGTGCCGGCTCGCTCTCGGCGCGCGCACGCAACTCCTTCGAGGCGCGCGCACGCGCTTCGAGACGTTCAAGCAATTCGCGATCCAGCCGCGTGATCTCCGTGCGGAGCTCAGCCGTGCTGCGTCGCGGATCCATACTCAACTGCTCGCCGCTCCCGTGCTTGACGAGCCCTTGGCCGGCGCGGGCGAAGCGCTGGACGTGTCCGACGACGTCGTCGTCGAAGGCGTCGAAGTGCCGGCGTCCGTCTTCGGCTTGCTCTCGGTCGAGCTGTCACCGCTGGCTTCTTTCTTACCGTCTTCCTTCTTGCTGTTGCCGCTGCTGCTGTAGAGGTCCGCGTACCAACCGCCACCCTTGAGGATAAAACCCGCGCCGCCGGAGACCTGGCGCTTGGCTGTGGCATGTTGACAATGCGGGCAGTCGGTAAGCGCCGCCGCGCTGATGGACTGCTCTGCCTCCCAGGCATGGCCGCAAGCGGTGCAGGCGTACTCGTAAGTCATAGGCTCTGGTTGAAATGATTCCGCGACGCCCGGTTGTCAACTAGGGGTTTGGTGCCACATCGCCCTGCGACCTCCGCGACCTCCGCCAAGCGTTCCGTGCCCAGCCTCGGCGGGTTTGCGTGGGCCAGCCTCGTTCGCGGATCGTGATCGGCTCGCGCCAAGGTCGGTTGAGGGTGATCCGGCTCGCGCGCAGGCGACGCTCGTCCAAAACTTCCCGCGGCTCTCCCTGAACCGACCGGTTCGAGCTTCGTCCGCGGACTAGCCCCTCAGCCCGATCCCCGACCCCCAGCCATGGGGGTGAACGCCTGCACCCTGCCCAAACGGTAGGGGTACTGGGCAAATTCGCTGAAAACTTACCGATCGGACTTGTACACATGCGTTCAGGGGCGTAGATCCGAGAAAGGCGACGTGACGATACATGTAGTGACGTACGTTGCCACGGCATCCGACCCGGTCGGAGCGCCGACCCACATGGGGTAGCATAAGTAACTCCCGAGTCGTTGAGGACAGGCTGAATGCACATCAAGAAGCTCGAGATCACCGGATTCAAGTCCTTCGTGGACCGTTCCGTGATCCACTTCGATCACGACATCGTAGGTATCGTTGGCCCGAACGGCTGCGGCAAGTCGAACATCGTCGACGCGATTCGTTGGACCCTGGGCGAGCAGAGCGCGAAGCACTTGCGCGGCCGCGCGATGGAAGACGTCATCTTCAACGGCTCGGAGTCGCGCGGTCCGAACGGCATGGCGGAGGTCACGCTCACCTTCGACAACACCAATCCCGAGTACGCCGAGACGCTGCCGCCCGAGTACAAAGACTATCCGGAAATTGCGGTCACGCGGCGCCTGTTCCGCGACGGCACCAGTGAATACCTGCTGAACAAGACGCAGGTCCGCCTGCGTGACGTGACCGAGCTCTTCCTCGGCACCGGCGTGGGTACCAAGGCGTACTCGATCGTCGAGCAAGGTCGCATCGGGCAGATCGTCAGCTCGCGTCCCGAAGATCGTCGGCTCTTCATCGAAGAAGCCGCCGGCGTCACCAAGTACAAGCAGCGCCGCAAGCAAGCCGAGCGCAAGATGGATCTCACGCGGCAGAACCTGCTGCGCATCAGCGACATCGTGTCGGAGATCGACCGTTCGCGCGCTTCGCTCAAGCGCCAGGTCGCCAAGGCCGAGCGCTTCATCGAGTACCGCAAGGAGCTTGATGATCTGTCGCTGCACGACGCCAGCCACCGGCTCTTGGAGCTGATCGTCACCGAGCGCGTCGAGACCGACGGTTTGGCCGAAGCTAGCGAGAAATCTGGTTCTTCCCGCACCGCGTTGCGGGAGCGAGAGACCGAGATCGAGGTCGTGCGCGAGCAGTCGAGCGTGACAGAAGCGCGCACCGATGAAGCGTCGCGCCGCGCCTTCGAAGCCGACAACGACGTCAGCACGCTGCACGCCGAGATCGAGCGTTCGCGCGATCGCCTCACGCACTTGGGCGACCGCATCGGCGCGGGCCGTACCGAGCTCGAAGACATCGCCACGCGGGTCCTGGGCTTGAAAGCCGAGCAGACTGATTTCAGCTCGCGCATCGAAGACTTGTCGCAAGACGAGCGCGCGCGCGAAGCCGATGCGCTGGCCGAGACCGAAGCACTGTCCGAGCTGCAGGGCGAAGAAGCACACGCCAGCGACGAGGTGCTCAAGCTGCGCCGCAAGACCGGCGAGCTCACGGCGCTGGCCGCCGGCGCCGAAGCGCGCATCGACGGCGTCGCCCAGCGTGTCGAAGACAGCCGCGCACGCCGCGACAAGGTCGCGACCGAGCGCGAAGGGCTCACCGTCGAGCTCGCGGATCACGTCGCGCGTAAGCTCGCCCTAACCCAAAGCGTGCAGGAGTTTGCCGAGGGCAAGAAGCTCAGCGCCGAAGAAAAGTCGCTGCTGGAAAAGGAGCTCGATGGCCTGCGCTCGCGCCAGCTCGAGAGCGAGCGCACGGTGGATTCGGCCAAAAACGAGCTGTCTTTGAAGCGCAATCGGCTGCGCGCGCTCGACGATTTGCATCGCCGCCTTGAAGGCGTCGGCGCCGGTGCCCGCGCGATCTTGACCAAGGGTGACGCGCGCGTGCTCGGCCTGGTCGCTGATCGGCTGGAAGCGCCCGGAGAGCTCACACTCGCGGTTGCAGGCTTGCTCGGCCGCACGTTGCAGGCCGTCGTGGTCCGTGAGACGGCCGTCGGCCTCGAGTTACTAGCCGACTTGCAGAAGTCTGAACGCGGCCGTGCCGACGTGATCGGTCTCGAGACGGCTTACGTGGGCGAGCAAAAGGTTTTGTCCGACGCGCGCGTGCTCGGACGCCTGGCGGATCGCCTGACGTTCGCCGAAGGCGACGAATCGCTGCGCGCGCTGGTCGGCGACGCGGTGTACGTAGCGAACGCCAACGATGCGGCGGCGATCGCGCGCTCGGCGGGAGTGATCGCGGTGGCGCTCGACGGCACGGTGGCGCGCCCCGATGGCGTGATCAGCGGCGGCAGCGGCGACGACGTCGCCAGCGCCATGATCGAGCAGAAGCGCGAGATGAAAGAGCTGCGCGCGGACGTCACGCGGCTCGAGGCCGAGCACAGCCGCGTGCAAGGTGAGCACACCGCGCTCCGCGCACGCCTGACCGAGGTCGGCACGGCGCTCGAACGCGCGCGTGAGCTAGCGCACGTCGGTGAGCTAGCGCACATCACGGCCGAAAAAGACCTAGCCCGCGCCGTCAGCGAGATCGAGCGCGCCGAGTCGCGGATCGCCAAGTTGGGTGGGGAGCTGACCGACATCGACGCCTCGCTGGCCCAAGCCGCGGTGCTGGAAGGCGAATCGCGCGCTCAGCTCGACGCGCTGCGCACGCAGCTCGAGCACCTCAATCAAGACTTGGCCCGCGCCGAGAGCACCGCCGCAGCTTGGCGCGAGCGCGTCGCCACGCAGCTTTCGCTCGTCACCGAGCGCAAGGTTCGACTGGCTCAGGTCAAAGAGCAGGTCGAAGCGGCTCGCGCGGCACTCGAGCGCGTGGCGACGGCGCTGCTTGAGCTCGAAGCTCGCGGGACCAAGCTCGACGAAGAACTGAACGAAGCCTCCGCGGCGTACGGCGATACCGCGGGGCGGATCATGGTCGCGCGCGAACTACGCATCGAAGCCGTGCAGGCCGCCAAGTCGGCCCACGCTGAGCTCGACGAAGCCCGCACGCTGTTGGAGCAGGTGCGCCAGAGCTTAGCCGGCCAAGAGTCGGATCTAAAGTCGCTCCGCGACGCGCTCGAAGTGCTCGACGAAGCTGTGCGCCGCCACGAGATGGCCGCGCAGCGCATCGGGCTGGAGCGCGAGCACTTGCTGACCAAGGTCCGCGAGCGCTTCCGCGGTTTGGATCTGCGGCGTGTGGTCGGCGATTACCACATGCGTTTGCCGCCCGATGCCGAGCAGCGTCGCCGCATCGACGAGCTGACGCAGCTGATCGACCGCATGGGCCCGGTGAACTTGGACGCCAAGGCCGAGCACGATGACGCCGAGCGCCGCTTCACGGAGCTCAACGATCAAAAGGTCGACATCGAGAAGGCGTTGGTCGAGCTCGAGCACGCGATCAAGCACATGAACAAGGAGTCGCGGCGTCGCTTCAAGGAAACGTTCGAAGCCGTCAACGAGCTGTTCAAGAAGACGTTCCAGAAGATGTTCCGCGGCGGCAAAGCCGAGCTCTCGCTCACGGATCCGGACGATCTGCTCGGCAGCGGCGTCGAGATCATGGCGCAGCCGCCCGGCAAGAAGCTTGGCAACATCGAGCTGATGAGCGGTGGTGAGAAGGCGCTCACGGCAGTTTCGCTGATCTTCGCGATTTTCCAGCATCGTCCCTCGCCTTTCTGCATCTTGGACGAAGTCGACGCTCCGCTCGACGAAGCCAACGTGACTCGTTACAACGAGACGATCCGTTCGATGACGCACAGCTCGCAGTTCATCCTGATCACGCACATCAAGAAGACGATGCAATGCGTCGACGTGCTGTACGGCGTCACGATGGGCGAGCCCGGAGTGTCGCGCGTTGTCAGCGTGAAAGTGAACGAGAAAGCTAGCAGCCGCAGCGACTCGCTCGCCGTGCACAGCGACCGCGACACCGACAAGCCGGCGTCGGCCTCGGGAACCGAATCGTCGACTGCGGTCGCCTGACGCCGCGCGGCGTCACGGCGACGCGCAATCGCGTTTGCCCAGATCCGAAAACGTATCGACGCTGAGTGTGAGCCACTCGGCGTCGATGCTGAACGGCTGAGCGCCGTCGCTGCGACCCGTGAGGACCGAACAACGGCGACGCAAAGTGTGATCAGCGGTGGCGCCGTCACCCCAGGAATCGCCAGGATCCACGCCGATCTGCCCGATAACATCGAGGACGGTGCCGTCGCAGCTGAGCGCGAGTGCGTCGTCGCCGTTGAACGTCAGGCTCGTCGAGCGATCGCAGAGCGTTGGTTGTGCTTTAGCCAGTGCCGACGAGCACAGCACTTGGACTTGGCCCTGGGCCAACTCACCGTGGAGCGCGAGTCGCGCCGGCTCGAGGTTGCCGTTGAAGTAGGTTCGTAGCTCGCAACCCTCGAGTGACGACGCTTCGAGCGCGTAGATCTCGAGCGCCTTGAAGCTGCCTGAACCTTCGACATACTCGCTGAACAGCAGCGCGGCAGGCCCGGATGCAGAGCTGCCAGCACTGCCGCTGCCCGCTTCACCCGCTGCCCCGAGCCCGGCGATACCCGCTACGCCACCGCTCGGTTTCGCGCCCCCACTACCGGGAGCTCCGGCGCTCGACTTCGTGCCACCAGCGCCGCCAATCGGTTTCGTGCCGCCGACACCTCCAGCCGTGCCGACCGTGCCAGCCGTACCCCCGTGTGCGCGGCTGATCGCTGGATCGACGGATTCAGCGCTGCCGCCGGCGTCGGCTGTGCTCGAGTCGCCACCACTGCCGCCGAACGTCGTAAACAGTGGGTCGGTGGCCACCGGCAAGCGGGCGTCCCTCGCAACGTCGTCAGACGCCCCGCTGGCGCCGGTGACGCCATCGCTCGGCGCTCCTGCCGCGGTCGACGACTTCGTCGCAGGTTTCTGCGGCAGGACTAGCTCTTGCCCGCATGCTCCGACCCCTAGCAACAACAGCCCCTTGCACCAATTGAACTTTCGCTTCGCCCTCATGTCCCCTGATCGGTCGCGGCTCGGGCCAGTTGCTGAATTTTGGAGCTCGGTCAGTGAAAATCGCGTGAGACCTTCGAGATGTCGCGGCCCGGCACGTCGAGGCGCAAGAGCGCGTGGACGATGACGTGAATCACCGGGGCGACGTTGGCGGCTTCATCGACGAGCGGATCATGCGGAGTCGAGACGCGCACGCCAGGTGGACGACCTTGGCGTTCGATCGTGCCGCGAGCCAGCATGATCGAGGCGTGGCGTGCCGGCAGTCGGTACTCTTCGTAGACGCGGCTCCACAAAACCAGGTTCAAAAATCCGGTTTCGTCCTCGAGCGTGATGAAAACGACGCCGCTAGCAGTGGCCGGCTGCTGGCGACACGTGACGACACCCGCCACCTCCACGCGCTGCCCCTGCTGACAACCGAACAGTTCTTTTGCCGTCACCACGCGCCGCGCTCGCAGTTTGTCGCGGAAATGACGCATCGGATGATCGCCTACTGATAGCCCCTTATGCCGATAGTCGAGCAGCAACCGCTCGCCTGCGCGCAGCTCGGGCAAGTGCTCCGCCGGCTCCAACACGGCGCGCTCTTGAAACAAGCCCGGGGCGCGCGGCAAACGGGCTTGCCACAAAGCCGCACGCCGCGACGCCGCCAGGCTTTCGAAAGCGCCGGCTTCGGCCAGCGCCTCGACTTCGTCTTTGCGCAGCTCACAGCGTCGTGCCACGTCGTCGACGCTCGCAAAGCGCCATTCACGACGCACGGCTTCGATGCGTTGGACGACGCTTTCGCCGATGCCTTTGACGAGCCGCAAACCCAGCCGCAGCGCCGAACCCGATGCGGCGTCGCCGACCGTGCGGCCTTCGGCGTCCGTCAGTCGTTCGAGCGTGCAGTCCCAGTTGCTGCACGTCACGTCCACGTCGCGCACCGTCACGCCATGTCGGACGGCGTCTTGAATGATCGTCGACGGCGTATAAAAGCCCATCGGCTGCGCGTTGATCAGCGCGCACGCAAAATGCGCCGGAAACCTCAGCTTGATCCAGGAAGAGGCGTACACCAAAAGCGCAAACGAAGCGGCGTGCGATTCCGGAAATCCGTACTCGCCGAAGCCCTTGATCTGTTCGAACAAAGCTTCGCCAAATTCCTGAGAGATGCCACGTTTTTCGAAGCCCGCCAGCAAGCTGTCGCGATGCCGCATCAAGCGACCGCTCTTCTTCCAGGCCGCCATGTCGCGCCGCAGCTGGTCAGCTTGGCCGCCCGTGTAACCTGCGCCCACGATCGCAATTTCCATCACCTGCTCTTGAAACAGCGGCACCCCGAGCGTCCGCTGCAAAATCGGCTCTAAAATTGGATGCGGCGCCCGCGCTGGCTCCTCGCCGTTTCGGCGTTTCAGATACGGATGCACCATGCCGCCTTGAATCGGCCCCGGGCGCACGATCGCCACTTCAATCACCAAGTCGTAAAAGCGGCACGGCCGCAGGCGCGGCAACATTGCCATCTGCGCACGGCTCTCGATCTGAAAAACACCGACCGTGTCGGCTTGGCTGATCATTCGATACACGTCGCGCTCTTCCGGCGGAATCCGTGTCATGGCTAAAATCGGATCGAAATCGTTCAGCGGCTGGGCTCCCTCCGGCACTGGTGCTGCGCCATCAGCGTGGATCATCGCCAAGGCTTTGCGAATCGCAGTCAACATCCCGAGCCCGAGCACGTCGACTTTGAAGAAACCGAGCGTGTCGATGTCGTCCTTGTCCCAAGGCACGACCGTGCGGTTCGGCATTCGCGCGGGCTCGATCGGCGCCACGCTGTAGAGCGGCTCCGCACTCAGCACGAAACCGCCGACGTGAATCGATAAATGCCGAGGAAATCCGCCCAAAAGCCGCGCCAGCTCGATCACCTGGCTCAGCCGTTTGCCCTCGACGTCGAGGCCCAAGCCGCGGGCATGCTTTTCGCTTTGGTCGGCGTCGTCCCAATGCCCAATCGACGCGCTCAAACGATCGACGGTTTCGAGCGGCAGGCTGAAAGCCTTGCCCACCTCGCGCAGCGCCGACTTTCCGCGATAGCAGATCACCTCCGAGACCATGGCTGCTTGGTCACGCCCCCACTTCGTGTAGATGTCTTGGATCACCTCTTCGCGGCGCTCGTGCTCGAAGTCGATATCGATGTCTGGTGGCTCAGCGCGCTCTCTGCTCAGAAAGCGCTCGAACAACAAATTCGAACGCGCAGGATCGACCGCGGTGATGCCGAGCGCGTAGCAGACCGCGCTATTGGCCGCGCTACCGCGCCCCTGACACAAGATCTGGCGCGCCTGCGCCATCTGCACCACCTCTTGTGTGCTCAAAAAATAAGCCGCCACGTTGATCTCGCGGATCACGTTCAGCTCTTTCTCGACCTGCGCGCGCAGCGTTGGTGTGATGCCTTGCGGAAAGCGCAGCGCGAGGCCGGCTTCGGTCAAACGTCGCAGTTTTTCGTCCGCGCTTTCACCAGGCTCGAGCGTGCACGGAAACTGGTACTTGAGCTCGGTCAGCGAAAATACCAGGCCTTCCCCAACTTCGCCGGCGCGCTCGACCCACTCCGGATGGTCGGTGAAACGCCGCAAAATCTCGACCTCCGAGCCGAGCGCGGCTTCGGCGTTGGGCGAAAGCGCGGTGCCAGCGCGCTCGAGCGTCGTGCCGTGGCGGATGCAATGCAGCACGTCAGCCAGCGCCTTGCGCGACGGCTCGTGAAACAGCGGCCGCGCGCTAGCCACGACTTGTAGCCCGTACTGGTCCGACCAAGCTTCGACGGCTGCGATGCGCTCGCGGTCAAAGCCGTCGCGATGCCGGTGTGCTGCCAGGTAGCCGCGCGCGCCGAACACTTCATGAACCGTTTGCAGAAGTGCGGGCGGCGGCGTGCTCGCGTCCCCCGGGCGACGTGGCGCCGGCACGATCGCCACGAGCCCATGGTGGTGACGCTCGAGCCAGTCGAGCCGTAGCGCGCTCGTCCCCTTTTCGCGACCCGCGTGAGCGAGTGTGAGCAGTCGGCACAGGTTCTGGTAACCCTGATGCGTCTCGACCAACAGCGCGAGCACTGGTGGCTCGATCTCTTTCGGATGCTCGCCGACCGTCAACTCCGCGCCGACGATCACACGCTGCTCGACTTCACGCGCTGCACGCAACGCCCGCACTGAGCCATACAGCCCATCGCGATCACACAGCGCGAGCGCCGAGAGTCCCAACGCCTTCGCGCAACTGACCATCTCCTCCGGATGCGAAGCACCACGCAGGAACGAAAACGAAGACCGACCAAGCAGCTCAGCGAACACGCGGGAGTTGGCAGTTTGGAGTTGGCAGTTGACAGTTCAGACGCATACTGAACACATTAACAGTACCCGCTGAATCCCCGAGAACATTCCCAATTTCTATGCAGTTACATGCATTTGAAAAACTACCTCAAAGGTAATTTCTCAAACTTCCAACTGCTAGCTCCGCCTCATTTGCCGTAAGCGTCCTTCTGATACTCGGTCCACAGCGTCTCCGGGCTCTTGCCGAAGAGCTGCTGAGTGAGATCACTGACTGCGGTGAAGGCAGCGTCGCCGCTCTTGCCGGCGAGCGCTTTGTTCAACTTGTAGGGGAAGTCGAGATCGTGCGCCGAATAAAACTGGGTGTGAAATGAGCAAGGACCGGTGAGCCAGGAGTAGAAGTTGCCCGAAGCCGTGTATGCCGTCTTCCAGTCGCCTTCGCTGCGCCAGCGGTTCTTTTGGTAGTAACCGGTGCGAGCGCGGACGAGATCCGCCACGCCCTCCCCCGTTCCACCGTTGCCATAGTTTTGATAGATGTGCACGGTCTCGTGCTGCAAGACACCTAACATCTCTTGCTTGACCTGGTCGGCAGGCCTGCCGGCAAAGCCGTTGATGTAGTTCAAGTCGAACTGGATGGTAGCGCCGCCGGTTTGCGCCACGCCGCCATGCGTGTCGAGCACGATCTTGATCGTGGCCGGCATCTTGCCCTGCGGGATCTCGCTCGGCGTCCGATACAGGATCGAGCACGTCGTGCAGGCGAGATCTTTCTCGGTTGCCTCCACGTCGGGAATGACGTCGGTGAAGACCTTGCCTTTGCCCGTCGGGTCACCGTTGGTAAATTCGATCTTCGGCTTGCACGCCGTTTCGAACGCTGGCTGACAGGAAACGATGCCGAAGGGCCCGATCGCGGAGCTGCCCGCCGAACCACCGGCACCGCCTTTATCGCCAGCTCCGCTGGTTCCAGCAGCTCCTCCTCCCCCACTGCCACCGGACGCGCCGCCCGTACCGGCTCCGGCGGTACTCGACGTACCTGCCGTCGTGGCGGTTCCGGCGATGCCACTGCCCGGACCGCCCGCTGCAAGGCCGCTACCGCCCGTGCCTGCGGGGCTCGAGCTGCCGGCGACGCCAGGTCCGGCTCCGGCGGTCACCGCAGCGCCGCTGCTGCCCGCTGCACCATCGTCTACTGCGGGCATCTGATCACCGCAGCCGGCCAACGCCGTAGCGCTACAACCAATCAGGGTTACCAACCAGAGCGAAAGATCACGTTGTGGCTTCATTAGGCTTCTCTGAACGACGCGGGTTACCAACCTGAATGCGGAGCGCGAATCTTTCGGCTCAGGAAACGCGGAAATTCCGCTGAGATGACGCTCATCCGCCTGTGATGAAATAATGCCGCTTTACGCGCTTGCTCCATGGGGGCACACCGGACGCATGGCGGAGCGGTTTTCGACAGGCACTATTCCCGCAGGGTTAGTGCGGGCGACCGAGGTTTTGGGGGTATGAGCACTTCGTCGCTGCCGCCGCCCACGTTGCGCGGTCGGATCATCGAATCCGACGTACAGCCCGGGGTGCGCTACCAGCTCGAGCGCCATGTCGGCGAAGGCGGCATGGGCATGGCGTACCTGGCCTGGCGTGAAGCGCCGGACGGCGTGCAGCCGGTGGTGGTCAAAGTCGTCACGCCGGGGGCTTATGGGGATCAGGTCTCGCCCGAGCTGGTCGCGCAGAAAGAAGCCGTAGCGCTCGGTCGCTTGAACGAGTGCGTGCCGACTTGCCCGTTCGTGGTGCGCTTCGTCGATACCGGCAGCACCTTGATCTTCGGTCGCAGGCCCACGCCCTGGATCGCCATCGAGTACGTGCACGGCGGCGTCGAAGGCACGACGCTCGATGATCGCTTGATGTATTCGGTCGGCAAGACCGGCTTCGCCTTCGATTCGGGGCGTGCGGCTCATGCGCTGCGTTGCTTGGCTACTGGGCTGTCGGCAATTCACGGCGTGGGTGTGATCCATCGCGATCTCACGCCCGGCAACGTCTTATGCTGCGGCTTCGGCCAAGCCGAGATCTTCAAAATCTCGGATTTTGGGTTGGCGCGCCCGACCGGGCTCGGCCGCACGTTCGCGGGGTTGGGTTTGGGGACGCCCGGCTTCGCAGCACCCGAGCAGGTCGTGCAGGGGGAGAAGGCGGTCGGCTTTCACACGGACGTGTTCGCGCTGGCCAGCGTTTTGTACACGATGCTCACGAACGAGCCGCTGTTCGAAGGCGATTCACCGCTGATCGTCTACGAGCTCACGCGCGGCCGCGACCGTCGCAGCATCCTGGCGAGCGCCAATTTGAGCCCGGAGCTGCGCGAACGTCAGGACGCTTGTCGCGCGATCGACGCGGCGATCGCGCGCGCCACGGCGTTGGAGCCCGAGCTACGGCCGGCCACGGCGGACGAATTCGCTGCCAACGTGCTGCCATGGCTGGGCGATCAGATCGGGGCGCCACGTTCCAGTCGGCGCTTGATGAGTTCGATGCTCAGCTTGGCGGCGCCGGCGGATCTGGCGGGCTTCGACTGGACGATTCGCCACCGCCCGCGTGAGGAGATGATCATCCAGAGCGCGGCTTGGGATACGGACGGCCATTGCTTCGCGTTCACACCGCGCGGCCCGTTTTTCTGGAGTGGCGAGGCCTGGCTGGGCGCCAAGAGCGCGCTGCGTGATCTGCCGCGCGGCATGACCTTCACGCGACGCTACGAGGCCGGCGGCTGGCTCGTCGGTGGCTCGGGCGGCACGTTGGCGGTGTGTACCACGGCGGGCGTGCGAGATTTGGTGCTGTATCCGGACTCGTCGATCGAATTTTTGGATGCCAATGGGCGCTTCGACGATCTGATCACGGCGGTCGGGCGACGAGCGGGGCAGCCGCCACTGCTACTGTCGATGTCGTCGCGGCGCTGGATGAAGCCGCTCGTGCTCGACGGCGTGCAGAACGTGTCCGGGCTCTTGCGCCTCGACGACGCACGTTGGGTGGTATACGGCCGTTTGCTCGATGGCAACGGCTTTGCCGCTCTCTACTCGCCGATGCAGTGGGAGCTGACGCCGCTGAGCGTGCCCAAGACGCGCGCCTTCGTCGGCGGCTCGGCCAACCTGGAACGCGAGCTGGCGCTGGTGGTTGGCAGCAACGGCGTCGCGCTGCGCATCGAGCGCGAGCAATGCTCGGTCTCGGTCGTGCAAGGCGCGCCTGATCTCTCGTCCGGCGCCGTCGACGTGCTCGATCGCGAATGGGCGGCCAGCCTGAGCACGCTGTGGACGCGCGACTCACGCTCCGGCCAGGCCTTCGTCCCCGCCTGGAAAGACGCGGCTTTTCAAGCGCCGTTCATCAGCCTAATCGCCGACGCCGGGTTGATCCTCGCGATGAGCGCCGACGGCGGTATCGTCGAAGGGCGTCGCAGCGTGGGCACCGACCGCAAGCGGTGACGAGCCCGACAGGAATCAACAGGAAGGCGGGAAGGCGGGAAGGATTTTGGGGTGGGTGTGCCGGTAAGCGGGACGCTATCAGCCAGCGTCCAGGTCTCAACCGCCCCCCGGCGAAACCATTTTTCGTTCGGTCTCCCCGAACGAAAAATGCGTCTTCTTCTCGCAGCTTCCCGCCTTCCCGCCTTCCTCTGAGCATTCATCGCATCCTGGAGCTGTTTTCCACAGCTAAGACGGCTTCGACGCTTGCCAAAAGCTTTTCGAAGCCACGAGCGATGGTTATCGAGCCGGGAGGACCGCCGGAGTATT
>JBBRMI010000200.1:0-14516 GCA_038230915.1 Polyangiales bacterium | reverse complement strand
GTGGCCGGGGCAATCGACGTGCGCGTAGTGGCGCTTCGCCGACTCGTACTCCACGTGGCTGACGGCGATCGTCACCGTCTTGGTCTCGTCACGCACGATGCCGCCCTTGGCGATATCGGCGTACTTGATCTCTTTCGCGAGACCCTTCTTCGACTGGACCTTCACGAGCGCCGCGGTGAGCGTCGTCTTGCCGTGATCGATGTGACCAATAGTCCCAACGTTGACGTGCGGCTTAGAACGAACGAATTTTTCTTTGGCCATTTGACTTAGTCCCTCGTTGCCTTTGGATTACCCGCGAACTCTCGCGACGATTTCTTCTTGAACTGCGGCTGGAACCGCTTCGTACTTGGCGAACTGCATCGTGTACACGGCGCGGCCTTGCGTCTTACTGCGCAGGTCCGTCGCGTAGCCGAACATGGTCGCCAGCGGCACTTCCGCGGTGATGACTTGGGTGTTTTTGCCGCGCTGGGCCATACCCAGGATTTTCCCGCGGCGCGAGTTGAGATCGCCGATCACGTCGCCCATGTTGGCGTCGGGCGTCACGACTTCGATCGCCATCACCGGCTCGAGCAGGTGGATGCCGGCCGACTTGGCGCCGTCTTGGAAAGCCATCGAGCCGGCGACCTCGAACGCCGGACCGGACGAGTCGACCTCGTGGAAGCTGCCGTCGAGCAGCTTGATGTGCACGTCGAGCACCTGGTAGCCGGCGAGCACGCCGCGCTGCGTCGCATCCTTGATGCCCTTTTCGACCGACGGGATGAACTCTTTCGGGATGATGCCGCCGATCGTCGCGTTCTCGAACTTGAAGCCCGAGCCGCGCTCACCGGGAATGATCTCGATCTTCACGTGACCGTACTGGCCGTGACCGCCGGACTGGCGAATGAACTTGCCCTCGGCGTGGACCGCCTTGGAGATAGCTTCGCGGTACGCGACCTCGGGCTTGCCGACGTTAGCTTCGACGTTGAACTCGCGCTTCAGGCGATCGACCAGGATCTCCAGGTGCAGCTCGCCCATGCCGGCGATGATCGTCTGGCCGGTTTCTTCGTTGGTGAAGGTGCGGAACGACGGGTCTTCTTGAGCCAGTTTTTGCAGGCTCATGCCGAGCTTGTCGAGATCCGCCTGGGTGCGCGGCTCGATCGCGATCGAGATCACCGGCTCCGGGAAGATCATCTTCTCGAGCAAAATTGGATGCTTCTCGTCGCTCAGCGTGTCGCCGGTGCGCGTGTCGCGCAGACCGACCGCGGCGTAGATGTTGCCGGCGTTGCACTCTTTGAGCTCTTCGCGCTTGTTTGCGTGCATACGCAGGATGCGACCGATGCGCTCGCGCTTGCCGCGCGCCGTGTTCATCACGGTGGTGCCGCTGCTGAGCGTGCCCGAGTAGACGCGGAAGAACGTCAGGTTGCCGACGAACGGGTCGTTCAGGATCTTGAACGCCAGCGCCGCGAACGGCTCCTTGTCGTCGGGCTTGCGCTCTTCGACCTTCGTGTCGTCCTTCGGGTTCAGGCCTTTGACCGGCGGAATGTCGAGCGGCGAGGGCAGGAAGTTGACGACGGCGTCGAGCAGCAGCTGCACGCCCTTGTTCTTGAAGGCAGAGCCGCACAGCACGGGCACGAACTTGAAGTTACAGGTCGCCTTGCGAATCGCGGCGTAGATCTGGTCGGGAGTGACCTCGTCGGCCTTGCCGTCGAGGAACTTCTCCATGATCACCTCGTCCAGATCGGCGCAAGCTTCGATCAGCTTCTCGCGCATCTCCACGCACTTGGCACGGATGTCGGCCGGCACGTCTTCCCAGGTGTATTTCGCACCGAGCGAGTCATCCTGGAAGATCGCAGCCTGCATCTTGATCAGGTCGACCATGCCCTTGTGCTGGTCTTCCTCACCAACGGGCCACTGCACCGGCACCGGGTTCACGCCCAGACGCTCGCGCATCGAATCCAGGTTCATCTGGAAGTCGGCGCCGACCTTGTCGAGCTTGTTCACGAACGCGATTCGCGGGACGTTGTACTTGTCGGCTTGGCGCCAGACAGTCTCTGACTGCGGCTCGACGCCGTTGCCGCCGTCGAACACCGCGACCGCGCCGTCGAGCACGCGCAAGCTGCGCTCGACTTCGATCGTGAAGTCAACGTGGCCGGGCGTGTCGATGATGTTGATGCGGTGCTTCTTGCCCTCGTTCGGGCCGATCAGCGGCTGCCAGAAGCAGTTGGTCGCAGCGCTGGTGATGGTGATGCCGCGCTCTTGCTCTTGCGGCATGTAGTCCATAGTGGCGGCGCCCTCGTGCACTTCACCGATTTTGTGGGTGACGCCCGTGTAGTAGAGGACGCGCTCGGTCACCGTGGTCTTGCCCGCGTCGATGTGCGCCATGATCCCGATGTTGCGGGTGCGCTCGACGCTGATTTCGCGGGCGGCCATCTCGGTGTTCTCTGGTTCGGGGAGGCGCTTTTTGCGTTTGGACCGTAGGACGTAAGAAACCCCCTCCAGCCCTGGCTTTCCCAATTTGGAAGGCCGTATGTGCCGGAAGGGGTTCGGGGTGCGTCGAGTGCCGCTCAGCAAACTGAACGGGACGAGCAGCAGTACGAGATACCGCTGTGTCTACGCGCAACCCGATCCTATGTGGTCTTCAGCATGCTTCCGTGAACCGAGCTCCTTCGAGGCTAGCGTCCTTGGGGCTACCGCTCACCAACGGTAATGAGCGAACGCCTTGTTAGCGTCGGCCATCTTGTGCGTGTCGTCCTTCTTCTTCACGGCGTTGCCGCGAAGCTGTGCCGCGTCGACCAGCTCGGCCGCCAGGCGCTCACGCATCGTCTTCTCGCCGCGGTCGCGCGAGTAGTTCACCAGCCAGCGCATGGCCAAAGCCACGCGACGCTCGGGGCGAACTTCGACCGGCACCTGGTACGTGGCACCACCGACGCGGCGGCTCTTCACTTCCAGCTTCGGCTTGATGTTGTCGAGCGCCTTCCGGAAGATCTCGAGCGGGTCTTCCTTGAAGCGCGTCGCGATGATGTCGAACGCGCCATAGATGATGCCTTCGGCCGTCGGCTTCTTGCCGCCCAGCATCAAGGAGTTCGTGAACTTTGCCACGAGCTTGTCCTTGTACTTGGGGTCCGGGATGATCTTGCGCTTGGGTACGTCTCTGCGGCGGGGCATCTGCGTCTTCCTCTTATTGCTTCGGACGCTTCACGCCGTACTTGGAGCGCGAGCGATTACGATTGGCTTTGTTGGTGCTGCTCGGGCCCGAGGCGCCGGAGGCGTCGAGCGTGCCGCGCACCACGTGGTAGCGAACACCGGGCAAGTCCTTCACGCGGCCGCCGCGGATCAGCACGACGCTGTGCTCCTGCAGGTTGTGTCCCTCACCCGGGATGTAGCTGATGACTTCCATGCTGTTGGTGAGGCGCACGCGGCACACTTTGCGAAGCGCCGAGTTCGGCTTCTTCGGCGTCACGGTGTACACGCGCAGGCACACGCCGCGCTTCTGAGGACATGAACGGAGCGCGGGCGACGCGGTGCGCGTGATGAGCGCTTCACGTCCCTGTCGAATGAGCTGCTGAATAGTCGGCATAAATAGGGGCCAGGTGCTTTGGGGGACCGGGAGGGTAGCCGGGGGGCTTTGGGAGTCAAGCCGGAACCTGTGAGCAGGTCCGCGCTCTGGCTCGCGTCTCTTGTCTCGTGCTCAGCGGGTCCCGGCCCGCCGACGCCAGATGGGTCTGCTGCGTGTTCCAGTTACGAACCCGCCGGGGCGCGCCTCCTAGCATCCATTCGGAGCGCGTGCGACTTTCTCCGAACAAGTCGCGGCGCAAAACTGTAACTATCCTTAATTATTATGGTTTTAACGAAGCGACCAACGCTGGCCATTCCTGCTGCACCAAGGCTGCGACCGGGTCGTCGTAGGTGTGGCCGGCTTTGACGTCGCTCACCATCGAGGCCGGCACTTCGGCCGCCTGGAACAGGCGCTCCAGCTGGTAGCGGTAGGCGTTACGGCATTCGGTCTGGCCGCAGGCGAAGAGCAGCCGCCCGAGCCTGGGTTTCATCGCCTTGGCCTTGGCCAGCGTCCAGCCTTGGTAGCCGCCCTCGACCAAGACGGCTGCGCCCACGTCCAAGTCCGGATCTTGGATCAGCCGCGCGCCCAAGATGGCGCCGAGTGAGAAGCCCGTGAACACCACGCGGCCGCGCGCGGCGTAGCCCGGAAACCGCGCCTGCAGCGCGGCGAGCGCCGCGACGACTTCGGACTTGGTCTGCGCGACCGAGCCCCACTCCCAGCGATCGAGCGCCTTGGGCACGTCGCTGCGCGGAATGCCACGCGGACACAGCACGAATACTTCACCACGCGTAATGCGTCGCCAGACTTCGCATTGCCACTCCGGGCGATCGAAGTTGCCGTGCAATGCCAGCGCTACGACCCGGGGTGAGGTCGCGCCCACCGGCACCGAAACGACCGCATCACGAAAGCCCGGCACCGCGAGCGCAACTTGCGCGGCGGCCTCCCTCAACGGCTCGAGCGTGGGCGGTGGCGCCAGCGACGACGAGTGCGCAGCCGGCGACGACGACGAATGCTCAGCCGGCGGCGGCGCGGGCGAAGACGCGGAGCTGGCAGCGCTTTGGCTCGAAGCGGTGGCGGCTGGCGCCGGCGACGCGTGCGGTGCGCGACACGCCACGATCGACGCCAGCAGCGCTAACGGCGCGATCCAGCCCAGCGCGCGTCGCCTTCGACGAGCCATGGCAACTCCAGCTTCAAGGCGTCGGTGAAGGCTTGGTCCAGGTACGGACCGACGTTGCGTTTGACTGATTTCGCCTGCGCACCTGCGCGCGTCAGCAAGAGCGCGCGCTCGGTGCCGTTCGCGTCGCACACTTCGTCCGTGCAAAAGAACAGCACGCGCTTGCCGCCGCGCTCGGAAAAAATCCTGGTCGCGCTCGAGCTGAACGCCGCCGGGTTGCCGTTCACGAGCGCGACGCGCGCAAAGAACGCCGGCTCCTGGCGCGCTAGATCGGCGGCGACCGCGGCGCCTTCGCCATAGCCGATCAGCATGACGGGGCTCGGCGCGACGTGCGCGGCAAAACGCGCCTTCAGTGCCGCCAACGCCGCGCGCAGCTCCGCGACGCTGTCGTCGAAGCTGCCAAGCCCGTACACGCCGCCCGCCGCCTGCACGCCCCGCGGACACAGGATGAACACGCGGCCGCCGAGCACGCCGCGAAAGCTGCCGCACTGCCATTCGGCACGATCGGCAGCGCCATGCACGACCACGACGATCGGGCGCGGTGTCGTCGCTCCAAGCGGCAACGCCAGCGTCGCCGGACCAAAGCCCTTGACCTCGAGCTGTGTGCTCCAGCTGGGAGCCGTCAACGGTGCGAGCGGCGCGCCGTGCTTCGGCTTGGACGAACAGCCGGCGTTCCATAGCAGGGACAGCGCTGCCACGATACCAAGGAGCGTGTTGGGGAAACGCACGTTGGTCATCAGCTTGCCACAGTCGTCGGCCGGCGTGTGGCGTAGGCGAGCAGCAGGCTGGGAGTGACGAGCGGAATCAAGATGAAGAGCGCATTCAACCGCGGCACGGCAAGAAAAACCCCACCAAGCGCGTCGCTGGTCGCCAAGACGCAGGCGCCCAAACCAACCAGCAGCACATCGAGCAAGGCTCGCGAGCGCTCCGGGGAATGCAAACGTAGGCGATTTCATCGCCGACCGGCGCTGCGGCCAGCAAGGCCGAGCCGTGCGCCAAAAGCCCAGCCAGGCACAGCACTCCGATGCCTAGTGCATGGGAGAGCGGGCGCTTCACGGTGGCTTCAGTTGGGTCAAGAGCTGGCGCGCCGCCGCATGCATCGGATTCAACTGCAGCGCGCGATCAAGCTCGGCCACGCCGCGCTCGCGGTCGCCCGAAAGCGCCAACGCCGCTCCGAGATTGTAGTGGTGCGCGGCAACCGTCGGCTCAAGCGCGACCGCGCGCGTGGCCGGCGCGATCGCCAGCTGGGGCTCGCCCAAATCGAGGAGACAGCCGGCCAGGTTGCGTTGAGCGCGCGGGTAGCTCGGGTCGAGCTTGGTGGCGCGTGCCAGGAGTGGCACGGCGGCACGGCAGCCGTCGCGCTTGCGTACGGCGTGCGCATAGTGATAGAGCGCGCGCCCGTCCGTTGGGTCGGCGACGACCGACGCGCCGTAGAGCTTGAGATCGTCGTACCAGACAGCAGCGGCGGCGCGGGTCTGCAGCAGCGCCAACACCGCGCACGCCGCAATCAGTACCGGGAGGGCGCAACGCACTACGGGCAGCGGGTGCGCTTGAAGCCCGGCTACCCCGGCCGCCATCAGCACGAGCAGCCCGAGCAACGGAAAATAACCGTAGCGGTTACCCCAAAGACCGAGCAAAGGCAGCGACAGCACGTGCGGCGACAGCGAACCCAGAAACCAGACGTAGCCGAAAGCTGCAGTTCGAGCGTGAACGCTGGCGGGCCGCCTCCACACCAAGACCAACAGCGCCGCCAGCGCGCCGAGCCACCCCAGCCAAACCAGGAGCGCCGCTGGCCCACCCAACGGTCGGTATATCGCGATCGTCGCGCCCTGGTCGAGCGTGAGCCCGAGCACCAGGTAGTGCCAAACGATACTGGCGTAGCTCTGACCGAGCTCGAGCAACGGCGCCCCGAATTGCTGACTACCAGTCGGAATGTGCAACAGCCCGCGCAATGCGACGACACTTAGCGTGCCCAAAAAAGGCGCCAGCCACAGCGGTAAGAGCTGCACGACGCGCGTGGCGGGTGGGCGCTCGACGAGTGACAGCAGCGCCACCAACGCCGGTGCCACGACGTACGGCTCCTTCGACGCGAAGGCGGCTGCACACAGCGCGCCCGATGCGCAAGCCCGCCAAGTCGACTTGGTAGTGTGTGGGCGCGGGAAGGCGAGCAGCGCCGTCAGCGTCGCCAGCGTCGCGACGGTGTCGTGGCGGCCGGTGAGCCACATGACCGGCTCAGTGACGAGCGGGTGTACCAGAAACAGAGCCGCTGCCGAGAACGCAGCGCTGAACCCAACGCGAAGCCGCTCGAGCAACGCGAAGAACAACAGCGCGCAACCGCCGTGCAGCAGCACGTTCACCAAGCGCAGCGCGCCTAGCTGTAGCCCATGTGTGTGCGCCTCGAGCCAAAACGTGAGCATTGGCAACGGGTGATAGAGCTGGGTGCTAGCCTGCCCGGCCGAGCCCCACAGATCGCTGGAGAGCAGGCGCAGCCAGCCGCCCGGCGCGGTGAGCGACGAATTCTCCTGCACGAGCGGCACATCATCCCAAACGAACTCGCCGCCTAACCGCGACCCGAACACCAACCCCAGAAGCAACGCAGCCCCCAACAGCGCCGTGAGCCGCGGCCTGCGCTGCACGTGTTCGTGGACCCGGTCCAGGAGCCTGCCCATACCCCGCCAACTTAGTCGGCTCGGGCTTCGGAGGCTACATGCGGGAATCCCGCAGCGCCGCGGGGCGTAAGGACCCGCGAATGGCTAAGTCAGTCGCCCTCAGTGCGTGTGCACGGCGAGCTGCGCAAGCGCGTCGCGATGCGAAGCGGCGAGCGGCGGCGTGCAGACGGCGCGCTCGAGCTCGAGCATGCGCGGCGCACACGGGCTCTGCAGCTGCCGGGTCTTGGGCGCCGAGAGCCGCAGCATGAAGGAGGTACCGAGTGCCAGCGTCGCGACACCACCGAGCAGCGCGACCGCCTTCGACGTTCGTGATTGCATGGAATAAGCCTAACTTTCCCGAGCGGCGCGCAGGCGACGGTTTGGCAACGACTCAAGTACACCCGAGTGGCTACCGTGTGCCAACGAGCCCGGGTGCGACTCAAAGTCGCAGTTTGCCGGCCAAGATGTCGCGATGAGCCTCGGCGTCCAGGCGCCGGTAATGACCCTCGAACAGAGCCCAAATGTCGGGTCCAACTCGCTCCGGATCGATGCCCTGATTCGCCCAGACGCGGCGCTTCAACTTGAGCGAGCTGGTGCGTGAAAGCTCGGGCACCAGGCGCACGAATCGCGGCAGTGCCGAGCGCGGCAACCGCGCGGCGAGCGCCTCGACGCTCGCGACGTCGAAGCCCGGCTCGGCCGCCAGCACCGCGAGGCCAACGCGACCGTCGTAACCGGTCACTTCGACGCCCGTGACCGCCGCGCCGAGCACACCCGGCGTTGCCAACAGCTCGCTCTCGACCTGCCCGACGGATACGTTTTCGCCACGGAAACGGTAACTGTCGCCATGCCGCTCGATGAAGTAATAGAACCCGTCGCGATCACGGCGCAAGACGTCGAAGGTGCGGAACAGCGCGTCGCCCGGCGCAAACGCGTCGCGCACCAGCCGCGCTTCGGTCGCGCCCTGGTCGACGTAGCCGTGGTACACGCCGAGCCCTGAACGGCGTGCGCGCAACAACAGCTCCCCCGGCTCGTCATCGGCGGACTCGACCAGCCGCCCTTCGGCGCTGCGCGTAAGCTCGCCATTTTCGTCGAGCTTCACCAGCTTGAGCCCGAACATCCACGCGTACGGCAAGTTGCCGACGGAGCCGACGCGCCCCGAGAAATTGAAAATGCCGACCGGTGACTCGGTCGCGGCGTAAAACTCGCGCACCGTTTCGATGCCAAAGCGCGTCTGAAATTTGGTCCAGACGTCTTCGGCCATGCCGTTGCCGACCGCGACGCGCAGCTCGTTCTTTTGGTCGTGCGGGCTGGGCGGCGTCGCCAGCAGTATGCGGCCCAAATCGCCCACGTAAAGCAGCGCCGTCGCCCCACTCCGAGCCGCGACTTCCGTGAATTCCGAGGCCGAAAAGCGCCGTTGCAACACGAGCGGCGTGCCCGTCACCAGGCACACGCCCAGGCCGAGCATCAACGGACTGGCGTGATGCAACGGCAGCGCGCACAGCAGCTTGTCGCCGACGCGAAAATCGAACAGCGGCGCCCCGAACAAACACGCCGCCGTCAGCACGCGCGAGTGCGGCAAACGGCACGCCTTTGGCCAACCCGTGGTGCCGGAGGTGTAGACGAGCGCGAAATCGCGCAGACGGCGCTCGGGGGCGAACTTGCTTCGAGCTGCGCCCGGCGGAAACGGCGAGCGACTGGTCGGGTCGAACGTCGCCAGCGCCAGCTTGCTGGATTCACTCACGGCTGCTGCTAGCGACACTTCACACAGCACCGAGCCTGCGCCTGCACTAGCGAGTGCTTGGCGTAGCGGCTCGCCCGACAGCTCGGGATGCACCAACGCCAGGGTGATGCCGCTCTGCGCTCCGCCGAGCAGCGCGGCCACGTAACCGATCGAATTTCTGCCGACCAGCGCGACCACGTCGCCGGAGCGCGCGCCGAGCGCATGCAGGCACTGTGCCGCTCCGCCTGCCGCAGCCGCGAGCTCGGCATAGCTCAGCTCTTCGCCGTCGACTTCGAGCGCGAGCGCGTTCGGGCGCTTGCTGGCCCAACGCCGCGTCACATCAGCCAAAGTGCCGTGGCCGACGGCTTGGCGCAGAAACGCCGCCAGACTGCCGCGAAAAAGCGCCGAAAAATACCGAAGAGCGTCGCGAGCCAAGCGCCGACCCGTTTAGCACAAGACTGCGGGCGCTACTTTTTGTAACGCTTAGCGACCGAGCTGACGAGCGGGAAACCGTTCTTGTAGTCGTCCATGTCGAGCGCCCAGAACATCGCGCCGCCGAGGCCCTTCTGATCGATGAAGTCCATCTTCTTGGCGAACGAGCGTTCGTCGTCGTAGCTGACCCAGAGCCGGGAGGCCGAATCGTAGCCGTACGGCACGAGCGCGTTGTCGTCCCATGACGTTTTCAGCTTGCCGGCGTCGACCATCTCTTTGATTTCGAAGTACGAGAGCATGCCCGGCGCGTCGGTGCAGCGACCTTTGGGCCCGTTGCCCTTGGCGTTGGCGCCGACCGTCGCGCTCTCGGCCGCCGCGAACGAACGACCGTAAGTAGCCATGCCTAGCACGATCTTCTCGGCCGGTACGCCGAAGTTCATGTAGATCGAGACGCTGCCTTGCACACCGGGGCCGACCTTGGGCGCAGGCGCGTTGTGGCCGGTGTGCGTCGACCAGCCGCCCTCGTAGTCGTAGCTCATCAGATTGATCCAATCGAGCGGGGCGGCAATCTTGGTCAAATCGAGGCCGCGCAACGCCACGCCGGCCGGTGCGGCGATCGTCAGCAGGAGTGGGTCTTTGCCCAACGCTTTGGCTTCCGCATCGATCGCCGAGCGGAACTCGTTGAGCAGCGCCGTGAAGTCATTGGTGTCGATCGAGCGACCGCCGCGCGTCGGATCGGCCGGATACTCCCAGTCGAGGTCGATGCCGTCGAACCCGTTCGTGCGCACGTAGGCGATCGTCGCTTTGATGAAATCGCTGCGCGTCTCGGGCTGCTCGGCCATGGTCGTGAACAGCCACGCCATGTCGCCTTCGTTGTGACTCCAGCCACCGATCGACAGCGACGTTTTGAGCCCGGGGCTCTTCTTCTTCAGCGCGTTGATCTGCGCGTACTGGCCGTTGGCGCCGAGATCCTTTTCGTCGTACGCGGCGATGCCAAACTTGGGCTTTGCTTTGCCGCCCGGGCCCGGATCGACCTTCGCGAACGCGAAGTTCAAGTTCGTGAGCAAGGCCGGATTGACGTCAGCCGCGGTGAACTTGCAGCCGTCGCGGTACTGCGACCAATTCGTGAAATAGCCAACAATCTTCTTCGGTCCGGTGTTGGAGGGCGCCGCTGCGCTTGCCGCGGCCGGTGCATCCGCTTGCGTGGTGCCGCTAGGCTGCGCCGCCGAGCCCGAGGAGCTGGGCGCGTCCGGCCCCTTCTCGCCAGTCACACAAGCTGAGAGCAAGACCGCCGACAAAACTGCAGCGCGCATGCTGCAAGCCTAGCGTACGGACGTAGGGCGCTGATATTTCGAAACAATCGACAATTTGTTCATTTCTTGTCGAGAGTTGGCAGTCCGGAGTTGGCAGTGAGGAGTTGGATGCCCTGCCTGGCTGCCCAGCTGGGCAGCAAACGCCTGCTCGAACCATCAGAATCTTCCCGCCTTCTCCTCACTGACACTTGTCGGTCGCACCCGTGACCAGGCAGTCGGTGGCGTTGCAGCAGACGCCACTCCTGCACGAGTTGCCGTTGCAGCTGACACTGCAGCTGGCTCCGCCGCAGTTGACCTGCCCGGGACACGCGCCGTCGGCGCAGGTGATGTGTGTCTCTTGCGTCGCCTCGCTCTCGATTGAGTTCTGGCACGACGGCTGGCCGCTGCACTCGATCGTGCACGCGCTGGCGTTGCCGCCGCAGCTGACCTTGCCGGGGCAACTGCCGTTGCCCCGGCACTGCACATCGCACAGGTCCGCTTCGCAGCGCACCTCGTTCATGCACGCGCCCTGGCCTTCGCAGCGCACGTCGCACGAGCTGCCGCCGCAGTTGATGTTACTGGCGCAACTACTGACGCCCACGCACTGCACGGTGCAGCTCTCGGCGTCTTTGCAGTCCACACCGCTCGAGCAGGAGCCCATCGCGGTGCACGCCACCTGACACGGCACGCCGGCCGGACACTTCACGTTCTCGGTACACCGATGGACCTCGTCGCACGTGATGACGCAGACTGGGCCACGACACGTTCCGCCGGTGCACGCCTTCTTGCAGTCCTCGGGTGTAGCCAGCGTGCCGCCCACACCCGGCATGCCAGCTCTGCCGCCAGTCGCGCTGCCGCCGGCCTTGCCGCCGCTGCTCGAGCTGCCGCCCGTGGTCGCCGCTTTGCCGCCCGTGGTTGCGGCCTTGCCGCCGCTGCTCGAGCTGCCGTCGAACAAATCAGTTTTGCCCGGGCTGCCGCAAGCCGCCACCCAGATCAACAACAAGCCGGCGCGCCAGTTGTGTCCGCCTCCTCTTATCCCTTCGCGCATCGCGGCCGAGTCTAACATCGAAAAGGCGCTATGCTGTTGCTGGATGCGCGAGCACCAGTTCGACGGGCTGGTTGGTCCCACTCACCACTACGCCGGCCTGAGCCCCGGAAACCTGGCGAGCCAAGCTCACGCCGGTGAAGCGAGTCACCCTCGTGCAGCTGCGCTGGAAGGGCTCGCTAAGATGCGCAAGGTTCGGGAGCTCGGCGTGGCACAGGCCGTGTTGCCACCACAGCCGCGTCCGAGTCTTCAACTTCTGCGTCGGCTAGGTTTCGCCGGCAGCGACCAGGCGGTGCTCGCGCGCGCATTGAAGGACGCGCCCGAGCTGCTCCACGCGGCCAGCAGTGCGTCGAGCATGTGGGCGGCGAACGCGGCCACGGTGGTGCCGGCTCACGACGCCGCCGACGGCAAGACGCATTTCGTACCGGCCAACTTAGTCTCGCTGCTCCACCGGAGCATCGAAGCCGAATCGACCGAGCGCGTGCTGCGGCGGATTTTCGCCGACCCCGAGTGCTTCGTCGTGCACCCGCCGTTGCCAGCCTCCGAAGCGCTGGCCGACGAAGGCGCCGCCAATCACACGCGACTGTTCACGAGCCAAGGCGTGCAGCACATATTCGGCTGGGGCCGGCGCACCGGCGAGGCCGCGTTCGCACGCAAGTTTCCGGCCCGCCAAAGCTTCGGAGCCAGCGCCGCCTTGGCGCGCGCTTGTCAGCTCGGCGAAGACTCGTACCTGCTTTGTCAGCAAGATCCGCTGGGGATCGAGGCGGGCGCGTTCCACACGGACGTCTTGGGGGTGGGTAACGGCAACGTGCTGCTCTTGCACGAACGCGCGTTCGTCGACCACGAACGGCTGCTGGAGCAACTACGGGCGCGGTTGGGTACGGAGTTTCAGGCGATCGTGGCAAGTGAGCGCGAGTTGCCGCTCAGCGACGCCGTGGCCGCGTACCCGTTCAACTCGCAGCTGTTGAGTCTGCCTTCAGGTGACGTGCACGTGGTCGCGCCGCGCGAGGCGCATCACAACGCGCCGGCGCGCGAATTTCTGGAGCGCGCGCTTGCCGAGTGTCCACTGATCAGCGGCATCGATTACCTGGACGTCAACGGCTCGATGCGCAACGGCGGCGGGCCGGCGTGTCTGCGCTTGCGTGTGCCGCTGAGCGACCGTGAAAGCGCGCGGCTCTCCGGCTCCGTGTTGTTCGACGAGCGCTGCGAACGCGACCTGACAAGGATCGTGAATCAACGCTACCGCGAGCAACTGACGCTCGACGACATCGCCGATCCCCTGCTCGTCGACGAAGCGCGCACCGCGCTCGACGAAATCACCCAGGCACTGGGGCTTGGCGCTGTGTACGATTTTCAAAGCTAGGCCCGGTGGGCAAATTGCCTCGCTCGCGGCAGCGCGCGTCGGCACGCTAGCTGCATCTTAGGCGCTGCAGGAGACTCACATGTCGAAAGCAACGCTCAGAATCGTTCGTGGCATTGGTTTGCGGGCTCCCGCGAGCTTTCCTGTCTTGTTCTGTGAGGGACCACACGCTGCACATTGTCGCGCCCTAGAGCTTTCTGCCTCGGGCATGGTGGTCGAGCGGGGGCGCGCCTTGAGCGACCGGGAGCAGCGCGCGACGATCAAGCTGGAACTATTTTTACCCAATCGCTCTGGACCCGTCCGGGTCCTGGCGAAAATCGTGCGACAGGTGACCAGCAGCGCTTACGCGCTCAAGTTCGTGCTGGTCACCGACGTGGACCGACTGACTTTGATGGAGCACCTCGATAGCGAACGGCTCAACTCGCTGCACTTGTTGGAGGAGATCGAAGGCGCCGCCTAAGGGGCCCTAAGCCTGCCCTAAGCCCGTTTAGGCTTTCGGTCCCGTCATTTGGTCGGCCCGCACCCAGCGGTCGAAGTCTGCGGCGCTGACGACGCCGAGCGCCAATGCGGCGTCGCGCAGGCTGGAGCCCGTGTGGTGCGCGTGGCGAGCGACTTTGGCGGCGGCGTCGTAGCCGATGTGCGGGGTGAGCGCCGTCACCAGCATCAGTGATTGCTCGACCAGCTGCTGCATCCGCCCGGGATTTGCGATCAAGCCTTCGACGCAGTGTTCCCGAAAGCTGTCCGCGCCGTCGGCCAACAGCCGCGCGCTTTGCAGAAAAGCGTGAATGATCAGCGGCTTGTAAACGTTGAGCTGAAAATTGCCCGACGCGCCGCCGATGTTGATCGCAACGTCGTTTCCGAACACTTGCGCGCACGCCATGGACAGGGCTTCGGCCTGGGTCGGGTTTACTTTGCCAGGCATGATCGAGCTGCCGGGCTCGTTTTCGGGGATGCTGATCTCGCCCAATCCCGCGCGCGGTCCGGAGGCGAGCCAGCGCACGTCGTTGGCTATTTTCGTGAGCGAGGCGGCCAGTGTCTTCAAGCCGCCGTGCGCAAATACGACGGCGTCGTGCGCCGCCAGCGCCTCGAACTTGTTCGGCGCAGTCACGAACGGCTGACCGATGAGTTGCGCCAAACGCGCCGCGACCCGCACGCCGAGCTCCGGATGCGCATTCAAGCCCGTGCCCACCGCTGTGCCGCCGAGCGCGAGCTCGGCGAGGTGCGGCAGCGCACTCTCCACATGCGCGATGCCGTGGTCGAGCTGCGCCGCCCAACCGCTCAACTCTTGACCAAACCGAAGCGGAGTCGCG
>JBBRMI010000199.1:0-14588 GCA_038230915.1 Polyangiales bacterium | reverse complement strand
GAGCCGACCGAACCTGCTGCCGTCACCGAAACCGCTGCCGACTGCGAATTTGTGCTGACCCGAAACCGCTGCCCCGACCGACCCCGATCCCGCTGCCGATCAGCCGATCCCGCTCCCCAACCCGGCCCGATCACCAATCAAACTGCTGGAGCTTGCCAGGACCAGGTGGTCATGTAAAGTGACCATATGCTGGTGCTCGGCGCTACGAAGTTCAAGGCGACTTGCCTGCAGGTGCTGGACAGGGTCCTGCGCACGGGGGAGGAGGTCACCATCACCAAGCGAGGGAAGGCCGTCGCTCGGGTCGTGCCCAGCGCCGGTGTCGCAGCGCACCCTCAGCTCGAGCTGCGCGGAACCGCGGAGATCACCGGCGACATCGTGGCACCTGCCACACCTCTCGCGGCGTGGGACGCGCTTGGACCGCGCAAGCCCCGCCGCAAGCCTGCTCGAGCAGCCCGCAAGAAGGCATGAAGTACCTGCTCGATACGCACGCGCTTGTCTGGTGGGTGAGCGGTACTGGTACTCCCAGCCGCTCGCAGCAGCGCGCCTTCGCCTCGGCATCGGACCACGCTCCGTTGGGCCTATCGGACATTTCGCTTTGGGAGGTCGGCACCTTGCACGAGCGCCGCAAGCTGAAGCTCGCCATGCCACTTCGCGACTGGCTGTTGCGCGCGACAGCGGCCCCTTTGGTGTGCAAACTCGAGCTGTCACCGGCGGTGGTCGGCGAGATGTGCGCGCTTGCCCGGACTCGCGACTGGGACCCGGCTGACCGCCTGATTGTCGCGACCGCGCGCGTGCATGGCTTGCGGCTCATCACTTCAGATTCGCGAATTCTGGAGTCTGGACTCGTGGCGACTGTCAGCTAGGCGCGCGCGGCCCGGCTCAGAACGCGCCGGAATGGCTGGGCTACGCTTCACGGCGGCGTCGGAACCAACGACTTCATGCAGTTCGCGCTCTTCATCGAAGCATTCTGAGCTGCCCGGGGATCGAAACGCTTCCCAGCCGACATTCACAGGCATGGCAATGCGAGTCGATCGAGCGGGCCACTGCCGTTGGCGTTGTTTTGACGGCGTTTTGCTGGGTCTGCTTCTTGCGCTGGCTTTTGCCTGCGGTGGTCGGTCCACCTACGTCGCGCCGGACAAGCAGGGTAGCGCCGCCGGCGCGAGCGGTGCCGCCCAAGCGGTTCAGGCGCAAGGCGGGGCGCCTGTCGTCGACGTCCCGTCTGGCGCCGGAGTTGGAGTTGGGGTCGGAGGCGGAGTTGGGGGCATGCTGACGAGCAACGGTGGAGTCGCGACCAATGGCGGAGCTGGTCCGAACCCCGTCAAACCAGCGTGCGACGCCGCCTGCCTCGATTCTGTCGCGAGTCAGAAGAGCGACTTTGGGATGGCATGGCAGAGCTCTTGGTTCTTGGCAAGCTGCGAAAATAAGCTGGGCCACGACTGCGTCACTGTCCCGACTTGCCCCAATCAAGCCGCTTCCGCGTTCGAAGACAAGGGCGCGGTCACGGTCGAGACGTTTCCGATCGGCGGCGTGAAGGGCCAACACTACAAGGTGACCTTCACGTTCAATGGGCTTGCTTCCCCGAAGGAGTACACGGACGGCAAGCGTGACCTAGGCGACGCGGTGCCAGTCAATGCGGATTCTGCGATCTGGGAGAGCGGCTTTTATCGCGACGGCAGCCCTGTGCCGTCGAACTACGATTCGTGGAAGCTGAGCGTGCTCGACGAAGCGGGCAAGGAGCTTCGGCACTACTACATGAACTCGTGCCCGACCGGGCAGGGATACGAAGCGCACCGCACCTTCCTGCTGAGCTACACCAAGTCAATCGTCGTGGTCGGCGGTGGCAAGGTCACCCATCGCGTGCAAGATCCGAACTGCCACAGCATCGACAACTGTGGACCTGGCGGTTACGATGACGTGTGCCGTGCGCCCCGATCACTTCCCAATGAACCCGACGTGCCGGTCCCCGCGATGTATCAAGATCCCGCGGACGGCAAGCTGAAGCCGACGACCGAGCTGAGCCAGCTGAACCCCACGCTGAGCCAGCCCTGGCATTCCCAGCTTGGACACCTGACCATCACGTCGGTCGAAGTGACGACCGATCCGGTGACGCAAGACTATCTATGAGATGAACGGCTTCTGACAGCAGTCGAACCTACTATGGCGCGGACCCGTTGCCGTTCCGGTGCGCCAATCGCGGCCTAACGCGCTGGTTAGCTCCGCCGCGCACGACGTCATCTGGCAGGTCGAGCAAGCGTCGCCTGCCGGCAACGCGCCAGCTTTTCCGCAGTCCAAATCGATGAACGCGAAGCCCTGGAGCGGCGCGGCCGAGCGCCCGAAGCAGGCGCGGAAGGCGCGCGAGCGCTTGGCGTCGAACCGTCGTCGGCGCCCGCGCTCGCCCCGCGCGGCGGAGCGGATGCCGCTAACGGCACCAGCCCCGCCACAGCGTGGGCCTAAGCGGCTTTGGGTTTTTGCAACCGGTATGCCTGTGACGGCAACGCTTCGAGCGTCGCCCCGCGGACGGAGGCGTACAGCACCGGATCGACGAGCAGGTTGTCGCGCGCCTTGTCGCGGCCTTGACCGATGCTTTTGCCGGCGAACGTGAAATGCGTGCCGCTCTTCTCGAGCACGCCGGCGCTGAGCGCGGACTCGATCAGATCGGCGCCTTGGTCGATGCCGGTGCCCCAACGGATGTCGAACTCAGCCTCGGTGAACGGGGGCGCAACCTTGTTTTTCACGACCTTCACCCGCGTGCGGTTGCCGACCAAGCTCTCGCCGAGCGTGACCTTGCCGATGCGGCGCACGTCGAGTCGCACGCTGCAGTAGAATTTGAGCGCGTTGCCGCCGGTCGTGGTCTCCGGGTTGCCGAAGACGACGCCGATCTTTTGTCGCAGTTGGTTGATGAAGATCAACGTCGTGTTCGTCTTGCTGGCGATCGCCGTGAGCTTGCGCAGTGCTTGGCTCATCAGCCGCGCCTGCAGGCCCATGTGCGCGTCGCCCATATCGCCCTCAATTTCAGCCTTCGGCACCAGCGCTGCCACAGAATCGATGACGATCAAGTCGACGGCGCTGGAGCGCGTCAATGCCTCGGCGATCTCCAGCGCTTGTTCGCCGCAGTCTGGTTGTGAGACGAGCAGCTTCTTCAAGTCGATGCCGATACCGCGCGCGTAGCGTAGGTCGAATGCGTGCTCGGCGTCGATGAACGCTGCGACGCCGCCAGTCGCCTGCGTCTCCGCGATTGCGTGCAGCGCGAGCGTGGTCTTGCCGCTCGACTCTGGCCCGAAGACTTCGACGATGCGGCCGCGCGGAAAGCCACCAACGCCGAGCGCTTCGTCGATTGCGAGGCTGCCGGTTGGAATCACCGCGACCGGTTCTATTGCACGCTCACCCAAGCGCATGATCGCGCCTTGACCGTAGGTTTTTTCGATGCCTGCCACCGCTTCGCGAATGGCGTCTTGTTTGGTTGATTTCTTCACGTCTGACATTTGGGAAAATCCCCTTCTGCATCGAGCATGAGCAAGGCCGGTGCCAGCGGCAGGCCCTGCTGGAAACACCGGTGGGCGCGCGCGGAACGCCCGGCCGCCAGTGACGGTTCGGCCGCCGGCGCCGGCTCCGCTCACTTGACCGGGCTGCTGCGAACGGAGGGTGGCGGCGGCTCCGCACGTGTCTGCGGCGTGTCATCCTCGATGTGGGGCGCGAAAACCGGCCGTCCCGCGCCGTAGCGGACGAGGCATCGCGAGGCCGTGGGCGCGCCCTAAAACCAGTGCTAGGCCTGCTCGGTTCGGTCGTGCCCGCCCGGTCGGGACGCCGGCCGAACGCAGACGCTGGAAACCCACCGCGAATTCTGTATAAGCCGCGGTCGAGCTTCAAGAGTCACACGAAAGCAAAGGAACGAAGAAATGATCAAGGTCGGTATCAATGGCTTCGGCCGCATCGGTCGCATGGTTTTTCGCGCTGCCATCGGTCGCGGCGACGTCGAGATTGTCGCCATCAACGATCTGCTCGAGGTCGACTACCTCGCGTACATGCTGAAGTACGACTCGGTGCACGGTCGTTTCAAGGGTGACGTGCAGGTCAAGGACGGCCAGCTGGTCGTCAACGGCAAGAGCATTCGCTGCACGGCCGAGACGGATCCGACCAAGCTCGCCTGGGGCGCAGTCGGCGCTGACAACGTCATCGAGTCCACCGGCATCTTCCTGGACAAGGAGGGCGCCGAGAAGCACTTGGCCGCTGGCGCCAAGAAAGTCGTGATGTCGGCGCCTTCGAAGGACGAGACCCCGATGTTCGTGATGGGGGTGAACGACGAGACCTACGCCGGTCAGGCGATCGTCTCGAACGCTTCTTGTACTACCAACTGTCTCGCGCCGGTCGCGAAGGTGCTGCACGACAGCTGGGGCATCAAGCGCGGTTTGATGACCACGATTCACGCGACCACCGCGACGCAGAAGACGGTCGACGGCCCCTCGAAAAAGGATTGGCGCGGCGGTCGCGGCATCCTCGAAAACATCATTCCGTCGTCGACCGGCGCGGCGAAGGCCGTGGGCAAGGTGATTCCGGAGCTGAACGGCAAGCTCACCGGCATGTCGTTCCGCGTGCCGACCAGCGACGTGTCGGTCGTCGACCTCACGGTCGAGCTCGTCAAGGAAGCCACGTACGCCGATATCTGCAAGGCGATGAAGGCGGCCTCCGAAGGCAAGATGAAGGGCATCCTCGGCTACACCGAGGACAAGGTCGTCTCCACCGACTTCGTGGGCGAGACCTGCACTTCGGTGTTCGACGCCGAAGCCGGCATCCAGCTAGACAAGACCTTCGTCAAGGTCGTCAGCTGGTACGACAACGAGTGGGGCTACTCGAACAAGTGCATTGACCTCGTCAAGCGCATCTCGGGCTGATTCTAGCGTTCGCTCCATGAATTCAAAAGGCCTGGCGACAACCGCCGGGCTTTTTGCTTTTTTGTGCTCGGTGCTCGCTCCGCTGTGTCACAAACATTCCGGCTTGAATTTCTTGATCCCGCGAGCGTCAAGAAAGTAGGGCGGATCGCACGAGCCCCGCGCGAGCGACGGCGGCGACGGCGGCGACGGCGCTGAGGCCGCGGCGTGAGCTCCCGGATGCGGGTGTGATGAGGCGACGGCGCTGGCGGCGGGAGCGCCGGACGGCGCCGGAGATAGCGCACGAAACATGCGCACGTCGGCGTCGAAGCGCACGCCGCTCTCTTCGGGCAAGAAGCCAGGTGCCGTGACGCGCACGCGGTGATTGCCGCCGTCCCAAGCGCGCTCCGCCGTGTACGGATTCGATACCGGCACGCCGTCGAGCGTGATGTTAGCGCTATCCGGTCGCGCTTCGATCGAGACATTCACGCTGCGCCGGGCGGGCGGGGTCCCGAGACTGCTCGCGCTGGGCACCACGCGCGACTCGGGCTTCTCTCGAACGCCCCATACCAAGAGCAACAAGCCGAGGGTCACGAACGCCACGGCGTAGAGCCACAACTTCGAACGCGGCGGTTCGCCGTGGGTGTTACGCGAGGCGGTATAACCCGTGCGCGACGGCGTGGCGCCACGCGGTGAGAGCGACCCTGGCGGCGGCGGGTGTGATGACTCCCCTGGTCCGAGTTCGCTCTCGATGCGGCGAGCGACGGCTTCGCGCGAGGACGCGAAGCGTTCGGTCATGAATTTCCCTAGCTCGCGCGCCGAAACGTAGTGCGAGCGCTTCGCCAGGTATTCTTCGAGCTCGAGCTCGAGTTCGAGCGCGGTTTGGTAGCGGTCATCGCGCTCGGGGGCCAGCGCGCGCATGCAGATCGCGGTCAGTTCGGGCGGGATCTCTGACGAAGCATTTTGCGGCTGGGGGATCTCGCCAGCCAGCACGCGGTTCATGATCGTCGCGTCGGACAGCCCCTTCCAAAGCTTGCTGCCCGACAGCGCCTCCCACAACATGACGCCGACCGCGAACACATCGGCGCGGCGGTCCACGTCCTCGCCCGCGATCTGCTCGGGCGGCATGTAGCGCAGCTTGCCCTTGATGACGCCAGCCTCGGTTTCCACGGTCGAGCCCGACAGCTTCGCGATGCCGAAATCGAGCACTTTGACGACGCCCTCGTAGCTGACCATCACGTTGTGCGGCGAGACGTCACGGTGCACCACGTTGAGCGGCGCGTGCTTCAAATCAAACAGCTCGTGCGAGTAGTGCAAGCCGCTAAGCACGTCCGCCAAGATCCGCAGGTGCAGCTCGAGCGGCAGCTTGGGTGTGGCCTCCGACAGCACGGCATCGAGCGTCTGCCCTTCGATGTACTCCATCAGCAGCGTCGGCGTGACGTCCTGCTCGAGCACCTCGTAGACCTGCACCACGTGGGGGTGGTTGAGACGCGCCGACAGCCGAGCCTCGGTCATGAACATGGCCCGGAATTCCGGATCCTTGGCGTAAACGCTGCGCAGCTGCTTGACGACGAAAAGCTTCTTGAAGCCCTCCGGCCCCTTGGCGACAGCAAGCGACACATTGGCCGTGCCGCCTTGTCCAAGCTCAAACAAGGTACGGTACTTGCCCGAGCCCGAGCCCGCTTCAGGGGAGGCCTCAGACATCGTATGACACCGTAGGTTCACGTGCCCCGCGTTGCAACCGGCCTTACCCCAAGGCGGGATTTTTGCAAGGTTAAGACTATTTTTTAAGGGGGCGACCGCTCGGTCGCGGCGCGTTCGGGCTACTAGTTGGGGTAGCCGCATGAGACCTACGCTCGCTGCAGTGCCGTTGCATTCACCGCCGCCGCGAGCGCTATCGCTATCGTGGCTGTTGCTGCTCGGGGGGCTTGGCTGCTCATCGGCACGGGACAATGCGCTGTTTGCCGATGATGGCCTGACCGGCGTTGCTTCGGCTGGCGTGGGTGGCTCTACTGGCGCTGTGTCTGGAACCGATTCCGGATCGGACGCGAATCAGGGCGCGGGCGGCGTGAGCATCAGCGCCGCCGGCTCGCAGACTGGCGGCGTCAGCGGCACGGGCGGCTCCGGCGGCTCCGGCGGCTCCGGCGGCTCCGGCGGCTCCGGCGGCTCCGGCGGCTCCGGACAACCCAAGGGCATCGAAAGCTGCGACATGCTCGACGGCGCCGTCACCAACGAACAGAACGGTCACTGCTACCGCATCAACCCCGACAAGCTGACGTTCGGCGCGGCGCGCGATGTTTGCATGGCCGCCGCCGGGCACCTGATCACCCTCACCGACCAAGCGGAGGACACCTTCGCACACGGTTTGCTCGCCGCCGCGCACTGGCTCGGCGCGAGCGACGGCCGCCCCGATCGAACGGCGGGCACGGCCACGTACACCTGGGTCGACGGCGAGCCGTGGGCGTATTCGAACTGGGAGAGCGGGCAGCCCAACGCCGTGGCGACCAACTGCCCTGACGAGACGAGCGGTGCCCATTGCTACGAGCACTGCGCATTCCAGACCGCGGCCGGCGCCTGGAACGACCAGGCTTGCTTTCACACCATCGCGTCGATCTGCGAGTGGGACCTCGATACCGGCCCCGGCTCCGCGGGCGGAGCCGGTCCGGCCCGCTGAGCCAGGACCGCTCCGGATCACCGCAAACCGCTCACGGCAAGCCGCGCGTCCCGTCGGCCGAACGGCCCGCATTTCCCGAGTTCCGACCACTTGCTTCCCAAAGTCGGCGTGGCCGGGGTAAGGAAGATCGTTGATCCGAGGGCAATGCCGACTCTGAGCTCGAGCATCGTCAAGCACAACGTGGCCTCGGTGCGCGACGTCGAGGAGGCCTTGGCGCGCCAAGCCATGTACGGCGGCGATCTCGTCACCAATTTGCTTGAGCTTTCTGCTGTGAGCGAAGCGGAGCTCGCTCGCCTCCTGGCCGAGAACTACGAGGTCGCGGCCGCCCCTGCCGGCGAGTTGCCGGCTTCGGGCAGCGACGTGCTGCGACTAGTGCCGAAGGATTTGGCGCGGCGCTTCGTGCTCTACCCGCTGGAGCAACATGGCGACGCGTTGCTCGTCGCGGTGAGTGAGCCGCTACCAAGCGAGGTCGAGAGCGATCTCGGCTTCTCGCTCGGTCTGCGTATCGAGCAGCGCATCGCGCTCGGCGTGCGCATTCAACAGGCGTTGGCTCGCGACTACGCCATGCCACTCGAGCAGCGCGCCGAGCGGATCCTGGCCAAGCTGGCCGGTCAACCCGACCCGAACCCCAGCGTGGCGCCGGGCCCGCTGTCGCCACCCACACCGCCCGCGCCGGTCGCCGAGCAGCGCGAAGAGCCGCCGGTGGTCACGCCAGCCCCGCGTGCCCGCGTCGTGTCGCCGAGTCAGGTCGATTTGACGACGTTCGCTCGCAAGGAGCCGAAGCCGCGGCGTTTGGGTCCGTACACCCCGGCCATGGCCGAGCGTGATCTGATGGAAGCCGAAGACACCGACAGCGTACTGCGCGCGTTCTTCGACTTCGCGTCGCAATACTTCGAGTACACCGCGCTCTTCGCCATGCACGGTGACTTGGCGGAGGGGCGTGACGCTGCCGGCTCGGGCGCGCCGCGCGCACGCGTGCTTTCCCTGGGTATTCCGCTCGACTTGCCGAGCGCTTTGTCACGCGCCGCCGCGTCGGATCGCTTCTCGCTCTTGCGCCTGCAGGCGGGTGGGTTGGACGGAGCGCTGGCACGCGATCTCGATCGTCGGCCGGGCCCGCAAGTCTTGATGCTGCCGATCCACGTGCGCAAGCGCGCGGTGTTGGTGCTGTATGGAGATCACGGGCATCAGGACGTGCAGCTGAACGCCGTCGGTCAGGTGATCTCGTTCGCGACGTTGGTCTCGAACACGCTTGAGCATTTGATCTTGAAACGCAAACAGGCGGGCGGTACGTCGCTGCCGCCGCGTATGCCGACGCGACCGAAGAATGCGCCGATCCCTCGGCCCGAAGCGCGCGCCGCCACGTTGGCATCAGCGCTGGGCGTAGAAACCGGTGATGGCCTGGGCGGCCTAGAACTGGACGACGCCGCGGTTTCGTCGCCGCCGCCAAGCTCCAAGTCGAGCAGCATGATGCGGCCGGTGATCTCGATTGGCTCGTTGACGCGCAGCAAGACACCGGCGCAAGGCTCGCTGGTACCCACCCCGAAAACGAGCAAGGCGAGCGGCGGCGTCTCGCAGCCGGCGCTCGACAGCGTTGAGCCACCCGAAGAGGGTTGGGACTTCAGCTTCCAGAACAAAGAGCGCGGCACGCAGCCAGGCGTCGGCGCCCAGAGCCGCAAGCTTGAGCTGATGACGGAGCCCGCCACCCGCCAGTCGCTGCCGCCCGAACCGCCGCCCCTGCCAGTCGAGGTCAAAAGCTCTGCTCGGGATCCGTCGCCCGAAGCGCCCGAGATCTCGGTCGGTGCCACTTCGCTGGAAGACGAGCTGGATTTCCCCCCTGACAGCGACGGCGTGCCGCTGGCTCCGGCCTCGCGCTCGCTCGCCCACAGCGCGCGCCCGTTACCGATGGCCAAGAGCTCGGAGGAGCTGAAGCTGCCGACGGTGATCGTGGATCTGGCCAACGACTGCCAAGCGCTGCTCGATCAGCTGCTGGCTGGAAGCTCGTCGGCCGGCGACAAATTGGTGCAGATCGGCGAGCCCGCGGTGGCGGTGCTGGCCAGCTCTTTTCCAGGGCCGATCACGGCTGAGCTGCGGCGCGGCGTCGGCAACGCGCCGTCGCGCGCCTCCGAGTGCGGCCCGGTGCTGCGCACGCTGGCGCGCATCGGCGTCAAAGCGGCTGCGGTGCTGGTCGTGCGCACCGCCGACGCCGACCCCAACGTGCGGGCGTGGGCCACGCGCCTGCTGGGCGAAATGGCGAACGAAGAAGCGGCGCGCGCGATCGTGCGGCGGTTCGTCGACGACGAACAAGAGGTTCGGCGCGCGGCGCTGGCTGCAGGTCGGCTGATGCAAGCCAACGTCGAGGCTCGCGCGATGATCCACATCGGCTTGGCAGATCTCTTGGGCGACTCATCACGGCCTGAACAGCAACGTCACGCCCTGATCGAAGCGATCGCGGATCTGCGCGACGGGCGCGCGATTCCGACGGTGCTGCGCCTGCTGGAAGATCGCTCCGCCGACATCGTGCGTTCGGCGCACTGGGCGCTCGTCGTGCTGGCGCGGCAGGACTACGGCACTTCAGCCGCAGCCTGGGAAGAATGGTGGCGAAGCAACTCGGCACGCCACCGCATCGAATGGCTGATCGACGCCTTGTTGCACGATTCGCCCGACATCCGGCGCGCGGCCGGCGACGAGCTCAAGTCGACGACCAAGGAATACTTCGGTTACTATGACGACCTGCCGGTCGGCGAGCGTCAAAAGGCGCAAACCCGCTACCGCGAGTGGTGGGAAGCCAAAGGCAAAGCCCGCTTCCGCTAGTCTTTAGCGTCGACTCGGCTGTGAGCACGCCCGGCGATCCTGGATTCTGGCTTCGTTTTCGCTGCACTCCGGTGCTCACGTACGGGAGTACGCTCCGCTCCAGTCCTCGCGAAAGCCTCGCCAGAACCCAGGCTTGCCGATCGGGAGCCTGGCAGCCTCAGGGCGTGAGCGAGAGGGCGTGAGCTAGAGGAACCAGACGCCGATAACGCAGAGGGCGGTGGCGACCCCGACCGAGATCATCGCCAAGGCTTCCCAGGCGCCGCTGCGGCCGTCGGTGAAACGCAGCTCAATCGACGCGATGCGACTGACTTCGCGGCGCTTGCGCCCGGACAGGGCGAGGTTCGCCGCGCGTAACGCAGCGTCGAAGATTTGCTCGTTCTCGGACAAGGGACAGCGGTTCAACCATGCCCTCATGCCCGCGTCGAGCCAAAAGGCCGAAGTTACTTCTTGTCGGCGTCGCCCTCGGGCTTTTCGCCACCGACCGGACCGGATTTCTTACCGCCGCTCAGGTCGATTTCCCAGTTCACGAGCTGTTCTTCGCCCTGATACGCCGGGACGATGATGGCCTTCATGGCGCGGAGTACACACTTGCCAATGCCCGTGTCCTCGCCGAACGGATCGCTGATGGTGGCCGTCTTGACGTGGCCGTCGTTGGCGAACGTCAACGCCAGGGTCGCCTTGCCGAGCGCGGCTGGCTTGCCCTTGCCCTTGGTCGCTTTTTCCTCGATCGACTCGGGGCAGCTCTCGGCGGAGTGCGAAGCACGGTGCAGCTCGATATCGGCTTGCTTGGTGTCCCAACCGCGACGCTTATCTTCATCCGTCGTGCCGGGTGACGTGTCGTCGTAGTCGCCGCTCTTCTTCTGATTCTTGAGCTGCTCGTCACCGGCCGCCTCTTGGTCGGCGATCAGCTCATCAGGCGTCTTCACGTGATCCGCTTCCATGCTCGGACCGCACGCCGCCACCAAACCGAGAACGAACGCACTCAAGACTACGCGCTTCATGCGGCGCATCTTAGTCAGGGGACCGAGACCGAAACAACAGGAAGGCGGGAAGGCGGGAAGGATTTCCTGGTTCGAGCGCGAGAAAGCCCTGCCGCCAATCAAGAAAAAGCCGCTGGCATTGCCCAGACCCTCCGAGGTGCTGCCGCCCGCGTGCCCCAAGACGGACGGTTGCTGCAGCCGCGATTGAGAGGAGGACGAGTACAAACTCGGCGAGGCCGAGCGCCCGCTGCGGTTCAGGTCACGAGGTTCGCGCGTGGATCAAGGCAACGCGCGGAGGAGAACAAAACCCCACTCCAGAACAAACATCAAAGATCCGTGATTTGGTAGTCTTTGATCTTATAGAGCAGGGCTCTGTGCGAGATTTCCAGGACTTCGGCGGCGCGGGTGCGGTTGCCTTTGGTCTTTTGGAGCGCGCGGCGGATCAGGATTTCCTCGATGATGCGCGTGGTCTTCTTGACCGACAGCTCACCGCTGGCGAGCTGAACCTGCACCGGGTCGCGCGCCTCACGGATGCGCTCGGGCAAGTCCGCAGCGATGATCTGCTCGCCTTCTGACAGCACCATCGCGCGCTCGATCGTGTTTTCGAGCTCACGCACGTTGCCCGGCCAAGCGTACTCGTAGAGCAGCCGCCGCGTCTCGGTGTCGAGGCCGCGGATCGACGTGCCGAGCCGAGTGTTGTTCTTGGCCACGAAATGGTCGATCAAAAGCGGGATATCGTCCTTGCGCTCGCGCAGCGGCGGGCAATGGATGGCCAGCACGTTGAGGCGGTAGAACAAATCCTCGCGGAAGCGCCCGGCTTTGGTCTCGGCGTGCAGATCGCGATGCGTCGCGGTGATGATACGCACGTCGACCTGCACGTCGCGCGTATCACCGACGCGGCGGATCTTCTCGTCCTCCAGGACGCGCAACAGCTTCACCTGCAAACCGAGCGGCAGCTCGCCGATTTCGTCCAAGAAAAGCGTGCCCTCGGTGGCTTCTTCGAACAGGCCCCGCCGATCGTGCACGGCGTCGGTGAAGGCGCCTTTTTTGTGCCCGAACAGCTCACTCTCCAGCAGGTTTTCCGGAATCGCGCCGCAGTTGACGGCCACGAACGGCCCGCCGCGGCGCGTGCTGCGACGATGGATCGCGCGCGCCACCAGTTCTTTGCCCACGCCGCTTTCACCCGTCACCAAGACCGTCGTCTTGTACTCGGCGATTTTGGTGATGGTGCGGAAGATCTCCTGCATCCGCGGGCTCTTGGCCAGGATGTCCTCGAAGCGATGCTCTTTCCTGATCTCGTCCTTCAGCGCGCGGTTCTCACGCCGTAAGAGCTCGCGCTCTTCGGCCTTGCGCAGCGCCAGCACGACTTCGTCGGGCTTGAACGGCTTCTGCACGTAGTCGTACGCGCCCGCCTTCATGGCATCGAGCGCGAGATCCATGTTGCCGTATGCGCTCATCACAATCACGGTGGCGTCGTTGCCCTTGGCCTTGAGCGTCGACAAAAGGTCGAGGCCGCCCATCTTGGGCATGCGCACGTCCGTCAGCACGACGTCCGGCCCGAACGAGTCGACCATGCCGAGCGCCTCCTCGCCGCTGGACGCGGTTTCGACCTCGTAGCCGTGGCGACGCAACAGAGTGCGCAGCACCACGCGCAGGTTTTCTTCATCATCTACGACCAAGACTCGGCGCACTGTGCAAAAAAGTTACACCAGCGCGCCAGACCCCGCAACGACTTCAGCCAAAGTCGGGCCGGCAGCCGGAATTCGGGGTTTGATCGCGCCAGGCTGGATCGGGATATACACGCGGCCATGCTCGCCGGCCTCGACCAGCTCTACAGCGCCCAGATCGGAAACCTCCGCCGCCGTCTGCGTGGCGAGCGACTGGCGGTGCTCACGCACGCCGCCGCGATCGATCGGCGCGGGCGGCACCTGCTTACCGTCCTCGAAGAACTCGGTGCCACACCGCAGATTATCTTCACGCCCGAGCACGGCTTGTTCGCCGACGCGCAAGCGGAGGAATCGGTGCGCGACGCGAGCGGCGGCAACGATACCGCATCGGCCGAGCCAGCATCCGGACCGCGCATCATCAGTCTCTACGGCGACAACAAACAGCGCCTGTCTCCGACCGCCGAAGAGCTGGAGGGCATTCAGCTGCTCGTGATCGATCTGGCCGACGTAGGTAGCCGCTACTACACGTACGTGTGGACGGCGCTGCTCGCCGCGCGCGCTGCCGCCGCCAAGGGCATTCACACGGTCGTGCTCGATCGCCCCAATCCGATCTCCGGCGATCCCGCGAGCATCGAAGGCGCGCCGCAACGCGATGGTTTCTTGTCGTTCGTAGGCCTGGAGCCTTTCCCGATTCGTCACGCGCTCACGCTCGGCGAAATGCTGGCGCAGATCTTCGAGCGCGACGGCCATGCGCTCGGCCCAGACGGCGCGCTGTCGGTGGGGCGAGTGCTCGGCTGGGAGCGGCAGCGCACCGCCGAAGCTTGGGGACGGCCATTCATCATGCCGTCGCCCAACATGCCGACCCTCGAAACCGCGCTGGTCTATCCAGGGGCCTGCCTGATCGAGGGCACGAACCTGTCCGAAGGGCGCGGCACCACCGCACCGTTCCAGCTGGTCGGGGCGCCCTTCCTCGACGGCCCGGCACTGGCACAAGCGCTGGGTGAAGCCGGCGCGCCGGGCGTCTTGGTGCGCCCGGTCACGTTCAAGCCGACGTTCGAGAAACACGCCGGCCAACGCTGCAATGGCGTGATGCTGCACGTCACGAACCCGGCGCTGTTCCGTCCCGTCGCCACCTACCTGACGTTGATCACGCTGGCACGCGCGCAAGCTCCCGAGGCATTCGCGTTCCGCACGACGCCGTACGAGTTCGAAGCCACTATTCCGGCTTTCGACCTACTCACGGGCTCGGCCGAAGCGCGCACGGCGATCGCTGCCGGCGCTTCTGCGGAGGACGTCGTGGCCACCACCGCGCCGGTCGATCCCGCGTTGCGCGAAGCCGTGCTCGCCGCGGAAGCGCGCCTCGAGCGCGCGGCGATCTGATCGGGTAGGCCCAGTTCCAGGCTGCCCAGCTGGGCAGCCCCAACACAAACACGGCCTCCCCGGGAGGAATCAACAGGAAGGCGGCTGAGCATTGGTTCCATCTCAGGATTGCCCGGGAATTTCTGCTGGTGGCACGCGTTGACCGCGGATGGACAGTACGCATGACTGGGCTTTGGAGGAATTTGGACGCGTTGAGCTAGGTGACCGGCGG
>JBBRMI010000198.1:0-14677 GCA_038230915.1 Polyangiales bacterium | reverse complement strand
GAGCGTGATCTTGGGGTTCGCGCTGTCGCCTTTGAGCTGAAAATCTTCTCAAGAGCGCTTGCTGCCGCGCCGCCATGCCGCGGCGATGTGCGCCGCAGGCGCAGCGGCCCCCCAAAAAACTCCTGATCTCTCGATCTCCCTGTGAAAAAATCTCGCTCGTGTTATTCTGCCTGTTTGTGCCACGGTAGCTTCTGCGAGGGAGGCTGCGGCGCGGCAGCCAAAGATGTGATGAATCCTCAGGGCCCAGCTGGGCCGCCCACACCCCGTGGCCACTTCGTGAAGCGCGCCCCGGCGGGTGCGCGAGAAGAAGAGCAAGAGTGCCCTGGGCATGCGGTGTTTGATCCGCGCGTCCACACGGGTCGCGCGTCGTTTATCCGTGTCGCATTTGCGACACGATTTTCTCAACGATCTCGCGACATCTCGCCCCTGGCATGACGCTGTCGCACTTGCGACACCGTTAGCGCCGCTTCAATTCTCCGGCCCAACGCAAACCCGCGATCCCCGCGAACGGGCGGGAACACAAACGACGAAGGCCCAGCGCCGGAACGACCAACCCCAAGCGCCGGAACGACCAACCCCCAGCGCCGGAACGACCAACGCGCCAACGACCAATGCGCGTTCGGTGAAACCTGCGAACGCGCGGGATCGCGAACGGGCGAACACGGGAAGTTGCGAACGGCGAACTTGCGACCAGTCGGCAGCGCGAGCGCGCGAATGAGGTGAGGGCTGCGTTTGGCGGCTGACGCTGTCGCATGTGCGACACCGTCAGCTCCGGGCTTTCCACGTGCGGATTGATTGAGGAAAACGTGTCGCAAGTGCGACACGTTTCTGTTTAGCGAAGAGGCGCCCGACGGCAGGAAGCCTGGGACGCGGAGACGCCTCGCCGCCACCTGAAACGCGCGGGGCGCCGAAGTGGTCGCGCGCGGCAGGACAGGTTCGACGCCCTTGACGGACTGCGCGAAGCCACAGCCCACGCTGACGCTCACGCGGTGACAGCAAAGCCCGACTGCACGCTGTAGCCGCCGGCGTTGGTCCCGTCGTCGCATTTCTCGCCGAACAAGCTCGGCCAAGAGCATCAAAGAAATGCCAAGGTAGCGGCCTGCCGCACTTCTCCTTCCTGGATTTCACCCCGCCCGGTCGAGCAGCCTTCGCGATCGTGTTTTTCGGGCTCGAGCTCGCCGGCATCGCGTGGGGACAGCGGACACCGGACCACGCGCTCGGTTTCCAGATGTTCAATGAGTCGTCGCAGCTGACGATTCACTTGTTTCGCGAGGTGGAGCGCCGGGGCCAGCGCGTGCTGGTCGCGGTTTCGGACGGCCACTGGCAGGCGCCCGATGCGAGCGGGCAGCTGCGCGACTACGCCTGGCACGATCGCGTGGGTCCGCAGGCGCTTCCGCTCAACACGCTCGAGCTGAGCCGGCACGCGACGTACGGCCTTCCGGCTCAGCTCTTTCGCCTACAGGCCGCGCTGGACGACATGGTCCGGCACCTGCCGACCGATACCGAGACACTGGCGCTGGTCGCCCAGGTCGAGACGCTCCAAAACGGCCGTCCCGGCCAGCGAGAGCTGCGAGCAGCCAAGCCATGAAGCTCAACTGGCTGAACGAAGAGCGCGACGCTCACGTGCTCGGCTTGTTGCGCGTCGCATTCGCGCTGCTGCTCCTGCTCTTCACGGGCAGGATGTGGCGCGAGCTGTCGCTTTTTGGCTACTTTGGCGACGTGTTCCACATGCCGCTGTTGCCCGAGAGCCTGGTGCCGAACCGCGAAGGTTACGTGGCGCTTCTGGCGCTTCAGACCGCGGGTTGCGTGCTTTCGCTCGTCGGTGTGCTGGCGCGACCGGCGCTGTTGTTGGCGTCGCTTTGCGGCCTGTACGGATTTTTCTGCGATCGGCTCGGGTATCACAACAACCGCTACGAGCTGTTGCTGCTGACGCTGCTGGTCGCGCTGTCGCCGTGTGATCGTTCGTTCCTGCTATTGGGTGAAGCTCGCGCAGGTACGGCGCCGCGTTGGGCCGCGCGCCTGGTCGGAGCGCAGCTGACGGTCGTCTATCTGTCGTCGAGCCTCGGTAAGCTGTTCGATGCCGATTGGCGCAGCGGCGTCGTGCTGTTGCCGCGCCTGGCGCTCGGCCAACCCGCGCTCGAGCGCTTCGTGCCGGCGAGCTGGGCTGCGATCTTGGCGGCGCCATGGTTTGCGCGCGCGGCGTCGCTCGTCGCGATCGGCAGCGAGCTGTTCTTGGCGCTCGGCCTGTGGTTTCCTAGGACGCGCGTGCTCTGCCTGTGGTTCGGGCTGATGTTCCACGCCGGGATCGAGGTTTCGGCGCGTGTCGAGCTGTTCAGCTACACCATGCTGTGCGGTTACTTGGTGTTCGTCACGCCGGAGCTGCGCGAGCGCACGTTATCGTGGAACGCCCGCAGTCGGACCGGCAAACTACTCGGCGTGCTGTGTTCGAGGCTCGACGTTTTGGCGCGTTTTCGCCACGATTACGTCGAAGGCCAGGGCGCGCTGCTCGTCGCACGCGACCGGGTCGGCGCCGTTCATCGCGGACTTTCTGCGTGGCGCGAGCTGTCGCGCGCGTCGCCGTTGTTGTTCCCGTTATGGCTGCCGCTCTGCCTGTTGACGTGGCGCGAGCGGGTTCGGACGGCGTAGACGGCGGCGTAGGCGCTAGTTGCGCTCGGAAAGCGGATCCACACCGGGGTCGGCCGGCTTGGGCTTGCCGTCGGCGCCGGGCTTGCCCTTGCCGACCAGGGGGTGCGCGGGCACCGGCGGGTGCTTCGAGCCCAGCGGCACCGGGGCAGCGGAGCCCGCAGAAGGGGCCGCGCTGGTTGGCTCGACTGCGGCGGCGGCGGCGGGGCCCGTCACCGGCGGCGTCGGAACCGGAACGGCGGCGGGCATCGGCGGCTCGCTCGGCGGTTTGCTGACCGCGGCTGCTGCCGAAACATCTGGTGTAGCTGCGGGATGGCCGCTGGTCGCCTTCCACAACAGCAGGCCGACGAGAGCCGCTGCGGCGACACCGGCTGCCCCGAGCCAAACCGCGCGACTACTGCGCGAGGTTTGGGTGGTACCCCACGCGGCACCGGTAGCCGAACCGGCCGTAAGCGCAGACATGTTGGACGAAGCCAGCGCCGTCGACGACAAACCGCTCGAGCTCAGCACCCGCGAGATGCGTTCGGCGCTGCGCGGCCCCGCATCCGGCGCGAAAACTGCCAGATCTGCCGCGAGTAGCGCGACGTTTCCGTAGCGTTGATTTCTGTCCTTGCGCAGACACCGCAAGATCGCCTGCTCGAGCAGCTCGGGCACCTCGGGCCGGATGCTGCGCGGCGGCGGCGGATCTTGATGCAAGATCAGCGTGCACAGCTGCGGCATGGTGTCGGCTTCGAACGGCACGCGCCCGGTGACGAGCTCGTACAGCACCGTGCCGATCGCCCAAATGTCGGAGCGCTGATCGACGTCGCGCGCGCTCGCCATTTGCTCGGGCGACATGTAGAGCGGCGAGCCCATAATCGACTGGGTGCGCGTCATGCCCATGTCTGAGCCAGAGCCGCTCTTGTTCGCCACCTTAGAGATGCCGAAATCCAAGACCTTGATGCACGGGCTGCCGTCGGCGCGCGTGGTCAGGAACAGATTGGCCGGCTTCAGATCACGATGCACGATGCCGATCGCGTGCGCTTCGGCCAGCGCTTCGCAGGCTTGCAAGACGTATTGCACCGCGACCGCGACCGGCAAGGCCCCATGATCGTCCAGCAGCTGCGATAGGTCCTGCCCGCGCAGCAGCTCCATCACCATGTATGGCGCGCCCGTTTCCAGCGCCCCGACGTCAGTCACACGCGCGACGTGCTCGCTCTTGATTTTGACCGCCGCTCGCGCCTCACGCCCAAAACGCGCGACGGCTTCGGCGTTGGACAGCGCTTCCGGCAACAAAAACTTGATCGCGACGCGCTCGTCCAAGTGCAGATGCATGGCCGAAACCACCATGCCCATGCCACCCACACCGAGGACCCGCTCAATCCGGAATTTCCCCGCGAGTACGTCGCCTTCTCTCGGTTCAGTCATGACTTCGACGCGGAGCTCCAGGACCACTAACCGCCGACGGTTGAGTGTATGCCGAGTACCATGTACGCACCAGGCGCCAACCTTCTTCCTGAGCTTGCCCCCACCTAAGCGCTTGTCGCCCGGCAAAACCTGCGATATTCGGAGAACCGTGAGGCGGGTATCTTTCTTTCTAGGCGTTACGGTGTTCTCGATCGCGCTCAACGCGGGCGCACAAGGAAAATCCAGCGGCAATCGCGCGGCGGCGGAGGCCCTGTTCAATCAGGGACGCGACCTGATGACGGCCGGCAAGTTCGCGCAGGCATGCCCCAAATTCGAGGCGAGCCAGCAGCTCGATCCCGGGCTCGGCACGATGCTGAATCTGGCAGAGTGCTACGAGAAAACGGGCCGCACGGCCAGTGCTTGGGCCGAGTACCGCGAAGCGATTCCGCTGGCGCGCGCCACCGGTTCGAAAGCTCGCCAGGATCTAGCGAGCGAGCGAGCGCAGGCACTGCAAGAACGGTTGTCGACGCTGACGATTCGCGCGATGAGCGGCGACGACGCCGGGGCGCACCTCGAAGTGCGTCGTGACGGCGTGGCCTTGCAAGAAGCCGAGTTCGGCTCGCCAATCCCGGTCGACCCCGGTGAGCACGTGATCGAGGCAGTGGCTCCGGGCAAGCAACCGTGGTCATCAAAAGTCCAGGTTGGCGCCAACGCCGCCAAGGTGTCCGTCGAAATCCCCAAGCTGGAAGCTGCTGACGGCAAACCCGCCGAAGCGGGGCCCCTGGCGGTCACGACGACGCCCGACAACACCCCTCCCCCGAGTGACAAACCGGCGTCGAGCGCAGCGCAGCGCACGACCGGCTTGGTCTTGGGCGGCGTCGGCGTTGTCGGGGTTGGTTTGGGCACCTTCTTCGGCCTGCAAGCGTCGAGCAAATGGTCAGACGCCAAGAAGAAATGCACGGACTACCCGTACGGTTGCGGCGCCGAGGGCGCGGACCTGCGCTCCAGCGCCAGCTCGGCGGCTAGCGTTTCGACGGTCGCGTTCATCGCGGGTGGCGCGCTGCTGGCTGCCGGCGTGGTGTTGTACTTCACGGCGCCTTCGAAGAAAGAAAGCGTCGCGCTCGCGGTGGGTCCAGGCTCCGCGTTCGTTCAAGGGAGCTTTTGATGAGCCGCGTCGTAAAAAGCGTCAGTAAACAGATGAGTGCTGCAAACGTCATGCGTCGCTCGTTGCGTTGGTCCCCGCTCGCAGCGCTGGTCGCGCTCGGCGCTTGCACCAGCGTGCTCGGCATCGAAGATTTGCACCAGGGCCCTCGCCCGGGCGTCGGCGGTGACGACAGCAGCTCCGGCACGAACGCCGGTGGCAAGAGCAACCCGAGCGGCGGCTCCAACACGACGGCCGGCACCGGCAACGAAGGCGGCGCGGGCACCGACACTGGCGGTACCAACAACGGCGGCAGCAGCACCGCAGGAACCGCCGGCACGATCAACGACGCCGGGGCAGGCGGAGCCGGCACCGATCCCGGCAGCCCCAGCGTCCACGGTCACGTGATCGACGCCTTGGGCCACAAGCTCGCCAACATCCCAGTCCAAATTGGCGGCACGCTAGTCAGCACGGATGAGAACGGCGCGTTCGTCATCGACAACGTAACCGCTACGTACGACGTGAGCCTGGACCTCGAATTCAACGTCAATGCTTCCCACCGTTCGTTCGCCTGGGTTTTCCAAGGTTTGACGCGGCGCGACCCGACGCTGGAAGTCCGCTGGGGCGTGCCGGTGCGCTACGGCAACATCCTGGTTACGCCTCAGAACGTGACCGTGGCTGCCAATCAAACGATCACGGTTGCGATCGGCGGGCCCGAGGGGAACACCGAGTTAACTGGCGTCGGCGCCAATGGCGTCGATACCGACGCGACGTGGGAGGGCGGCGCCACCACGCAAGAGACCGCGCACGGCTTGTACTACGCCCAAAACGCGAATGAGTTGCCGACCAGTTACTTGTCGTACGACACGTCGCTGGTCGCGCTGTCCGAGGCCAGCGGCAACAAGGCCAAGATCAGCCTGGACCTGACCAAGGTGACGGTCGACTCCGGCAACCTGCAAGGCACCGCAACCGCGGGCGCGGGCGGTGATCGCAGCAACGAGGCGTTCCTGCGTTTCGATACCGGCGCTTTCATGCGGCTGGTCAACGACTCCCCGGGACCCAATACCTTCAGCTACCTGCTGCCCAGCATCCCCAAGTCGACGCTGACGGTCGCCGCCGCGGAGGGCGACGCCTACTACGGCTCGTACGCCGTGGTGCACGCGGACGGCCTGTCGGTCACCAGCAAGCCCGCGCTCAAGATCCCGACCGCCGCCACGCTCACCAGCCCGGCGGATCAGCTCGACACCGCTACCGCCGCGACCAAGTTCACGTTCCAAAGCCCGGCATCCAACCCCGGACCCTTCGTGGTGAGCTTCCAGAACGTCGACCTCAACGGCCCATTCCAAACGCTGTTCGTCGTGACCGCGCAAAAGCAAATCACCATCCCCGACGTGATCGGCGGTGGCTTCCAGCTGAAGCATGAGCAGGCCATCAATTGGCGCGTCGAAACCGACGGAAAATTCGCATCAGTCGACGAGATGACGGGCCCCAAGGGCTTCCTCGACTCCTACGATGAGTACGGGTTCGAAGGCGGCACGAAGCTGGATAGCGGCGAGTACACGATTTCGTCGTCGCGCATCGTCAAGCTCGCGAAGTAGTCGACTCAAAGCCGCTCGCGCAGCAGCTCCCAGGCTTTGCGGCGGTGGGAGCGCGCGTCTTTTTCGGCGGCGGTCATTTCGCCGAACGTTCGGCCTTCGCCGTTGGGAACGAAGATCGCGTCCCAGCCGAAGCCGTTATGGCCGCGTGGATGCGAGGAGAGCATGCCTTCGACGCCGCCTTCGACGACTTCGCTACCGCGTTCGGAACAGACGCCGAGCGCGCACACGGCGCGGACTCGGCGATCGCCCAAGCCGTCGGCGGTACGGCAGATCGACTCGAGGCCGCCGAGCTTTTCCCAAAATTTGATGAACGGACCTGGAAAGCCGCCGAGGCCGTAAAGCTCGATGCCTGCGTCTTCGACGATCACCGGGCGGCCGAGGCGCTGGTGCGCCGTCGTGGCCTTGGCCAGCGCGACTGCGCCGACACTCTCGGCTTGCACCTCTTCGAGCTCCAGCTCGACACGCTCGATCGCGTAGCCGAGGATGCGCTGCGCCTCGAGCCACTTGTTGTTGTTGGAGGTGACGAAAACCCAGCCGCTCGACATGCTCATTCGGTCTCCAGGGCCGCTATTTCGGCCTCCAGCGCCTCCCACTTGGCGACCAGCTGCTCGATCTCGGCGCCAAGTGCCTTTTCTTCCTTTTGCAGCGCAGAGACTTGGTCCTTGCTGGTGCGCTCGTAAAATCCGGACTCACCCCATTGGGCGCCGATCACGCTTTTCCTCTGCTCGGCGCGCTCGATCGCCGCCAGTACCTCGTCGCGCTGCGACGGCAGCTGCTTCTTGCGATTCTTGCGCCGCTTCTGCTCGTCCCACGACAACGCGATCCCAGCGACGGGCGCTGGCGCGGCAGCGCCGTTCGGCTTGGCGCGCTTGGCGCGCAGCACGGCGGCTTCGGCGTCGAGGTGGTCGTCACCGCAGCGCGCCAGGTACTCGTCGTACGTCCCCGGAAAGTCACGAAACCCGTGCTCGGTGACTTCGAGAATGCGCGTCGCCAGCGCGGAGACGAACGCGCGATCGTGCGAGACGAACAGCACGGTGCCTTCGAAGGCTGTCAACGAATTCACCAGCGCCTCGATCGCTTCCAAATCGAGGTGGTTGGTCGGTTCGTCGAGCACGAGCACGTTCGGCTTTTGCACCATGATCCGGCAGAAGACGAGCCGCGCCGCTTCGCCACCAGACAGCGCGGAGACGGGCTTGTTGACGGCTTCGCCCGAGAACAGCATGCGACCGAGGTGACCGCGCACCGTGCTCGTGCCCTCCTGCGGGATCGCATCCCAGATCACCTGCAGCGGCTTGGCGTTGCCATCGGCGAGCAGTTCGTGATGATCCTGCGCGAAGTAGCCGACCCGTGTCTCGTAGCCCCAACTCACGCTGCCGGTGTCTTGCTTCAGGTTGTCGGTAGCAATCTTCAGCAGCGTCGATTTACCGAGGCCGTTGGGACCGATGATCGCGACACGCTCACCGCGCCGCACCACTAACGACACGCCGGCCAGCACGCGCTTTTCCCCGAACGATTTGACGATGCCGTCGAGCGTCAGCACTTCCTTACCGCTCGGTCTTTCAGGCTCGAACTTGAACAGCGGCGTGCGGCGCGAGCTGGTTTGCAGCTCCTCGACTTCGATCTTTTCGATTTGGCGGAGCCGACTCTGCGCCTGGCTGGCCTTGCTGGCCTTGGCGCCGAAGCGCTCGACCCAGGCGCGCTTCTCGGCGATCGTCGCCTCCGCGCGGGCCACCTCGGCTTCTTTGCGCGCGCGCACTTCGGCCTTTTCGCGGACGAAATGGCTGTAGTTGCCGGGGTATTCGTCGATTGTGCCGTAGTCGACGTCCAAAATATGAGTCGCGACGTTGTCGAGGAAGCGCTGGTCGTGGGAGATCACCAGCGCGCAACCGCGGTACTGCGCCAAGAACTTCTCCAACCAACGGATCGACAAGATATCGAGGTGGTTGGTCGGCTCGTCGAGCAAGACGACGTCGGGGCCGCCGATCAGCACCTGCGCCAGCAGAACGCGCAGCTTGAAGCCACCCGAAAGCGTGGCCAGCGGCTGACGATGCACTGCGACCGGGATACCGAGCCCCTCCAGGACGTGACTGGCGCGCGCCTCGAGCGTGTAGCCATCGTGCGCGGCGATCTGATCTTCGAGCTCGGCCATGCGCTCGGCGTCCGGCACGGCCACTTCCGACAGGCGCGCCTGTTCGGCCAAGGCGCCCGTCACCAGCTCATCGCCGGCCATTGCGACGGCCAGGATCGGCTCAGCGTCGCTCATGAAGCGATCTTGCCGGAGCACGCCGACCCGCGCGTCTTTCGGCCACAGGACCTGCCCGCCCGTCGCGGGCTCATCGCCGCACAAGATCTTCAGAAAGGTGGTCTTGCCGGAGCCGTTGGCGCCGACTAGTCCGTAGCGTGAGCCTTTGACCAACTTGTGCGTGACGCCTTCGAACAGCGTGAGGGCGCCGAATGATTTGGAGAGGTCAGAGATGCCGATCATGGACGAGCGCGCGCAGCCTAGCGCCCGACCGCCACTTCGCCCAGCGTTCCTTCGACGGCCGACAAGAGCTCTGAAAAGCTGTACGGCTTAATCAAAACGCCGGACATTCGCTCGAGTGCACAGCCGCGCTGGCTCCGTGCCGCTCCGCAGCACTCCCGGCACGCGCTCAACGAGCTTGCGGATGTGCGGCAGGGCGTCCACGCCGTTCATCAGCGGCATGGTCATGTCGATCAGCACGAAGCAGAGCACGCCGAGCCCGCCCCGTCGCCGACCGGCGCCAGCCTCGCGCCGGCCGCCCGGCACGCCGCTGGCTCGGCGAGACAATTTGCGTCCACCGTGGCGGTTTGTGCCGAGCGGCGGCGCGAGTGGGGGCTGACGCCTGCTCGAAGTCCCAGACCGTGGCGGACGATCGAGCCGCTTCTGCGCCGCGATTGATCGGCCCTGGTGTCCGGACGCAAATATCTGCCGGTAATAGACGCTTGCGATCGTGACTGGCACATCCGGTGCTAGGCGAACGCGTATGCGCCACCACATTCTGCTTGCGTCACTGCTCGCTGGACTTCCACTCCTGGCCTGCGGGCACGATGAGCCGGCTAAAGGCCCGGTCCAACGGGCCGGCGAGAAGATCGACCACGCCGCCGAGAAGACCGGCAAGGCCGTGGAAAAGGCTACGGAGAAGACTGGCGAAGCGATCGGCGACGCAGGGGACAAGATCCGCGAGAAGACCAAAGACGAGAACTGACCGACGCGCTAGGCATTCGCGCCGTCCTGTGAGTCGACCTGTCCCTTAGCTAGAGTGAAGGCTTAAAATGAATGATTTTCGAGCAAGCTCGGTAGTTTTGCTTGCCTGCGTTGGGCTGTTCACACGAAGCGCCCACGCTTTCACGATCGAGACTTCCGTCACGAAAGGTTGTCATGAGGGAGTGACCGAAGACATCCTGCGGCAGGTTCGCAAGGCTACGCCGCAGCTGGCCACGCCGCTGCCAACGTCGCAGGACGACCGGGCCCTGATCGACGACGTGGCCTTTACCGTTCCCAGCGACCTTCACGACCTAGCGGCGGTAACCTTGGTCCTTGGCGTCCGCGACAACGACGTGAAGAGCTTTGGCGCGGAGGCGCTCGACCAGCTAGCAGCGTTGAATGCCGATCCGAACAGCCAAAAGCTTCACTGTCTGCGCAGCGCCAGCGAGGATGAGCCCGGAGGTTCTAAAGCCGCGGTCGACGACTGTCGGGCCTTCATCAAAGACAACCTGCTCGCCGCGTTGGATGGGCTGAATGCCAAGGGCCTGCCGGACGGCACGAAGCGCGACACGTTGACGGTTACGCTGGCGGTTCGAGGCCAAGTTTCGGTAAGCGTGCCGCGCTTTTACCTGCACTTGGGTCGCGCCCTCCACACGATCGAAGACAGCTTCACGCACACGTTCCGCAACGTGGATGACCCTCACAAGATAACCGTAGTTCTCAATTGGATCGACTACGCCAACAAGACGCTCGACGAAAACCGGGACGGCCCGGCACACACGCAGGAGCTAGATCGCTGCGACGACCCCGACAAGTTGCGCACCGAACGGCGAAAACTGGCGATTGAAGCGGGGACGGCGGCTGTCTCCCTGCTGCTCGACGCCACGCACGATCGAGCAGCGAAAGAGCGAGCGATCGACGGCATGCTGGATGACTACGTCTCTTTCGACGCCAAAGCCGATTGCACGCCTGCCAACCATTGGTGCGACGCACCTGAGAACGCCTACACCAACGCCGGTTGCGGCTGCCGAACCGCCGGCTCCGGGAGCAGCCGGAGCCCCAGTTCGAGCCTAGCCGCAGGCTTCGTGGGGGTATTGGCTTGGGCGCGACGCCGCCGCATTCAGCCGGGTTCGGGCAGGCGCGCTCGCCGCTTGTTACGCGCGGCTCGAGGCGTCTCGGTGCTTACGTTGATGGTCGGCCTCGGGCTGTGCTGCGCGCCCCGAGCTGCGCTGGCAGAGAAGCCCGCCAAGTCCGCGAATCGTGACGAAAACAAGGGACCGCTCAAGGCTCTGGAAGGCAAAAGCAATTCCGGTGCACCAAACACAGTCGATACCGCAGGCGCGTTCTTCGGGCGTCTGGCGCTCGGGGCCTCGTACGATAAGCCGGGCTTTTCTGGTGGGTTGGGCGCTCGGTATCAACTCGGTCGGCCGTGGATGCTCGGGTTCGACGCGGAGATCAACCCGTTCCTCACCAAAACTCCCAGCCGCCTGAGAACCGGGGTTTTGAATACCTACGTCAGCCTGATTCGGCGCTTCCAACTAAAGAACGACTCGCTCAACGTGCGCAGTCAGATAGGTCTTGGCGCCTCCTTCTTGCTCATCGACCTCGTCGGCGCGCCGGCCGGCAGCTTCGGCCCCTTTTTCGGTCTGAGCTTCTTGGGCGTCGAATGGAAGATGGCGCGCGGCTTCTACCTGACAATCGATCCGACCTACCTAGCTTTTCCGGTGCCGCATTTGACGGGCGCGCCTTTCGGGTACCTGCAGTACCGGTTCCTCGTCGGCCTCGAGTTCGGCGGCTAGCGAGGCACTCGTCGGCGCGTTCTGAACGTCGGCTTCGGTTTGGGAAAAAGCCTAGCGGGTGTGGGGCGGGTCGCCTGATGCCGTGTCTGTGACTTGGCTCGGCTCCGCCCCCGCCAGCTCGCGCAGTAGGTCCGTCGCTGAACGAGAAGCCACCAACGCTTGCTCTTCGCCCAAAAACGGCCAAACGAGCTCACGCGCATCTTCGGGTAGCACGGTGCTGAGGTATTCCAGCGCGGTGCCGCGAAACTTCGGATCTTTGATGTACAGCGCTCGAAAGGCGGTGCGCAGCGGTTCTCGATCGAGGTGCAAACACAGAATATTGAAGACGTGTTCCAAGCTGCGATTGATACGATCTTCTTTGAGCCCTTCGACCAAGCGCGTCTGGTCCTCGGGCAAGCTATCGTCGTCCGCGTCGCCGGTTTCGTCGGGCAACAACTGTCCCGAAAGGCTCACCTCGTAGCGGATCGCGGCGATGGCTTTGTCACGGGAGATTTCCAGCTTTGCGTCGGTGTCCGTGAGGTGGAACAGGGCGCGACCGCACTCGTAGCGAACCTCGAAGCGCTGATCCGCCAATCCCAGCTGCAAACCTTCGGCAGAGCGTTGATTGACGCAGCTCCGCAGCACTCGAGGCAGCCGTCTGCGCACCGCGAAGGGCGTCGTCGGATCGAGCAAAGCGTCAATCAACTGACCAGTGATGCGCGGCGCAATTTTCGTCAGCGAGCTCGACGCGTTCTGGTAGAGATCGCGCTGGGCCAGCAGGGACAACGCGCAAGCCACGCCGGGGTCACGCGGCTCGAGCTGCTCCAGCGCTCGGCGTGCACGCGCCGGATCTTTGGACAAGAGCTCGTTGGCCAATCCGATGCGCTGCGCCAGGGACTCGTTGGCCAGCGACGGCCGCTCCGCCGAATCGCCGTTCCAGTCCGATCGGCTCGAGTCGAGCAGCGCGCGCAAACCACCTGGTTGAAGTTGCTCCAAGCGTTCAACCAGTTTGTCGCGTTCCGGCGGCACCATCGAAGGATTGTCGATGGGTCGCCGCTGCGAGGCCGGCGGTCGCTCGAGCTTGCTTTCAGCCTCTTTGAGACTCTCTTGCAGCGCCTCGACGTAGCCCAGGTGCAGCTTTCGAGCGAGTGGCAAGGTGGCCAGCGCGAAGAGCACGACCGCGCCCAAGAGCGCGCTAGCTCGATGCGCGGAAAATCCGTGCAAAGCGATCAGGATCAGGCCGCTGCCAATCACGGTGCCCACACGGTCGAAGCCGACGTCGATCAGCGCCTTAGTGGTGCGCTTGCGGACCTCGGCGATCGGCGTGTAGAGCAGCTCGTAGGCCGAGCGGAAGAGCGTATTTTTCTGCACCGCCTCTGCGCCGCGTAGCAAGGACGCGCTGACCAGGCCGGGAACGGCTAACCCTGCCGCCCCACCGAGCAGGATGATGCCGGGCATGACCGCAATGTTCAGCGCAAGGCTGAGCTTTTCGATCGCCACTCGTCCGAGCGACACCTGGATCAAGAACGAAAACACACCCACCGCCAGCCAAAACAAAGAGAAGAACGAAAGCAACGCCTGGCCCTTGCCGAAATGGGCGACGGCTTGACTGCTAAAGATGTAGTCGAGCAGCGCCGACGTCAGCGAGGCGATCGCCACCAGCAGCGCCAGATTCCGCAAAAAAGGCGCGTCGCGCAACGTGCGAATTGAGCCCCTCAGCCCCTGCGTCTGCGCGTCATTCCCGCTGGCTGCCGGGAGCGGCGAGCGCTGCGTGTGCGGCGAGCGCTCGGCGCGGGTAGCGCTGTTCAATGCGCTGAGCGCCGCGACAGCGTTGACGGCACCCAAGCACACCAGGATGCCTTCGGGCGGCAGCACGCTCGATATGCGCCACGCCGCTAGCGCGCCCAAAACGCCACCCAGTGTGCCGCCCGCGGCAATCCGAGCGACGGCGCGCTTGGCCGTGTGCGGGTCGAAGCGCTCGTTGACGAGCGACCAGAATGCGGAAATCGTAATTGGACCGAGGAACGCGGTGTGCAGGTACAGCGCGCCCGCAGCTAGCCGGGGCGAGCTGATCTGTAGGGTTGCTGCGAGGCCGAAACCGGCTGCGTTCGCGGCGAACAGAATCGGCGTCAACGCGGCCGGTGGGCGCTTGGCCATCAAACGCGATAACAGCCAGACAGCACCGAGCGAGAGCAAGGCGCCGGTCGCCATCGCGAACGGCAGGTTGCTCAGGTGAAAGCTCGTCAAGAACAGCGCGTCGCGAGCGGCCTTGCCGGCCACTTGTTGCGCGATCAGCAGCACGGACGTGAGCGCCGCGAACTGTGCGTGCCGAGTCGAGGCTGGAGCCGTCATGGATCAGCTCGCCCGCCTGCAGGCTGCGAGAGCTCAACTTTTCGGTCAACAAGACGCATGCCGCAAGCCCGATCGCCTCGCGGCCCGTTAACACCTTCAAAACAGGCACCGGGCCCCCGACCGCCCAGGTGCCTCGCGCACAGTTTTGGCCCACCGAGACGTTATGGCCCGTCCGCAAGCGCAGAAGTGGCCATCCAGATTGGTCGGCGTGGCGCCCGATAGCCGCTCGTTCAGATGGCGCCCAACAAGCCCTAGGGTCTATCCCTGAATGCTGCGCTCTCGGCGTAAACGTGCCCGTGCCCGTGCCCGTGCCCGACGGTCCGTGAGTCACCGTCGGCGGTATTTGGGGGTAGTAGGCCAGGGTTTGTGGCGCGTGCCTGGCACGCGCGCGCCGCGGGCAGCTGCCCGCGCGCAAGCAACCGAGCAAGGCGCGTGACCGATGTCACGTGATGCAACTCGATCACGAGCGACTGGACGTGTACGACCTGGCGCTGGAATTTCTGGTTCTTGCAAACGGAATTGTCGAAGGGTTGCCCCGAGGGCGGAGCCACCT
>JBBRMI010000197.1:0-14734 GCA_038230915.1 Polyangiales bacterium | reverse complement strand
TGGATTCTTTGCGGCAACTCGGGTAGCTCTCTTCGTCATCGGGGTGTCTCGGTTGGTTTTGGTGGAACAAAAACAACTCGGAACACTCCCGATTTATTTCCATCATCCCGCTACGTTGCGCCTAAAGGATCTGGGCATGCCCCGCGCCCAGGAGCCTTGACCAGTCGACTTGTTCTTACGCGGGCCCTAAGAGGTTTTGAGCGTAGCCAGCGCGCTGCCCGACACCTCTAGTCTCGAGTTGGGCGGGAATCGAGTCGACCAGGGGGCGCGGAGATTTAACGTGCGGACTGCGCGCGATCGCGATGAGGCGGCTTGTTTGATCACGATGCTCGGAAATGCGCACAGCGGGATTCAGGCAGCGATGACGAGTGCATGATTCGCGCGATTCCCGGGTGGCCGGATGGCCTAGGAGCTACAACCGAAAACGTATTGCAAGGCAGCGCGGGGCCGGCGGTATCCGGGGAAGAAACGTCACTGGTCGTGTCGGCTGGACGGGCGCATCCAGCGCGCCGTAGTAGATCATCGCGCTGCCGCCAAGCACGCCCAGCACTCCAGTGGCGAGACCGCCATAGAGGTACTTTAGGCCCTCGGGACAGGGCTCGGGACGACCCTCCACGCACGGCTGTAGCCCGAACTCTGCGACCCTGAGGGCAACGAGCCCCACAATCACCACGCCTACCCCGCCCATGACGAGCCCCCAGCTACGTGCACTGGGCAGCCGCCGAGCAGGGTGCACCCTTTGAGGCGACGAGTGAGCTGCGCTGCCGGAAGGAGGACACGGTCGCATCGCAGTGGCCTTGGCGCACTCTGCTCGCGCAACGGGCGCAATAAGCATAAGAGCCGAGACGACGAGACGACCGGCAGCTCGAGGGTACTGCATCGCCAGTGAACATACCTCGCGGCCGCGCTGGCCTCAAGTCCGCGGAAATGGACCCGTTGTTCAGACTATCGATCGACTACCCCGTGCGCACCCAAAGGGTTCCGAGTCGCTGCGTCGCGTCAGCCACGTTCAGATTCTAGCCCAATCAGGATGCCTGCGCCTGGTCGGCGGCTGCTAGGGCAAACCCTCCCCCGACTTCCATGCTTCCTCCAGCAACAAAATTCAACATCCCAACACCAGCACTGTCGTCTACAGGTTGCTAAATTGTTTGGTCGCCACTCTTGCAGACGGGGCGCGCTCGTGGCTGAACAACAACCCCGGGAATCTGGTAGGCGGCTGCGGGCAATACCGTCCGCTTGGCAGTGATCGAGCGGCCAACGGACTGGCGGTATTTCCTGACGTTGCGACTGGGTGGAATGCATTGACATGTGTCATAAATCAGAATTCCGATCTTACAATCCCGAAGCTTATGTTGAGATGGGCTCCGCTCGGTGCGCCCAATGATCCCACACACGTCAACGATCCTTCTGGATACGCCGCGCGAATTCAACGCATGACCGGCCTCAGTCTGACGGTCCCCGTGTTTACTTTCGCTGACCGATCGAAGGCGCACTTTGTATGGGACGCGCACGCCGACTTATCTCGTCCCCGTTGATCTTCGCAGAGGTGCCGGCGGATGGGGCCCGATTTGTACGCACCTGGCGGAAGTCGAGCACGGGAAGTTGAAGTGGCTGAGCGCGACACTGGCAAGCGACAGCCCGCCGTTCGAGATCATGCTCTGCAACTCACATCATGCTTTATGGCGGCTAGTTCGGGCACGAGTGGGGGTCGGCAGAGACATCGTTTTTGTCGCAGGCAGTGTGGACGGGGTCGCCAGCCTCGGTCGGTATGTTTGGCGCGCAGGCTCGTGGCAACTTGCACTTTCGAAGTCGGATGGGAGCTGGGACAGTAACCGCACGTTTCCCGACCTTCGGCAGTTTCCTTAGCGGTCTGGTTTGGGCGACCGGCAATTTCCCAGTGCCAAGTGTGGTTCGGCGGGCCCACACCCTTCGGACCGGCCGACCGGTCGTAGCGAGCACCGAGGGCTCGCGCAGAAATTCACAGCCGTCCGCCATCGCGGAAATTCCTTCGGAGCTGAAACTCCGAGCAGCCCCATGGAAAAAACCATGCTGAAAGTGTCTCCGAAGGCTTGCCTAGTGGGGGGGCCTTTGCTACGAAGCGCGTCCCCTTAGCTAGGCCCATCCCAAACAGATGGTCCCAGCCAGCCGCCACCAACACGGGCGGCGCGCGGCGGGCCTCTTTCCAACCTGGACGGAGGCCTTTCATGCCGCGGCCCTCGGTGACGGATGTCGGAGCGCCGGCAATCGTCGCTCCGAGGGCCGACAAGTCTCACGGAGAAACTGTCGCTATGATTAGCAACGCCAAAGCCAATTATCAGAGGATCAGTCCGCGCAAGGCGCGCATGATCGTGGACCTGATCCGGGGACGGGACGCAAGCGAGGCTCTGCAGATCCTCGACTTCACTTACAAGGCCGGTGCGCCGTATGTGAAGAAGCTGCTGGCGAGCGCCCTCGCCAACGCGCAGCAGAAGAACCCCAGCATCGACGTCGACTCGCTCTACGTGAGCCGCGCGTCCGCTGACAAGGGTCCGAATTCGCATCTCCGCCGCTGGCGGCCGCGCGCCCAAGGTCGCGCGACCCAAATCCAGAAGGGCGTGACGCACATCAACATCGAGCTCGATCAGCGCTAGTCGCTGCAGCGAAGAAAACCATGGGACAGAAAACTCATCCTTACGGCTTTCGTCTAGGTGTCATCAAGACCTGGACCAGCAAGTGGTACGAGGACAAGCAGTACCAAACGTGGCTGCACCAAGACATCCGCATCAAGCGGGCCGTCAAGGAGTTCCTCTACAACGCGAACGTCGCCTCCGTTGAGATCGAGCGCGCTGCCAACAAAGCCAAGATCATCGTGTACACGGCGCGGCCGGGTATGGTGATCGGCAAGGGCGGCAAGGGCATCGAGATCCTCAAGGTCGGTAACCTGGCCACCGCCGTTAAAGGCGAGACCAAGTTCGCCGGCGTCCAATCGTTCACCGACAACGAGGTGTTCATCGACGTCCAAGAGGTGCGCAAGGCCGAGACCAACGCGCAGCTCGTGGCCGAGAACATCGGGACGCAGCTCGAGCGTCGCATAGCCTTCCGCCGCGCCATGAAGAAGGCGCTGCAGACGGCGATGAAATTCGGCGCCAAGGGCATTCGAGTCCGTTGCGCCGGTCGCTTGGGCGGGTCTGAGATTGCCCGCGTCGAAACGTACCGTGAAGGCCGCGTTCCGCTGCACACGCTACGTGCCGATGTCGACTTCGGCCTGGCCGAAGCCCGTACGACCTACGGGACCATCGGGATCAAGGTTTGGATTTTCAAAGGTGAAGTCTTGCAGCGCAAGGCCCGCCGGATCCCCGAGTGATGCGTCATGCTTCAACCTAAACGCACCAAGTTCCGTAAACAGCAAAAAGGCAAGAACCGCGGCGTGGCCTGGAAGGGCTCCGACGTGTCGTTCGGCGACTTCGCGCTGCAGGCCGTCGATCACTGCCTGGTTACCTCGCGGCAGATCGAAGCCGGTCGTATGGCGATTCAGCGTCACGTCAAGCGCGCTGGCAAGCTCTGGATCCGCGTGTTCCCGGACAAGCCGATCACCAAGAAGCCGCTCGAAGTCCGGATGGGCTCCGGCAAAGGCGGCGTCGAGGGTTGGGTTGCCGTCGTCAAGCCCGGCAAGGTCTTGTTCGAGATGGCCGGCGTGGCCGAAGCCGACGCGCGTCAGGCGTTCAAGCTCGCGGCTAGCAAGCTGCCGCTGACGACCAAGTTCCTCATCCGGAGTGCACTGTGATGAAAACCAAGGACCTGCGTGAGCGGTCGACCGAAGACCTCGCCGAGCTCAAAGCGACGATGTCCAAGGACCTGTTCTCTCACAAGATGAAGAACTTCACGGGTCAGCTCGACGACACGAGCTTGATCAACAAGACCCGCAAGGACATCGCGCGCATCGAGCTCCTGCTCGGCCAGCGTGCCGCCAAAGGAGCCCAGTCGTGAGCGAGACCGTAGACGAGACGACAAGCAAGGGTTCGCCCGTCTATCGCCGCAAGCTCATCGGTCGCATCTCGAGCGACAAGATGAACAAGACGGTGGTGGTCGAGGTCATCCGCTTCAAGCGCGACACCATGTACAAGAAGTACGTGCGCGTTAAGAAGAAGTACAAGGCGCACGACGAGACCAACCAGTACAAGACTGGCGATCGCGTCGAGATCCAAGAGCACCGCCCGCTCTCGGCCGAGAAGCGCTTCATCGTCACGCGTCTGATCAACCGCCCCGCGTCGGAGCTGACGGTCAAATGATCCAGACCTTATCCTTCCTCAACGTCGCTGATAACTCCGGCGCCAAGCGCGTGCAGTGCATCAAAGTGCTTGGCGGCTCGCGCCGTCGCTACGCGCACGTTGGTGACATCATCGTCGTCGCGATCAAAGAAGCTCTGCCCGGCAGTAAGGTGAAGAAGGGCGAAACGGCCAAGGCCGTCGTCGTTCGCACCGCGCGCGAGGCACGTCGCGCCGATGGCAGCTACATCAAGTTCGACGACAACAGCGCCGTCTTGATCAACGCGCAGTCTGAGCCAGTCGGGACGCGCATCTTTGGCCCGGTCGCTCGCGAGCTGCGCTCGAAAAAATTCATGAAGATCATCTCGCTGGCGCCGGAGGTGCTGTGATGAACCGCCTCGTCGTCGGCACTGAAGTGATCGTCATTCGCGGTAACGACAAGGGCAAGCGCGGCAAAGTCGCTAAATTGCTCCCGGACAAGGGTCGCGTCGTTGTCGAAGGTGTCAACACGGTGAAGCGTCACCTGAAGGCCACCCCGCAGCGCGGCGGCGGCATCTTGCAGGTCGAAGCGCCCTTGCCCGTCTCGCACGTCATGCCGGTCGATCCCGAAACCGGCAAACCGACCCGCGTTCGCGCCAAGGTCGAAGGCGACAAGAAGCAGCGCATCGCCAAGAGCGGTGCGGTGCTGGCCGTCGCGAAGGAGAGCTGAGCTATGAGCGAAACCAGCGCCCCGCCCCCCAATCCGCGGCTCCGCGACAAGTACACGAAGGAAATCGTGCCGACGCTGATGAAGCGTTTTGGCTACACCAACGTGATGCAGGTCCCGCGCCTGAAGAGCATCGTCCTCAACATGGGCCTCGGCGAAGCCGTCGGGAATCCGAAGTTGATCGACGCTGCCGTCGGCGAGCTCACGCAGATCACCGGTCAAAAGCCGGTCGTCACCAAAGCCAAGAAGTCGATCGCGACCTTCAAGCTGCGTGAAGGGATGCCGATCGGCGCCAAGGTCACGCTGCGGCGCGAACGGATGTGGGAGTTCATGGACCGTCTGGTCACGTTGAGCTTGCCCCGCGTCCGCGACTTCCGCGGCACCAGCCCGAAGGCCTTCGATGGCTCGGGCAACTACACGCTCGGTCTCAAAGAGCAAATCGTCTTCCCGGAGATCGACTTCGACAAGGTCGAGAAGATCAAGGGCATGAACATCACTTTCGTCACAACCGCCGGAACCGACGAGGAAGCCAAAGAGCTCCTCGCCAACCTCGGCATGCCGTTCAGGAGCAGCTAAATGGCACGCGCTTCTCAGTGGGCCAAAGCCAACCGCCCCGCGAAATTTTCGACTCGTATCGTGAATCGCTGCAAGGTTTGCGGCCGTTCACGCGCGGTCTACCGCGACTTCGGGCTGTGCCGTATGTGCTTCCGCCTCCTCTCCCTCAAGGGCGAGATTCCGGGCGTTACCAAGTCGAGCTGGTGATCCCATGATGACCGATCCGATTGCTGATCTGCTGGCGCGTATTCGTAACGCGGCCATGGCACGTCATGAGCTGACCCGGCTTCCCGCCAGCAAGCTCAAGAAGAGCGTGGCCGAGTTGCTGAAGGCCGAGGGCTACGTCTCCGACGTGCGCCAAGAGGAATGGGGCCCGCAAAAGCACCAGACCCTGACGATCGTGCTCAAGTACTCGAGCACTGGCACCAACGAGCGCACGAGCGCCTTCCAAGGCATTCGTCGCGTGTCGCGCCCCGGCCGTCGCGTGTACGTCGGCCACGACCAGATTCCGCGCGTGCTGTCCGGGCTCGGGATTTCGATCCTGAGCACCTCGCACGGGCTGATGTCCGACAAGGAAGCGCGTCGCCAAAAGGTCGGCGGCGAGCTCCTGTGTGAGGTCTGGTGATGGCTACCGCAGCTGCAGCCGTTACGCCTGAAGTTCGTCTGTCGCGCGTCGGCAAGCGTCCGGTCGTCATCCCCAAGGGTGTGACCGTCAACGTCTCCGACGTGAAGCTCGACGTGCAGGGTCCAAAAGGCAAGATGAGTGTGCCGATCCCGGGCCTAGTGACCGCGAAGAAGGATGGCGACTCCATCAGCTTCGTGAGCTCTGCTCCGGGTCGCGACGCGGCACGCCTGCAAGGCCTGGCGCGCGCGCTGTTCGCTAGCGCCGTCAAGGGCTCGGCGGAAGGCTACGAGAAAGTGCTCGAGCTCGTTGGCACCGGCTATCGCGCCGAGGTCAAGGGCAAGGTCATCACGCTCGCGCTCGGCTTCTCGCACCCCACGAACGTGGAAGTGCCGCCGAGCGTCACCGCGGTCGTTCCGCCCGACTCCAAGGGCACGCAGCTCGTGCTCACGTCGGCGGACAAGGCGCTGCTCGGGCAGCTCGCCGCCAGCATCCGCGATCTTCGTCCGCCAGAACCGTACGGCGGCAAAGGCATCCGCTACCGCGGCGAGAACATCCGCCGCAAGGCCGGCAAAGCTGCCAAGGGCAAGGGTAAGTAACGATGGCCAAGCTCACGGGTCGGGAGCGCCGCAAGCTCCGCATTCGCAGCAAGATCAGTGGCACGAACGAGCGTCCGCGCTTGAGCGTGTTCCGCACTGGTCGTCACATCTACGCCCAGGTCGTCGTCGACGACGACGGCAAGACGCTGGCCGCGGCTTCGACGCTTTCGGGCGACTTGAAGAACACGCTCGGCGAGGACAACAAGACCGACTCGGCCAAGAAGGTCGGCGCGTTGATCGCGAAGATCTGCCTCGAAAAGAAGATCGAACAGGTCGTTTTCGATCGCAACGGCTACCTCTATCACGGCCGCATCAAGGCCCTGGCCGACGCCGCGCGCGAAGCCGGTCTCAAGTTCTGAGGACAACATGGCCATCGAAAATATCGACGAAGAAAAGCTCAAAGAGCGCGTCATTCACATCAACCGCGTGGCGAAGGTCGTGAAGGGCGGACGCCGTTTCAGCTTCAGCGCGCTGGTCGTGGTGGGCGACGAGTCCGGTCACGTCGGCGTTGGTCTGGGCAAGGCGAACGAGGTTCCCGAGGCCATTCGCAAGGGCAACGACCAAGCTCGCAAAAACATGTTCAAGGTGCCGATGATCGGCTCGACGGTTCCGCACGATGTGATCGGTCACTTCGGTGCCGGCCGCGTGCTGCTCCGCCCGGCATCGCCTGGAACTGGCGTTATCGCCGGTGGCGCCGTGCGCGCCGTCGTCGAGTCGGCCGGCATCCATGACATCCTGAGCAAGTGCCTAGGCACCACCAACAAGCACAACGTCGTCAACGCCACGATCGCGGCGCTGCAGATGTTGCGGGCGCCTGAGAAGGTCGCGGCGGCTCGCGAGAAGCCGACCGACGAGGTGCTCGTCGATTACCCGGTCGCAGCCATGGCCAGCCACGCTGGTGAGGCTTCGTCGATCGTTTCCGGCAAGACCGCCGGCGGGGCGTCGTAATGGCCAAGTTGCTCATCACCCAAGTTGTCAGCACGATTTCGCGTCCGCACACGACGCGCGCCGTGATGAAGGGCCTCGGCCTGACTGGCCTCGGCCGTAGCGTGACCGTGGACAACACCCCATCGTTCCGCGGCATGATCAAGAAAGTGCTCCACCTGGTTAAGGTGGAGGAGAAGAAGTCATGAGCACGATTCTCGCTCGCCTCACCCCGTCGCCCGGTTCGACCAAGGTCGCCAAGCGCCTCGGCCGCGGCATCGGTTCCGGCCTCGGCAAGACCTGCGGCAAGGGCACCAAGGGCCAGAAGAAGCGCCACGGCGGCAACTTCGGCAAGTTGCATTTCCAAGGCGGCCAGACGCCGATTCAGCGTCGTTTGCCCAAGCGCGGCTTCAATGTGCCGTTCCCGGTGTTCACCGTCGCGTTGAACCTGGCTGATCTCGAGCGTTTCGACGCCGGGACGGTCGTGAACGAGGTGGCGCTCCGCGCCTCTCGGCTGGTTCAGGGCCGCGGCGCACGGATCAAGATCCTCGGCGACGGCGAGCTGACCAAGAAGCTCACCGTCGAGGCGCACGCCTTCAGCGCATCGGCCAGCGAGAAGATCGCCAAGGCCGGCGGCAAGGCCGTCGTCATCGACACCACGGTACCGGCGAAGACTGCGGCCGCGAGCTAAGCTGAGCCCATGGCATCTCGCTCACGACGCTCCGGCCACTCCGCTCGGCAAGCTTGGGTTTCGGCGAGGCTTTGGCGAGCATCAAGCGACGGCCGCGCCGGTCGCCTCTCGGTGAGCGTACTCATGTACGCGAGCACCGAAGCGCAGCCAAAACGAAGCCTAAACCCAAGATCGCCGGGCGTCGCCACCGGGAGCGAAGGGGTTTAAGGCCATGGCGGCATTAGCGGGCTTCTCGAACATTGGCAAGGTGCCGGAGCTGCGGCGCCGCATCATCTTCACGCTGATCGTCGTCGCGATTTATCGCGTCGGCGTGTTCGTGACGACCCCCGGGGTCGATCGTGTAGTGATGCACCAGGTGGTGAAGGGCCAGGGCGGCATCCTCGGCTTGCTCAACGTCTTCTCTGGCGGCGCGCTCGCCAACCTGTCGATCTTCGCGCTCGGTATCATGCCGTACGTGTCAGCCAGCATCATCATGCAGCTGATGGGCCTGGTGAGTAAGCAGGTCGAAGAGCTCAAGAAAGAGGGCGAGGCCGGTCGGCGCAAGCTCGAGCAGTGGACGCGCTACGGCGCGGTAGCGCTCTCGTGCTTTCAGGCGTTCGGCGTGTCGATGATGCTCGAGGGCATGAACAACTCGGATCTCGGAATGGGTCGCAACGGCGACGTCGTGACGGCCCCGGGTTGGGGCTTTCGCCTACTGACGATCATTACGCTGACCACCGGCGCATCCTTGCTGATGTGGCTCGGCGAGCAGGCGACTGACCGCGGCGTCGGCAATGGCGTGTCGATGATCATCTTTGCCAGCATCGTCAGTGGCATCCCCGGTGGCATCATGAACTACTGGCAGGGCACGGGTGGCGACATTCAGCCGCTCAGCATCGCCGTCTTGCTGGGTGTGCTGCTGCTGAGCATCGCCATCGTCGTGTTCTTCGAGCGCGCGCAGCGACAGATTCCGATTCAGTACTCGCGTCGCCAAGTCGGGCGGCGCGTCTACGGCGGTCAGACGGCGCACCTGCCGTTGAAGGTGAACATGGCGAGCATGATCCCGCCGATCTTCGCCTCCAGCTTGCTGATGTTCCCGGCCACCTTGGCCAACATGAACATCCCCGGCATGCAGGTGTTCAGCTCGCTGCTCAACCGCGGCGACTGGCTGTTCCACTGCCTGTTCGCCACGCTGATCATCTTCTTTACCTTCTTCTACACGGCGGTCACGTTCCAACCGGTCGACGTCGCCGACAACTTGAAGAAGCAACAGGCGAACATCCCGGGCATCCGCCCCGGTCGTCAAACGGCTGAGTACATCGATCGCGTATTGACGCGGCTCACCACCGGCGGCGCGATCTACATCGCGGTCATCTGCACTGTGCCATCGCTGGTCGCGCAGTCGTTCCGGATTCCGTTCCAGTTCGGCGGCACGACGCTGATCATCGTCGTTGGCGTCGCGCTCGAGACCGTCAGCCAGATCGAGGCGCACCTCATCACGCGCAGCTACGAGGGCCTGACCGGTCCGCGTATGACTCGCTTGAGCGGAAGGCGACCAGCATGAGGTTGATTCTGCTCGGAGCTCCCGCCAGCGGTAAGGGCACCCAAGCCGCGGTCTTGACCGAGAAGTTCGGCGTGCCGAAGGTCTCGACCGGCGACATGCTGCGCGCGGCGCTGAAGGCCGGGACGCCGCTCGGTAAGGAAGCCGAGCGCTACATGAGCGACGGCGGTCTCGTGCCCGACTCGGTCGTGATCGGCCTGGTCGAGGAGCGCCTCAAACAGGCTGATGCCGAAAAGGGCTTCATCCTCGACGGATTCCCGCGCACCGTGCCTCAGGCCGAGGCGCTGGAGGGGCTGCTCAAACGTTTAGGTAGTGGGTTAGATGTGATCGTCCAAATCGACGTTCCGCGAGACCTTTTGATGGAGCGCGCCACGCTCCGCCGCACGGACAAACGGACTGGACAAATCTACCACCTCAAGTACAGTCCGCCGCCCCCGGACGCCGAGCTCGAACACCGGGCCGACGACCAGGAAGAGACCGTGAAGAAGCGCCTCGATGCATACGACGCGCAGACGGCGGCTCTGCTTCCGCACTACGAGAAACTCGGCGTTCTGCGCCGCGTCGATGGAGTCGGATCTCCCAAAGAGGTTACGGCTCGAATGCTTTCCCAGATTGCCGGCTGAGCCGGAGAGAGACACGGAGGATCGTAACGAAGGAACAGATTGAAGCCGGCATCATCGTAGAGGTTCTACCAAGCGCAATGTTTGGGGTTCGCCTCGACGATGGTCGAAGGGTTCGCGCGGGAGTCGCTCCCGCACTCCGCCACGCAGTCGTCAGGCTGATCAGCGGAACCCGAGTCAGCGTCAAACTTTCCGAGCTCGATCCAAACCGCGGTCAAATCACCGAAACGATTTGAGGCACGTCATGAAGGTCCGTCCCAGCGTCAAGAAAATCTGCGAGAAGTGCAAAATCGTGAAGCGCCGCGGTGTGCTGCGCATCATCTGCGACAATCCGCGTCACAAGCAGCGGCAGGGTTAAGGATTAGAATATGGCTCGTATTGCTGGTGTAGATCTTCCCCGCCGCAAGGCAATCGCTTTCGCGCTCCCGTACATCTACGGCATCGGCCGGTCGACGGCGCGCGCCTTGTGCAAAGCCGCGAACGTGCCGGAGTCGCGCAAGGTCGACGAGCTCACCGAGACCGACGTCAAGGCGATCCGCGACGCGATCGAAGCTTCGATCAAGGTCGAAGGCGACGCGCGCCGCGAAGTGCAGCAGAGCATCAAGCGCTTGATGGACCTCGGTTGTTACCGCGGCCTCCGTCACCGCAGGAACCTTCCGGTGCGCGGTCAGCGTACCCGCACCAACGCCCGCACTCGCAAGGGTCCGCGCAAGAACCTCGGGCGTCGGGCCTAAGGGGAGCAACCAGCTAAATGGCAACAGCAGCAACCGCTACGACCAAGGGCCGCCCCGCCAAGAAGGTCGTCAAAAAGAACATCTACACGGGCATCGTCCACATCCAGTCGACCTTCAACAACACGATCGTGACCATCACCGACGTAAACGGTGCGGTCATCTCTTGGGCCAGCGCCGGTTCGCGCGGCTTCAAGGGTTCGCGCAAGAGCACGCCGTTCGCGGCGCAGCTCGCTGCCGAGGAAGCGTCGCGTCGCGCGCAGGAGCACGGGCTCCGCTCGGTCGCGGTGTTCGTGAAGGGTCCGGGCTCTGGTCGTGAGTCCGCGTTGCGCGCGCTTCAGCAAGCCGGCTTCAAGGTCACGCTGATCCGTGACGTGACGCCGATTCCTCACAACGGTTGCCGGCCGCCCAAGCGCCGTCGCGTGTAATTCGAGAAGCGGAAGTATTACAGATGGCTCGTTATATTGGCGCAGTTTGCAAGCTTTGCCGGCGTGAAGGCGGAAAGCTCTATCTCAAGGGTGAGCGTTGCTTCAGTGAGAAGTGCGCGGTCGGTCGTCGCCCGTACCCGCCAGGCCAGCACGGCCAGGCACGCATCAAGCTCAGCGAGTACGGCCTGCGGCTCCGCGAGAAGCAAAAAATGCGCCGCATCTACGGACTGCTCGAGAAGCAGTTCGCCGGTTACTACGTCCAAGCGACCCATCTCAAGGGCCGCACCGGTGAAGAGATGCTGGGGCTGATCGAGCGCCGCCTCGACAACGTCGTCTTGCGCATGGGCTTGGCGTCGAGCCGCGCTCAAGGGCGTCAGCTCGTTCGCCACATGCACGTTAAGGTGAACGGCAAGTACGTCAACATCCCGAGCTTCCAGGTGAGCCCGAACGACAAGATCGAGATCGAGGAAGCGGCGAAGAAGATTCCGTTCATCGCTGCTGCCTTGGCCGCCGCCGGCAACCGCCAGCAGGCGAGCTGGATCGAAGTCGACAAGGAGAACTTCTCCGGCACCTTCAAAGGCATGCCCGTTCGCGACGAAATGAACGAGCCGTCGGTACGTGAGCAGTACGTCGTCGAATATTACTCACGTTAGTTCGTGACTGGGCGGAACCACGAGGACCCCTCCTTCTTGTTCCTTCGGGGGCTCAGCCCCCGCCCCGCCGAAGTGAATTCGGCAGGGCCCCACCCCCAGGTTTTGGGTCCCTCCCCAAAACACAGCCGGTGGGCGACTCGCAGCAGACTGACTCAGCAGACCAAGCAAGACTTAGACGACAGCTACAGCAGACAGAGAGCTCAACGGAGCTCGCAGCGGGCAGGCCGCGGAGTCGATGAGTGGAGTTGGATCCCTCACGCCTCGGGACGGCCGCGCAAACCCTGAACCCAAGAAAGAGAGCATCGCATGGTAACGCAAATGATGAGCCGTAACTGGCGCGACCTGATCCGTCCGAAGGCGATCACGCTCGACCCCGAGTCGAACAACGAGATCTACGGCAAGTTCACCTGCGAACCGCTCGAGCGCGGCTTCGGCATCACGATCGGCAACTCGCTGCGTCGCGTGCTGTTGGCTTCGCTTCAGGGTGCTGCAATCACAGCAGTCAAGCTCGAGGGCGCGCTCCACGAGTTCACCACCATCCCAGACGTCGTCGAAGACGTGACGGACATCATCCTCAACCTCAAAGAGGTGGTGTTCAAGTCGGAGTCGCCAAAGACTTACACCGTGCGTCTCGAGAAAGAGGGCCCCGGCCCGGTTCTCGCTGGCGACATCAAGGTCGTCGACGGTCTGACCGTCCTCAACCCGACGCATCAGATCGCGACCCTCGACAAGAAGGGCCCGTTGTCGATGGAGCTCACGGTCAACGTGGGCCGCGGCTACGTCTCTGCCGAGCGCAACAAGAGCCCGACGATGTCGCTCGGGACGATCCCCATCGACGCGCTGTTCTCACCGATCCGCAAGGTGAACTACACCGTGCAGAACGCGCGCGTCGGCCAGGTCACAGACTACGACAAGCTGGTGCTCGAGGTGTGGACCAACGGCGCGGTGCGCCCGGTCGACGCCGTCGCGTTCGCCGCGAAGATCCTGAAAGAGCAGCTCTCGATCTGGATCAATTTCGAGGAGAGCGAAGAGACGAGCTACCACGTAGCTGGTGGCGACGACGAGCCGCTGAACGAGAACCTATTCCGCTCGGTCGACGAGCTGGAATTGTCGGTTCGTTCGGCGAACTGCCTGCAGAACGCCAACATCACCTTGATCGGTGAGCTGGTGCAGAAGACCGAGCAAGACATGCTCAAGACCAAGAACTTTGGTCGCAAGTCGCTCAAAGAAATCAAAGAGATCTTGTCCACGATGGGCTTGGGTCTCGGCATGAAGTTCGACAACTGGCCCGGCATGCTTGAGCGTTGGAAGGCTCAGCAGGCTCAGGGCTAGGCCCATCGCCTTCTCTTGTCTCCGGGGGCACAGCCCCCGCCCCGCTGAAGTGAATTCAGCGCGGCCCCACCCCCGGTTTCGGGGTCCCTGCCCCGAAACACAGCAGCTTTGAGTTTGAGGAACCGAGGACACCATGAGGCACCGTAACGCCGGGCGGCAGTTCAGCCGCAACACCAGTCACCGCAAGGCGATGTTTCGCGCGCTAACCGCGAACTTGGTGGCGCACGAGCGTATCGAAACCACCGACGCCAAGGCCAAAGAGCTGAAGCGCGTGGCCGAGCGACTCATCACTCACGCCGTCCGTTTGGGCGAAGTGGCCTACACCCCGCAAGACAAGCTGAGCGACGCCGACAAGGCGAAGCGGCACGCTGCCCAGGCTCACATGGGTCGCTTTCTCCGCCGTTTCGCGGTGGTGAAGCAGTCGGGCGAGGACGTTAAGATCGATCTCGTCGAGAAGGTGTTCCTCGACCTGGCGCGCCGCTTCAAGGGCCGTCCGGGCGGTTACACCCGCATCATCAAGCTCGGCCACCGTCGCGGCGACAACGCCCCGATGGCGCTGGTCGAGTTCGTGGTCGAGGCTGCGGGCGAGCCGCACAAGCCCGGCGTCAAGAAGGCGAAAGCCGAAGGCGCCGAGAAACCGGCCAAGAAGACGCAAGCTTCCGAGAAGAAGCCAGCCAAGAAGGCCGCAAAAGCCGCGGCCGGCTAAAGACGGTGCCACGTAGGCGTAGTCGGATGATGAGTCTGACTACGCTTTCGTGTTTTGTGGGCCTCGGTCTGGTGGCCGCGTGCGCGCCGGGCAGCACGCCTCAGCGCGGGCCAGGGGCGCCGCTGCCGACTCATGCGGCGCCGAAGTCGACGACGAGCGTGCCGCAAGTCGCCGCGCCGGTGCCGGTCGGCATCCCTCCGATGCCGCCGCCTGCCGAGGCGCGCGAGGTAGCCGAGTTGCTGCGTAACCCATCCCCGAACGGCGTACGCCTGACGCCTCCCCCGCCGCCTAGATTGGCGGCGAGGAGCGATGTCAGATCAAAGCGAGAAGCCGGGGAAGGCGCGAGCGAAGCGTTGGACGGAATCTGAGGCGCGGGAGGCGCT
>JBBRMI010000196.1:0-14892 GCA_038230915.1 Polyangiales bacterium | reverse complement strand
GTCATTGCGGGGCCCGAAATGGGTGTTCCGAGCCTTGAGCCCCTCGCTAAGAAGAAACTGGCGGCGACGCGCCCCAGCGATACCCGGTTTCATCCCATCAGGGCGGCGGGCGCGCCCGCCATCAGCGACTCCCTGTGAAATATCGAACCGCGTCGAGGCCACAAAATGCCAAAGCGCGGAGGCCTCGGGGTGAGGCGGCTCCGCGCTGGTTTTGGCGACGCGAGACAGTAGCGGGCGGTTACTTGCTGTGCGGAGGCATCTTCGCCTCTTTGAAGATGACGTGCTCGCGCTTGACCGGATCGTACTTCTTGAGCTCAAGCTTGTTGGTCTGCGTGCGCTTGTTCTTGGTCGTGTAGTACGTGAAGCCCGTACCGGCCGAAGAAACGAGGCGAATGTTCTCTCGCATGGGACGCGGGGAGTAACACGCAGGCGGAGGTCGATCAAGGGTGAGTACGCCAGAACTCTACGAAAAACCCGCCAGGACTTGACGAGCCCCACAATGGATGGCTAATTCCGCCCGCTGTCCCGTGGCGGTGGGTTCCTTACCCACCTTTTTTGTAGCAGCCGCCCCAAGTCTTACGAGCAAGTTCCATGAAGCGCACGTACCAGCCCCACAATATCAGCCGCATCCGCACTCACGGCTTCCGTAAGCGCAACAGCACCAAGGGCGGCAAGAACGTGCTCAAGAACCGTCGCCGCAAGGGCCGCTGGCGCCTGACGGTTTCGATCTACGAAAAGTAGAGTGAGCGGTAGCGTTCGGTCCGGGGCTCCCTCGAGAGCCAACCGCGTCCGCAAACGCTCCGAATTTCTGGAGATTCAATCAGGCGGTTCCCGTGTCAACGGCGACTGCCTGGTCTTCATTTTGATGCGCCGCCCCGCGGGCGAGCCGTTGCGTCTGGGCATCACCGCTTCGCGCAAGATCGGCGGCGCGGTCCAACGCAGCCGCGCGCGGCGGCTGATTCGCGAGGGGTTTCGCGCGGTTTTCAGCGAGCTGCCGGCCGCCCTCGACATCGTCGTGATCGTGCGACGCCCGCTCGGCGACCGCAAAATGGAAGCCATCTTGGAAGAGTGGCAGCGCGCGCTGCCTCGCATCCGTCGCAGCGCCGGCGCCTGAGCTATGCTGTGGACGCCGGCTCCGCCCGGCCCACAAACGCATGATCGCTCGGTTGCTGATGCTGCTGATCCGCGCCTACCAGCGCGTGATCGCCCCTCTGCTCGGGCCGGTGTGTCGCTTCGAGCCCTCGTGCTCGCGCTACACCCACGAATGCCTGCGCGTGCACGGCGCGGCCCTTGGCTCCTACCTCGGATTTCGCCGCATCATCCGCTGCCACCCTTTCCACCCTGGCGGTTACGACCCCCCTCCGCCGACTAGGGGTGTGTCCCTGAATTCTGGATCCCCGTAAACGTGCCCGTGCCCGTGCCCGTGCCCGAAAATGCTCGCGGTTTCCCCAAGGTTCTCCTGGATAGGCCGAGGTTCCTGGCGCGGGCCTGGCCCGCGCGCGCCGCGCGCAGCTGCGCGCGCAGGCAAGGCCTACCCAACACAAGACGCCCTAAGGACCGTCGGGCGGGCACGGGCACGTTCACGTTCACGGGGGCCCAGCGATTTAGGGACGCGGACTGAGCCCTGACCCCTCGCCCCTTTCCCCTACCCCGTGCTAGACCGCCTGCTCAAATCTCGCGCCCGGCGAAGCTAGCGGTGAACTGGTTCGCGAAGCGGGTTTCCTCGGAAAAAACGTAGCTCATGGAACGCGGCAATCTCGGTCGCTGGTTGCTCATAGCCGCCGGTATCTTCCTGTTCATCCGGTTCGGCACGAACTTCATGGGTGGTGACAAGAAGGCCCCCCAACCCATCGGCCTCGCCGATGAGCCCGCGGCTGTCGTGGCGACGACGCGCACGCCCGAGGCGCTATGCGACCTGTGGGGTGAGCGTTTCCACGCCCAGTTGAGCACGCGCGGCGCCTCGCTCAAGCACTACCAGCTGACCCCGGCCAAGTACCGTAAAGACGGCAAGCCGATCGACATCTCGACGACGCCCGATCAAGAGCTCTTCCAGCAGCTCCGCTTCAACTTCTCGAATCAGCTCGAGAAGAGCGACGAGCGCAACGTCGACCCGGACACGATGGACTGGTCGCTCGTCAAAGCCGACGGCAAGACCTGTGAGTTCAGCTACAGGGACGACAAGGTCGAGCTGACCAAGGTCGTCAGCGTCAACGCGCGCCCGTACGAGCTCAACGTGAGCGCGACCATCACCAATCGCGCGAGCCGCCCGCTCAAGCACGAGCTCAGCGTTCATACCGACGCTTGGCGCTACCAGCACGAGGTGAAAGCCGGCGCATTCCGGCAGAGCCCGCTCGTGACACAGATTGAGTGCGTGGCCCTCGACGGCAAGACCTCGCGCCTCAGCGGCGCAGATTTCGAGCCGAAAGACTTCGACAACAGGGAGCTGTTTCCGAACAATTCGCGAAACAACGGCAGTTGGCTCGAGAACCCGAGCCCGCCGGCGCTGGCCGCTGTCTCCAACGTCTATTTCACGCAATCGCTGATCCCGCTCTCGGCGCCCGGAAAATCGCCGGTTTGCCAAGGCCAGATCCAGGAGCGCTATTCGGCAGCATCCGGCGGCATCGATAAAGACCCGAACGGCGGCGCGCTCTACCGCGCACGGCTGGCGTATCCGGCGATGACGCTGGAGCCGGGCCAAAGCGCGACGTATTCGCTGACCAGCTTCTCGGGTCCGATGGAGCGCTCGCTACTCGCCAACGCGGCCGGCGGCGACCACCGCGTCGACCAGCTGATCGACCTCGGTTACTTCTCGCCGATCGCCAAGATTTTGGTCGCGTTCTTGCTGAAGGTGCACGGCGTCATCGGCAACTGGGGCGTGGCGATCATGCTGTTGACGATCACCGCGCGCACGATGCTGTTCCCGCTGACGTTGCCGTCGATCAAGGGCATGATCAAGATGCGCGAGCTCAAGCCCGAGCTCGATGCGCTGAACGCCAAGTTCAAGGACGACGCCCAGGCCAAGGGCTTGGCGCAGATGGAGCTGTGGCGGAAGCACAACGTGAACCCGCTCAAGGGTTGCTTGCCGCAGATGGCGTCGATGCCGGTGTGGTTCGCGCTGTATCGCACGCTGCAAACCGCCGTCGAGCTCTACAACATCCCGTTTTTGTGGTTCCCCGACCTGTCGTCGGCGGACAAGCTGTACATTCTGCCGTTCATCATCGGCGGCACGTCGTTCCTGCAGCAGCGGCTGATGCCGCCACAGGGCGATCCGGCGCAGCAGAAGATGATGCAGTACTTCATGCCAGCGATGTTCACGGTGTTCATGTTGTTCCTGCCGGCGGGGCTCGGGGTTTACATGTTCACCAACGGCGTGCTCGGCATCCTGCAGCAGCAAGGCGTGGAGTGGCACGCGCGGCGCAGCCTAAAGAACGCCAAAGGCGCTATTAACGTCGAGGTCGTCAGCGACACCTCGAAATCCGGCAAACAAAAGCTTACGCCGAAGGGCAAGGTCGATGACCGGCCCCAGCTCGGCAATGGAAAGGCATGAACATGGGCGATACGAACGAGCTCAACGACGATGCGTGGGAGGAAAAGGATCCGAACGATGCGCCGCTGCCCAAGGCGGACGCTGACGCCGGCTCCGATCAGGGTGAGGTAGAGGGCGGCCGCCCCAAACGGGGCGAGCCCGATCTCGAGCCGAGCGACGACCGGCAGCGGAAGGCGCTCGACTTCCTGACCACGATCGTGCGTGAGATGGAGATGGAGTGCACCGTGCACTTGCGCCCCCCGCGCGAGGGCAACTCGGTCGACGAGATCAACCTCGAGATCGCCGGGCGTGACGCCGGGCGCATCATCGGCAAAAAGGGCCAAGTGCTGAGCGCGTTGCAGTTCGTTACGCACCGCGTGATCAACCGCCCGTCGCTCGATCGCCGGCACGTGTCGGTCGACGCCGAGGGCTACAAGAGCCGTCGCGACGACTCACTGGCCAGCATGGCCAAGCGGCTCGGCAAGCAAGCCGTCGAGCAGGGCAAGATCATCACCTTCGAGCCGATGAACCCGCGCGACCGGCGCGTGGTGCATCTGGCCCTGGCCGCCTTCGACGGCGTGATCACGCGCAGCGACGGCGAAGGCGACGACCGCCGGGTGCAAATCATCCCGGTGCGCCGCGCCGGGACGCCAGGCGCCGCACCGAATCCGGTCTGACGGCAAAACCGCGGGAGCAATCGGGTAATGGTGGGCGTCATTTGACGCCCGCCCCGGCGGTCTTACATGCTCCGTGGGCCCGCTTCGTCGAACTCTTTGGGAACTTCAGGAGATGAGCATGAGCAGCATGGGACGCTTAAGCACGCTGTCGTTGGTTCTGGGGCTATCGCTGAGCGCGGTGGGCTGCGGCCCGAAGGCGGTGCGCGGTGAAGAGGTGGAAGGTCTGGACGACCAGGCCATGAGCACCGGCCTGGACCGGCGTGATCTGCAGAAGCTCCTGCAAGAGAACATGAAGGCGCTCGAGAGCGCGCCGGTGATCAAGCGCTGGGAGGGCGAGCAGATGCCGTCCGTAGCCGTGCTGCCGCTGCGCAACGAGACAACCGAGCACGTCGAAGGCTCGCTCGACGCCCTGATCAGCGACATCGAGACCACGCTCGTGAACGCCGGCCACGTCCGCGTCATCAGCATGGAACAACAGGGCAAGCTGATCGCTGAGATTCGGCAGCAGTATTCGGGCGCCTTCGATCCAGCGCAGATCGCTACCTGGGGTAAGCAGATCGGCGCGCGCTACGTGGTCACGGGCAAGGTGTTCACCAGCGACGAGCGCCAGGACGGCGAGCGGCGCGTCCAGTACTTCATGTTCATTCAAGTGCTGGAGGTCGAGACGAGTCAGATCTTGTTCCAGCACAAGTCCGTGGTCACCAAGGCGATCATCTAGGAGCCCCTAGAGGGCTCCTAGATTCATCTTCCTTCGGGAGCGCAGCTCCCGCCCCAGGAAGTGAATTCCTGGGGCCCCAAAACGGAGGCCGGGTCGGCTTGGTTTTGGGGCCCCGACCCCAAAACGATCTCACCATGCACGGAATTGTTGGCAGGAACGCGACGACACTAGCGCCCGTGCTTTTGGCTTGTTCGCTGGCGTGGGGTTGCGCCAGCCACTCCGACAAAACCAGAGAGATTCGCAGCGCGCTCGACGCCGGCAACCCGCGCCGCGCGCTCACGCTGCTGAACGACCAGCTCGACACCAAGTCAGAGAAGGAGCTGCCGGAGAAGACCGGCGGCGACAACTCGCTGTTCTTGCTCGACCGCGCGATGGTGCTCCAGCAGCTGCAGATCTACAAATGGTCGAGTCGTGATCTCGAGGTGAGCGACAAGCAGATCGAGCTGCTCGATTTCTCGCGCAACGCCGGTCACGACATCGGCAAGTACATTTTCTCGGACGACACCGGACCGTACAAGGCCCCGGCGTACGAGAAGCTGATGATCAACACCATGAACATGGTGAATTATCTGGCGCAAGGTGATCTGCAGGGCGCGCGCGTCGAGGCACGGCGCCTGAGCGTGATGCAAAAGTACTTGAGGGATCACGATCCCAAGAACGCGCTCACGGCGCCCGGCAGTTACTTAGCCGGCTTCACCTTCGAGAAGAGCGGGCAGTACGACGAAGCCTTGCGCTACTACGACGAAGCGCTCGAGTACGGCAGCTACCAGAGCCTCTCGGCGCCGATCAAACGCCTGCTCGGCCGCTCTGGCTACGCCTCACCGCGCCTGCGCAAAATCGCCGGGCTCGGTGACGGCGAGCAAGCGCCGCGCAGCACCGACGCCGATGACGCGCAGCAGGGTGAGCTGCTCGTGATCGTGAACTATGGCCGCGTGCCAGCGAAAGTCGCGCGGCGGTTGCCGATCGGTTTGGCGCTGACGTACGCCAGCGGCGCGCTCGAGCCCGGCGCCAGCTCGCAAGCCAGCGCGCTCGGCGCGCAAGGTTTGGTGACTTGGGTCAACTACCCGGAGCTCGGCCACGCCCACGGCCAATACGACCAACCGTCGTTCTTTCTGGACGGCAAGCCACAAACGCTCGACGGCATCGTGTCGGTCGATCAAGAAGCGCAGCGCGCCTGGGACCAAGTCAAAGGCACCGTGATCGCGTCGGCGATCACGCGCATGATCGCGCGCGTGGTCGCCGGCAAAGGCGTCGAAGCCGCCGCCGGCAAAGACCACCCGCTCGCCGGCTTTTTGCTCGGTCTCGTTACGCAGGCCACGCTCACCGCCACGGACACGCCCGACACGCGCAACTGGGCCACCCTGCCCGCGCGCATGGCTTTCGGCCGCGTCACGCTGCCTGCGGGCCCCCGCACCGTTCAGCTGCACGCGCGCGGCGCCGACATGACGAAGAAGGTGACGATCAAGCCGGGCGGCTTCGCCGTCGTCACTTTGACGGTCTTGGAATAGCGACGCTGAAAAGCAGTCGCCCGGAACCTTTGCAAGTACGAGCGCGCGTTGCGGTTTACGGCCAGGGAGCGATTCGAACTCTGCCTACGATGTTTGCAGTAACAGCGCCCCTCGACCTTGCGAGCCAACGGCGTGAAATTGAGGCCAAAGGCTGCGGGTCGTCGCTCTTTGGGCCTGCGCGACGTTCGGGGGAATGGATGGGCAGGGGAGCGGCGCTCTGGCCGTGGTTCTGCGACGCGCGCGCTTAACGCTTGTTTATCGACGCTGTAGCAGCTTGAATCGGGCGCGGATCGCTGGGCGCCATGGCAATTAAGGTATTGAGGCTGGCTGCGAACGTCAGTGCGACTGTTTTTTTGATGCTCGCGGGCTCAGGCCTCCAAAGTTGCCTCGTTGATACCGACCACCGGTGCGGGCTTCACCAGCGGTTGCAAGACGGACAGTGCGCCTGCGAGGCCGGCTACGGGCTCACCGGCAACGCTTGCTTCGAATGCGCAGCCAACGAAGTCGGTTCGCTGGATGGCTGCGCCTGTGCGCCCGGATTCGGGCGCACCGACCCGAGCCAGCCGTGCATGTCCACCGCCTCACTCGGTCAAGCTTGCGACGCAGACCCCGACTGCGCCGACCCCACCGATTCATTTTGCGCTTCAGACAGCCCTCGCGGCTACTGCACCCACGCGGACTGCTCGTCTTCCGCGGAGTGCAGCAACGACTATTCCTGCAACACCAGGAACGTCCCAAGTTTTTGTGAGCGCCCGCCCACCGGCGCTGGCAACCCCTGTCAGAGTGACGCCGACTGTTCGGGCTTCGAGGCAGCGTATTGTGAGGTCGTGCTTGCGCATGCGTGCCTGAAAAGCGGCTGCAAGCCCGACCCCAACGTGTGCCCCGGCGATTGGGTATGTTGCGATATCCCGCTGATTGGCGAGTCGTTGTGCCTGCCTCCGGGAAGGCTGAGCGATGGACAGTGCCCCGGCGGCGGGTCTTTGGTGGGTGCGAACTGAGATGCTGACACCCAAGACGAACCCTCAGGCCGATCGTGGAGCGCGCGTTCATGGGGTCATCGTTGTTGCGCTCGCGCTCGCGCTCGGGGTCGCCAAGCCTGCCGCCGCGCAGGCGCCAGAGGTTCACGAATCGCCCACGCAGGGAGCTGCTGCGAGTCCAGCTCCCGCGAATGCGGTTGCAGGGCCCTCGCTGCCTGCCGTGGCAAGCAACGGCGGGCCGGAGTCAGCCAACGCGACGCAGCCGGCAGTCGACCCGAGTCCGGAAGCGCCGCCGACACAGCTGACCGACGAGGACCTGGGCGCGCTCGAGGACGCGATTCCTCAGCAGCTGCTCAAGTTCTACGGCTTTGGCGACCTCGGCTATCGGCATTTTTTCGCGCGCTCCGACAGCCCGTGGTTTCAACTTCTAAATCGGAAACCAAGCTTCTTCGTTGGCAACCTCAATCTTTACCTCGACGCACAACTCAGCCCGAAGTGGCGGGCTCTGGCCGAGGTAAGGTTCACCTATCTTCCGCATGGCGCTCCTGACACGTCGTTCTCAACTCCGTTCGCAACGCGTAGAGATCAGCAAGTCGCCGACTACACCGACTTCAGTCGAGATCAGACGGTCGGCGGCATCATTCTCGAGCGGGCGACCTTGGAGTATGCTGCGTTTCCTTTTCTCACCATCAAGGCGGGCCACTGGCTTACGCCTTACGGCATCTGGAATGTCGATCATGGCTCGCCAGTTATCATCGGAGTGACCGCCCCGTTTATTATCGGGGCCAAGCTTTTTCCGCCATCGCAAGTGGGGCTGCTGGCTCAGGGCTCGCTGCCCATTCATGGTGACCTCGATCTGGCGTACGCGCTCGGGATCTCGAACGGCCGCGTCGATCAGGTGCCGTTCGAGGATCTGGACGGAAACAAAGCCATCACCGCGCGCGCTGCGCTGGTCTTTCACGGGCTCGGTGAAGCAACGTTGGGGGGAACGCTGTACACCGGTCGCTCCACGCGGGGCGTGAACGAATTCTACTTCGTAGCCGGAAAGCCGCACAGCCGACTCGACGTCACCCAGCAATTCGATGAGGTGAGCGTCGCCGCCGATCTGGCGTGGGACTGGCAGCGCCTCCATTTCCAAACCGAGGGGCTCGTCAATGACCGGCGCTATACCGAGCGCGGCCGCCCGCGCAGTAGCAAGGGGGGCCTGCTGCCCGACACGCGCAATTTGGGCTGGTATGCGTTGCTTGGCTATCGCACGCCATTTTTTGGCATCATGCCGTACTCGAAAGTCGAGTACAGCGCGGAGCCCGAGCTCCAGTCGCGGGGCTTGGCCGAGCGTGTCACATTGCTCACCGCAGGCCTCAACCTACGACCCGAACCGCGAGTCGTCCTAAAGGCCGAATACTCGCGCGCTAAGTTCACGGGCGCTGGTACCGAAGGTTTCACCGGAAGCACGCTTCAAGGCCTCGACATGCAAGCGGCGTGGGCCTTCTGATGAAACGCTCGATATTGCTCAGCATCTGGTTCAGCGCATTCGTGCTGTCGGTTTGTCCACCAACCTCGCAGTCCGCGCATGCTGGTCAGCGCGTTCGGCTAGCTGTGCTCGTGGCCGCGAATGCTAATCTAGTCGACGTAAGCCTCGCGGATCTTCGTCGCATTTTTGCGGGACCGGGCATGAACGACAACTCCGGAAGGGCGTTGATTCCATTGAATCACCCGCCGCGCTCTGGTGCCCGCGCGGGCTTCGACCGAATCGTTCTCGGACTCACCCCCGAAGAGGTAGGCCGGTTCTGGATCGATCGCAGACTTCGCGGCCTGGCGGGCCCACCTCGCTCGTTGGATTCGATTCCCCTGCTCTTGCGGCTGATCCAGCGGTTTCCGGGGGCCATTTCCTACGCGCGCTCGCCGCTGCCGCTCGAAGGGTTGCGCGTCTTGCGCGTGAACGGCAAACGGCCTGAGGATCCCGGCTACGCTTTGGAATTCGACGAGTAGTCGCGCTCTCGACCGAGCATGGCTGAAACAAGCCGCCGGCGGTCGCCTCAGCTCGTTAAGGGCCCGCGAATGGCTAAGTCGACGACCAAGGAATCGAGACGGCTCGTCACATTCAACTACGGGCCCGCGAACGATTTGCCGTCGTAGTGGTACTTGCGCGAGCCGCCGCTCCACGGCAAGAGCAGCGGCTCGAGGCCGCCGGCGGTGGTCGTGTCGATCGGAAACGGATAGTTCTGCTCCGTCCAGCCGATCGCGCGCGCCGGTCGGAGCTCGATGTCGAAGCCGCGCCGCACGGGCGTGAACGACACCGCGCCGATGATTTGATCTTTACCGAGCGCGCGCCCGGTTTCGGCGCCAAAGATCCGCACCAAACCGTCGCCCTGCACGCTGTAAACCATCAGCGCGTGGCGATCGACCGTGTCGCCGCCGAGCGCTTTGCTGGCTTTGGCGTGCAGCACGGCGCGCACGATGATTTCCGCTTTGCCGTCACCGGTCAGGTCGCGCGCTGTCGCGTCCAAAATGTCTTTCGGATCTGCCACGCCCACCGCGATGAACGCGTAGCTCAAGCCTTCACGAAAGCCTTTGCCGAACACGACTATGTCTTTGCCGTGAATCAGCACGCGCTCGGGCCCACGATCACCCGCGACATCGGTCACGAAGTCGAAGCTCGGCTTGCCGGAGACGCCGCGGTCCTTTTTGTACAGCGCGTACACGCGGTCGAGCAGCTCATCGGCGGTCGGCGGACGTGGCGCGGGCGGGGCCGGCGGCTCGTCACTCTTTGCGCGCGCCTTCGGCTTCTTCGCGGTGCCTCCAGGCGTGCCGGCGCTAGGCTTCGGAGTGAAGCCGGTTTCGCCGGCGGCTTCGAAGCTTTTGCCCTTCCACGCAAACGTGCGACTGCCGACGCTCTCCCAAGGCAACAGCGTCGCCCCCATGTCGCCCGGCTGCACTTCGTTGAAGCTACCCGGCTCGAAGCCTTCGGCCTCACCCTGCGAAATCTCGATGCCCGCCTTCGACAGCTTCACCTTGTTCGTGATCGCGCCGTCCGCGGTCTTGATGCCGACCTCATGCGCGAAAGCCAAGAACGGCTGGTCGTCGCGACCCACCTTCAGCACGGTCAAGACCTCGCGGTATTTGTCGCTGCCGCCAACCTTCTTTTGCACGACGATCTCGTCGTGACCGTCGCCGTCGAAATCGAGCAGCTCGAGGCGGTCGACCTGGTCCGCGCTCGAGATGCCCAAGTCCGCGAAGTAGTACTCTTTTCCGCCGCGAAAATGCGGTCCGATGATCACCAGGTTGCCGCCCCATACCGCAACGCGCTCGACCATGCTGTCGCCCGAGACGTTGCCGTACGCATCGCGCGCCGGGCTGGCGGGCAGCCCCTTCGCTCGGATGATCGATTCTTCCAAGCCCTGCTCGTTTGCCAACAAGAGCGGCGGCATGCCCTTACCGGCGCGCACCTGACTCGTGCCGATCACGGCCTTCACGCTGCCCGAAGCATCCGCATCCGTGTAAGTGATGGTGGCGCGCAACCCGACGCGCGTGCGTGCCGCTTCCGGAAACGCCGTCCACGGGATCTGCGCCTCGACCGAAAGCCCCTTGTCGGTCGGAGCCTCGACGATCTTGGACTGACTGAGCGGCGCACCCTTGACCTTGATCACGCCCGCGACCTTGCCCGGCAAGCCGGGGTAAAGCTCGACCGCGTAAGTCTGGCCCTTCGGAAAATTCAGGAACAGGGTGGCGTGATCTTCGTTCGCGCCCGCCGCTGACGTCCGCACGATCTTTTGGTCGAAGATCTTGAGCACGACGTACAGGCTGTTCTCGTCGTAAGCCACCGTGGCGGCCACGCGCGGATAACCGCCGCTCGGCTTGCCCTCGAGCGTCTCGCCCAGATCGGTCATTTTGTTCGACCATTCGCGCAAATCTCCGTCGATACGGATCTTCACGTCGTCGACCGGCTCAGCCGAGAGGGTGCGGCCGCCGGCAATCGCGCTCGTCGACACGAGCGCCAGAGCAGGAATCAACAGGAAGGCGGGAAGGCGGGAAGGATTTGATGGTTCGAGAGCGAGCCTCGGCGTGCGCTTCATGCTGCCCTACTTCTTCATACGCAGCTCGGTCTGCTGCTCTTCGGCTTCGAGCTCGGCCAGCGCGCGCGCTAGCTCTTCTTGCTCTGCCGCATCGAGCCCCGCAGCGGTGCCAGAAGCGCCCGCTTCGCTTTGCGCCTCGACGCGCGCCTTGGCCGGCTCGGGCTCGGGTGGCGCCAGGCCCATCTTGCGCTTGAGCGAGAGCAGATCTTCTTCGGCGCCTTTGGTTTGCTCGAGCTGTTGGAACTTGTGCGCCAACACGTCGCCCGAGTACTCCTCGTTGAGCTCGGCTTGCGCGGAGGCTTCGGCCTCCATCTGCTCGATCTTGCCGGCCATGCGATCGAACGTCTCGAAGGCGCTGGCGTTGCGCAGGCCGCCCATCGTCTCCTGAATCGCCTTCTGCGCCTCCGCCCGCTTCTTCCTGGCGATCAACAAGTTCTTCTTGCGCTTGGCCTCTTCAATCTTGGCATTCAGCGCACGCAGCGCGAGCTTCAGTTGATCGACCGAAGCTTTCTGCTTTTGCCACTGATCTTTGAACTGCTCGCCGGTCGACTCGTGCTCTTTCTTGCGCGCCAGAGCCTCCTTGGCGAGCTCGTCGTTGCCAGCCTTGACCGCCAACATCGCGCGCTTTTCCCAAGCTGCAGCGCTCTCCAGCTCTTGCTGCGTCTGCTTCTCGAGCTTCTTCTCGTCGGCGATCGACAGCGCGACCATCTTCTTGGCTTCGCCGAGCTGAGTGGTCATGTCCTCGACGATCTGATTCAGCATTTTCTCCGGATCTTCGGAGCGGCTGATCAGATCATTGAGGTTTGACTTGATGAGGGTAGCGAGACGTTGAAAAAATCCCATGACGGTTTCTCGATCTCAGGAGGCTGACTGAACCATGCTGCGTAGAACCGGTACGTGCTCACCCAGCGCGACGTCGATGTCGGCCAGCACGGCTTCGAGCTCGTTCAGATCGAGACTCTCGAGCTCGAGCGCCGCCGCCAGCACAATCTGCTCGTTCTCCAGGCCGAACGCCGCGTGGAGCAGCGCACTGGCGTTCAGCTCGAGCAGCTTCTTGTAGAGGGGCGCCGCGGCGACGTCGTCTTTGGGCGCCGGTCCGATCGCGACCTGCACGACCAGCACGGGCGGCACCAAGAGCAAAGCCGCCGGCGGCTGATTGGCGCCGAGCGACAAGACGAACGTGCCATCGGGGTGTCGCTCGTAGCGCCGTCCCAGGCGACCGAGCTGGGCTTCGAGATCGTCACTGGTACGGATCATCGTTCGAAGAGTAGTGCGGCGCTCGCCGAGCCACAATGCTTCCCGCGCGCTAACGAAACGCGCCGAATCGGCGCGGCCGTCTCGTTGGCCGTTGGGTCCCCTACGACAGTTTCGCTGGCCGTGGGGGCCCAACCCGAACGGCGGTGGCGCTTATGACACCCGTCGAACAGGACCGCCATCACGGCTCAGCCGCACGGCGACCAGCTCGTCCGGGGGGGGTGCCTCGGGCTGAATCGTGACGTGCTCGAGCTTGAACTCGGCTTTGAGGCGGTCGGCGACGCTCTGACACACTTCCGTGCCATGGGCGCCGCGCGTCAGCGTGACGTGGGCGGTCAGGGCGTCGAGCTCTTCGGAGATCCGCCAAACGTGCAGGTCGTGGACCGACGCCACGCCAGGCGTGGCCGCGATCGCGCGTTCGACGGCCGCGACGTCGATGTGCGGCGGCGCTGACTCGAGCAGGATGCCGGTCGTCTCGCGCAGTACGCGGTAGCCGCCCAGCAGCAATAAAACCGCGATCGCCAACGATAACGCCGGATCGAGCCGCTGCGCGCCGAACCAAAGCGCGCCGACCGCGGCGATGATCGCCGCCACCGAGCCGAGCGCGTCCGACAGCACGTGCAGCAGCGCCGTGCGCACGTTCAGGTTGCCGTTGCCGCCGCGCATCAAGATCAGCGCGCTCATTAGGTTCACCAGCAAACCGGCCACCGCCGTGATCAGCATCGGCCGACCGAGAATGTGCACCGGCTGCATGAAGCGCTCGACGGCTTCGCGGATGATCATCAGCGCGATGCCGAACAGCACGATGCCGTTGACGAACGCCGCCAGCACCTCGGCGCGCTTCAAGCCGTACGTGCGCAGCTCGGTGCGTGGCTTATCGGCGAGGCTTTGCGCGATCAGTGCCAGCACCAGCGCGCCGCTGTCGCCGAGCATGTGACCGGCGTCGGCGAGCAACGAGAGGCTGCCGCTGAGCCAACCGACGACTGCCTCCACCCCCATGAAGCTGAGGGTGAGCCCAAGCGCCAAGCTCAACTGGGTGCGCGCGCTACCGCGGCCGCCGTGCGCATGGCCACCGTGACCGTGCGCAGGGCCGCCGTGAGCGTGACCGCCGTGCGCGGAAGTGCTGGGCGGCGGTTCGCCGTGGCCGTGGCCGTGGCCGTGGCCGTGGCCGGGAGCGTCGGGAGCCTTAGGCAGGGGAGCCACCGCCAAATCAAAGCTCAGCTTTGCCGCCTCGCCAAGGCTGGAGCGCGCGGTTGTCGGAAGTAGGGCCCTTCCGACGCAAACGGAGCCTCGTCGGCGAAGCTGCGGCAGACTTGCCCGAAGCCCCTGCCGAGACGGCTCCCGACTCCCGCCGCCGAACCCCTTTCCAGGGTCGCCCTCGCGCCAGGGCTCCGACAACGCATCAAGCGCGCCAAGACTGGGTCGCGCGGCAGCCTTGATTGTTGATCGGGCCGGGCTCGGGCTCGGGCGCGGCTGATCGGGAGCGGTTGCGGGCTCGGAATGGGGGTCGGGTTCGGATGAGCGCAAATTCGCAGGCGCCGGTAGCGGGAGCGTTTGCGGACGAGAGGGCCCGCTTTTCGGTGGGACTCATGCCGAGACGCGCACCCGGTGCGCCAGCGCCGGGTCATACGGAGCCAAACGGTGGGGCGCTGGCACACCGGCTGCGCGAAGGGGGGCATGAGTCCCACCGAAAAGCAGGCCCAACTTCCCCATCACAAACTCATCGCCTACCAGCTCGCCCTGGAGCTAGTGAAACTGGTCGCCCGCACGCGCATGGGCGAGGCACAGCTCCGGGCGCAGGCTCGCAAGAGCGCGGCGCTCAACACCGCCGAGGGTGCGGCGCGGCAAACGCTCGCGGACAAGAGCCGCGCTTACGCCGTCGCGCTGGCTGAGTGCTGTGAGTGCTGCGCGGCCGTGGAAATCGCCGGTGCCTTGGGTGCTTCTGTACCGGGCCACGTCCAGGCCGTGGTGGAGCTGGGCACGCGCTCAAAAACATGCTCAGCCGGCTGGTGCGCTGAGCCGGGCCACGGCAAAAGCAAGGCCTCGCTATCTCGCGCGCAGCGCTCGTCGTCGCGCTGCTGCGCCGCATCGCGTACACCCTGCTCGCGCTCTTTCGGAGCGTCACCCAGCGCAGCGACGAGCGCCGCGCTGTGCCC
>JBBRMI010000195.1:0-15018 GCA_038230915.1 Polyangiales bacterium | reverse complement strand
GGTCGCGCTGCGCTGAACGCCGACGCCGCGCTGCGCTGAACGCCGACGCCGCGCTGCGCTGAACGCCGACGCCGCGCTGCGCTGAACGCCGACGCCGCGCTGCGCTGAACGCCGACGCCGCGCTGCGCTGAACGCCGACGCCGCGCTGCGCTGAACGCCGAACCGCCGGCGCTGCGCCGATCACGAGCTCGTGCGGGGGTGGGCGAGGGATTCAAGGTGGTCGGCGGCTTGTTGGGCGCCGCCTTCGGTGGTGATGGAGGCGCGGAGGGTTTGGGCTTTGGGCCAGTATTCGAAGCGATCCTTGAGGGCGCGGGCGATCGCGGAGGTGGTGAGTTGGGGTTTGGGGATGGGGGTGGGGCCGATGCCGAGCTCGGCGATGCGGCGGCCATGGAAGAACTGGTCGACGATGTGGGGGACGATGAGTTGGGGGACGCCGCTGCGCAGGGCGGCGGCGGTGGTGCCGGCGCCGCCGTGGTGAACGAGCAGGTCGACGCGCGGGAAAAGCGAGTGGTGATCGGTGTTGCCGACGGAGAAGACGCCGGGCGGGAGCTCGGCGTGGGCGTCTTCGTCGTAGGGAGAGTGGAGGATGACGCGCGCGCCGTGGTGTTCGAAGAGCTCGATGGCGATGCGGATGATGCTCGCGCGATCCACGGTCGGCATGCTGCCGAAGCCGAGGTACACGACGGGCGACGCGGGGGTGGGGCTATTGCCGGCGCCGCGCAGGAAGCGTTCGAGTAAATCCGAGAGCGGCGCGGCGTCCTCGGGGTGGGGGACGAGCGCGGGGACGTGGAGGTTGTTGCCGGGCGTGTCGGAGGGTAGCTCACCCATCACGCGATCTTGAGCGAGGATGACCTGGCTGGCGTGGATGGCTTGCCAGGAACCGCGGTCGGCGGCGAGGCCGCGCGCGCGGCGTAGCTCGTTGAGCTTGGTGCCGAGGGTGAGGTTGAAGGTGAGCTCAATCGTTTTCCACAGGGCGAGGTTTCCGAGGCGCGGTAGGCCGAAAATCGGCGCTACGGCGGGCGGATGTTCGTTGGAGCGCATGGCGCTGAGCGAGTAGCAGCAGAAGACGTGGGGAACGCGCTGTTGGTCCGCGATCATTTTGGCCGCGAAGCTGAGGCCGGCGGCGACGACGATGTCCGGATCGTGCGTCACCGCAAACATGTCGTCGATTTGCCGAGCCACGTGCTGGCGTAACAGGCGAATTTGTCCGGGCAGCGCGACGAGCGGATGCGTCTCGGTCATCGCGCGGTTCTGCTGCAAGACTTCGTGCATGTCTTGACCCACTGGCACGAAGCGAAAGCCGCGCGCCTCGGCGTCGTCGCGGAAGTTGGGCGGCGCCGCCAGCGTGACGCGGTGACCGCGCCGTGAAAGCTCTTCGCCCAGCACCAGCTGCGGCTGCACATCGCCGCGCGAGCCGTGCGGCGCCAGCAACACCTTCATAGGACTTCGGCTTGTACCGGTCGCTGGTCCATGCCCGGCACGAGCGTGATGGTGGCGACAGCGTGCCTCTTGACCGCGTCGTCGTCCCAATGCACGGGCACGCCTTCGCCGCGTTGGTGGAGCGGCACCAGATCGGCGTAGTGGGGCGAAAGCGGATTGCCGGATTGGCCGCCGAGCAGCACGAAGCGCGACTCGCCCCAATTGCCGATGTCGATCACACTGCGCAGGTGCGCGGTCACGGTCGAGTGGCGCAGCGGCTGCCAGAACTCGAAACCGGCTTGATTGACGGTGGTTCCGTCGCCGTAGCCCGGCAAAGGGCCGACGTTGAAGACCCGATTGAACGGCTTTTTGTCGCCGAAACGGTGATGCAGAGTCAACGGGCGGATCTTCCCCCAAGCCCAAGCTTCAGGCGCGTCACCAAAACGCTCGCGCAGCGTTTTGATCGCCTCCGCCAGCGCGTCGAGTAAAACTGGGTCCCACGCCTCGAAGTAACCCGGCGGTTGGTCGCGGATCATGCGCGTGGTGAAGCTGGCGCGGCGTGCGTTCAAGCAAGTTCCCGGGATCAGCTTCATCACCCCCTTGCCGCTCGCGTACTGGTAACTGTTCGGCGCCTTGGCTTCGCAGATCTTGCGGTTGAGCGCGCCCACGAACAGCTCGTACACGCTGGCGCCGATAGCGTCGCCCGAGACGCACCCGTCCCACGTTCGCAATAGCTCGATCGCGCGCGCAGCGTCTGGCGTGTTTGGCTGCAATGCGAGCACGCTGCCGCGCACGTCGGCGAACGCCAGGCTTCGCAGGTCGCCCTGCAGCGCCGCCGTGCGCTCGACCGTCCAGTCATTGCGCGACGCCAGCTGCTCACTGATCCGGCGTTGGCGAAAGCCGTCCAAAAAGTCGTGCCCCAAGAATACCGCGCTGTGTTGGTCGGCGACCGGCTTGTTGTTCGCGCAGCAGACGAAGCCTGCGCCCGGGTTGCGGCTCCACGGCAGCTGATCGCTCGCGGCCACGCCGTCCCAACCGACGTTGTCGACCCAACCGGGTAGGGGGACCGAGCCAAAACCCGATTTTCGCTTGGGCACCTCCGCCGCCAAGACCCAGCCTACGGTCTCGCGATCAGCGTAAATCAGGCTGTACGAGCAACCGGCGGACTTCGCACACACGGCGCGAAAGTCATCGAAGCTCTTCACGTGGTGGAAGCCCAACACCGAGCGCGTCGGTCGACGCTCGAGCCACGTAGCCGCAAACGTAAGCGCATTGGCGCGCCCCACCACCGGTACCGGATCGAAAATGCTCGCGTCCGCGTCGTTGCTGCGCGCCACGACGGTGCCGCGCGGCGTCCGAATGATGCGCAGCTCCACCGGGTCGGCGCCCTTGACCGGGATTTGCTCGACCAGCTCGTGGCAGTTCGTCCACGTGTCGCCTTGACGAACGCGTTGTCCGTCTTCGCTCAGCTCTTCTAAGAACAAGTCGGCGTTGTCGACTTGCGCGCTGGTCGAACCCCACGCCGCGACGCCGTTGTGTCCGGTGATGAACGCCGGAATACCGGCGATGCTGACGCCGGCCACCGTGAAGTCTTTGCACTTCACGCGCGCCAAATAACCGAGGTTGGGCAGCGTCGCCGGTAGGTGCGGATCATTGGCGAGCAAGGCGCGGCCAGTCGCGGATTTTTGCGCCGATACGGCCCAAGCATTCGAACCGCCGGAATTACCGACGAATTGCCGCAAAGAAAGCTTCCAGATCACGCGCCACGAACAAGTCGCTCGGCGGTCCAGCGGGGGCGCCGGGCGGATGCGTGAGCGGCAAGTCTTCGCGCCACGTCGGATCAACCAGAGTAACGGCTTCCGCGCCATCGCGCGTCAAGATGATCAGCCGCGCCAGCTCGATGTCCCAATTCGAGGGCAAGAAGCAACACATCAAGAGCCCGAGCGCGACCACGTCGGCCGGTTCCCAGCGGCTCGGCGCGCAGCGCAACAAGGCGTGCTCGTGACTTCGCGGCAACGCCCGACACTCGAGGGCCGCGTTGATGCCCGCTGTGTAGGCCGCCAATTGGTCGCGCGTCGCGGCGTCGAGCGTCTCCATCTGCTCTTTGGCCGCGCGATACACGCCGATCAGCCGCACGGCGCGATCGATCGGCAAGGCGGCGCTCCCCAGCACCTCCGACAGCAAGCCGTGCGTGAGCCGCCACGTCACCTCCAGCTGACCTCCGCGATCCTGCCCGTGACAGAAGCCGAGCCCGAACCACGCGTCGGCTTCGTCGTGTGCGTCCACGTAGGCGACGCCAAAGCCGTCACGGCGGATCTGCACGTTGCGGCGACAGGCGACCCGATGCCGCCCGTTGTACGGGGTCAATCGCCGACCCAGCAGGGCTCCAAACGCCAGCTGCGCGAAATTCACCGCCCTGGAATAGTACGGCGATCGGCGCCCGAGCAAGCGACGTGACACGGCCGTGACACGACTCCCGGCTAAGGGGCTTTAAGAAGGGGTCGCGCTGGCCGTGATCTCGATGTATGTCGGGCCGGACCTTTCGCGACTGACTTACCCCAATGAGTGATGCTTCTTCGTCCCGTGGCTGGTTGCTGCGCTACTCCGCCGACTGGCGTCCGATTTCGATCGTGCTGGCGTCGTTCGTCGCCCATGTCGTGGTCTTTTTGTACGCGCCGACTTGGATGGCAGCGGCCGCGATGCTGCCGCTGTTCGCGGTCAGCACCGTCGTGGCCGCGTTCAACCACCACCACCAGCACGTCAACGCATTCCGCTGGCCGCTGCTCAATCGCGTCTACGACGTCGTGTTGGCGGTACAGACCGGCGTCGGCCCGTACACGTGGGTCTTGCACCACAACCTCGGGCACCATCAGAACTACTTGAACCAGCCGCCGTCCGCGAACCCGGACGAGTCGCACTGGACGCGCCGCGACGGCAGCCAGATGGGCCGCGTCGAATACACGCTGCATACGTTCCTGCACCACCAGGTCGACGTGTATCGCATCGGCCAGCGTCATCCGCAGGTGTTCCGCCGCTACTTGTGGATGAAGGTGCCGTGCTACGCGCTGATAGCGCTAGCGATTTACTTGAACCCGCTCAACTTCTTGTTCGTGTTCTTCGTTCCGGGCGTGATGGCGTTGATGCACACTTGCTGGGCGACTTACGAGCACCACGCCGGGCAACTCGCGTCGGAGCACGTCGAAGCTAGCGTGAACCGCGAGAACTTCTGGTTCAACTTGTTCACGTGCAACCTGGGCCTGCACACCGCGCATCACATGAAGCCCGGCCTGCACTGGTCCGAGCTGCCCGAGCTCCACGCCGAAATTCGCGGGCAGATCCCCGAAGCGCAACTGCTGAAGCCGTTCTGGTGAGCGCGGGCGCGAGCCTCGCGCCAGGGAGGCGGGGGTTCGCGTTTCGTTAATGACTGGGCATACAAAGTCATTGTGCGGCGCGTTCGACCGGGTCGCCGCGACAGCACGCGCCCCGTCGCGCTCCGGTTTTGGTGAGTGACTTGGCGTACCAAGTCATTCGGCGGCGGGCGGGGAGGGGGCTTGGCGTTTCGTTAATGACTGGGCATACAAAGTCATTTCGGCGGCGCGCGCGCACTCCCGGGCGACTAAACTAAGGCGTGTCCGGAAACGCCTTTGAGGGTGGTGCCGCGCCGGGTGGCGGTGGCGGTGCGGGCGGCAGCGCGCCGGCCGGCGGTTTAGCGGCGGGCGCAGGCGCGAAGCGTGGCGCTGGTGCGGCTGGTGCGGCTGGTGCAGCTGGTGCGGCTGGTGCGGCTGGTGCGGCTGGTGCGGCTGGTGCGGCTGGTGCGGGCGCGGCCGGCGCGGGTGCGGCCGGCGCGGGTGCGGCCGGCGCGGGTGCGATTGCGGTTCCGCGCGGTTGCGGCGATGGTGGCGCCGCAATTTGTGTTGGCGCGGCGGGGCGATTCGGTCGATCGAGGGCCACGTACATGGTCTGCACCGACTGCCCGCACTTGCCACTCTTGCTGACCTCGACCGGCTCCTCGAATGTCTGAAGCCCACGCCGTTCGACCCGCATCGTGTACTTGCCGGCCGACAGCGCGGCTTGGTAACACGACGTCGCGGCCGTCTCCGACGTGCCCTGAATGAACGTCACCTTGGCATCGCACAACTGGGTGCCGCTCACGCGATCGGTCACCGTGACGCTCACGCGATCATAACAAGTGAAGGTGAGGATCCCCGCGCCCACCACCACCACGGCCGCACCGGCACCGATCACGCCCGCGCAGCTCGTCGTTAAGACGCCTAACCCAATGACAGCCCATTTCACCCAAGGGCCCCGCAACCACATCATCAGCGGAACCTAGCACGCGCCGGGCCAAAGCCTGCGCCGCTGAAGTGTCGCTGAAATCTCGGGCCACTTTGACGGGCTAGCCAACCGCGTTGGCGGTCAAACCGCAAAATCCGCCATCAATCTGCTGGCGGCTGCCGCGTGGATTTGCTCTAACCCCGTGTCGGTCGGCGGAGGAGTCGCAAAACATGAAGACGGCGAATCAGTCGTGGGTGCGAGGTGTTGGCCCTGGCTCAGGGCGTGCGTTGGGCGGCTTGGCCGCGGTGGCGGTTGCGTCGCTGTTCGTCGCTTGTAGCTCCGAAACGGGCGCACCGACGGCGAGCGAACCGAGCGGCGAAGTCACGGCGACTCTTTCGGCGGCAGGCGGCAGCGTGCTTTACCGGGTCAACGCCGGCGGTGCGCAGCTGGCGGCAACGGATGGCGGCTTGGCGTGGGCTGCAGATACGACGGCGGCGCCGTCGGCCTACTGCCTCGGCTGCACGAACGTGTTCGCGACGACAGCGGCGATCACCGGTGGGCCGAGCGTGCCCGCCGGCATTCCACTGGCGGCGTTTCAAACCGAGCGTTGGGATGCGGCGGGCGGCGCGACGCTGCGTTGGTCGTTCCCGGTCACGCCCGGCAAGTTGGTGCAGGTGCGGCTATACTTTGCCGAGACGTACATCAACGCCGGCAACGCGGCTGCGGTTGGGCCGCGCGTGTTCGATGTCGCGGTCGACGGCGCGGTGCCGGCGGCGTTCAAGAGCGTCAATGTGTACGCCGAGGCCGGCGCCAACGTCGGGATCATGAAGTCGTTCGACATTTCGAGCGACGGTAGCGTCGATCTCGAATTTTTGAACGGCACGCAAAATCCGGCGATTAAAGCCATCGAGCTGGTCGAGCTGAAGCCGACGCTGTACCGCGTGAACGTCGGTGGCCCGGCTGTGGCGGCGACGGACGGCGGCCTGCCGTGGTCGGCCGACACCGCGGCGACGCCTTCGGCTTACTGCAGCAACTGCGGCAACATTTACGCCGTCACGACCCCGGTCACGCTCGGCCCGACGGTGCCGAGCTACGTGCCCGCGAGTGTGTTGCAAGACGAGCGATGGGATCCGGCGGGTGGCGCCGACCAAGCGTGGGCGTTCCCGGTGCCGGCTGGCACGGGCGTGGAAGTGCGGCTGTTCTTCGCCGAGACATTCCTGACCGCCGCCAACAACACCACGGCCGGTCCGCGCATTTTCGATGTGTCGCTCGACGGCGCGGCGGTGCCGCCGTTCACGGGCATCAATGTGTTCGCCCAGGCCGGCAACGGCGTTGGCGTGATGCGCTCGTACAAGACGATCAGTGACGGCAGCGTCGACTTGGTGCTCAAGCACGTGTCCGAAAACCCGATGCTGAAGGCGATCGAGATCGTGCAGACGCCGACGGTGTTTCACCGCATCAACGCCGGAGGACCGACGCTCGCCGCCGCCGATGGCTCGCAGCCCAGCTGGGCTGCGGATAGCCAGGCCTCCCCCAATCCATTGAGCAACATGGGTTGTACGGGCTGCAGCCAAGCGTTCTCCACGGCCGCCGCTATCAACATGCCGGACACCGTTCCGGCTGCGGTGCCGGTCGCGCTGTTTCAAACCGAGCGTTGGGACGCCGCCGGTACACCCGAGATGACGTGGGCGCTGCCGGTCCCGGCTGGCACACCGATCGAAGTGCGGCTCTACTTCGCTGAGATTTACGGCGGCATCGCCGCCATTGGCCAGCGCGCCTTCAACGTCTCGGTCGACGGCAGCGTGCCGGCGGTGTTTGCCGACATCGACGTCTACGCGACGGCGCGCACCAACGCGGCCTTGGTCAAAAAATTCAAGACCGTCAGCGACGGCGTGGTCGACTTGGTCTTTCAGCACGTCGCCGAAAACCCCGCCATCAAAGGCATCGAAGTCGTGCTCGCGCCAGTGAGCGGCGCCCCCGACACCGGGCCCGCGCAGCCCGTGTTCGGCGCCAACACGCTGACCGGCACCGGCCTCACGTCGCCGACCGTGCTTGGTTTTGGCCCCGACAAGCGCTTGTACGTGGCGCAGCAAAACGGCTTGATTAAAGCCTATTCGGTGTCGCGCACGGGGCCGGGCGCCTACGCCATCACGGCCACCGAATTGATCACGCTGATTCAGAGCATTCCGAATCACAACGACGACGGCACCACGACGGGCGTGCCGACGACGCGCCAGCTGACCGGCTTGGTCACGGCCGGCACGGCCACGGCGCCGATTCTCTACGTCACCTCGAGCGACTCGCGGATCGGCGCAGGTGGCGGCGGCACCGACAGCAACCTCGACACCAACTCGGGCATCATCTCCAAGCTGACCAAGACGGCCACCGGTTGGGACCACGTGGAGCTGGTGCGCGGCCTACCCCGCTCGGAAGAGAACCACGCCACTAACGGCGTCGTGATCGATCGCGTTGCCAACGTTCTGTACGTCGCGCAAGGCGGCAACACCAACGCCGGCGCGCCGTCGCACAACTTCGCGCTGACCAACGAGTATGCCCTCAGCGGCGCGCTGCTTTCGATCAACCTCACGCAGCTCGAGGCCCTGCCGACGCAAACCGACGCCGCCGGCAAGCAGTTCAAATACGATTTACCCACGCTCGACGATCCGGCGCGCGCCAACGCCAACGGCGTCACTAATCCGACGACCGCCGGCTACGACGGCGTCGATGTCGGTGACCCGTTCGGCGGCCGCGATGGCATGAATCAAGCCAAATTGGTGCCTGGCGGCCCGGTGCAAATCCAAGGCGGCGGCTTTCGCAATCCGTACGATTTAGTGCTGACCAAGGCCGGCAAACTCTACATCACCGACAATGGCGCCAACTCCGGTTGGGGTGGTCACGTCACCGGTGAAGCCACGTACCCGGGCGTCGGCGCTGGGACCTGCAGCAACGACTACATCGCGGGCGAGCCGGGCAGCACCGGTCCCGGACCGCACGACGACGTCGTCAACAACCGCGACCAGCTGCACTACGTGCGCACGCTCGTCGCGGGCGACAAGAACTACCCCGGCCGCGCCGAGCGCTACTACGGCGGTCACCCGATCCCGGTGCGGGGCAACCCGGCCGGCGCCGGGCTCTACCAGAACGACACCTTCTTGCCGCCAGGCAGCCCGCTCTTGCCCGTCGATTGGCCGCCAGTGCCGGTCGCGCTCGCCAACCCGGCCGAGTGTGACTTCCGGAACCCGGGCGTGTCCGATAACTCGATCGCCGTGTTCAACGGCTCGACCAACGGCATCGCCGAGTACACCGCGTCGAACTTTGGCGGCGTCATGCAGGGCGCGCTGTTGCTGGCCTCGTTCACCGACAACATTTACAAGCTGATACCCAACGCCGCGGGCGACGCCATCACTAACTGCCCGGCGCCGCCGGCCACGTGCGGAGCCGTTTTCGCCTCCGGTTTCGGATCGACGCCGCTGGATTTGATCGCCCAGGGCGATGCGGACGTGTTCCCCGGCACGGTTTGGGCAGTCACTTACGGCTCCAACGGCGTCACCGTCTTCGAGCCCGCCGACTACAGCGAAGGCAGCGGCTGCGTCACGACCGATCCGAACGCCGACGCCGACAGCGACGGCTACACCAACCAAGACGAAGCGCTCAACGGCACCAACCCGTGCTCAGCCACCAGCACGCCGCCGGACGCCGACGGCGACCACCTGAGCGACCTGGCCGACGCCGACGACGACAACGACGGCTTGCTCGATTCGCAAGATGCGTTCGCGCTCGACGCCAAGAACGGCACCTTGACGGCGCTGCCCGTGAATTACGAGCTGGCTTCCAGCGCGCCGGGCACGGGCTTGTTCGGTGTCGGCTTCACCGGTTTGATGTCGAACGGCGTGAGCGACTACCAGTCGCTGTACACGCCCGCCAACGTCACGGCCGGCACCGGCACGTTGCGCGTCGCCGCCGTCGCAGGCGGTGAAGCGCGTGGCGCCGTCAATTCGGGGCAGAACGGCTTTCAGTTCGGCGTCGCCTCGTCGAGCGCGCTCGGCGTCTTCACCGTCGCGGCGCAGGTCAACGCGCCCTTCTTCGGCGGGGTCGCGCCGGTGGCACGCCAACAGCAAGGCGTGTTCATCGGCACCGGTGACCAGTCGAACTACGTCTCGGTCGCGCTTTCGGCCGACGCGGCCGGCGCGGGCGTGCTGGTCACGCTGGAAAACGGCGACGCCTTCAGTGAAGCCTTCACGTCGGCGCCCGCCGCCCTCGCGTCGCCGTCGGTCACGCTGCTGCTCGAGGTCGACCCCGTCGCAGGCGCAGTCCGGACGGCTTACCAATTGCCCGGCGCCTCACCGGTCCTGCTCGGCCCCGCGCTCACGCTCAGCGGCAACCTGCTGGCCGCCGTGCGCGGCACCTACGCCATCGGCACGAAGCCGTCAGCGCTCGCCGTGGGCCTACTGTCGAGCGCGGCCGTGGGCGCCAGCTCCGCGCCGTTCGCAGCAACGTGGGAGTCCGTGAAGGTCGCAGTCGGGAGCTTGCCCGCGGCGCCGGTCATTCCGACCTACACGGCCGACGTGCAGCCGCTGCTCGCGCCGCAATGTGGCGCCTGCCACGGCGGCGCCGGCCTCGGCGGCCACAACATCGCGAGCGTCTACTCCGACGTCTTCAAGCTCGCCGTGCGCCCGCAATGCACCGGCAAGAACATCGGCCAGTGCGCGATCATCCTGATCAAGCTCGGCATCATGCCGCAAGGCACCACCTGCGGCACCGACCCGACCGGCCCGACTTGCTACACGCCCGCGCAAATCGCGACCATCCAAGCCTGGGTCGACGGCGGCGAGCCGCTCTGAGCGCGCGGCAGCGTCGGCCCACGACGAGGCCACGAGCCGGCCCTCGGTTCCGACCGCGGGCCGCGCAACGACGCGTACCGAAGCCCGAATCACGCCGTTTCACCGCCGTTTCAAAGCGTCGTCGGATCTCCTTGACTCTGCCCCCTCTGTGACTATGTTCCCGCCTCCAACTGACGCGCGGTGGAGCAGCCTGGTAGCTCGTCGGGCTCATAACCCGAAGGTCGGAGGTTCAAATCCTCCCCGCGCAACTACTCGCTGGATACCGTCTCTCGCCGCCTTCTTCGTTAGAAGAGTCGGCGGGGGGCGGGAGAGTCAGCAGAACGAGCGGCAGGATGTCGCTGCGGGCGACGTAGAAGCCGGCTGGCTGCGGCAGCAGAGTGATCTTTCCGTCCCGGAAGATTCGGCGCAGCTCTTCACGACCCGACGTCGTGTCGGCGCTGAGGCGCGTCTCCAGGTCGAACACGATGCCCATCAGCTCGTCGGGCGACGGCAGACGGATGGCTGTCTGGGCGCGTCTCTCGAGCACCGCCACCTTGCTTCGCTGGGCGTCAGCAGCCCGTTCGAGGCCCCTCAGCTTCTCGGCGACGGCCGCAGAACCGTGTCCATCGGCGACGAAATCGACGAGCTGGTCGATTTGGCTAACGAGCTTGTCGAGTCGCTGCCGTTCCTCGTTCAGCGTACCGTCCCTTTCCCGAGTGAGCTCACCTAAGCGCTCGGCGAGCCGCTTTCGCGCGTAGGCGAGGCCCTGGTCGGACACGAGCCGTTGACGGAGCTCGTCGAGCAGCCCCGCACGTACCACGCTCTCTCGGACTGACAAAGCGTTGTCGCAGGTGCCGCGTTTCTTGTACCCCTCGCAGCGGTAGTAGGCGTCCTTGCTGCCGCCGCCGATCGTCATTTTGCCCCCGCACACTCCGCAGCACAGCAAGCTGCTGAACAGGTAAGCGCTGCGCGCCCCGGGGATCGCTCGCCCCTTGGGCGAACCGTCAGCAGAACGCGTGTAGAAGCGATGCACGCTCTTCAGGCGCTCCTGCGTCGCCTCCCACAGTTCCTGATCGATGATGCGAAGCTCTGGGCGTTCGCTGACGATCGCGTCCGGGCTGTCGTGGCGGACCGGGACACGGCGGTTCGTACCCGGCACCTTGCGCCACTGCGACGACCGGTAGCGCCAGCGGCCGACATAGCTTTCGTTGTGCAACATCGCGCGGATCGTCGAGTCCTTCCAGCCGACGCGGCGATGCTTGGCGAACACTCGAGGCGGCGGCACTTTCTCTGCGTTCAAAATCTTGGCGATGCCAGCAAACGAGTTGCCGCCGACGTAGAGGGCGAAGATCCTGCGCAGGACCGGCGCATGCTCGTCGCTGATCTGGATTTTCGTTCCGATCGATTTGCCGTCGGGGCTCGATTCTTTGCTCAAGCGGTAGCCGAAGGCAACTCCTCCGGTCGCGAAGCCAGCAAGCGCGCGCCCTTCCAAGCCGCGCAGCGTCTTGTCCCTGAGATCGTTGATGTAGATCGTCGACACCAGGCTCTTCAGCCCGAAGGTGAGCGTCGAATGCTTGGCGAACGTGTCGATGCCGTCAGCGATACCGATGAGGCGGACCTCCAAGAACTCGAACAATCGTTGAACGGTGAACAAGTCTGCTGCCGCGCGTGAGAGGCGCGATAGGTCTTCGATGACAATGACGTCGATCTCGCGCGGCTTGTTCGCGACCAGGCGCATCATCCGTTCGTAGCCAGGTCGGTCGGTTCCAGCGCCGCTGGTAGCGCGGTCGGAGAACGTGAGCTCTTCGCGAACGGCGCCGCCGTGGGCCGTCACGAAGTCGTGACAACGTCGGAGCTGATCTTCGATGCTCGCTTCGCGCTGCCCCTCCGACGAGAAACGCGCGTAGACGGCAACCCGCAGACCTAGAAGTTCTTGGCTCGCCACTCTTTCAACGCCTCCTCGACCAGAAAATCAATGAACCGTTCGTCAACGCAGTTGAAGGCTAGCACTGGATCCTGCACAAGGGCCGGTTGGTTTGTTGCGTCCGGAGTCGTCCCGTGCCCCGCCGTCTCGTTGGAGCCCGGGCTCGGGTCCGCCGGGCGGAGGATCCCAAGGGTATCGGTCTCAATGACGCGCGCCTGAGTCGAGCGTCGACGCTTCATGGCTCGCTACAACTCGGGGGTTGCTCGCCGGAGCTTGGAACACCGCGGGGGATTCGAGTGTCAGCGAGCCTTCCGGGCACACTGCTACTGCACGCTGTTACCGACGCACGCGGAGGCGTGGCCGAAAGCGTTTTCGACATGGGCTTTGTTTCCTCGACTCCCACCGTGGACCAAACGACACCAACTCCCCAACAATCTCGAAGGTAAATTGTTAGTCGTAGCCAGCGCCCGAGCCGAATTTGGCTGCAACAAATCCTCCATAATTGATCGTAGATTTGGTCCGCGTTGCAGCCCGACGACCGCGACCGCGCATGCGGCCGATATCGGTTCCGCAAAGCGCTCGGCGCACTTGCACGCGAGCATTGTCGGACTCACGCTCGACGTGTCATGGCAGATCCAATTCGTGACATACGGGACGAGGGCGCAATAGGCACGGGCCAAAATGGCGCTTCAAATGAGGTTTTTGTCGCTGAGGTAGTGTCTCCTGCCGCGGAGGCAGGGGCCGCTGGCAGGCTCCTGACACGCGGTCAGGTCGCCCGCCGGCTCGGTCTGAGCTTGAGCACGGTGCGTCGTATGGAGGGCGTGCAGCTCAAACCCATCGTCGGTGATCGCGGTATCCGCTACTTCGAGGAAACAGAGATCCAGGCGGTGTTCGTGCGCGTGCGTCGGACGCGCATCTGCGACGATGAGCGTGCAGACGGAACGTTTGCGGCGGCGGCGTTCGCACTCTTTCGAAGTGGCGCCGATGTGATCGCGGTGGTTGAGGAGCTCCGGGAGGCTCCCGAAAAAGTTGAACGATTGTTCGAACACTGGAAGCGCCTGCGCGGAACTGTCGTGCTCGACGCCAAAAGTTGCGCGGTGCTGGCAGGCGAGCTAGGTGCCTCTGCACTTGGCGACGAGCACGCGCTTCTGTCCGCCGTCGCCGAATTCCAGAAGAACAATACGCTGCAATGTGTGCTGTGTGAGCAGGAGCCTGCGTATTGGTGCCGCGGTTGTGCACAAGAGGCCGGGCGGGCTGAGGCGCGGGAGCGCGCTGCTCGCAAGCTTTTCTGAAGGAGGAGCAGCATGGCATCGACGAAAATCGCGAAATCGGCGAGCTTTCTCGCATCGAGCGAAGCGACGGCAACGGGCGACGTTGCTGCCGACGCTTTCGCCCGCTTTGACGGCGGTATGCTGCCCCACGAGATCGTCACCGAGTTGGTGTTGCCCGTCGACACCGTCGAATACCTTTGGCGCACGTGGGCTCGACTGCGCGGGGTCGTGCTGCTCTCACGTGAGGGGGCGCGAACGTTCCGCGAAGCCCTCTACAGCAGCCAGCCCATAGCAAACGGGGGCGACACGATTGTAGCTGTTCGGCGTTTCGCCGAACGCCCGCTCCGACCTTGTCCGCGCTGCAACGACAGGGCACGCGAGTACTGCACGACTTGCACATCAAAGGAGGCACGGCGCGCTGCGCAAGGCACACTTCGCGGATCGACCAAGAAGCGGCCGCCTCAACCCCGCGAGTAGGTCTTTGGTTAGCCGACAGGGCCTTCAAGAACGGGGCTGATGCTCCGGATACCCGTAAAGGTGTGACGACGGCCGAGGGTGATGGGTCGCGCGGCTTGTGGCGTCGAAGGCCAAGGGACAAGGGCAGCGTTGCTCCTGCCTTTCTGCCTTTCAGGGACCGTCGCATCGATCGCCAAGCTAACCGGCACGCTGGACCTGAGGGCTGCCGCGCCGACGCTGCGAGTGTTCGTCGACGACTCTTTCAACCCGCTGTACCGGAGTAAATTCCTAAATTCCGGGCAGGACTTGGAGGCGCTACGAAGGTTGCTTCGGCAAGGGCCGCTCAACGAGCTTGGTGAGAAGCGCGTGGATGCAGCGGTGCGCAGTGGTCCGGGCGTTCATGGCGCAGCTGGCCAAGCGTGGCATCCAGGCGCGCTGGCTGGTGAACTTGCTGCGGACGATCCTGGTCGCCCCGGTAGAAACGGTGTGCTCGAGACGATGCCCGAGCTACCAAGGCCGCCACCACCGGGGCGCAAGCCGCGGCTAGCTGCGATACTGGCGGAAGCGCTCCGAGGAAAGCTGCCGGCTGCGCGCGTGGTTCTCAACCAAAGCGGCCGAACTCCCTCACGTCAGGCCGTTTGGACCGAGCCACACGCGCTTTGAGCTCGAACTCCAGCTCCGCGAGGCCGAGGCGCGCGATGCTCAGGTCGCTGCAGGTTCTTTCAATTCACACGTCCGGTGGCCTAATGAGGTGGTTTCGTAGCTAGTCTTGATCGGCTCGCGGGGCGGGGCTCATGGGAAGAGGAAGGATCTGGCGAAGCTGCTGCTGCAAAGTCCTTCCTTGGGGCCATTG
>JBBRMI010000194.1:0-15120 GCA_038230915.1 Polyangiales bacterium | reverse complement strand
GGCGGGAAGAATTCCAGGTGTTCGAGCAGGCAACTGAGGCCCAATTGCTATCCCTAGCGTCGAGCTTACCCGTACCACCCACCCCCAATCTGCGGGTTCTCGTCCTTCCCGGCTTCCCGCCTTCCTGTTGTTCCCTGCTCATTCGGGCAAGATGCGATGAGTGGTCAGCCGACTCCCTGTTTGCTCGCTCTCGCCCTCGCTCCCTCACCTGCGATGCGCGCGATACAAGGCGTATTTACCATCGCGGTCGGAGGCGAAATACAGGTCGCACATGTCGGCCGAGAAGCTGGGCTCGGTGTCGTTCATCGGGCTGTTGACGTCGTTCATCGGCACCGCGGGCACGGTGGGGACGCCGGTGGCCGGGGGCAACACCGCTGTGTAGATGTCTTTCAGCTGACCGTTAGGCTGGCAGTTCGCGTCCAGGTGCGTGTGACTGGTCAGCAGCGTCTTGCCGTCGGCGGTGACCCAGGGCGCTAGATCTGGATCGGTAGCAGCACACGTTTGTTGCCCGATCCTCAACGCCACTGGGGTGACCGGCGCATTGGCGACGGCCAACGCGGTGACGAGCTCGGCTCTCGGCATGTTGCGAGTCGTCATCCAGAACGCGCGTGCGATGCCGTCGGCGGTCGGTTTCAGCGCGACCGCGACACTGTAGTCGTTCTTGTCGCCGTTGAACGGAAGCGGCGCCTTCTCGAACTTCTGCAGGCCGTTCTTCCACTGGCCGATTTGGATCGACCGCTGCATGCTCTGGGTGCGATCGAAGAGGAAATTGAAGCCTATCAGCGTCATCGCCGCCACGCCGCTCACGTCGCCGCTGAGCAACAACGGGCCGCTGTCGGACGCGACGGTCGCCATCACGCCGCTGCCAGCGCTGGTCGACGCGTCGGTCGTGTAGCGCAGGCCGGTACCGTCGAAGTGGTACAACAGATCGGTGCTGGTCGAGCCGACACGCGGGAAATGCGAGCCCTGGCCGTTGTCCGACAACGTCGACATGCGCTCGGGCGTCGTGAAGTGCAAACGATTGAACTCGGCACAGTCGAAGCAGTCGGGCGTGCCATCACGGCAGTAGTGGCCCGCTGTGCAGTCACAGCCGGTCGACACCACGCCGCCCGCGCCGCCGCCGCCGCCCGCTGCGACGCTGCCGCCGGTCGCGGCGTCGCCCGCGCTGTCAGAGCCGCCGGTCGCGCCGGTCGGGCTGCCGCCGGCGCTCCTGCCGGCTGTTTCACTGCCGCCGCTGCTGCTGTTCGTGCCGCCGCTCGCCTCACCGGTTGCGAATTCTTTGCCGCTGCAGCCGCTCAAGCACAGCCACGTAGCACCGCAGGCAACGAGCCAGCGCGGCTCCAGCACATTCCGCGATCCAAGCATGTACCAAGAAGATAGCGCGGGCCGGCCTTACGGTGTCCCAGATTTCTTTCGCCGCAGCTCTGCCAGCTCGTCCAAGTTGGCTTTTACCCGCGGATCTTCCGGGTCCAGGGCTTGGGCGCGCCTGAACGCCGCTTCGGCTTGATCCAGCTCGCCACGCTTGGCGCGAGCCGTTCCCAGATTCAACCACGCGCTGCCCAGTTTTGGATCCAGCTGGGTTGCGTGCTCAGCGGTCGTCACAGCTTCGTCGAGGTTGGAGCTGACCTGGAGCGCGTACGACAGGTTGGCCAGGTAACTGGCGCGCTGCGGGTCGAGATCGACCGCGCGCTGCAGGATTGGCAACGCGCGATCGAGCCGATTTTCTGCCAGGTACGCGGTGCCGAGGTCGCTTTGGTAGCGAGCGTTGTTGGGCGCGAGTCGCGCGGCTTTCTCGAACGCGATCACGGCGTCGGGTGTGCGACCCTGCAGCAGGTACGCGGCTCCCAGGTTGCCGAGCCGATCCGGATTGTCGCGATCGAGCGCAGCGGCGCGTTCGAAGTAGGGCAGGGATTCCTTGGACTGCCCTACGGCCACCAACGCGACACCGACCGCGGACTGAGCCTCGGGGTGACGCGGCAGGAGTTGCGCAGCGCGCGTGAGCGCGACCGATGCTGGCTCGGCCTTGCCTAGAATCAGCAGCAGGTGTCCGCGCTCAAGCAGCGCAGGTCCAAAGTCGGCGTCAAGCTTGAGCGCGGCATCGAGCTGCTTGAGCAGCGTCGGAATTCGCGGATCGCGTGGCGCCGCGGCGTAGTCGAGCGGCAGGTCGGCAACGGCCACCGCGACCAGCACCAAGCCGACCTTGGGCGCCGGATCCTTCGGCGCTAGGCGCTCGGCCTTGCGAAAATGAGCGCGCGCTTCTGTGTACTTCTCGGCCTCGTACGCGGCGTCACCGAGTGCGAGCTCTTGGTCGGCGGGATCGGCGGTGCCGCGCGCCAAGCCGTCTCCGGTGGCTGCACTTTCGGTGTCGGCCGCGGGCGGGGGTGCTTGATCCGCTGGGGTTTCGGGCCCTTGAGCGACGGGTGCGGCGCTCGGTGGTGGCTGGGGCGCGATCGACGCAACCGGAATAGGCGCTGGTGCGGCGCGTGGAGGGCTGGCAGGCGCCGCCGTGACTGGCGGAGTGGCGGCGGAGCAGGCCGCAGCGGCGAGCGCCAGAACGAGCAGCGTTGTCGGCGAGCCGTCGCGGATCATTGCGCGCGCCCGACGCTGCCGTGAACCACCGCGTATGCGTGGGCCATCACGGTCTTGGTGGCATCGAGCCAGCGCGCGCTCTCGCTCGGTGGAGTGAGGCGCACCACGCTCGGTTGCTTTTCGAGCGGCACGTCGTTCAGCAGCTTGGCCGCCTCACGCACCCGGGCCGGCACCTCGGTGTCATCGACGATCGCCCGCAGGTGATCGATGTAGGTGCGACCCCACGCGCGCCAGTGCACGCTGAGTGCGCCGTTCAGGGCCATGCCCGCGGCGCGTCGCAAGCCGAGCACGCCCGCCGTGCGATCATGGGCCAGGATGCGCGCTTCCGCCCGCCCCAGCTCGCTGAGCCCTTGCCGAATCCAGTCTTCGGGTGCGAGGCGCGTCAGCCAAGCCGGCTGCGCGTCGCCAGTGCCAGCTTCACGGAGCATCGTGCTTCATCGAGTGGTCTTTGCCGTCGTAGCGCAGCAGCACCTTCTTGCCGTCGGTCTGCGTGGCAATGCAGACCGGGCGACGCCACACTCGGACCAGGCCATTGAGCGTCTCTTTCGCGTAGTCGGCGCGTAGATCGACCCCGCGGTGGTCGTGCGTGAGCAAGAGCTCACCGCGGTTTTCGTAGTTGCCGTCTTCGACGTAGATGAAAGGATTGCCGAAATTCGTCAGCTGGGCGAGCAGCTTCTCTTTCACGGCGCGGAACTCGCGCGTGCCGATCTCGAAGCGGTCGTTGCGGTTCGACCAATTGAAGGTGAACATTTTGTGCTCGATCGCGAACTCCGGCGTCAAAAACTCGTCGATGAACGTGACGTCGTTGTAGAGCGCGCGCACCTCGAACACCTTTTCGCGCCCCAGCCCGAGCCGCAGGTCCCAGTTCTTCTTCACGTCGAGATCCGAGCAATCTTCCCACTCGCGGCCGAACTGCCCCTTGTTCCAGCGCTCTTCCACGCTGCGGTACAGCTCGACGCCGAGCTTGTACGGATTCAATCGCCCATTCGACGTCGCCATCACGCCGGCGTTGTTGTCGGCGTAGTCGATGATCTCGCTCCAGTCGCACACGTCCTGCGTCATCATCCGCGAGTGCCAAAAGCAAGCCCAGCCTTCGTTCATGATTTTCGTCTGCATCTGCGGGACGAAGTAGTAGCCCTCGTCGCGGATGATGCTGAGTATCGCGCGCTCCCAGCGCTCGAGCGGCGCGTTCTCGAGCAGGAACGCCAGCACGTCTTGCTCGCGCTGCGCCGGAAACCGACCGCGATCCTTGTCGCGCTCGGCTTCGAGCTTCTTCTTCTGCTCTTCCATGTACTCGGAGGGGTTGATGAACTCCTCCATGTAGTCTTTGGCGCGCATCCGCGGCACTTCGATCTGCCCCGGTTCCTCGTCGGCCTGCGACTCGCGCCGCCGCACCACGAAGCGTGACCACGGATCGATCAGGTTCTCGAGCGACAAGCAAGTGTCGATGAACTCTTCGACCTTGGGCACCCCGTAGCGATCGACGATCCGGCGCACGGCCGAGCCGTGGTTGGCCATCTTGTCGACCCACTTGCGGTTCGGCGTGTACGCATCGCCCGACCGCTTCATCGGATCGGTCACGGTCTCGCCGGCGTCGAGGTCGGTCGCGCGGAAGGCGAAGTTGTTCTTGAAAAAGTCGACGTGGCCCATGACGTGGCACATCACGAGCTTCTGATCGGTCAGGCTATTGCCTTCGAGCAGGTACGCGTACGAGGGGTTCGAGTTGATGACCATCTCGTAGATTTTCGAGAGGCCGTACTCGTAGCTCTTGCTAAGCCGCTCGTACTCCATGCCGAAGCGCCAGTGCGGGTAGCGGTTCGGAAAACCGCCGTACGCGGCGACTTCGTTCATCATGTCGTAGCTGAGCATCTCGAACACGATCGGGAAGAAATCGAGCCCGTAGCCGCGAGCGATCTTCTCGATCTTCTCTTGCTCTACCCTCAGGTACCGCGGCAGCGTCGTATTCGTAGCGAACTGCGCCATCTCCCGGAATTGTTGCACATCCAGCGGGGGAGAGGGAATCAACAGGAAGGCGGGAAGACGGGAAGGCGAGAGGAAGTTTCTTGGGGTGGTCGAGCCGCCAGCTCGAGGTCTCGGTCTCGCGCGCCGGCTTCCTGCCGATCGGTTCCGGAGGCAGTCGATTTCTTGTTCGGTCTCCCCCGAACAAGAAATGCGTTCTCGACCCTTCCCGCCTTCCCGCCTTCCTGTTCGCTCGCACGCACACATTGGCCCGTGTTCGCCACGGGAGCTTTTGCGAGGCAAGCTGCGACGTGGCAGCCCAAGCTGAGGCTATTTGCCTTTGCCGAGGAAGTCTTTGATCGAGCCGACGATCGCGTCGCGATCACGGATTTCGGAGACGATCACGGCGTCTTCGGCGCCGAAGTGCTCGCGCAGGTCTTTGATGAATTGGCCGGAGCCGTACGGGCTCTCGACTTGGCCGTAGGCGAACAGGTTCACTTTCGGCAAGATCTCGCGCTTCAACAGCTCGACGCAGGTCAGCGTGTCGTCCATCGACCAGTTGTCGCCGTCGGAGAAGTGGAACGGGTAGATGTTCCACTCGTCCGACGGGTAGTGTTCGTCGATCAGCTGCGCGGCCAGCTTGTAGGCGCTGGAAATCATCGTGCCGCCGGACTCGCGCGTTTTGAAGAACGTCTCGCGGTCGACCTCGCGCGCTACCGCGTCGTGGATGATGTAGCGACTTTCGAGGCCCTGGTACTGACGGCGCAGCCAGGTGTCGATCCAGAAGCTCTCGATGCGGACGATCTCTTTCTGTTCGTCCCCCATCGAGCCCGACACGTCCATCATGTAGATGATGACCGCGTTGGCCACCGGCTCGTGGTCCTCTTTCCAGCTGCGAAAACGCTTGTCTTCCTTCTGCGGGACGACGACAGGATTCGCGGGATTGTAAGTGCCGGCGGCGATTGCGCGGCGCAGCGCCTCTTTGTACGTGCGCTTGAAGTGGCGCAGCGATTCGGGGCCGACGCGCCGAATGCCGGTGTAGCGATCTTTGGCGGCGATGATCCGGCTCTTACCCTTGTTCTCGATCGCCGGCAGCTCCAGCTCTTCACCCAAGATATCGGCCAGCTCATCGAGCGTGACGTCGACTTCGAGCGCGTGCTCACCGGCGTCTTGCCCGGCTTTGCCTGAGCCGTCGCCCTCTTCCTCGGACGCGCCGCCGACCGGATCGCCGGCGTCGCCTTCACCTTGGCCGACGCCGCCCTGTTGCTTGTCGCCGAAGGTGAAGCGCGGGATCTCGATGTGCGGGATCGGGATGCTCACCAGATCCTTACCTTTGCGACCGAGCATCTCGCCCTGCGAGATGTAGCGCCTCAGATTTTGTCGAATCTTTCCCCGGACGATGTTGCGGAAGCGCGAGTGATCCTGGTCAATCTTCAGCGACATTCAATGCCTTACGATCGCTCAGTCTTGCACACCCTATGGCCCGCGCGGGGGCGTTTTGGCAGCGCCGCAAAATGGGCGCGTTTTCAGGGCAGCAAGTAGTCGGCGACCAAGGACGTTTGGCCGAGCGCCTGGTTGACGAGCGCGAGGTCGACGTCGCGGTCGCCGAGCGTCGCAGGCAGGTCCAAGCGAAACTGCGCATAGTGGTGAGCGCTCGTCCGGTTCAGGTAGGCCTTGATCAGGAGAGCGCATGCTGGCTCGGGCAGTAGCAACGCTCCCGAGACTCCGCTCGGAAACGCGCCGATCTGCGCGCCGGGTGCGGCGCCGGTTGGTGCCGCTGAAAGCTGGTCGAAGCTCACGTCGTAGACCGGCACAGGTTGGTTCAAACTGTGGGGACCGAGCTCTGCCACGGCGCGCTCGAGCTTGAGCACACCTGCTGGCAGGACCGCCGCGTCGAAGGTCAGAAAGCCGTAGAGGCGCGGGTGGTCGCTGCCGAGCGATACATCGCGCACTGCGCCGGTGCGAGCGGCGACGGGCGTGAGCGTGTGCGTGACCTGGCGCAGGGTCGAGAATTGTACGGTCGTCTTCGCCAACGCGTTGCCGGCCAAGTCAGTCGCGAAGCGTGTCAATGTGTAGCCGTAGGTTTTGGACTGAAGCTCGAGGGGTTCGTCGTCTTCGAGCGTGGCGTGGGCGTAGCTCAGCGAGCGTGGTTGCAGCGTGAGGACGGTTCCGGCTTCGTTCCACGACCAGCCCGTTTCGACGCGCGGTAGGGTTTCGGACGCGAAGGCGTCGCGAGTCGCGAGCTGATCCATCGGCTCGCTGAATTCGATGACGATCGGGGCGTCGGCGCGCACGCCAGCCGCGCCGTTTGCGGGTTGTACGGAGACGATACGGGGCGGGGTAGCGTCGGCCGGTGCTGTCGCGGCGCGATCCGGAGCCACCGCTGCCGATGGAGCTGCGGGCGGCGTCGCGACGGCGGAAGCGCCGCCCTGACCGTCGTCGGAAAACGGTGGGAGGTTCAGTTGCGTCGCGCCGCGGTCGTGGCCCCAGCCGCGCACGGGGTCGGTGCCAGCACCGGCGTCGCTGACGGGAGCCGTGTCGGGCTGGCCAGTGGCGTCAGCGGCTTGGCCGCAGGCCGCGCTGCCGAGGCCCAGGAGAACGAGCGAAAACGGGACTAACAAGGCTGAATGTTGCATAGGCTCCGTTCGGCCGGAGCGCTTCACGAGTTGCTAAAAATCGTGCGCTGCCACGGCGGCCGCGTTTCCGCCGCATTGCATCGCGCTTTGCTGACGGTACGGAGCGGCCGACGTGTTAATCAGGCGTCAGGCATGGCGACTGGCGAGCGTTTCTTCAAGTTTCGTTGCACGGGCTGCGGCAACTGCTGCAAGGACCCGCTCTTACCGCTGACCGATCAAGACGTGGCGCGCATCACCGAGCGCACCGGCGACGACGCGAGCGAGTTCGTACGCTGGGTCGATCGCAACGGCATCGACATGGATGACGAGCCCGAAGCCTTCGTGCGTTTACGTCAAGGCAAGCGCGTGATGATCTTGCGGCACAGCGGCGGCGGCTGCCACTACTTGGGCGACGATGATCGCTGTACGATCTACTCGAGCAGGCCGCTCGGCTGTCGCGTTTTTCCGTTCGACCAGAGCTACACCAAAGCGGGCAAGCTCGTGCGCTTGAAGCTGATTCAAGCTACCGATTGCCTGTACGAGCTGGACGGCGACAATGATCCGGCAGTCGTCAAGCAGTTGCAGGAACGTCACGATAGCGCGACGGCGGCGTACCAAGCGCGGATCGCCGAGTGGAACCAGCAGCAGACCAAGCGCAAACGCCAAGGCAAGAGCGTGCAAACTGCTCGGGATTTTCTGAGCTTCCTCGGCGTGCTCTGAACGCGGCGTGAACTCTGGTAGCGTCCGGCCCGTGCCGTCAGACTCAAGCGACAAAACGTACCTGGTGCTCACCGCGGTTGGTCCCGATCGGCCAGGCCTGGTCAGTGAAATTGCCTCGGCCATCCACAGCGCTGGCGCAAATCTAGAAGATAGCCGGATGGCGATTTTGGGCGGGGAGTTCGCGCTGCTGTTGCTGCTGTCGGGACCAGAAGCGTCTGCGTCGGCGGTGGAAAAGGCCGCAACACCGCTGGGCGAAAAGCTCGGTCTGCGCGTGCTCAGCAAGCGCACCGGCCGCGGTCAACGCAAAGAATTTTTGCCGTACCGCATTAGTGTCACAGGCTTCGATCGCCCAGGTATCGTGCTCCGCATTAGTGAGATCTTGGCGCGTCGTGACGTAAACGTCGCATCGCTCGAATCGCGCCTGGCCTACGCGCCGCTTAGTGGTACGCCCATGTTCGTTCTCGAGGCCGTGCTGCAAGTGCCGTCCGAGGTGGCGCTGGCCCAGCTGCGGCGCGAGCTATCCGCGCAGTGCGACGAGGAAAATCTAGATTTGTCGCTCGAGAGCGTTCGAAACAGCTGATCGAAGCCGACAAGGCTGACAAGGCCGATAAAGAGCACACATTCGCGTGCGTTTTCCTTTTCGCCGGGTTACCCCCGAGGCTATCCTTGGTGCCGATGCTTTCTCGACCGCGACGCAATCGTAAGAGCGCAGGCATGCGTGCCATGGCGCGGGAGAGCTTTCTCACGCCCGGCAACCTGGTCCTGCCGTTGTTCCTGCAAGAAGGGCAGCAGCAGCGTACGCCGATCGCGTCGATGCCCGGGCAGGCGCGGCTCAGCGTCGATTTGGCGGTGGAGGTTTCGCGCGAGGCTTTTGCGCTCGGCGTGCCGGCTGTGGAGCTCTTTCCAGCCCTTAGCGATGACGTGAAGGATCCGCGTGGCAGCGAAGGCTTGAATCCGCAAGGCTTGATGCAGCGCGCCATCCGAGCGCTGAAGCGCGAGTTGCCCGAGCTGCTCGTGTGCACCGACGTGGCGCTCGACCCCTATTCGTCAGACGGCCATGACGGGGTGGTGATCGACGGGCGCATCGACAACGACGTCACGCTGCCAATCCTGGCGGCGATGGCGGTGTCTCACGCCGAGGCTGGCGCCGACGTGGTGGCTCCGTCGGACATGATGGACGGTCGCGTGCGGGCGATCCGCGAGGCGCTCGATGCTGCCGGTCACACGCAGGTTTCGATCCTGAGCTACTGCGTGAAATACGCGTCGGCGTTTTACGGACCATTTCGCGACGCGCTCGACTCAGCACCGAAGAGCGGCGACAAGAAGACGTACCAGATGGATCCGGCCAATCTTCGCGAAGTCGAGCGCGAGGTGAGGCTAGATGAGGCCGAAGGCGCCGACATCTTGATGGTGAAGCCCGGCTTGCCGTACACGGACGTGATCCAGCGCGTGCGCCAGCTCACGGCGTTGCCCGTCGCCGTCTATCACGTGAGCGGTGAGTACACGATGCTGAAGGTCGCGGCCGAACGCGGATTTTTGGACTACGACCGCTGCTTGATCGAGAGCCTTTTGTGCCTGCGTCGGGCTGGTGCCGACATCATTTTCACGTACGGCGCGCTCGACGCTGCGCGCCTGCTCGCGGCGCAGAAATGAACGGCGAAAAGCCGAGCTCCCCGGCGCACGATGTCGAGCGTGCGCGCCCCGGCACCGAAACGCGCGTGCGTCCGCGGACCGCATCCGAAAAGACGCTGCCGCCGAGCAATCCGACGCCGGCCAAGCGTCGCGCGTTGCTCTTGGTCGAAGGCGCTGACGACGATCGCGAGAGCTACGATGCGGTGCTCACCGACGAAGACTTGGAGAGCGAGCACGCCACGCTACCGAAGCTGGAGTCACCCGAGCCGCCTCCCTCATCGGTCAGCGACAAGGAGAACCTGACCGGGCAGTTGATCGATGGCCGTTATCAGATCGACTACGTGCTCGGCGTTGGCTCGATGGGCATCGTGTACGGCGCGCGTCACGCGGCCGTCGGTAAGCTGGTAGCAATCAAGGCACTGCGCGCGCACTTGGCGTCGGATGCCGAAGCGATCCAGCGCTTCAACGCCGAAGCGACGGCCGCCACCTCGATCGGCAATCAGCACATCGTCGAGACCTACGACTTCGGGCGGCTGCCGGACGGCACCGCCTACATGGTCATGGAGTACCTCGAGGGGCGTTCGCTGGCGGAGCTGATCGAAGGCTGGTCGCCCGTGTCGCTCGAGCGCATCACGAAGATTGGCGTACAAATCGCCGAGGCGCTGAACGCGGCGCACCTGGCCGGCATCGTTCATCGTGATTTGAAGCCGGATAACATCTTCCTGTGCGAGCGCGACGGGGACGTGGATTTCGTGAAGATCCTCGATTTCGGCATCGCCAAGTTCGGCGTCAGCCAGGCGCGGTTGACCCAGGCCGGCGCGGTGTTCGGCACGCCCGCGTACATGTCGCCCGAGCAAGCCTTGGGCAAGCCCACCGACGGCCGCACCGATGTCTACGCGCTCGGCGTGATGCTGTACGAGATGGCCTGCGGGCGCGTGCCGTTTTTTGGCGAGAACGCCATCGCGGTGTTGACTCAACACGCGAACGAGGAGCCGGAGGCGCTCTCGAAGCGCAAGCCCGACGTCTCGCCCGAGCTCGAGGCGATCGTCGACAAGTGCCTGAGCAAGGACCTGGAAGCGCGCTACGCCAGCATGGCCGAGCTGGCCGCGGATTTGGCGCGGCTCGCCACCGGTATGCCGGTACGGGCCGAAGCGCGCGTCTCCGTCGCATTGCCGCCGGCAACCGCGCAAGGAGACGTCGTGACTTTGCCGGAGATCGCGCCAGCATCCGCGCCCGCTCCGCTGTCGGTAGCGGAGCGCGGAGTGCCGTGGCCGCTCGTGCTCTTGCTTTTGGTCGTGGTTGGCGGCGCGGCTTTCTGGTTCTCGCGCCACCGACCGTCTGGAGTCTTGCCGAGCGCGATCCAAGCGCAGCCGCGCCCCTTGCCGCCACCACTAGCTTCGGCGTCCGACGCAGAGGACGCCGCACCGGAGCGCGAGGTCGCGCTCGTGCTGTTTCCGCTCGATGCGCGCGTGCTGCTCGGCGACAAAGATTTGGGGCAAATGCCGGTCAGCGTGAAGGTCAAAGACGGCGTGCCATTAAAGGTGCGCATCGCGCGCGACGGCTACTGGACGCGCAAGCTGACGCTCGACGGTACCAAGAAGCGCGTCGTCGTCGGCCTAGTCAAACGCGACGACAGCAAGACCAACCCGAACGGCGACGATGACGAGTCACCGGGGGCGTTGCCGAGAGCTGTACCGCAGGCGAAGTGAGGCTTACGGCGTCGATGTTCAGTTGGATGCCGGCGCGGGCAACGGCACGGCGAGCTGCTCGACCTGGATGCCGAGCTGCGAAGTCGTGATGATTGCGGCGGCGGCGTGGTCGCCGGACGGCGCTTCGCCGACCGAGCCTACATTGACGATGCGCACGTCGGCTACGCTACGGTCGAACGGCACGTGACTGCCGCCGCAGACGATGATGTCGCCAGGTTCGTCGCCCAAGAGCGCGATCATCTCTTCGTCGCTCATGTTCACGTCGAACGGCTCGGTCGGGTCGGCTGGCGAACCGTGTACGACCAGCAGCGTATGGCCCGACTCGATCGGCAACCGCGCGACCGGCGGCAACTGCCCGAGTCGTGCCACGATGATGTCGCCGAGCTCGCGGTGTGCCTTGCGCAGGCGATCGATGCGTGCGCGCTCGGCTTCACCCGTCGCGCTCAGCTTTTCGGGATCGATGGCTGCCAGCGCGCGGTCGCCGACGCCTTGCGTGCAGAGCGCGCGGTGCTGAACCAAAATCTTCCAGACCTCGAGCGGCTCGGGACCGGGAAAGCACAGATCGCCGCAGGCGATCAGCTGATCGAAGCCGTAGCCCTCGGCCTCGCGGATCACGGCTCGCAGCGCCGCTGCGTGGCCGTGGATGTCGGAGACACAGAGGAAGCGCATGCCCTTGTTCCACTAGAGCTTGGTTGAGCGCGGGACAAGGGAGGTATGCTGGTCGCCCGGTGGCCTCGGCCACTTCGGCCCCGTGTCCTGGATGTCCAACGACCTCGAGCGCTTAGCTTTCCACCTCGACCCCGAGCGAGCGGCGGCCATTTCTCGGGATCTTCAGGGGCTTCCGGGCGCCGACCTGGGGCTAGTCCTGGGGGCCGCGTACCCGGCGCTGGTGCCGCAGCGGCCCGCCCTGCTCGAAGCCATCGCCAGCCTTTCTCGCGAAGGGCTGACCACGCGCCGGTTTCGGCTCGACATTTTGGGCCGGCTCAACGACGCAGTCGCCGGGCGGCCCCCGGGCGAGGAGTGGCAGCGCGCGCTGCAACGGGCGGTTTGGCTCGAAAAGGTGCGCATCGCCCTGCGCGAGGTGCTGCCGTCGAAGCTTGGTGGGGCGGAGCTGCCCGAAACTGCGCGCGAGCTGTCGGAGCTGGCTGACGCCGTGGTCGAGGTGGCCGTCGCCGAGGCGACCGCGCACGTGACCGCACGCTTTGGGGCGCCACGACATGAAGACGGCGGTTCGGCCAAGCTGTGCGTGCTCGGCATGGGCAAGCTCGGTGGCCTCGAGCTGAACGCCGGCTCCGACATCGACATCGTATTCGTGTACGACACTGACGAAGCACGGGGTGACGTCTCACCGCATGATTTTTTCACGCGCGTCGTGCGTCGGGTCGTCTCGCACATCGAAAGCACCGCGCCCGAGGGCATGATTTTTCGGGTTGATTTACGGCTGCGTCCCGAAGGCTCACACGGCGCGCTCGTCAATTCGCTGTCGGCGTTCGAGCGCTACTACGAAACTTGGGGCAGGCTTTGGGAGCGCGCCGCGATGCTACGCGCGCGGCCGATCGCCGGCGACACGGCACTGGGCGCTGCGCTCGAGCGCGAGGTGCTGTGGCCGTTCGTCTACCGACGCGAGGTCGATCCGGGGATTGCCAGCGGCTTGACCGATATGGTGCTGCGGTCACGCGCGGAGCTGTCGCTGCATCCCGCGCGCGACCTCAAGCTTGGCCCGGGCGGCATCCGCGAAGCCGAGTTCTTCGTGCAAACCCTGCAATTGATCTGGGGTGGCCAGGAACCGAGCCTGCGCGTGCGCGGCACCTTGACGGCGCTCGAACGGCTCCGGCTGCGCGGCTTCGTCAGTGACAAGGACGCGCGCGACATCGCTCGCGGCTACGTGCTCTTGCGGCGCGCTGAGCACGTCATTCAGTGGGGTAGTGGCATTCAAACGCACCTGCTGCCGACCGACGCCCGCGACGCCGAGCGGCTAGCGCGTGCCTTGGGCTATCCGGACGCGAGTGCGTTCATGGCTGAGCTTGGTCACCTGCGCGGTCGAATCGGCGACGCGTTCGCCTCACTCTCGCCCGGAACGCGCCGCGAGCCGCGGCACGGCACGTTCGTGGCGCTGCTCAGCGAGGGCGGCGAGGCCGCGCCCGACGAGATGAGTCGCGCGGCGCGCGCCTTGTTCGAGAGCAGCGAGGTTCCGGACCACCTGCGCGCGCTGGCGCGGCGCCCCGACGGCCTGCTCGGTTCGCTCACCGAAGAAGAGCATCCGGAGCTGGCCGACCGCGTGTTGTCCGGTTTGCTCGAATGCCCGGACCCGGAGCAGGCGGCGCGCTACCTGCGCTCGGTATTTTCGCGGCTCTCGGCGCCGGGCGCCTACGTCGCGGCGTTGGCCGAGGATCCGCGGGCGCTTTCGCGGTTGCTCACCGTGCTCGGCTCGAGCGGCTTCGTCGGCGAGTCGATCGTGACCCGCCCCGAGCTGCTCGACGTGGTGCTATTCGGCGAAGGCTCGGTCAGCGACGTGCACGCGGCCGTGGCGTACCAGCTCGAAGATCTCGGTCGCCAGCCCGCCGGCCTCGACCAGCAGGAACGCGACGAAGCGCTGATTGGTGCCGTGCGACAGGTCAAGAGCCGCGTCTTGGTCGAGGTCGCGATCGCCGACTTGGCCGGCGCGATCGGCACGCGTCAGGCAACCCGGACATTGTCCGCGTTAGCCGACGAGATCATGCGAACCGTCGTGAACCACTTGCTGGGGGACGCGCACGGCTTGTGCGTGATCGCCGTCGGCAAGTTGGGTGGGCGCGAGATTGGCTACGCCTCCGATCTCGACTTGATGTTTTTGTACGAGCCGAGCGCGGCGCCGAACCCGGACGAGGCTGCCGCGTACTACTCGCGCTACGCGCAGAAAATCATCCGCATGCTGTCAGAGTCGCACGCCGGCGGACCCGGTTACGTGATGGATACACGCCTGCGTCCGTCGGGCTCGCACGGCTTGTTGGTGGCGTCGCTGCGCTCGTTCGCGAGCTACCATGGTTTGCAAGAAACGGAGGCCGGCACCGAGCGCCCAGCGGGCTTCGGCGGGGGGTCGGCCTGGGAGCGCCAGGCGCTGATTCGCGCGCGTTTCTGCGCTGGCGATCCGGTCTTGGGTGCGCGCGCGATGACGATCGCAACCATGGCTGCCTACGAAGGCGGGCCGCCCGCGCCGGCCGAGATGCATCGCTTGCGCTTGCGCATGGAGCGCGAGCTGGGGCGCGAACGTCCGACCAGGAAAGAGCTGAAGGTGGGGCGCGGTGGGCTGCTCGATATCGAATTTTTGGCGCAGTGGCTGCAGATGAAGCACGGCAGCGACGAACGCGTGCGCACGCCCGACACCGGCGAAGCGCTCGAAGCCCTAGCGGCGCGCGGCTACTTGCCGCGTCCCGACTACGAGCGCTTCCGCGACGCTTACCGCTTCCTGCGCCGGCTCGAGCAACGCATCCACGTGCACCGTGGCGACGGCACTAACTGGGTCGACGCGCAGGCGCTCGGTCTCTCCGGCCTGGGCCGTCAAATGGGCTTCCAGCGCAGCCCGACGAAGAGCGCCGGCGAACAACTGTTCGAACGCTACATCACCGTGACCGACACCGTGCGGAGTTGCTACCTGCGCCTGCTCGGCCTCCCTGAGGGGTGAGGAGTGAGGGGTTAGGGGTTAGGGATCGTGCGGGCTTCGCCCGCGCTAGTGTCTGTCCCTGAATTCGCTTTGCTCTCGCGTGCCCGTGCCCGTGCCCGTGCCCGTGCCCGACGGTCCTTAGGACGGCTTGTGTAGGGTAGGCCTTGCCTGCGCGCGCAGCTGCGCGCGGCGCCCTGGGTTGAGAAATCCGGGCATGGCGCTTTCCATGGGCGGCAGGATGTGATCCATGGGTCAT
>JBBRMI010000193.1:0-15164 GCA_038230915.1 Polyangiales bacterium | reverse complement strand
CGAGTCCGAGAAAGGCCCTGCCCGAGCCCGGCCCCGCCTCTGGCTTGCCCGAAGCCCCTGCCGAGACCGATCCCGATCCCGCTGCCGGACCCCTTCCTGGGGCCGCCCTCGCGCAGGGCCCCGACAACGGATCAGGACTGATGCGATGAGCCCGAGGCTAGCTGCCCCCACCGGTCCAGAGCTATGCTTGCCGGCCTATGGCCGAAGAAGTCGTCGTCGTCACCAAGACCCATCCCGTGCGGCGTCGCGCCATCGAAGGCGCCGTCGGCATGCTGGCCGGCTTGGTGTTGGCGTGCCTCAGCGGCCCGGCATTCGTTAGCTTTTGGTACAAGCCGCCCAGCGGCGACGCTTTTAGCTGCGCCGGCACGGTGACCGAGGCGTTGGCCTACTTCGTCAAGTTGCAGCTGTTCTCTGGCCTGGTCGGCGGCAGCCTGATCTTGCTAGTCTCGTTCCTGTTCCGGCGCATGCTCAAGAAGCGGCGCGAGGCGCGTACGGCAGCGACATGAGAACGTGGGCGGTGGCGACGAGCCTTTTGGGGCTTGGCGGCGCAGTCGCGGCCGCGGTCCTGATTGGCCAGCGTGCCCAGGCCAGCGCCGACGATTTTTCCGCCGCGCTCGCGGTCGCGGAGCGCACCACGCCCTCAGCAGCGCGCGCCCCGACGCCGGCACCGGTCGTGCCCGCGGGCTCGGTTTCTGCGGCTTCCGTGACGTCCGCTGCTTCCGTCGTGCCGGCTGTTTCCGGCGCACCAGGCTCTGCCGTTGCGCCGCTGGTTGCGGCCAGCGCCGCGCCGCCGGTGTCGCCCGAAACCCTGCCACGCGCCGTGAGCTTCCACCAAACCAGCACGTACAACGGCGCCGTTGTTTACGTGCCGGACGGTTGCCAGGGCGCCTACGACGTGATCCTGCATTTTCACGGCGCGCATCCGTACGTGCGCGACTTGGTCGAAAAAGCGGATATCAACGCCGTCGTAGCCGTCTTCAACGCCGGCAATGGTGCCGAGAAGTATTCGCAGGCCTTCGGCGCGGGCGGCACCCTCAGCTCGCTCTTGCGACAAGTCAACCTGGCGACGCTGCCGCTTTGTCCCGGCGCCACCGAGCACCGCGTCGCGCTGATGGCCTGGAGCGCCGGCTACGCCGCGACGGAGAAACTGATCAGCCGCGACGAGGATCGCGCGCGTGTCGACGCCGTCTTACTCGCAGATGGCCTGCACGCCGGCTTCACGGATCGCTGGAAGCGCACGTTTGCCCCCAACGCATTGCAGGCCTTCCGCGATTTTGGCGCGCTCGCCAAAGACGGCAAAAAGCTGTTCGCCATCACCCACTCCAACATCATGACCGACGGCTACGGCAGCACGACCGAGTGCTCACGCCTGCTGCTCCAGGAGCTCGACGTGCCGTGCAAGAGCACGGCAATCAGCGGAAGCTCCGGCGATTTTTCGATCGAAGGCTTCAGCGGCGACGACAAAGCGGCGCACATCCTGCAGTTCCGCCAAATGGACACCACTCTTCTATCGAAGCTGCACGCGCGTTGGACTCGCACAGCGCCGTGAAGCGTGCACGGGGCCCGGCAGCACGCCAACGCAGTTCTGGCAGAAGTAATCGCCCGACGCCGACGCACGCCGACTAGCGCTGCACGTGGGCGGACTGCGCGAAAGCGCCGCCCACGCGCGGACGGAGCCACACCGCGGATTACTGAAAAGGTTTCGCCGTAGCGGACCCTGAGCTCCCGCAGGTCGATTTTTTCAAACAAACGCGCGTTTCGGCGATTTCGTGCCCTTGTTCTCGGGAGCACCATGGCAAACCGCGCATTCACGTTGGCGTTTCTGGGGACGCTGTTTTCGGTCGCCACACGAAACGCCGTGGCGACCGAATACTACGTGGCAACCACTGGCAGCGACGGCAACCCGGGGACGATGGCCGCACCGTTCGCCAACCTGCAAAAGGGCGCCGACGTCGCCGCGCCTGGCGACACGGTCTGGATCCGCGGCGGCACCTACAAGGTGGTCAACGGCGCCTCGTCGGTGAGCGGCATCGCGATCTCCAAGGGCGGCCAATCTGACGCAATGCGCGTCAAGTTCTGGGCATATCAGGGCGAAACTCCGATCTTCGATTTCTCCAGTTGGAAGTCGTCGAGCTCGAACAAGGCCAACGGCTTCTACGTCACCGCCAGTTGGGTGCACATCAAGGGCCTCGAAATCATGAACCTGCCGCAGGCCGGCACGTTCACCAACAGCGGGCTTTTGACGGAGAAGGCCAGCAACAACATCTTCGAGCTGCTCAATATCCACCACATCGGCGGGCCGGGGCTGTTCATCAATGGTGGCAACGGCGGCAATCTGATCCTGAACTGCGACGCGCACGACGACTACGACCCAAAATCGTCGCAGGGTGACGGGCAGAACGCCGACGGCTTCGGCGTGCATTACCAGTCGGCCGGCGCGACCACTATTTTGCGTGGCTGTCGTGCGTGGTGGAACTCGGACGACGGGTACGATCTGATCTCGCAGGAATACCCAGTGACAATCGACAAGTGCTGGGCGATGGGCAACGGCTACACCAACTCGGGCACCACTCACCCATCGTCGGGAAACGGCAACGGCTTCAAAGCTGGCAGCAGCAAGACCGGCATCCGTCACACCATCACCAGCAGCGTGGCGTGGAAAAACGGCGCCGCCGGCTTCTACGCCAATCACTCGTCCGGCGGGAACAACTGGTACAACAACACCTCGCTCAACAACGGCGTTCAGTACAACCTGCTGGCGAGTCCCTCCGGCGACACCAACACCACGATCATCTTGACCGGCTCGCTCGCGCACAAGATGCGCAACAATGTCGGCTTCCCCGACAAGAACACGAACATGGGCGGGGTCGATACCGCGTCGAACACTTGGGATTTGAAGATCACGCCGGCCAACACGGACTTCGTCAGCGTGGCCGACACTGGCTTCATGGGGCCGCGCCAAGCCGACGGCAGCCTGCCGCCGATCGACTTCGTGAAGCTAAGCCCGACCAGCCAACTGATCGACCAGGGAACGGACGTCGGCAGCCCGTTCGTCGGCAAAAGTCCGGATCTGGGCGCCTATGAATTCGGCGCGCCCACGGGTCCGAGCGGCGGCTCGAGCAACTCGGGCGGTTCTCACAACTCGGGCGGCTCCGGCGGCGCGACCGACGGCGGTAGCTCGACCGCGGCTGGCACCAGCACGGTCACCGTCGGCGGCACACAGACGAGCGGTGGTTCGACGACAACGACAACAGCCGGCACCGCTGGCGGGCCCGTGGCCGGCACCAGCACGACAGCCGACGAGGCCGGAAACCCGCCCACAGATCCGCAAGCATCAGCTGGATGTACCTGCGCGTTGGCCGGCAACGCGCACGGCCGGCCCAGCGCCGCCCTCGCGGTTCTGGCAATTCTCGGCCTGAGCTTGGGCCGCCGTCGCCGTCGCTAGCGGCGCGTGGAAGCGCCGGACCCCACGCCGAGCTATGTTGCTCGCGTGAGCGAAGCCGAGTGGCAAGAAATTACGAGCCGCGTCGAAGCTGCCTGCGCGCCAAACGGGTTCGACCTCGTCCACCCGTTCGCAGTGAGCCGCTACAACGCTGGCGCGGTCGAAACAGCACGACTCGACTGCTTCAATCGCTCCGACGCGCTCGGCCTGCTGATCGGTAACACGCGCCAGCTCTGGCCGGCGTTCACCCACGCGTTTCAGACCGATGCCACGTTAGCGAGCGGCGGAAATCCGCTCGACACCTATGTCACCATGCGCCTCACCCGCTTGCTCACCGAGGCCACCCAACACCCGACGCGGATCGTCTTTTCTCACGTGACGACTCCGCGCGCGTTTCCGATCCAGCGCTTGGCGGAGTCGGTAGGTTTTGCTGCGATTTCGCCGAGTCATTTGGCGATTCATCCCCAGCACGGCCCGTGGTTCGCGCTGCGCGCCGTGGTCGTGGTCGACGTCACCGGGCCAGACGCGGTGCCGCCGGATCTCGAACGGCCGTGCCGCGGCTGCAGCGCGCCGTGTGTGCCAGCGCTCGAGCGCGCGCTGGCCGCGTCGGGTTCCCCGCTCTCCTCAGCGGCCGTGGCTTTGCACGCAGCCGAATGGGTCGCGGTGCGCGACGCTTGCCCAGTCGGCAAACAGGCGCGCTACGGCGTAGCTCAGCTCGTCTACCATTACGCCCCAGCGCGCTCGCGAATCCGTCCCGAAACGTGAGGCAATGCGCTTTGCCTCAGAACAACTTGGCGACTTCGATCTCAACGTCGGGAAAGGCCTCGAGGGCGATGGTCTGTCCGACGGCGTAACGTACGCGCTGAGCGTAGCCCTCCGGACTGGGCAGGCGAAACACCTCCACCACCTGCTCCGGGACGTTCACCAGCCAATACTCGCGAAACCCGGAGGCTGCGTAGAGCGGAGCCTTGATGTTGCGATCCTTGCTGACCGAGGAGTTGGCAACCTCGATGATGCAATGGGCCTGGTCGGGGTGAGCGTGTCGGTAGTCACCGAGCGGCACGATCACCACGTCGGGCTCGGGCTCGGACTCGCGCACCGCAATGATCGGCAGCTGAATGCGGACCACGGCCCGCCCCAAAAGTACCGGCACCAACAGCTCAGTCAAGAGCTGCACCGGACTCGCGTGCTCAGGATCGTTCGGACTCATCGTGACCAGAATCCCCTCAATCAACTCGACCCGCTCGTCTTCGAACACGCCCAGCGCCACGAGGCGATCGTACTCTTCACGGCGGAGCGCGCGAGTCGTCTGCGGGGCGAGCAGCTGTACGTCGAGCATCGGTTCGAACTTTAGCACGGGCACCGACGACCTTCCGCCCCAAGACCGGCTGGCAGAAGCCAGCTTCAACCGCCCAGATTTAGGGCGGCAGCTTGCCAATCGCGGTGTTTTGCGCGGAAGCGATCCGCCAGCGACCGTCGGCGGCGAGCACGAGCACGTATTTCATGCGCGTGCGCAGCGTGCCGTCGGCGTCCGTCGGTTGCACGCCAGGCGGCAGCCGCGCGTAGTCGCGCAGTTCGTACACGGTCTCGACGAGCGCAGCCTTCGCAGCGAGCGACAGCACCTTGCGCGTCGTGACGACCACGCGACTGCGGCTGAAGATGGTCGTAAACAGCTCCGCGTGCCGCTTCTCGATCTGCTCTCGACCTTCGAGCAGCGTCCCCAAGATGTTCACGAACTCGCCATCGGGCGTGAAGGCGTCGGCCCAGGCGTGGGCGTCGTGGTGATTCCACGCCGCGGCCTGCGACGCCACGACCTCGCGCAGCGATGCTTCATCCACCGTGCCCGCCGTCGAACGACAAGCCAGCGGTGCCAGGGCGACCCCGGTCAGGAACAACCGTCGTTGCATGTCGCTACCCTAGCCCAACATCGCGCCGCGTTGCTCGCGGTCGGCCGGCGCTACTTCCGGCAGTTGACCCAGCCGGTAGCGTCGCGCATGTCCTCGCATTTCGACCACGGCCGTGTAGTCGCCGGCTTTCACCTGCTGCTCGGCGTTAGCGCTCCGCGCAATCCTGGTGTTTGTTCTCGCCGTACGGGCCGTAGCCGAAGCGCTCAGGGATCGTAGCCCAGGTTCGGGCCGAGCCAGCGCTCGACTTCGGTCACGGACATGTTCTTGCGCGCGGCATAGTCGGTGACTTGCTCGCGGTCGATCTTGCCGAGCGTGAAGTACTGCGCTTCGGGGTGTGCAAAGTACAGGCCGCTGACGCTCGAGCCGGGCCACATCGCGAACGACTCGGTCAGCTTCATGCCGGTGTTGTTCTCAGCGTCGAGCAGGCGCCACAACGTGCCCTTCTCGGTGTGGTCGGGACAGGCGGGGTAGCCGGCAGCCGGGCGAATACCCCGGTATTTTTCCTGGATCAGCTCGGCGTTGGTGAGTCCTTCGCTCTTGCCGAAGCCCCACTCTTCGCGCACGCGCTTGTGCAAGCATTCGGCGAACGCCTCCGCCAAGCGATCGGCCAAGGCTTCCGCCATGATCGCGTTGTAGTCGTCGTTGTCCGCCTTGTACTTCATCACCAATTCCTGAAGGCCAATACCGCTCGTGACGGCAAAGCCGGCGATGTGATCGCGTAGGCCGGTGGCGCGTGGCGCAATGAAGTCGGACAACGAGCGGTTCGGCTCGGTCTTGTCCTTGTCCTTGTCCTTCTGCTGACGCAAGAAGCTCAATCGCGCGAGCGACTGCGTGCGCGTGGCGTCGGTGTAGAGCTCGACATCGTCGCCCTCGGCGTTGGCAGCGAAGAAGCCGTACACGCCGCGCGCGCGAATCAGCTTCTTTGCGATGATTTCATCGAGCAAGGCGTTGCCTTCTTTGAAGATCAGCCGCGCCTGCTCGCCGTACTTTTCGTGCTCCAAGATGCGCGGGTAAACGCCCTTCAGCTCCCAAGTGTGAAAAAACGGCGTCCAGTCGATGAACTCGCGCAACACCGCGAGCGGAAAGTCATCGAGCACACGAACGCCCAGAAATTCTGGCGTCGCCACGTCTTCCTCACGCCATTCGATCTTGCTGCGATTGGCGCGTGCGTCGCTCAAGCTGACAAGCTTCTGCTTGGTGCCGCTGTGGATCTCGCGCAGGCGCTTGTATTCGGCGTTGTGCTGCTCGACGAACGCCGCCTTGCCGCCATCGCTGAGCAAGCTGGTCGTTACCGGCACCGCGCGGCTCGCGTCCAGTACGTGCACGACTGGCTGGCTGTAGAACGGCGCGATCTTGACCGCGGTGTGGGCCTTGCTGGTGGTGGCGCCGCCGATCAACAGCGGCAACTTAAAGCCCTGGCGCTCCATCTCGCGCGCGACATGCGCCATTTCGTCGAGCGACGGCGTGATGAGCCCGCTGAGCCCGATCATGTCGGCCTTCTCCGCCTTGGCGCGCTCGAGGATCTTCTCGCACGGGACCATCACCCCCATGTCGAAGACTTCGTAGTTGTTGCAAGCCAGCACGACGCCGACGATGTTTTTGCCAATGTCGTGCACGTCGCCCTTCACGGTGGCGAGCACGATCTTGCCCTGCGTCTTCACCACCTCACCGCGCGCCGCCATTTCGGCCTTTTCAGCCTCCATGAACGGCAACAGGTACGCAACGGCCTTCTTCATCACGCGCGCGCTCTTCACGACCTGCGGTAAGAACATCTTGCCGGCGCCGAACAGGTCGCCGACCACACCCATGCCGTCCATCAACGGCCCTTCGATGACTGAAAGAGGCCGTAGAAACTTGGCCCGCGCTTCCTCGGTGTCGGCGTCGATGAAGGCATCGATGCCTTTGACCAAAGCGTGCGACAGCCGCGCTTCGACCGTGCCCTTGCGCCACTCCTCCTCTTCTTTCTTGCTGGCGGCGCCGGCGGCCGAGCCGGCCATCTCGAGCTTCAGCTTCTCGCCGTAGTCGACCAGCCGCTCGGTGGCGTCCGGACGACGATTTAGCAGCACGTCCTCGACCAGCTGCTTGAGCTCGGGCTTGATCTCCTCGTAGACCTCGAGCATGCCAGCGTTGACGATGCCCATATCCATGCCCGCTTGAATGGCGTGGAACAGGAACGCCGAGTGCATGGCTTCGCGCACTGGGTTGTTGCCGCGGAAGCTGAAGGAAATGTTGGAGACGCCGCCGCTCACCTTGGCGTGCGGCAGGTTCTGTTTAATCCAGCGTGTGGCGTCGATGAAGTCGACCGCGTAGTTGTTGTGCTCCTCCATGCCGGTCGCGACCGTGAGGATGTTGGGGTCGAAAATGATGTCTTCCGGCTGGATGCCTTCTTCGACCAAAATGCGGTAGGCGCGCTCGCAAATCCGGATTTTCTCGGCAAAAGTGGCGGCTTGGCCTTGCTCGTCGAAGGCCATCACCACTACGGCCATGCCATACTTGAGAACCGTGCGCGCGTTCTGGCGGAACTTCTCCTCGCCCTCTTTGAGCGAGATCGAGTTGACGATGCCCTTGCCCTGCAAGCAGCGGAGGCCGGCCTCGATCACCTCCCACTTGGAGGAGTCGACCATGAACGGCGCCTTCGCCACCTCCGGCTCGCTCGCCAAGAGCGATAGGAAGCGATGCATCGCGGCCACACCGTCGATCATGCCTTCGTCCATGCACACGTCGATCACGTTGGCGCCATTTTCGACTTGCTGACGCGCGACGCTGACGGCTTCTTCGTACTTGCCGTCTTTGATCAGCTTGGCAAACTTCGGCGAACCGGCGACGTTCGTGCGCTCGCCGATCATCATGTACACGCCCTTTTGCTGCGTGAACGGCGTCGATCCGGACAGCCGCAACGGGCGCCAATCGGCGTCCGCGACCGCTGAAGGAATCGAGATCACCTTGTGAGTCACGTTCTTGTCGGCGACCTCACGCGGGTGCCGACCTTCGAGCGCCTTGGCGATCGCAGCGATGTGCTCGGGCGTGTTGCCGCAGCACCCGCCCGCGATGTTGATCAACCCGCCTTCGGCGAATTCGCCCAGGTAGCGCGCCATGTCCGGCGGCTCGAGATCGAAGCCGGTCGCTGACAAAGGATTCGGCAAGCCCGCGTTCGGGTAGCAAGAAATCGCCGTGTTGGACTTCTGCGACAGCTCGCTCAAGAACGGGTACATCAAGTCCGGTCCCAGCGAGCAATTCAGCCCAACCGACAGCGGATTGACGTGCTTCACGGCGTTCCACAAGGCTTCGCCGGTCTGCGCGGAGATCATCGTCTCGCCGCCGCGACCGACGGCCGCCGAGATCATGATCGGCAAGCTCGTCTTGTCCTGCTCGAAGACCTCTTGAATCGCCACCAGCGCCGCCTTGGCGTTCAGTGAATCGAAGATCGTCTCGACCAGCAGCACGTCCGAACCGCCCGCGATCAGCGCGCGCGTTTGCTCGACATAAGCCTGTTTGACCTGATCGAACGTGACGACACGAAATCCAGCGTCATCGGCGTCGGGCGAATTCGTGAGCGACACGGTGAGCGGTCCGATCGCGCCGGCCACGAAGCGCCGACGGCCGTCGGCGTTTGCGACGCGGTCTGCCCACTCGCGACACTGCCGCGCCGACTGCTCGTTGATTTCGTATGCCAAGTCTTGAAGGAACTTGGTCTCGATGATCTTCTGATAAAATTCTGGATCTTTGCGGCCGCCGTGCTCGCGCGGGTCGTCGACGAAGAACTCGCTCTGCGTGATGCTGGTCGCGCCGAACGTGTTTGTCTCGATGATGTCCGCGCCGGCCTCCAAGAAGCGCCGGTGGATGTCGCAGATCATCTTCGGCTGCGTGAGCGAGAACAGATCGCCGTTGTTGAGCAGATCCTTCTTCGAATCCTTGAAGCGCTCGCCGCGGATATCTTGCTCGGTCATCCCGTACGTGCGGATGGTGGTACCCATCGCGCCGTCGATGATGGCGATACGTTTCTGGAGGAGTTCTTGGAGCGGGTGCATAGGAGTTGGCAGTTCGGCAGTTAGCAGTTGGAGGAAGCGGGCTTAGAGGCGATGGCGAGCACGACCTGTAGGTGAGGCTTTTTTGATTCGCGGCAGGCGATTTCGGCGGTGCGGACGCTGAGACCGATACTGGTCAGCAAATCGCGGACTTTGGCGGGCGAGAAGCCGGGGTGGCGTTCGCCGTAGGGCGCGGTGACCTCGTGCTGGCGGTGCTCGTCCAAACACAGCACGACGAGCTTGCCCGACGGTCGCAGAACACGTGCGCACTCGGCCAGCGCCTGAGCTGGATTTTCCGCATACGTAAGGGTGTGAAACATCAGTACGCTGTCGAACGACGCTAGCGCAAACGGCAAGTCGTGAACGTCGGCGACGCGCGCCGTCACGTGCGCGAGCTTGTGCAGCCGCTCGCGCGCCGCATCGATCATGCGCGAGCTGGTATCGATACAGGTGAGCGAGCGACAATACGGCGCCAACGAGCTGGCCGCCGCGCCGTCACCCGAGCCGACGTCGAGCACATCACCGAGCTCGAGCAGCGCCGAAAGCCCGACTGACAGCGACTGCCACGTCCGGCCTGGCGAGTAGTAACGCTCGATGTCGTCCGCGAACTCGGGCGCGCCGCCGCGCCGCTCGGCTTCCAGCTCGGCGAGCCGGCGTTGGTCGCCGTCGAGCGTCGGATCGGACGAGCGCACGGCTTCGTCGAGCACGGCGCGCGCCGTTTCGGGCAAGGAGTCGAGCGCCAAGCCGTAGAACGACTGTTGGCCCTGCCGGCGGTCGCGCACGAAGCCCGCTTCGCGCAGGCGTCCGAGATGCGTCGACACGCGCGACTGCGAGATGCCGGTCACGCGCACCAAATCAGTCACGCACAGCTCGCGCTCGCGCAACAGCGTGCAGAGCCGGATGCGACTCTCGTCACCGAGCAGGTTCAGCGTTTCGACGAAGTGAGTGAGGACCATGTATCCTGCTATCCCGATTAGCGGATTGCTTGGTCTCTTTCACGCTCTTTGTCAAGAAGCGATGGAATTTCACTAATTAAATCAGATTCTTACGCACAACTTGCTCAGGACCCATCCAAGAGCGGAGGCGAACGTCCGGCGACACAACGCTCACTAACGTTGAACGGAAACGCGGCGCGCTCGGCCTCTTAGCCGCCGACCTTCGGGGCGGGTCGCGCGGACGCGGCCTTCTGAGCGGCGGCCAAATCCTTGCCGTTGGCGCTACGCAGGCAGGCAAAGCAGTCGCGCAGGCCGAGGAAGCCGCAGCCGCGCCGCTCGCCCAAGCGTGTCAGCGCTGGCACGACGCGGATGTCGCCGCTCTCTTCGATGCGCGGGAGCAGCTTCTTCACCGCCGAGCAACCGTCGGTCTTGGCTTTGAACAGCTCGAAGGCGAGCTTGAGCGCGGGGCTCTGCTGCGCCTGTACGGCATCGCTGTCGAGCAGGACTTTGGCTTGCTTGGACAGCGTGGCGTTGGTGGTGCGGTTGCTGTCGTACACGTCGTAGAGGAAGTCTGCGCCGCCAGCGCCGAGCACGGCCGCCACCTCGAGCGCCAACTGCTCGTTCTTCGCCTCAGCCAACCCGCGTCGCAAGTCGCCGAGCACGTTGTTCGCTTCGCCGAGCTTGGGATCGAGGTTGCCACCCGAGCGGTAGGCGCGTAGGCCGGCGTCGACCTGACCAATCTTGAAGTAGCCGCGACCGAGCGCCAAGTACGCCGGCGCGAGCTTGGCCGTCGCGGCGCGCCCGGGCAGCTCCGCAAGCGCCGTGCGATCGCCACCTTCAGCGCGCTTCATCAGCTGGGCCAAGTCGTCATCCACCGGCGCGGCCAAGAGCGCACTACCGGCGCCGCCAGCTTGCCCCGCTGTGTGGGGCGAACCCGCCGAAAACACCAACGTCAGCAGCACCGGCAACCCGACCAGCGCCGCGCCGAGCACGCCCAGCGGCACCTGCTTCGGCCCTACCGCCACGCGCCGTTTCAAAAGCGGCATGACCCGCGCCAGCACCGGCGCGACCCCGCCTTTGAGCCGCGAAATCGTCGATTCGCGTGGCAGCGACGGCGGCGCTTCACCGACGACGGTGTTGGCGAACGCGACGTCCGGCGGTCTGCCGGCGGGCGAGGTTTTCGCGACGACGCGCCGCGGGCTTTGCCCCGACACCGGCGCGAAAGCCGCGCTCGGCGCCGGCGAATAGCCCAAGATCGCGTCGACACGCTCGACGAGACTGGCGGCGGTTTGCGGCCGGTCATCGGGCGACCGCTGCAGCAGCTCGTCGACGAGCTCGCGCGCGGCGGCGGAGACGTGCGCGGGCAAGGCCGGCGGATCTTCGGTGAGCTTCTTGGTCAGCACGACCACGAACTCGTCGTGGCGGAACGGCGACGTGCCGGCGAGCATCTCGTACAAGATGATGCCAACCGTGTACAGGTCGGCGCGCAGGTCGACTGGTTCGCCGCGCGCCTGCTCGGGCGACATGTACTCGGGCGTACCCATCACGGTGTTGAGTCGCGTGAGCGCCTGCTGACCGGGGCCCGGCTCCTCGATTTTTATCTTGGCGATGCCGAAATCGAGCACTTTGACGAAGTCGCTCGCGCCATCTTTGGTGACGAGCATCACGTTGTCGGGCTTCAGATCGCGATGCACGATGCCCGCGCCGTGGGCGGCCGCCAGCGCGTCGGCGATCTGCCGCGTGATCAAGAGCGCGCGCCCTTCAGGCAGCGGCCCGACGTCGGCGATCAGCTGGCTCAGGCTCTTGCCCTCGATGAACTCGAGCACCAAGTAGAACGAACCGTTTTCAAGCTGGCCAAAGTCCGTCGCCGTGGCGACGTTCGGATGCTCGATGCGGGCGGCGGCCACGGCTTCGCGCTCGAAGCGCGCCACGACCTCTTTCACCTGCGTCATCTCGCGGTGCAGCACCTTGACCGCACACGCCTTGCGCATCAGCACGTGCTCGGCGCGATACACCGAGCCCATGCCGCCCGAACCGAGCAAGCTCTCGATGCGGTAGCGGCCCGCCAGCACGGTGCCGACGAGCGAATCTTCGGCCGCGGTGTCGGTGGCTTCAGTCACGCTCCCGCCATTCTGGAAAGCTTCGGCGCTAGAGTCGAGCATTGTGGCGGTGGCTCCGACACCCGCAACGGCCTCGAAGCCAGGCTGCTTAACCGCTGAGGTAGGACATGTAGCTACCTCGCGGGCGGAAGCTGGCGAATCGGCGCCCCGCCGCCGGATTTCACTCCGCGATGGAGCACGATATTGCGTCCGGCCGTCTGGCCTCGCGCGTAGGCCTCGCCGGTCGTCGACACGGCGTGGCGCGCCCAGCGCACGTGCGGGTGACGCCGCCGAAAATAACCGCTGAGCTCGGCATCGCCAGCCCACACCAAGCCCTGCGTTTCGGAGCGCTTGCGCTCGCTCTTGAGGCGCTCGTGAAAACCGCTCATGACGCCCGCCAAGAAGTTGCGGCGCGCCTGGTGCGTGCGGTCACGACGGCGCTTGCGGTCAGCTCGGTACAGCGCATCGCTCGTGTAGATCAGAAAGTCGTACACGTACGCCGCCAGCTCGACGTTGTCGCGCGAACCGCACGCCTCCAGCACGCTGCCGCGCTTGGCGTCGGTCACGCGCCACACCGGCACCCAGATCACTTGCACGAAGAAGAACTCGTCCAAGATCATCGCCAAGCGCCGTTCGTGCTCGGCGACGCGACCCGTTGGCTTCCCCAAATGCCGAAAGCGGTAGTTGGCGGTCGTGCCCGATACCGCGGCTTCGATGTTGTGTTTGAGCATCAGCCGCTGGGCGGCGCTCATCGCGGCTTGGGCTTCGTGCTCGTTCGGGCTCTCGGCCAGCGCCAGCAGCTTGGCGATTCGCTCGAGCATGGGATTTTCCGCTGACTCTTCGGCGGCCAACGGCGCGCCACTGGCGCGAGCGTCGATGCCGCGCTCCTGACAGACGCGGCGAAATATCGGGCCGTGCGCGGGCTCATCGCGGACTTGGAGCACCTCGTCCACGTACTGGTGGGCCATCTCGTGCTTGAGCACTTCTTCGAGCACACCCCAACCGTGCTTGACCAGCAGATCGCGCGAAAGCTCGAGCGTACGGTGCATCGGCACCCATCGGCCCAAGCGCTCGACGCTACTCACGAGCTCGAACGCGGGCGGGCGCAGCTTAAACCGAAACAGCGAGCCATTCGCGTGCTCGTAGGCCTTGTGGATCGCACGAACCGCGGCTTGCTCGAGCTCGATGCGCAGCGGCTCAGTGGCGTCCACCCGGGGATTATACCCGGCGATGCCCCTAGCGCGAGGTCGAGCGACCGGGCCAGCGCTCGGGGTGTTTCCTGAAGCCATCGGCGCGCGAGCCGTAGTAGCTGGCGAGCGCGCGATCCATTACGGCGGAGGTGCGGGCGCCCGTCACGCCTGTGCTGGAACAACTGCCCTGGCCGCGCAAGTCGTCGACGATGGTTTGGATCATCGGCCCGTGAATCGTGCGCGGATTGGGCAGCGTGAAGTGTTCGGGACCGGCGGCCGTGTGAAGTTCGATCGGGGTATCGCCGAAGGTCGACAGCCGCAGCGTGCCGGCCGAGCCCGTGACGCTGATCAGATCCTCTTTGTTCGCGCTGACGAAATTCCAGAAAGCTTTACCGTGCGCGCCGGCGGGCGTGGTGAAACCAAGCTCAACCTGGTCTTCGACGTCGCCAGACGCCGCCACGTTCGTGGCTACGCCCGTGACGACCACCAGCGGGCCGAATAGGAAATCGAGCACGTCGAGCGTGTGGCTGGCGAGATCCAGAAACAAGCCCGCGCCGGCATGCTCCGGCTGCACGCGCCACGGCAACTGCGCGGCGTCGAGCCCGAGCTGCCCGTCGTTGGTAAAGCGCACGTCGATGCTTTGAATTTCCCCCAAGCTGCCGCCGGCGACGATCTCCTTCGCTTTCAAGAAACGAGCGAGCGCGCGGCGGTAGTAGGCGACGAACAGCGGTACTTTGGCGTGCTCGAACGCCTCGACCATGCGTAGGCACTCGGCATGCGTGCGAGCCATCGGCTTTTCGACGTAAGCGGGCTTGCCGGCGGCCGCTACCCGCAGCGCCAGCTCCAAGTGACTGCCGGGCGGCGACGCGATGTAGACGGCGGTGACGTTCGGATCGCAGATGAGCTGCTCCGGGGTGTCGTAAAACTTTGGCACGCCGTGTCGGCGTGCGAAGTCTTCGGCCAAGCCGCGGTTGCGGCGCATGACCGCCACGAGCTCGCTGCCTTCCGCCTGCTGAAAACCGGGGCCGCTCTTGACCTCGCACACGTCGCCGCAGCCGAGGATGCCCCAACGCACGTTCGTCATTGAAGCGTTGATTGCCACGGAACTGGGCACGCGGGGCTCAAATTCTCCGGCTCGGTGCATACGGCGAACGACTGCGGGTGGCGGAGAGCGATCTGGCGAAGGTCATCAGCTCATATTAACTCATGCGGGTTTCGATCAGGGTCGGCTGTCGCGCGTGGTGCAGTCTTGATCCGTTGTCGCCCCGCGCGAGCGCGGCCCCCCGAAAACGGGTTCGGCTGCGGGATCAGTATCGGTCTCGGCAGGGGCTTCGGGCAAGGCAGATGCTGGGCCGTGCTCGCGCGGGGCCTTTCTCGGACTCGGCGCGGAGCCGGATATGTCGGTATCGGTTGCGGGCTTCGGCGCTGGGTTTCGGTCGCCTCTTTTCAGCAGACTGGTTTTGGGGGCCGCGAAAGCTCGGTGACGGTGGTCGTGATGAGCGCGAAGAAGCAGTCGCTCATCAAAGTCTTCCACGGCGTGGCGCGGCGCTCGTCGGAGCGCTGGGT
>JBBRMI010000192.1:0-15325 GCA_038230915.1 Polyangiales bacterium | reverse complement strand
GCATGGTCGTCGAACTCGAACGCCGCGGCTTGATTCGTCGTGTGCCCCGGCAGCCCCGGAGCATCGAGCTGTGCATACCCGCTGAAGAAATCCCGACGCTACGACCGCAATCGATCGAATCCTCTGCGTCGCGGTACTAGTGCCGTTCATCGACTTCATGATTTGTTTGATCGCGTTTCTGATCGTGACCGCGGCCTGGACGCAAATGTCGCGTATCAACGCGACCGGGCATGCTCCCGGCGATGTCCTGGGTTTGGCTCCGACCGCGCAGAAAGAGCTGCACGTCGTAGCTTCGAGCCAAGGCTTTGATCTGCGCTGGCAACTCGGCACGACCGTGCTCGAAACCCAGCATGTGCCGCGCGTCGAGGTATTGGTCGGCAACGAAACGCGCTTCCCCGCGCTCCAGGATGCGATCAGCAAAGAATGGCAAGCCCAGGGCGTCCACCGCGCCGAAACGGACCGCCAACTCGACCGCGCCGTCCTGCACGTGCCGAACAACCTCCCATTCTCTGAAGTGGTCGCTCTGCTCGACGCCCTCCACGCGCCACGCCGTGGCAAATCGTCAGCCTTCGACGTCGCCTTGGCTTCGAACTAGCGAGCGCGAGAGCGAAACAACAGGAAGGCGGGAAGGCGGGAAGGATCTGGTTGTTGGTCGATCCGACTGAGAGCACTTCGTAGCTCAACACGACGGCGCCGCCAGTCCCACCCACCCAGAAAATCTTCCCGCCTTCCCGCCTTCCTGTTCGCTCGCGCTCGATCTCGCGTCACGCGCGTTTTGCGCGGATTTTGGACATGGCGAGCTCGGTGAGGGCGGTGATGGTCAGCGAGGGATTGACGCCGAGGTTGGCGGAGATGGCGGAGCCGTCGCAGACATACAGGCCAGGGTAATTGAAGACTTGGTGATCGGGACCGATCACGCCGTCGGCAGCGCTCTGTCCCATGCCGCAGCCGCCCAAGATGTGGGCGGTCGTGGGCGCGTCGAGCAGCGCCTCGTTGATCGCACCAATCGGCACAGCGTCGGTCTTTTCTGCGACCTTGCGCGCGACCAAGTTGGCGACCGGAATGTACGTAGGCGGCTGGGTTTGCCCGTCGGGCAGCTCGCTGACCAACCGGTGACCAAACGGCCACCACCAGGGGCGTTCGAGCTTCACGCGCAGGTGATTATCGAGCGACTGCATGACCAACAAAAGCACCGTGCGTTTGGCCCAGCCCCACGGCACCTGCGTTCGCAGGAAGTCGAACGGCGAACGAGCAATTTGCCGAAGGAAGCGCCCAAGACGCCGCGCGCGCCCGCCCCCGCCGTCGACCATCAACGCACCCAGGCGGCCCATCGCGTCCTGTCCTTCGCCGTAACGCACGAGCTCGACGTGCGTGTGCGGCTCCGGGTAGAAGCCGCTGGTGATGGCGATACCGCGCGAGTTGCTGGCGTCTACGCGACGCGACAACGCACCGACGATCGCCTCCGAGTTGGTGCGCACGTAGTTGCCCAGCTGGTCGCTCAACGCGGGCAAGAGCCGGCGCCGCTTGCAGTCGAGCAGGAGCGGCACCGTGCCGAGCACGCCGCCCGCCAACACCACCTTCTTCGCGCGCAGCGCGCGGCCGCGACGCCCGAACGGCCCGGTGCGCCGGGTCATCACCGAATAGCCGCCGTCCGCGTGCGGGGTGACGCCAGTGACGGTCGTTAGCGGCTGCACGACAGCGCCGTGTTTTTCGGCCAAATAGAGGTAGTTTTTGTCGAGCGTGTTCTTGGCGCCGACGTTGCAGCCGACCATACAGCCGCCGCAGTAGGTGCAACCGACGCGCTCCGGCCCGTCGCCGTCGAAGAATGGATCGATGGCAGGTTTACCCGGCTCGCCGAAGTATACGGCGACGTCAGGCTGATGAAACGTGTCGCCCACGCCCATCTCATCGGCGACTTCGCGCAGGGTTTGATCTCCGGGGCCGAGGAAGCGTGACGGGGTGGCGCCGAGCATGCGCTTGGCTTCGGCATAGTGCGGCGCCAGCTCCAGCTTCCAATTACCCAGCGTGGCCCAGCGCGGATCGCGAAAGAAGGCTTCCGGCGGCTCGAGCAACGTGTTGGCGTACACCAACGAGCCACCGCCGACTCCGGCTCCTGACAGCACGAGCACGTTCTTGAGCAGGGTGATGCGCTGGATGCCGTAGAACCCCAGCATCGGCAGCCAGAGGAACTTGTGAAACAACCAATTGGTCTTGGGGAACTCGCCGGTACGCCAGCGCCGGCCGGCTTCGAGCACCAGCACCCGGTAGCCCTTGTCGACCAGCCGCAGCGCGCTGACCGAGCCACCGAAACCGCTACCCACAATCACGAAATCGGCGTCAAAACCGTCGCTTTCCCCGACCTGGTTCGCGCGCTCGGCCGAGCCCGAGAGCGAGCCCGACGTCACTGGAACGCCATGGCCTTGCGGCTCCAGGTCAAAAATTCGCCGTCGAGCTGCTGCTCGAGCTCAGCGCTGCCCGAGCGCGTGCGGAAGCGCGTGCTGCCGAACAGAGCGTCGAGCTTCCCTTTGAGCTTGCCTGGCGGCGTGGCGACGTTCTTGCTGGCGATGGTTTGGACCGTCATCGTGACGTCGTCCTTACCAACCTCGACGATGCTGTAACCGTTGCTCTCGAGCTCGGTGAACGCCAGGTGCGGATTGGGCCGCGCATTAGTGTCGGCCAAGAGCGTCGGCAAGAGCGCGACCAACGCCTGCACGTTCATCGGCAAGCTGCTGCCCTGGGTCAAGCTGCCCTGAATGCTGTCGAGCCACGTGGCCGACGTGACACTGCCGGTCGTCAGCTCGACGACGCGCACGTCCTCGTTGTCATCGAGGTAAGGCGTACCGGCGAAGAACGAGTGTAGATCTCCGGATAAGATCACGACGTTGCCGGCGTTCGACAGCTCCTTCAGCAGCTCGCGACGCTCGTTCGGAAAGCCGTCCCAATCTTCGGCAGAAATGCTGATTAGCCGCTGCAGCTCGGGCGGCGCGGTGGTGAAGCCAGTCAAGTCGATGCGGCGCGGCTGAAGCGCTACTTCACTGCCCCAGATCTTGAAGGTGCGGGTCGACTTGCTGATCGTCTTTAGGAACCAGTCGCGCTGGGTCTGGCCCATCAGCATTTCGCTAGCGTGTTTGCTGGCGATCCATTTCTTCTGCGCCAACGCTTCGAACGGTCCCACTGCGACGACGTAGCGCGCGCCAAGGCGTGCGAATTGCTGCGACTTGAGCAGACAATGGTAAGCGTAACCGCGATCGAGCGCGGCGTCTTCGACGTCGATCGAGTCCGGTACGTCGACACCGGTGAGTGAGGCGAGCGCGGAATTGATCCAGACCGCGCTGAAGTTGCCGGTCAGAGAATCAGCGGTGATCGCCAGCGCGTCGGCGTTGTCGGACAGGGCCTGCAGGTAGGCGCCGTCGGCGAACGACTCGATGTCGACGTACGGCACGAGATCGCTCGGCGCGGTCGCGAAATTGTCGGCCACCTCGGCCGCGGTCAGGTACACCGCGCCGGGCGGCGCGTCTTCCGGCACCAGGTGATCGGGGCGGAAACGTCGCAGATCGGTGATCACGAGCTCAAGGTGCTGGCCGAACAAGAACGCACGATAAATCGCGAAGTTGTCCGGGAATTCGCCGTTCTTGTCGAATTTCGCCGCCGGCGCAGTGTTGTAGTCGATCGGCATGTACTCGAACCACGCCTGATCGGCGGCGGCGCGGCGATCGGGCGAGGTTTCGTCGACGCGGCCGTCACGATAGGTCGAGACGTCACCGTGACAGTCATCCGAAAATTCGTGATCGTCCCAAATCGCGATCATCGGGTGGCGCTCGTGCAGCGCCTGCAGATCGGGATCACTGCGGTAGAGCTTGTACAGATCGCGGTAGTTGGACAGCGACTGCGCGGCCAGCCACCTAGCGGCGCCGCTGCCCAGCTCGATCGCTTCTTCGGGCGCGCTGAACGCCACGCTGCGGGCGGCGGTCGGCGACTGAAACGACGGGTCTCCCGCCGACTCGTAGATGTAGTCGCCGAGGTGGAGCACGAAGTCGACGTCTTGCTCGGCGACGTGACGCGCGACGTGGAAGTATTTGCCGGCGTAGTCCTGGCAGCAAACCACGGCAAATTTGACCGGATCCGTCGACTCCTCTGCCGGCGCCGTGCGGGTGCGCGCGATGCGCGACTGCGCCACGCCGTCGAGCGTACGGTAGATGAACCGGTAGTAGTAAGTGGTGGCGGCCTCCAAACCGCCGACGCGGACGAGCAAGCAATGGTCGGCGTCGGCCGCGGTGAGCATGTTTAGCGCGTCCGCCGTCAATGGCACGCGCTTGGTGAGCTCGGCATCCGTCGCCATCACCAGCTCGAGCTCGGCGTCGTCCTTCGGCCGCGACGCATCCTCGACGCGAACCCAGAGCACGATGCTGTCGGGCCGCGGATCCCCCGACGCCACCGACTGCGGGAAGAAGCGCGCGCTGTCCTCGTCGGAGAGCGGCAGCGGTTCGACTGCCGCGCGGTAGCAAGCGGTCGGCACGAGGGCCGTCACCGCCAAGGCCGACAGTTTGAGGATTTCTCGACGCCGACGCAGCTGACTCATCGGCGGCAGCTTACCTCATGATCTTGATGTTGAAGTCAGGCGTTCCCAGCGCTCCGAACAGCCGGACCCACAGCGCCAAATAGCTCTCGGTCCCGCGCGATTTGGAGATGTCGCCCAGGTCGATCACCCGTTGCCAGCCGAACCATTCCTTCAAGATCTTCGTTACCAGGGCCTTGGCCTCTGCGTCATCGCCGCAGATCAGCGCGTCGTGGTCGCCGCTGGCCACGCGCCCGGCATCGACCATCAGGCTGGCGGTGATGTGGTTGAGCGCCTTGACGACTCGGCTACGCGGCAACGTGCGCTGCGCCTGCTCGCCGAGTGAATCGGTGTTGCCGGTGAACAGCGACGGCGGAAAGCCCTTCGAAAAGTCGAGCGGGTTGGCGATGTCGATCACCAGCTTGCCCTCTAGCCCGGCCGCGGCCGACTGCAGCGCCGGCAGTGAACCGTGACCCGAGGTGCAATTGAAGGCCAGCTCACCGAACGCTGCCGCGTCCGCGAACGTGCCAAGCGTTGCCTTCGGACCGGTCGCCTTCACCCACGCCAAGCCCTTCTCGTGCGTGGCGCTACGCGAGCCCATCTTCACGTCGTGACCGAGACTCACGAGCTTGCCGCCGATCGTTTCACCTACGCTGCCGGTGCCGAGCACTGCGATCTTCATCAGCTTCTCCTCTATTCGTCGGGTGGGCGGGTGAGACTAAAGCCCGCCCCACGCGAACGGAAGTGCCTCTATGATGACGACGACATGCAGCGGCCGGCCCGGACGCCTCCCTCGGCACGAAAGCGCCCAGAACAGCCCCCACTACCTTTGGAGCTGGGTCGCGCCCACGCATTTTTGGCAGCCCAAAACGCGTTCACGTCGTTCCTCGACATTCCCTGCTCGCTCGTCACCCGCAAAGGTTCGTGGATCGTGGTCTACAACTCGGGCGCCCCGTCGGTCGTGGAAGCGCACAACGCGCTCGGCCAGCGCGACGCGCGCCGTAAGTACAACACGGCGCACGTCGACCGCGTACTCACGACGCAAGACCCGCTCGAAACGGCGCTGCACGGTTTCTCGGATCTCTGGGTACCGATCGTCAGCGAAGGGCGCTGCGACAACCTGCTCGTCAGCGGTCCGTTCTTGCGCGAACCCTGGGGCGCGGCCGAGATTCGCCAAAATTGGCTGGCCCTGACCGGCGAGAAGCCGCACGCTTCCAGCCAAGGCTTCTTGGCCTACGCGCGCACCATCCTGCACACGCAGGTGCTCGACCGCGCCGAGCTCGCCAAGTTTCAAGACTTCCTGCGCGTATTCGCCGAGCTGCTCGCCGGCCGCGGCGAAGAGCAAAAACACGCTGAAAAGTTCTGGCACCAAGCGCGCCGTGACTTTTCGCGCTTGCCGAGCGCGCAGCTCCGGAAGGGCGCGCTGCTGGTCGACCCGGTCTCGAGCTGGACCTGGGCCGAAGGCCTGCGGCCGTGGGACGCCGAAGAGCTCGGCGTCGACGCGTTGCCGACGCAGGTGCTGGCCGTGCTGCCCGCCCACCCCAGCTTGGCCGCCGAAGAGACGCTCGATTTGCTGGTGCGCACCGAGCGCTTTCAGGTCGAGTGCGTAGCGCTGGCGCGGCGCATGCCCAACACGATCGCCGCGCGCCTGGAAGACACCGGCGTGCTCTTGCTGACGCACGTGCCGCCACGACTCGGCCGCACGCAGCGCCGGTTGTTGCTGCGCGAGCGCGCCGAACAAGTGCAAGCCTTCGTGCGGCGTCGCTTCGGCTTTGGCGCTTTCATCGGCATCGGCGAGCCGTGTCAGCGTGCGCCGGAGCTGCATCGATCGGCGCGCGAGGCCGTGTTCGGCGTCGAGCTCGGCGTGCACCGCGAGCAGCCGCTGTGCTTTTATGGCGATGAAATCCGCAAAAAATCGGCGACCGGCGCCGACACCCAGCCCGCCGCGCGCCTGGCCAGCCGCCTCATCGAGCTGTTCGGCCGCGCAGAGCCGGCGCTGCTCGACGTCTCGCGCATGGACTACGTGCGCGGCGTGCTCAAAGAAGCCGCCGGCCGCGCCTCGGTGATGCGCGTGCATTTCGAGCACTCGTTGTTTGCGCTCTTGGCACTGGTCGAAAGGCAGGCGCAGCTAGACGAAAGGTCAGTGCGCGATCTCGAAGCGCGCTTGACCGAAGCCTTGGCGACGTCGCTCACGACCGTCGAGCTGATTACCGTCTTCCGCCAGTGGTGGGACGTGCTGCTGCAGGTCTCGAACGAGCCGTACGCCGAGGCACGTCGGCTGCGGCTAGAGCGAGCGCAGGCGTTCATCCACGATAACTGCAAAGAGTCGATCAGCCTCGGCCAGGTCGCGCGGCACGCCGGCTTCTCGCGTAACTATTTCTCGCGCATCTTCAAGCAGACCTTCGGCAAAGGCTTCGAGCAGTACCTGACCGAGCAACGCTTGCTGCTCGCCGAACGGCTGCTGCGCGTCAGCGCACTACCGGTCGGGCGGATCGGCAGTGAGGCGGGCTTCAGCAGCGCGGCGCACTTCTCGGCGGCGTTTCGCCGCCTTCGCGGCGCGACCCCGCTCGCCTACCGGCGCGCCAACGCAGCTCCGAAGGCCGTTTTTTCAATTAAAAGATAATCTGACACAATCAGATTCATAATCTTACGACATTCCCAGCGCTGGGACTCGGGCACTGTTTCCGAGTGACCACCCCCGCAGCTTGTGCAGCCGCCCGCTTGGTTCGAGAAACGCTCTCCGGCGACTGGTCGTTCCATGACCCGGCGCTGACGCTGTTGCTAGTCGTGACGTCGGGTCGCGCGCGCTTGCGTGGCCTGAACGGCGAAGACAGCCTGGTCGGCGCCGGCAGCGTGTTGCTCGTGCCGCGCGGTGACACCCTGGCCCTACGCAGCGTCGAAGAGCTGAGACTGACGCGGCTGGGCTTCGACGCCGAGCGTTTGCTGCCGGCGCGCGCCGCGCTCGCACCCCTCGGTAGCGTCGATCTGGCGCTGCTCAATCCGCAGAGCGGCGGCCGGGTCCTACTCGGCGTCTCGCCGCGTCACGCCGGCGCGGTCAGCGAGGCGCTCGGCCGGATCGAGGCCGAGCTCAGCGAGCCACGGCTAGGCCACGAGCTGCTGTTGCGCGCGCAGTTAGTCGAGCTGATCGTCGTCTTGGCGCGCGCCGAGCACACCGCCGCCGAAGATCCGCAGCGGCACCGCCCGCGCCTCGAGCCGACGCTATCGTTGATCCACCAGCATTTCAGCCAACCGCTCAGCTTAGCCTCGTTGGCGCGCCACGCCGGCATGTCGATCAGCCGTTTTTCGTGTGTATTTCGCGAGGCGCTCGGCACTTCCCCGCTCGACTACGTGGCCGCGACGCGCATGCGCGAAGCGCGCCAGCTGCTGCGCGCGCCCGGGCGCTCGATCGCCGAGGTCGCGTACGCGGTCGGATTCCAAGACAGCAACTACTTCTCGCGCTCGTTCAGGCAGCATCACGGCATGAGCCCGCGCGAGTTTCGCGACATGGCGCGGATCGCGGGATAGGAGTTGGTAGTTAGGAGTTAGGACTTGGGGGAAGCCACGGCGATTTCTTTGGGCAGAGCGGAATTGGTTGACGCGCGGGGTGGATGGACGGGACGACTCCGCCCATGCGGTCCTCCACGCTCGTTCTTTGCGGCTTCTGCCTGCTGACTTCGCTCGCTTGCTCCAAGCAACCGCCGCCGCTCACCGCGCCGTCGGGCGAACAACCCAGCTACGCCGAGCAGTATCCGACCCGCCTGAACACGCTGCGCACGCGCTTTGCCGCCGACGAAGCCAAGGTAGAAGGCGCGCTGCCGCAGCTCGAGCCCGGCGCCCAGAAGCTCGGCAACGCTGACCCGACCACCGTCAAGCAGCTGTTCGAGCTGGCTGACACCGAAGGTAAGTCGAGCGCCTACGCCGATCAGGCGCTCGAAGCCGAGACCGTCGCGCGCTTTTGGGACGAAGAAAAATCCCCGCTCCACCAGAAAATTGGCGGCGCCGTCAGCTATGCCGGAAAGCAGAAGGAATGCTCCAAAGAGTGCGGTGACGATCTGGGCGGCGTCGCGGCCGGTGCCTCGGATCGCGCCGTCGAGAAACAACTCGAAGAGCGCCAGCAGCGCCTCGGTGAAGTGCATCGCTTCGTCGAAGAGCACGAGGACGAGCTGGGCAAGCCGAACGTCGACGCTGCCGAGAAGCAGGCCAATGCGATCGCCGAGCTCAGCCACCTCACCCATGTGCGGCTCGAGCTGTACCGGCGCGAGCTCGAAGGCTCACTCAGCGAGGCGAGCGACGTGCGCTCCACGCTCGAGCGCGCCGAAAAAGAGAGCAATAGCGTCCTCGCCGACACCAAGGCCTCCAAGGGCCGGCGCGCGCTGGCCGAGAAACGCAAGGCTAGCGCCACTGCCGCGCGCGCTGCGCTCGACGCTGAGGTCGATCAAGCCAAGGCCGCGCTCAAAGACATGGAGCAGCGCGAACAGAAGCTCGCCGCTGACTACGCCAAAGCCTTCGACTCGCTCAGCGCGGCGTTGGAGCAGCGGGCGAAGAAGTAACGAGCTTCGCCAGTGGCGTCGAGTCGGGCTGGAGCTCCAGCGACAGGCCGTGCGTTCACGGTTCATGAGTGAGTCGCGTTGGCGGGCGCTCGGCGCCCGCCAACGCGACGAAAAAAGCGGCGCCGGCGAAGCCCGCCGCAAGGAAGACGACGAAGGCCAACTCGCCCGTCGCCAACCTCGACGACCCGACGGCGCTGATCCGGAGTTACGACCTTGTCGCGCCGAAGGCGTCGCACGCCAAACTGCGCTAACCCTGCGGCATGCGCAGTTTCACGCCCCCCGGTGCCCCTGGCCGTTGTGAGCGCTGCCTGCTGTTGGTCGACTACTGTCTGTGCGAGCTGGTCGGTGTCCCGAGCGCGAGTCGCCCGCAAGTCTTGATCGTGCGGCATCAATGGGAGGCGTTCAAGAGCACCGGCACGGCGCGCCTGGCCGGCTTGGCGCTCTCGAACTCGACCATCCTCGACATGGCCGCGGAGCACCCGGAGCCCGTGCGCGAGCGGCTGCGCAGCATCGAAGACGCTTGGCTGCTCTACCCGGGCAACAGCGAGACGACGGCGAGCCAAGAGCTCACGCCCCCAGCAACTTTGGTCGTGCTCGACGGCACCTGGCGCCAAACCAGAAAAATGCTGCGCCGCCTGCCGGAGCTGGCGCGCTTCCCGCGCTTCTCACTGGCCCCCGACCCGAGCGGCGCCGCGCGCGACCGCTTGCGTGAGCCGCCGCGCCCCGGCGCGCGCTCCACCTTGGAGTCGATCGCAGAGGCGCTCGGGCGGCTGGATTCGCCCGCCGCTGGCCAACGTCTGCTCGAGCTGCACCGGGAATTCGTGGCGCGCACTCGCCACGCCCGCGGGCAACGCTACGAATCGTAACGCGCGGCGCGCATCGACGTCGGTTGCGCAACGATATTTACGGCCGCCCTGCCTGACGACATGGCCATGCGGTGACTCTGAGGGGGTCAAGGTGGGCTAACCCCCCGGATGACCGAAGTTTTCTTGCAGTTTTCGTGCGATTTGCCCGCCCGGCCTCGGCCGAGCGGCCTTGAGGAAGAGGTAAGTCATGCAGTCCCCGCGTTTGCCCTCAAAGTCCCATCTCTCTGAACGAAAGCGCCTGTTCTACGGCGCAGTCCTTTCAGCCGTCGTCGGCCTCATGGCTGCGGTCGGTTGCGGAGGCAGCTCGAACGGCGATAACAGCGGCACCGCTGGCAAGGCCGGCAGCAGCTCCACGGCGGGCAGCAGCAGCTCCACGGCGGGCAGCAGCAACTCCACGGCGGGCAGTGGCAACGTTGCCGGCGCGGACGGCACTGGCGGCACCACCCCGGGTGCTGCCGGCGCCAACGGCGACCCCGGCACCAGCGGCGCGCCCCCGGCGGCGGGCGGCGACGGCGCGGGCGGTGACAACGCGGGCGGCGCTGGCCCCGGGCCCGGCAATCCGCCACCGATGTGCGGCGCAACCGGCCAGCAGTGCTGTACCGGCGATGTCTGTAGCGCGGGCGGCTGCTGCGTCAACAATCAGTGCGTGGCCAACGCGGCCAGCTGCGGTGGCAACCGTGGCATGTGCGCGGCCGGTGCCTGTGCCAACTGCGGCGGCAACGGCGACGCTTGCTGTCAGGGCAATTGCTCGGCGGGCTTCGTGTGCGCCGGCTTTGGCGGCGGCGCGCGATGCGAAGCGTGCGGCGCGGTACAGGGCGTGTGCTGCGCGGATCGCACCTGCACGGCGGGTACCTGCGTTGGCGGGGGCGGGGGCGGCACCGCGCGCTGCCAAACGGCGTGCGGCGCTCCAACTCAGGACTGCTGCGCCAACCAGCAATGCGGCACCGGCGCGCGTTGCGTCACCGGCAAGTGCGAAGCTTGCGGTGGTGACGGGCAAGCGTGCTGCGGTGGCGGCGGGGGCGGGGCGCAATGTGGCGCCGGCTTCGGCTGCGTCGCCAACAAGTGCGAAGCCTGCGGTACGTTGGGCAAAGCCTGCTGCCCTGGCGGCGGCGACGGCTGCCCCGGCGCGCTGCGCTGTGAAAACAACGTGTGCGCCGACTGCGGGACCGCGGGCAAAGCGTGCTGCACCGATGGCCAGGCCTGCGGCCAAGGCAGCAGCTGCAGCGCGCAGATGATCTGCACGGCGTGCGGCGCCGCGAATGAAGCCTGTTGCCGGTTCGGCAACCAGCTGTTCTGCGGTCAGGGCCTGAACTGCAACCAGGCCGAGATGTGCGTCCCCTGATTCAGCTCGTTACGTAACCTAGGAAGACACCAGACACCGCCACCCCCGAAACGCCCGTCTGTCGCTCCCCTCGACAGACGGGCTTTCACTATTTTGAGGGGGTGAGGAGGGAGGGGTTAGGGGTTAGCGAGCACGAGAGCGAGACACGCTAAGCAACGGGGCCGACGTAGAGGGCGCTGGGGCGGATCAGGCGCCCGGTGCGGCGTTGTTCGGCGTAGTGCGCAGCGTAGCCAGCGACGCGCGCGCAGGCGAAGATCGCCGTAAACGCGCCGCGTGGGATGTCGAGCGCTTCGAGCAAGAGCGCCGTGTAAAACTCGACGTTGGCACGCAACGCGCGGTCCGGGTACTTCCGTGCGAGCTCGGCTTCGGCCGCAGCCTCGACCGCGCGCGCCAGTAACGAACGAGCCGAACCGCCCTGCCCGCTCTGGTACGCGGTCAAGGCGCGCTCCAGCACGAACGCGCGCGGATCACGCACGCGGTACACGCGATGCCCCATGCCCATGATGCGCCGCCCGGCCGCAAGCTCTCCCCGCACGTACTCGCTCGCATGCTCCGGCGACGCAACGGCATCGAGCATGTCGAGCACCGGGCCCGGTGCGCCACCGTGGAGCGGACCCGATAGCGTCGCCACCCCTGCCACCACCGCCGACGCCAGATCAGCGCCGGTCGACGCCGTGACGCGCGCCGCGAACGTCGACGCATTGAAGCCGTGCTCGGTCACCGTCACCAAATAGGCGTCCAAAAGCCGGGCGGCGCGGTCCGTCACGTCGTGCCCGTTCAGCATTCGCAACAAATCGTGGGCATGGGGTAGGCCTGGTTCAGGGGCGGGCCGCTGCCCGCCGCGCGCTCGGCGAATCCAGGCGGCCGTGGCAACGGCAGCCAGCGCCACGGCGTCGTAGGGCGTAGCGTCGCCCGGCAGCAGCGAAAGCGCGCTACGCAGACTGGTCATGGCGTCCGGCGCCGCGACAGCTTCGAAGCGCGACGCCAAGCGTGCGTGCGCCCGGACCCGCGCCTGACCGAGCTCGTTTTGCAGCGCTGCCCGGCGCGCCGGCTCCGGCATCGTACCGTCGAGCAGCAGCCCGACCATAGCCTCGAACGGCACCTCGGAGACGAGCGACTCGATCGCGCGGCCGCGCACGCTGAGCCGCCCGCTTTCGCCCTCCACCGACGACAGCTCCGTCCGCGCTACCGAGACACCCTCCAAGCCTTCGAACACTTGCGACGTAGTCATGGCCTGGATATTGATTCAATCAATATTCCGATCAATATTGATTCGACAATGCAGTCACCGGCCACTTTGACCGCCCAAGAAGCCGCCGAGCTGCTCGGCGTGAAGCCGCAGACGCTGTACGCCTACGCCAGCCGCGGGCTGGTGCGGCGCGTCGGCACCGGCAAGCGCCGCCGCTACTTGGTCGAAGACTTGCAGCGGTTTCAGGCTCGACAGCGCGCGCGCTCCGGCCACGGTCCGGTAGCGGCCGCCGCGCTGTCGTTCGGTGAACCGGTGCTCGACACAAGCATCACCGGCATCGACGAGCGTGGTCCACTCTATCGCGGTCGCCCCGCCGTCGAGCTCGCAGCCCGTGGCGTGAGCTTCGAAGCAGTCGCTGAGCTGCTGTGGTCCGGCGAGCTGCCGCCAGCCCCGCCAGTGTGGCGCGCCCTCGAAGCACCGCAGCGCGGACTCGGACCAGCGCGCATGTCGATCGAGGAGCTGATGTTGGCGCTACCGGCGCTCACGCTCGCCGCGCCCACGCGACATTCGCGCGCGCGCGAAGTCGAGCTGGAGCTCGGGCGGCAGCTGATCCAGAGCATCGCGCAGCTTTTGGTCGAGCCGCGCGCTCGCCGCAAAACGGCGAGCCTGGCGGAGCTGTTGGCCTACGCGGCCAGGGTTCCGGCCAAGCACGCGCGCGCTGCGCTCGATCTGGCGCTCGTGCTGCTCGCCGATCACGAGCTCAACGCTTCGAGCTTTGCCGCGCGCATCGCCGCCTCGACCGGCGCGCACTTGCCCGCGTGTCTCACGGCGGCGCTGGCGACGCTCAGCGGACCGCGTCACGGCGGCGCTTGCGATCGCGTCGAAGCCCTGCTCGACGAGGCCGCCACGCTGGCGCGCCCCAGCGACGTGCTCGAAAGGCGCACACGCCGCGGGGATCCCATCCCCGGCTTCGGTCACCCGCTGTATCCCGAAGGCGATCCTCGCGCGCGCCCGCTGCTCGAACGCGCACGCCTGCTGAGCAGGCGCAGTTCCGCCCACGAAAAACGTCTCGAGCCGGTGTTCGGGCTGGCCCGCGCCATGGGGCGGCACGGCCTGCCCCCCACTGTAGACTTTGGCCTGGTGGCGCTAACCCGCGCACTCGAAATGAAGCCAGGCTCGGCCGCGCTGCTGTTCGCCCTCGGCAGAAGCGCCGGTTGGGTCGCGCACGTGCTCGAACAAAGAAGCTCCGAAGCCGTGCTCAGGCCGCGCGCACGCTACCTTGGCGCTTGAGCCGCATTTGCAAGCCTGAGACACTAAAGCTCATCATGCGACAACTGGCGCTTTGGGGTGCGGCCTTGGCCGTCGGTCTCGTCGGCTGCAGCACCAACAGCGACGACCCGGGAGCCGGTTCTGGCAAGGCCGGCGCTTCCGGCAGCAGCACCAACAGCGCGGGCAACGGCACGAGCGGGGCTGACGCAGCACGAGGCGGCGCGGCAACTAACGGCGGCGCGGCAACTAACGGCGGCGCCAGCGCGGGCGCATCGACGGCGGGCGCGAGCGCGGGCGGCGCGACCCCGACTGGCGGCGGCGCGACGGGTGGCGCCAGCAGCTGCGGCAGCGCCACGCCGCTGGCAACCCCTGCGATCACGGTGTGCCCGGCGCCGGTCGGCACGACCCCGCCCGAAACTGCGCTCGCCGCCGTCAATGATTTACGCGCGCACATGGGCCTAGCGTGCATGACGCTCGTGCCCGCGATCAACACGTCGTCGCAAAAGCACTGCGACTACTACCAGCAGAACGTCGCCAACAAGGACTGCATCGGCAACGCCCACGAAGAGGTCGCAACGTGCGCGGGCTTCGTCGCTGTCAGCTTCGCCGACCGGATGAAGGACGCTGGCTACATCGGCCAACAGCGCTCGGAAGTGATGGCCTTCAGCGGCGACCCGATCGGCGCGCTCGGGCAATGGATCAACAGCGTCTACCACCGCACGCCGCTGCTCAGCCCGTGGATCCGCGACATGGGTTACGGCATGACCGCCGACTGCGACACCATCGACATGGGCCTCGGGACCAAGACGCCGGACGACGTCAGCGCCGTCTACCCGTATCCTGGCCAAGTCAACGTGCCGCTCAATTTCGACGGCAGCTACGAAGGTCCCACACCGCCTAAGCCGCCCACCGGCTGGCCCAGCGCGTCGCCGTTGCACCTGTACGTCAAAGCGTACACAGTAACTTCACACGACGTTTTCGTGCAGGGCACGTGTGACGCGCTCCTGCACCAGTGGCTGCCGGACAATGACCAATACATCCTCTACCCCGACAAGCCGTTCACCAAAAACACGCAGTACCACGTGGTAATCAAAGGCACGAAGGCTGGCAAACAGCTCGACTTCGACTGGACCTTCACGACGAAAATGTGACGCTTACCGTAGTGCTACGCTTGCGCCATGTCTGGCCAAGACGCCGCGCGTCTCATCAACCTCGAAGAAAAAGTCGCCTACCAAGACAAGGCCATCGCCGAGCTCAATGACGTAGTCGTCAGCTTGAATCGACAAGTCACCGAGTTGAAGGGCCGCATCCAACAGATCGAACGCCTCGTCGGCGCCGAGCTCTCACGCCGCGAAATGCCGAACGAAAAGCCGCCGCACTATTGAAGCGATTGGGCGATTCGAGCAGCGAGAGAACAGGAAGGCGGCTTGTCATTGGTCTCATCTCAGCTGTTGAGCACGCCCGCCGATCCTGGCTTCTGGCTTCGTTTTCGCTCCGGTCCGGTGCTCACGTACCAACGTACGCTCAACGAGCGGCGACCGGAAGGGTCGCTTG